>JAFRQD010000050.1 GCA_017428785.1 Bacteroidaceae bacterium
CCCCATCGGCGCCCACGAATCGGGCCTCATTGGCGAGAACCCCAACGGTATCCCCAACAACCTGATGCCCTACATCACGCAGACCGCCATCGGCATCCGCAAGGAGCTGGGTGTCTTCGGCAACGACTACGACACGCACGACGGGACGGGCGTTCGCGACTACATCCATGTTGTGGACCTCGCCTGCGGTCACGTCAGCGCGCTCAAGGCCATTCAGGAGAACAAGGGCCTCGCCATCTACAACCTCGGCACGGGCCACGGCTACAGCGTGCTCGATGTTGTCAAAGCCTTCGAGAAGGCCAACGGCCTGAAGGTGCCCTACGCCATCAAACCCCGCCGTCCGGGCGACATCGCCACCTGCTACTGCGACCCTGCAAAGGCAAAGCGCGAGCTGGGCTGGGAGGCCAAGTTCGGCATCGAGGAGATGTGTCGCGACGCCTGGAACTTCCAGAAGAACAATCCCAACGGCTACGAAGACTAAGCGACGTCGGGTTATATGAACACCTGCAATGAGCAAAGACATTGCCGGTCGCATCGAAAGGGGCAGTCCATCGCATGGGCTGCCCCTTCTTTTTTGCTTTGACATTTTGTCACAAATTCGCCGATTTTGCTTACACCCGCATTTTGGGCCGACCGCCCAGAATCGCTTAAAATGGTCTCGGACATGCTTTTGTTCATTTTCACAAAAAGAAGCGCTTAAATCGAAAGGATTTTGAAACCGCTTCTGCCACAAGCAGTTGCCGCAACCCCTCATTTTTCAATCTTCAATCTTCAATTTCCAAAATGCCATCTCCACATGGCAAAACCGGCACTTTTCGCGTGTTTTTGCACACTTTTCAGCAGGCGAAGTTCACAGACGCCGCATGGGGAAAATCCAATCGCAGCGTGCGGCGTTGGCAAACTTCGCGTGCGGCGTTGGGAATCGCCCCGTGCGGCGTTGGCAAATCCCGCGTTTCGAGCCTTGTTTTTCTCCCTTTTGCGATGTGTGCAATAATTGACAGAATGCAAGGACAGACGCAGTTTCTGTGACAAATTGACAATCCGGCATCGAAAATTCAGGGTTTTTCTGTCATATTGTTTTTGCATAGCAAAAAATAACAATAACGCTGTTTTCTTATAAATATCTGACACTATTTGTTGTGCCGTATCGAAAAAATCCGTACATTTGCGCCCGAAACTTGTAATTACGGACCACATTAAACTAATAACTACATGAAAAAGATTATCCTCTCTATGTTTGGTCTCTGCCTCACCCTCTTAGCATCGGCAGAGCCAATCGGCAAGCAGGCTGCACTCTTCACAGCACAGAACTTCATGCTTGCAAAAGGCAAAACAGTTGAGGCTCAGCCCCAATCATCCCGAGCAAAGGCATCGGCAGGCGAGTCGGACTACTACTATGTCTTCAACGCAGGCGGCAACGGCGGCTATGTCATCGTATCGGGCGACGACCGCACGGAGCCCATCCTCGGCTATGTGGAACAGGGTTCGTTCGATCCCGACAACATCCCCGAGAACATGCGCTCTTTGCTGCAGCTCTATGCCGACGAGATCAAGTACATAGTTGACAATGACATACAGCAGGGCGACCCACGCATCAAGACGCGCAACAAAGTGGCCGGCACAAGGCACAGCATCGGCGAAATGCTCACCACACGCTGGAACCAGGGAAAGCCCTACAACATCACCTGCCCAAACTACTATAAGGAGGATGACGAGAAAGAGGAAACCGCACTGCCCCTGAAGAGCGGCCCGGCAACGGGTTGCACGGCAACGGCTATGGCTCAGGTCATGTACTTCTACAAGTATCCCGATAAGGTTAAGAAGGAAATCCCTGCATACAGCATCACCTACACATCCAAGAAGAACGGTTCCAAAAAGACCACGGATATCCCCAAAATACTTCGCAATACGGTCATTGACTGGGACAACATGCGCGACACCTATTCCTGGCCCGACGGCCATGTGGCCAACAAACAAGACTCGGCAGTCGCCAACCTGATGCGCTACTGCGGACAGGCTGTCAAAATGCACTACGGTCCCTCTTCCGGAGCGAACTTCAGCGCAGAGGCATACATAAACTACTTCGGCTATGCTGACGGAGCATATGTGGGCGAGCGCCGTGACTATACCATCGACCACTGGTTCAACTCCATCTACGACGAGTTGGACCGCGGCTATCCCGTGCTGATTTCAGGCTTCTCCTCGGGAGGCGGTCATGCCTTCGTCATCGATGGCTTCGACGGCGATAACCTCTTCCACCTCAACTGGGGCTGGGGAGGCGGCAGCAATGGCTGGTTCCTGGTCGGCATCCTCAACCCAGGCGACAACAGCGGCATGGGTGCAAGCAGCAGCAGCGACGGCTACAGCATGAGCCAGCGCGCACTCTTCAACCTTCGCATCCCAGGCACTCCCAAAACCGACGCATACCTCACAATCAGCGACGTGAACATCACCGGCACCAGCATCAAGGCTAAATACACAAACCAGACCGGCGCAACAGGCTCCTTCAATGCAGGCATCGTCATGCTCAACGATGATGGCTCGCTCTCCCTCGTCGGCTCGAAACAGAACATGACCAGCCTCGGAAACGGTTCTTCCACAACAAAGACATTCCTCATGAAAGGAAAACTTCCCGAAGGCACCTACCGCCTCTCTCCAGCCAGCAAGCCTTCAAGGGGCGAAGAATGGCAGGCGGAATACGACTTCCAGACCCAATACATCGAAGCCGTGGTGGATAGTCTTGGCGAAATCAGCATGAGATTCCATAAGCCTCAATATACGGGCACATCCATCAGCATCGACACAATAGCCTTCCCGGGCTCTCAAGTCATGAAGGAGCAACAGGAGATAAAGGTGACCTTCCGCAACAACGGCAAGGAATACTATCAGGTCATTTACCTGCACGCAAGCCTGACATCAAAGAAAGTCTATACCAAGAGCAAATCCGTGGTGGCCGTTCGCTCCGGCGAGACAGTCGATGTGTCATACTTCTTCACGCCCGACACAACAGGCATCTACAACCTGTGGTTCTGCACGGGTGAAGACGGCAGCGGCGTAATAGGTGAAGGCACAATGGAGGTCTATGAGGTTGCACAAGGCGACAAGCCCAATCTCTCCGTCAGCTCCTACACCATCACCAATGCCGTCAGCAATGTCGTATATGGCAAGACGCTCATCGGCAAAGCATCCATCAGGAACAATAAGAATACAGACTTCCACGGCATCGTCAAGCTGCAGATATGGAACCAGCCCAACAGCACAGGTTCTGCCTGGAGCGGTTCGACGCACTCTTACGAGGTTGACATCCTTGCCGGCAAGGTTGCCTCTGTGGACTTCTCCTTCAATGTGGTCGAAAACAACAAGTACTACATAAAAGCCACCTACAGCAATCAGAAGGAGCAGCTCGGCAACGGCGGTGTATGGGACCTGGGCGGCTGGGAAGTGAAGAGCGGCGTGGAATTATGGAAGAACGACGGCACGCCCACCGGCAAGGCTTACGCCAACTCCATAAGCCTGACTACGCAATCCACAATATGCGGCGTCTATGCCGACTGCAGCAAGAAGATAAGTCGCATGACGCCCAACAAGAACCCCAACACCATCTACGCCTTTGGCGAAAACATGGAATTGCCTTCCAACCTGACCGACCATAACGTCGTGCACGGCAAGCATGCGGAGTTCATCAACCTGGTTAGCGACCACCCATACTACCTCACAGCGACCTTCAAGGCAGACAATGCCAGCTACAGCTTTACCTTCCCCGAAAATGAGGAGGGAACAGGCTGGCATGCCATCACAATGCCTTTCACGGCGGACGCCATCCTTATCGACGACATTCCCGCCGACCTCAACGACCCCCTCAAGCACTTCTGGATTTACGAGTTCGCTGCTCAGAGCTTAAGCGGAAACATTGTCTTCAAGCCCGCCACCACGCTGCGTGGAGGCACGCCCTACATCATTGCAGCCGACGAGACAATGGCCGGACGCTCCATCGTCTTCACGGCGCAGAATGCTCCGTTCTACAAGACAGGTACCGACAAGATGGTCGTCACCTCCTTGGACTACAAGTTCCACGGCAACACCATCACGCCGAGGCTCAGGAACTGCTATGTCCTGAATGCCGAGGGAACAGCCTTTGAGTACACTACAACCAACAAGACGCTGCCGGCACAGGCTTCCTACTTCACGACCGAGCTTCCCGACGAAGAGCGCCTCGCCAGCATACAGCTGCCGCCCGTTCCCGAAATCCTGAAGAAGCTTACTCTCGACGAAATGGTTGCCAGCGAGATTGTTGCAGACACCTACGACAAGCTGACTGTCAAGCGCTCTTTCGATGCTGGCTACAACACAATCTGCCTGCCCTTCCGCATCGACAATGTGAAGGATGCGTTTGGTCAGGACATTGAGGCCTACGAGTTCCAAGGCATCGCGAACGACGAGCTCCTCTTGCAGAAGACCGAGTCTCTAACTGCCGGCCAGCCCTACATCATCGTCTTCCCTGAAGCAACCAACTTGGATATCATCTGCACCAACATCACCATCGAAGAAGGCAACACAGAAGCAGGGTTTGTGGAGATGGACGGAGGCTGCTTCTTTGGCACATACGCTCCCATCTTTGGAAGTGATATAGAGAAGGAGATATATAGCCTGGCTCCCGATGGAAAGGTTGTCAAGTTCGAACCCGACCTGGCCACCACCGGAGCAGCCGTTCTCCTCAAAGGCTTCCGTGCCTACTTCGAACTGGGTGGTACGGGAATAAAGACTATTGAGCAACAGACAGCAGACAACAGGCAACATAATATTTACAACCTCGCTGGCCAACGTTTGGGCAAAGCGCAGAAGGGTGTAAATATCGTTAATGGTAAGAAGATATACATAAGGTAATTAACAGAACAAACATGATAGAGACTATCGGCAACAGTGTTGATGAGAAAAAGAGCCTCAATTTCATTGAGCAGAAAATAGAGAAAGACTTGGCGGAGGGCCGTAACGGGGGACGCGTCCAGACGCGTTTCCCGCCCGAGCCCAACGGCTATCTCCACATCGGACACGCCAAGGCGATTGCCCTCGACTTTGGCATCGCCGAGCAATACGGCGGCAAGTGCAACCTCCGTTTCGACGACACGAACCCCACGAAGGAAGACACCGAGTACATCGAGAGCATAGAGCACGACATCAGGTGGCTGGGCTTCCAGTGGAACAACGTGTACTACGCGAGCGATTACTTCCAGGAGCTTTGGGACTTTGCCGAGTGGCTCATCATGCAGGGTCGTGCCTATGTTGACGAACAGAGCGCGGAGGTCATCGCCCAGCAAAAGGGTACGACGACGAAGCCCGGCACCAACAGCCCCTTCCGCGACCGTCCGAAGGAGGAGAGCCTCAAGCTGTTCCGCTTCATGAACAGCGGCGAAGCAACGCCAGGCACGCTCGTGCTTCGTGCGAAGATCGACATGGCGCACCCCAACATGCTCTTCCGCGACCCGTTGCTCTATCGCGTCATGAACATCCCTCACATCCGGACCGGCAACAAATGGAACGCCTATCCGATGTACGACTTCACCCACGGGCAGAGCGACTACCTGGAGGGTGTGACGCACAGCCTCTGCACGCTCGAGTTCGTCGAGCATCGTCCCCTCTACGACCTCTTCGTAACTTGGATGAAGGAGTGGGCAAAAGAAATTGAAAATGGAAAATTGAAAATTGAAAATGATACGGTTGACAGGCAACGACTTCAATCTTCAATCTTCAATCTTCAATCTTATGACGGCCCCCGCCAAACGGAGTTCAACAAGCTGAACCTCAGCTACACGCTCATGAGCAAGCGCAATCTGCTGGCTCTCGTCAAGGAGGGTCTTGTCTCCGGCTGGGACGACCCACGCATGCCGACCATCTGCGGCTTCCGTCGTCGCGGCTACAGTCCCGAAAGCATCCGTGGCTTCATCAAAAAGATAGGCTACACCACCTTCGATGCCCTCAACGAGATGGCGCTCCTGGAGAGTGCCGTCCGCGAGGACCTCAACAGTCGCGCCATCCGCGTCAGCGCGGTCCTCAACCCCGTGAAGGTCGTCATCACGAACTATCCCGAAGGTCAGACCGAGCAACTCACCGCCATCAACAATCCCGAGAACGAGGCCGACGGAACCCACGAGGTGACCTTCAGCCGCGAGATATGGATTGAGCGCGACGACTTCCAGGAAGAGGCAGAGAAGAAGTTCATGCGCCTGGCTCCCGGCAAGGAAGTGCGCCTGAAGAACGCATATATAATAATGTGTACCGGCTGCACGAAGGATGCCGACGGAAACATTACGGAGATCCAGTGCACCTACGACCCCGAAACACGCAGCGGAATGCCCGGCGCCGACCGGAAAATCAAGGGAAAGACGCTGCACTGGGTCAGCTGCCAGCACGCTGTGAAAGCCGAAGTGCGCCTCTACGACCGCCTCTGGAAGGTGGAGAACCCAAGGGACGAGCTCGCCGCCATCCGCGAAGCGCAGGACTGCGACGCGGTGACTGCCATGAAGCAAATCATCAACCCCGACAGCCTCACCATCCTCAAGGACTGCTATGTCGAGGAGTACGCAGCAACGATGCAGCCCCTCTCCTACCTCCAGTTCCAGCGCATCGGCTACTTCAACGTGGATACCGAGAGCACCCCGGAGCACCTCGTCTTCAACAAGACAGTAGGCCTCAAGGACACTTGGACAAAGAAATAGGCCTTTCGGCAGGGTGAGTCACTCAACACAGCAGGCTTAGTTCATTGATTGGTCATGATAAATCAATTGCTGCATCATGAATAATCAATTGCTGCATCATGATAAATCAATGAACTCCGCATGCGGCGTTTTCAGACACCACCTGTCAAGACGGGCAAGTAAGCGTGTTACATTTTCAAACATAGGCAATGGAAGATAACAACAGATACTATCAGTCTCGGCATTTCCAGAGGTTGCTTCACCGGTATGAGAAGGCAATCTCCGAAGGTCAAGTGCCTTATATGGAGGCAGATGAGCTGACGGACATTGCCGAATACTACATGACGGGCAAGCAGGACGACAAGGCCAATCGGGCCATCCGGGCAGCCATCGACATGCATCCCGACAGCGTGGATCCGCAAATCTTCCTGGCCCGGCAGAAGATGTTCTACGGGAAACTCGACGAGGCCCGCAGCATCATCGACGCCATCACCGAGCAGGACGACCTGGAAGTCATCTATATCCGGGCCGAGCTCCTCATCAAAGAAGGACAGCCCGACAAGGCATCCGACTTCCTCCAGAGTCAGATGGAGCAGATGCAGGACAGCCTCGACACCTATCTCTACGACTGCACCTCCATCTTCATGGACTACGACCAATGGCTTTATGCAGAGGATTGGCTCGAACAACTCAAGGGTGCCTTCCCCGACCATCCGCGTGTGCCCATCATGGAAGCAGAAATCAAGATGGGGCTCGACGACTATGAGAACGCCTACACACAGCTGAAAGACATTCTCGAGGAAGACCCATACGAGTCTGAAGCCTGGGACCTCCTGGCAGAGACCTGCGTGGCTTTGGAGAAGTACCCTGAGGCAATGGAGGCAGCCGACTACGCTCTTGCCATCAATCCCAAGGACAGCACGGCCCTCCTCATGAAGGCAAACACCTATATGCACGAAGGTCCGGCGGCAGAAGCCATAGAGTACTACAAGCAGTACCTCGAGCTGCAACCCGATGACCTGAGTGTCAGGATATCGCTCGCCCTATGCTACAGTAGCGAAGAACGCTTCAAGGAAGCCCTTCCCGTTCTCGACAGAGCAGAGCAGCAGGCACTGAAACTGCCCGAACGGGAATCGGAACTCTCCCAGATACTGCAGCTGAAAGCCTTCACCCTGAGCCGTCTGGACAGGATTCCCGAGGCAATAACCCTCATGGAGAAGGCAAGGGAATACTGCAACGAGAGCGACATCTGGAAGTGCCACATGACAGAAGGCGACATCTGCCTCCAGGCCGGACAGACCAAATCGGCGGAGGAATATTTCGCACTCGCCCTGTCGAAAAGTCCCGAGAAGGCAGACACACTGTTCAACATCGCACTCTCCTATAGCAATGCAGGCTACAATGACGTTGCCATCGAGCTGCTCGACGATGTCTGGACAATCTGCGGAACTCAGGAAGGCAAGTTCGTCGTCCCGCACCTCGCCAACTGTTATCTCCGCAAGAACGACATGGAGTCCTTCCTCATTTACCTCAAGATGGCACCCTATTGCGACCGCGAAGCCACCGTCTTTCTCTTTCACGACCGCTTCCCAGGCCTCGCTCCCGAAGACTACTATGCCTATGCCTTCCGCGAGGTCTATGGGCATTTCCCCTCAACAAACGACAACGACGAACTGCCCTTCTGATATGGGCATAAAAAGAACGGAGGCAAACGACTGATCGCTTGCCTCCGCCTGTTTCCTAATGTCGCCTACTGGCTCATCAGGGCTCCGATGACTGCTGCTACAGCTACACCAGTTGCCACACCAGCTACGACATTGTTGTTGACCATTACCACTTCGTGATGGCGAGCCATGTGACGGCGGCGGGCTTCCTCCCTGCGGCGAGCCTCCTCCATCCTTCTGCGCTCCTCCATGCGACGACGCTGTTCAATCATACGAAGCTCGTGCTTTGACAACTTGCGCCCGTGATGCTTGCCGAAGTCGTGATGATGCCCATCATGGCGAACCTCAATCATTCCTCCGTTGTGCATGTGGAACTCGTTGTGCTTTGCATTAACCTTTGCGTATGCGTTCATGTTGCCCATAGCCATCATGATGGCAAATGCGGCGAAGTAAATCATCTTTTTCATAACCTTTGCTTTTAAAGAGTTAAACAATCTTGTGTGTTGTTTCTTCTGCAACCACGATGCAAGGCGAACGCGAAGGTAAGCTTGCTTAATCCTCGCCGGGCCGCTGCCCGCTGCCAACATTGCTTCCTTGTTGCAAGGGCAAAGGTACGGCAAGATTTCGAGGGGAAAAGGGTGTTTTTCCCTAAAGTGCAGGAGGGATTTCCCTAAACTATGTTTCCCTGCGCATGGCTAAAAGCCTGCCATGTGACGGTTCATCTTCGCAATCCTTGAAGCCTACACAAACAAAATGCCCTCTGAAAGTCGGAACCTTCAGAGGGCAATCTTTTTGAATTCTTTCCTTAAGAAATAGTCTTCTTACTTCAGAGAAATGGTAACGACCTTATCGTTCTCGGCAACTACCACCTTGTCTTCGCGGAGGAGCCAGCCAAGAGCCAGATAGAGATCCTTATCGGTCTTAATCTTTGCAACCTTCTTGAGGTCCTTAGTGTTCAGTGCACCATTCTCGTTGAGGGCAGTCCAAATGGCACCTGCCAATGTTCCAACTAATGCTGTCATAACTTTAAATGATTTTTGTTATTCTTTAATCAATCTATTCTCTCTATTATCAAACTGGGTGCAAAGGTATGGAAACTTTTGCAATCTGGCAAGATTTATTGACATTATTTTATGTTATATGGCATGTTTTTGATATTTATCAACGCAAACAAGGTATATATTTCAAGAAAAAGTATATCTTTGCGCGACATTTGGGGAACCAAAGACCAACATACAACATACGACATACGACAATGAAAAAGGTATTAGCTCTTCTCTGCCTCGGAGCAATTCTGCTCGTGGGCTGCAAGCGAGAGACAAAAGACGAGAGGTTCAAGCGGGACTATGAGCAGTTCACTCTGAAGGAATGCCCTAAGGAGGTGGCTCCCGACACACGGATGGACAGCATTTGCTACGACATGAAGAGCCGCACTCTTACTGAGTACTATACGCTTTCCGGCAATCTCGACATAGATTCTATCTACACAGAAGAAGTTGCCGAGGAATATAGGAAAGGCCTCCTGGGCGAATTGAAAAGCAGCATCAAGATGAAGCCCTTGAAGGACGAGAACATCAACTTCAGCTACTGTTATCGCAGCAACACCTCCGGGAACGTGTTGCTTGAGACGACCCTGACTCCTGAAGACTACGGCAAGTGATGTCTCAATGCAGAAGGCCATCCACTACTCCGACCTGCTTGTGGATACAGCCGCTCATCAGGCGACTGTATCAGGCAAGCCTGTAATGCTCACCGACACCGAGTATCGTCTGCTCCTCTATCTGCTCAAGCATCAGGGTGTGGTGTGCCGCAGAGACGACATCATCGAGGCTGTCTGGGGAGAGCGTTTCCTTTATGACACAGGCACTCTGGATGTGCATCTCTCCTCCTTGCGACACAAGCTTGGCTGGACCAAGGAAGGTCCTGTGCGAGCCATTAGAGGCGTAGGGCTCATCCTTTCCCATGAAGCACCGGCCTCGGGAGTTGTGAAGATAGATGTCTTCCTGCGCGAGCTCCTTATGTGTCACGAGGATGTGCTGAGGAAGAAAGACATCCGCTGCTACCTCAGGCTCACTCCTTTTGTATATGAGATTATGGTTGACGAAGACATTCTGCGCCAGATATTCTCTGCTGTCTTCTCCCTGTTCCTGCTGCATGCTCCCAATGGTGCCAGATGGGAGATTGCCTCACAGCTCACCATTCGGGAATACACCTTAACGCTGACCTCCACTGGTTCCTGTCCCGACTTCAATGAGATGCAAAGTGCCCGACAGCAGGCTGCTTTCCTTGGCATTCCTATCCGTATGGGCAACAAGCACACGCCCGAAGGCGACATTATGGGAGTGGAACTTGCCATTCCGATGGAGAACATGGAATCTTAAGACAATCTTAAGGCAAAGTTGAGAAACTTGCTGTATCTTTGCAGCCGTTAATATAAAAGTATGTGTTATGAATTATAAACTCTTCGCCCTTATCTTCCCCCTCACTCTTTCTGCCCACGAGGCAGACACGCTTTCCGTCCACAAAATGGATGAGATTGTTGTGGTCAGCACTCCCAAGGAACATACTGCCCTTCGCCAGCAACCCCTCTCCTCATCGTCGTATGGAGCAGGACAACTGCAAGAGAAAGGCATCAACAACATCAAGAACCTGACTGCCCATGTGCCGGGCCTCTTCATTCCCAACTATGGAAGCCGACTCACCAGCAGCATCTACCTGCGAGGTGTGGGCAGCAGAATAGGAACTCCTGCCATCGGGATGTATGTGGATGACATTCCTCTGGCAAACTTGAGCAGCATGGACCAGGACCTGAGTGACGCCGACAGAATCGACGTTCTGCGAGGCCCTCAAGGCACACTCTTCGGGCGCAACACCATTGGCGGACTCATCCGTGTCTATACCAAGAACCCCATGAATTATCAGGGCACGGACCTCATGCTGAGTGGTGCTTCCTATAATAATTATCGTGCACGCGTAACGCACTATCATCGTCCCTCTGACAAGCTCGCCTTCAGTGCCGGAGTAAGCTATGAGCATCTTGGAGGCTTCTACAAGAACATGGCTCTTGGCGGACAAAGAGTGGATGAGAGTGATGACATTGCAGCTCGTTGGAGAGGCATCTATATCCCCTCTGACAAGGTTCGCCTCGACCTCTCCGTCCGCTACCAATGGACCAAGCAAGGCGGCTACCCGTATGCTGCCAAGCAAGGTGAGGACGCTGGAGAGATTGCCTACAACCGTGCCGCCAGCTACAGAAGGCACCTCCTTACCCTCGGACTGAATGCAGAGCACGACTTTGGTCGCATCATGATGACCAGCACCACGGGCTTCCAGTTCCTCAAGGACGACATGTTCATGGATCAGGACTTCTCCCGCCAGGACCTCTACTCCCTGCAGCAGAAACAGTTGGGCAAGGTGCTGAGCGAAGAGATTGCCGTCAAGACAAAAGAGGATACTCGATGGCAATGGACCTCTGGCATCAACTTCCAATATCAGTGGCTCAACACGAATGCTCCTGTCACCTTCTATCAGGAAGGCATCGACTGGCTTTCCGGGCTTATCAACCGCAGCCTGCCTGACCTCACCCCTCAAGGCATGGGGCCAATGTCCATTGCCCTGAAGAACAGCATCCTGCCCATGGGAGGAGTGTTCGACACACCCACTCTGAACGCAGGACTCTTCCATCAGTCCACAGTAAAGCTCATCGAGAACCTCTCTTTCACCCTTGGAGTGCGCCTGGACTATGAGCGGAGCAAGATGTACTACGATGCTCCAGGCAACATTGACTTCGACTTTGCCATCAGAAGCGGCAACCCTCGCAACAGCGTCATCCTCAACGGCCTTAATGCCACTCCCTCTTTCTATGGAAAGACAAGCAACAGCCACATTCACTGCCTCCCCAAGGCTGCCCTCAAGTATGACTTCGGACAAACAGGAAACGTGTATGCCTCAGTGAGCAGAGGCTATCGTTCTGGCGGTTACAATGTGCAGCTGTTCAGCGATTTATTGCAGACAGAGATGCGCAGACAGATGATGAGAAGCATAGATGCAGGCACCGAAGCCTACCTCACCAACATGTTTGCCGGCATACCCTATGTCCCGGCAGGGCATGTGGATATGATTATGGGACGCATCCGAAGCAATATGCCTACCATAGAGCAGCCCGATGTAGAGCAGACGGCATACTACAAACCCGAGACTGCATGGAACTACGAAATAGGCTCCCACCTCAATCTCCTTGACGGACGGCTCAAGGCAGACCTTGCGGCCTTCTGGATTGAGACCCGCGACCTGCAGATCAGTCAGATGGCTGAGAGTGGGATGGGACGCATCACGGTCAATGCCAACCACAGTCGCAGCTTAGGTATGGAGGCATCGCTGCAAGCCTCTGTCACAGAAGCACTTTCCCTGAACACATCCTACGGCTACACCCATGCCACCCTTCGCCACTCAGGCAATGAGGAACATCCCTCTGACTATTATGTCCCCTTTGCCCCCCAGCACACGCTATCCCTTGGAGCAAGATACATCTGGCACACCCGTGGCTGGTTGCAACACATCAGCCTCTATGCAGGAGGAAAGGGAGCAGGCCGCATCTACTGGACAAGGGAGAACGACCTGGAACAGCCCTTCTATGGCCTGCTTGACGCAAGGCTGACAGTCACACACGACAATCTTGAGTTAGGCCTTTGGGGCTACAACCTGACACAGACCCGCTATGATGCCTTCAGCTTCGCCACAAGAGGACAAGTCTTCTCTCAACGAGGCACCCCACTGCAGGTAGGACTGGACCTGAGACTGAAGCTGTAAGAAAACTTACCCTCCCCTGCAAGGGCAGTTAGCTGTCAGCCAAAGCCATTGCCTCGGTTATTGTTTTCACCCCACCCCTACCCCTCAAGGCGTGCTTAGTTGCCCGACTTAACGTGCCTAATTGGCAAACTAAACGTGGCATGTTTGCAAACCATACGTGGCATGTTTAGTTTTCCTTTTGGCCATTTTGCATTATTCAAACGCAAGCTGCAAATGCAGAAACGCAGTTTGCGTTTGTTCATCTGCGAACTGCATTCCGTCATACGCAAGCTGCAAAGCAAGAATCTGATACGGCAAGCATAACATTTCCTCTGCATCAGAGATTTTTCTCCTCACTTTGCATGAATTTTAAAAATAAGTTGTAACTTTGCAGTAAATAACACGACTTTCATCTCTTGGGCATGAGTTTACCGCTGATTATCCTGCTTGTTTGGGGCATTTTCCTCGTCATAGTTTATCTGCTCCTTTGGGGAGACACATTCTACTATAAATATAATCTCCCGAAGGTCTGCAAGAAGGTTCTGGATGCTTTTACGGAAGAGGAATAGTCTGACTTTGCTCTGCCTGGTGCTGCTGACCTGCTGCCAGAAGATCGACTTGCCCGTGGAGCCTGATAACACTGGCGCGGCAGGCAATGAGGAACAGGCTGCCAGCATCATCGGCACAGGAGAAGGCACTAAGGAGTGTCCCTATACAGCAACAGACATTCGCTCTTTGGAGCTGTCCAACAGTGAAGCTGTATGGGTAATTGGCTACATGGTGGGAACTGCCCGACTCTCCATGAGCAATGCTGCCTTCAGTATCGAAGCCGACAACCAAAGCAACATCCTGCTCTCCACGGACTCTCTCTGCTCCAATGCCGACCTCTGCGTCCCTGTAGAGCTTTCCTCTGCCAAGAACAAGACGAGCTTCTCCCTGCCCGCAAACACGGGACACTTCCGCAAATGCCTCCTTGTGAAAGGCATCCCCTCGACCTATTTGAATAGAAAAGGCCTGCGGAACATCTCCACAGGCCTTTGGTTGGATGGTTTTGATATCTCCTCCGTAGCTCCAGAGGAATGGGGCTCCATTATTTTATAGCAACCATTACAATCGTCACGATAGCCGAAACAACACTGATGATGCTGGCACCTGCACTGAGGAAGGTGTAGAAGGCACTGCTCTTGACGGTCTGGCTCTTGTTGGGCTCAACATAGATAAGGTCGTTCTGCTGCACATAATAAGCAGGACTGTTGAACACATCGGCTGTGGTAAGGTCGATGGGATATTTCTTGCGCTGGCCGTTCTCCTCACGATAAAGGGTTATCTTCTGACGCAAGCCTGTATCGGCGATGTCTCCGCAACGAGAAAGAATGTCAAGCACAGTATTGCGTTCACTAGTCAGGTTGACTACCTGAGGAGCCTTGACGGCACCCAGCACAGCAACGCGGGCATTGAGCAAGCGGACAGTAACCTCCGGGTCTTTGATGAGATTGGCTGCAATAATGCACTCTTCAATGCGATGACCTGCCTCATCGGAAGTAAGACCTGCCACCTCCACGCGACCGACTGCCGGCAGAGTAATGAAGCCTTCATTGCTGACTGTATAGCCATATGCATTGGTCATGTTGTTTGTACTGGAGATGCTCTGAGAACTGGCATAGCCGCCAGCAGTACCCATCATGACATCCTGGGCAAAGATGGACAGCAGGTCGGGTTCGCTGCAAGTGACTTTGACAAGCACCTGATCGGCAGGCTTGAGCCGCATCTCATACTGCTGCAATATCTTCTCTCCCTGATTGACCACTTCATTGGGGTCCTGGAAATAAACGATTTTCTTAGTTGACACACAACTCGACATCATGAGCAAGGCTACAAGCGCGAGCAAGAGGGTTGTTGACTTTTTCATTGCTATTTACATTTTTTTGCGCTGCAAAAGTACAAAATATTTTTGAAAATATAAAAATAAGGGATTAAGAAAATGAGAAATTTGGCTTTTCGCTCACTTTTTCGTAACTTTGCACCTGCAAATATCAAAACGACAAAGAGAAATGACCATAGCTGTTGACTTCGACGGAACTATCGTGGAGCACCGTTACCCCGAGATAGGCAAAGAGCTCCCTTTCGCCACACAAACGCTGAGAATGCTGATTGAGGACCGCCACAGGCTCATTCTTTGGAGTGTGCGTGAAGGGAAACTGCTGGAGGACGCTGTAGAATGGTGCCGCCAGAGAGGGGTGGAGTTCTATGCCGTGAACAAGGACTTTCCCGAAGAGGAAGAGAATAAGAACCAGAGCTTCAGCCGCAAACTGAAGGCTGACGTGTGGATTGACGACCGCAATATCGGCGGGCTGCCCGACTGGGGAACCATCTACCAGATGATTACGGAGCGGAAGTCGTACGAACGCATCATGATGGAACGTTTCTCGACGGAGGACCACAAGCCAAAGAAGAAGTGGTGGCAGATATAATGAAGAGTGAAGAATGGGGAATTGAGAGGAGAGAGTGAAGAAAAATGCCACTTAAAGAAAAAAATCTCCAATCTCTAAACTCCAAACTCTAAACTTTTTCATATCTTTGCAGAGCAAACACAAATAAACACAATACAATACTACTATGAACATTAAAAAGAACCTGGGTATCATCCTCATCGTGCTCGGTGCACTGTTACTCATCCTCAGCTATGTATGCAGCCTTGAGGACTACAACTTCTACAACTTCGGCGCTCTGCTCATCATCATCGTCGGCATTGTTACTCACATCTACGTCACCAAGCGCTCCTGAGTTCTACCTTTTCGATTTACTTTCCAAACACTTTGCAGCCATGAATACCACCCGAATTACTATGGCTCTGTTTGTCATGCTTTGCTTCGGCCTTGGTGCCCGAGCTCAGTTCGACGACACTTATGATGTGGAGGAGTGGACGCTCGATGACGAGGAAGAGGCCGCTCCCAAGCCACAGCACAAGAAATACAACAACGCATTCTATCTGCAGTACTCGCCCTCGCGCTATAAGGTGAACGAGGCCAAGCGCATCCCCTTCAACGAAATGACTGTGGGCTATTTCCGCAGCATCGAGGTTGTGGAGGACATGCCTTACTTTGTGGAAGTGGGTGCCAACATGAAGTTTTCATGGGAGACGAGCGATCTGAAAGCCCGTGTCCTGACGTTCCGCATCCCCGTCAACGTCATCTACAAATGGTACCCCTGGAAGGACAAGGACTATGCCATTGCGCCCTATGCCGGAGCCTCTATCCGTGCTATTGCAATGGCTCGCGAGCATCTGGGGGAGAAGAGCACAAGCCTGCTGAGTGGCGATGGATGGCGACACTTCCAGGTATCTTGGCAGACAGGCGTGCGCTTCTACCTGAACCGCTACTACCTTGGCTTCAGCTACTCGCGCGACTTCCGCGATTCGAGCAAGTATCCCGGTGTCCGCGAATGTGGCGTACAACTGGGTTACTGCTTCTGAGTTTCTGCTCCAAAAACACCCTCTTTCCAGACACGGCATAGGGGGATAGAAAACGCCGCCTGCGGAGATTGCAATCCCCGCGTGCGGCGTTTGTCATTTCCGCGTGCGGCGTTTGCAATCCCCGCAGGCGGCGTTTTTCATCCTTCTATTCAGTTCTTTTTCAGCACCTTAGCTCCGTCCTTAATGACGGCACCCTTATAGTGCTCGCCTACCCTTGCCTGACAAGGATGGCATCCTGTCTTGGCGTTCGATGTCTGCTTGTGCCTCAAGGGTTAAGGCAGGGAGCAGAACACGAGTTCGAGCGGACATTGATGCATTCCTCGTGCCTGAAGAGTTTATCTTTGTTTGCGACGAGCCAAAGGGTCGCCGTTGGCGGCATCGGTCACGCTTGGCTCTACCTCTGGAACCATCTCGAGTATCTTGCCGCCTCTGCACACCACAAGGGTTTGGTTTGCTGCACAAGCTCGTTGCAGAAGGCGGTATTGGGCTCTGCGGACGCCTTCGTCTATCAGGCGCTGCATCTCTATAATCTCTTTTTCTTTCATGCCTTCTCGCCCTCCTCCGGCTTGCCGTATTGTTCCTGAAGCTTTGCAAAAGCCTCTTCTTCATAAACCATTACCTTGTCTCCACCCAGCCCGGATGCGAGATGCACGGCAGGGCAGTCGCTGTTGTCATAGAGCGACCAGCTGTCCACAACCGGCATGTAGAGCTGGAAGAGGTTGCTCAATCCTGCTTCATACCGACGCAGAATGACGTCGGTGGGTATGCTGTGACCGCCCATGGCGACGCGTTTTTCCACTCGCGCAATTGCCTGTTCGGGCGTGCTCAGCAGGAAGAAAAGCAGCGTCACAAAGTAGCCGCGCTTCTGTGCCTGCTTGATCAGTTTCACATACGACCGCGTGGCCAATGTCGTCTCGAAGGCAAAGGTCTCGCCTTCCTTCAGCAGATAGATGATGCGGTCAATCATGAGTCGGCCCGCCTGAATGGCGACGCCTTCCGGATTGAAGGGGGAAAGACCGGCAGCTATCTCGTCGGCATTGACGAATTCGCGGCAACCTAACATCTCCGGCAGCACCGTGAACGAGGCAGTTGTCTTGCCTGCACCGTTGCAACCGGCTATGATGTAGAGGTTCATTTTCTTCTTTTCCATATCTCTCTTATTTGTTTTTTCCTTTCTTTTTTGTGCTTGGAACAGTCTCGCCCTTGAGCAGATCGGGACGAAGACGCTGCGTGCGCTCCAGGCTTTGCTGCAGTTCCCACTCCTTTATCAGGCGTTCGTTGCCCGAGAGCAAGACCTCCGGCACCTTCCAACCCTTGTATTCCGCAGGTCGCGTATAGACGGGAGCGGCAAGGAGATTGTCCTGGAACGAGTCGGAGAGCGCGCTTTGCTCGTCGCCGATGGCGCCCGGCAGGATGCGCACGATGGCGTCCGCCATAACCGCAGCCGCGAGTTCGCCGCCCGTCAGCACATAGTCGCCGATGCTCACTTCCTTGGTGATGAGGTGCTCACGTATGCGATAGTCGATGCCCTTGTAGTGGCCGCAAAGGATGATGATGTTCTCCTTGAGCGAAAGGCTGTTGGCCATCGGCTGGTCGAACTGCTCGCCGTCGGGTGTCGTGAAGATGATTTCGTCGTAATGACGCTCGGCTGTCAAGGCCGAGATGCAGCGGTCGATGGGCTCACACTGCATGACCATTCCCGCAAAACCGCCGAATGGATAGTCGTCCACGCGTCTCCACTTGTCCAACGTGTAGTCGCGCAGAGTGTGGATATGTATCTCCACCAATCCCTTTCTTTGTGCTCTGCCTACGATGGACTCCTGCATGAAGCCCTCAATCAGCTCGGGCAGTACGGTGATGATGTCTATTCGCATAACTTACGTCCCTTATTCGCAGATTCCAATTATCTCGTTTACGCTGGCGAAACCATGTTTCTCGAGGTATTCCCCGATGCCCTTCGCCACCTTCACGCTAACGGTCGGGTCGAGGAAATTGGCTGTCCCTATCTCTATCGCAGAAGCCCCTGCCAGCAGGAACTCTATTGCATCCTTTGCTTCGCTGATGCCTCCGAGGCCGATGACGGGCAGTTTGACGGCATGAGCCACCTGGTAAACCATTCTCAGGGCTACAGGTTTGATGCATGGGCCGCTGAGTCCTCCCGTTCCGATGCTCAGGATGCGTTTGCGCTTTTCTATGTCGATGGCCATTCCCATCAAAGTGTTTATGAGGCTGACAGCATCGGCACCTGCGTCCTCTACGGCAAGTGCGATGTCCGTGATGCTGGTCACATTCGGCGAGAGCTTCACGATGAGCGTCTTCTTGTAAGCCTCTCGGACGGCCCTCACGACACTCGATGCGCCCTCGGTCGTCGTGCCGAAAGCCATACCGCCGTGTTTCACGTTCGGGCACGAGATGTTGAGCTCGATGGCAGGAATGCAGTCGAGTTCATTGATGCGGGCTGCGCACTCGGCATAGTCCTCGGGGCTGTTGCCAGACACATTCACGATCATGTTGGTCTCGATGTCCTTTATCTGAGGGTAGATGTGCTGGCAGAAGTAGTCGACGCCCTTGTTCTGGAGGCCGACGCAATTGAGCATTCCCTGCGCCGTCTCTGCCATTCTGGGGTAAGGATTGCCTTCGCGAGGCTTGAGAGTCGTGCCTTTCACGATGATGCCTCCCAGCTGGCTCAGGTCGATAAAGTCTTCATACTCTATGCCATAGCCAAAGGTTCCGCTTGCCGTAAGCACCGGATTCCGTAGCTTTAACCCTGCTATTTCTACTCGCAAATCTGCCATCTTTGTCTTCTTTTTACAGTATCTTTGTCAACGGCCCTTGCCTTGTTGCCAAACTTAACACGTGATGTTGGCGATTTAAACACGTTAACTTTGCCAACTAAACACGTTAACTTTGCAATTTAACCACGCCATGTTTTGAGACTTTACCAATTCAGTCTCTCGACATCGAACACAGGCCCTTCCTTGCAGACACAGACATTGCCGTCTTTTGTCTCTTCTACGCAGCAAAGGCAGGCGCCCAAGCCGCAAGCCATCATGTTCTCTAGGCTGACTTCACACGGGGTGTTCGTCTGCCTTGCATAGGAAGCCATTGCCATCATCATGGGCTTAGGCCCGCAAACAGCGATGCTGTCGAACCTTTCTCGCTGCAAGATGCTATGCTGTGTGACGAAGCCCTTTTCGCCTTCCGACCCGTCTTCTGTGGTCACATAGACATCGCCCTGGGCCCGATACTTGTCGAGCAAAAGCAGGTCCGACTTGCTCCTTGCACCCAGCAGGAATGTGGGACGAACTCCCATCCGCTGCATCGCTTCCCCCATGAACAGGAGGGGAGCGATGCCGACGCCGCCTCCAACGAGCAGGACTTTCTGCCTTGATGAGGTGGGCATCGTGAAGCCCTTACCCAAAGGAAGAATCGCATTCAGCGTCGAGCCTGGCTGTTTCTGCCAAAGCGACGCAGTTCCCTTGCCCACTTTCTGTATCAGAAAGCTCACCTCATTTCGCTCACAATCAACACGATGCAGGCTGATGGGGCGACGCAGGAAGGTCTCCTTGCTGTCATCGATACGGAGCTGGGCAAACTGTCCCGGCATCATCTCGGGAAGAGGGCCGCCCGGATTGGTCGCAGCAAGCAGGAGATACCGCTCGCTCAACTGCTCGACCGAGGTGACACGAAGGTCCAAAACGTACTTCCTCATATACATTATTATATATATAGCGCTGCAAAGATACGACAATAGCAACAATAATACAAGCAAAACAACCAAAAATGTTTGGTATTATCCACAGGCGTAACAAGTGAAACCTGTTGCTCGACGAAGTCTTTCATCAGCACACGAGAACCAGGGAAGCACCTGAAGGCATAAAAAAAGTCGGAACATAAATCCATGTCCCGACTTGCCTGATTACCCGGCCCCGCATGTCTCATCGTTTGACAGAGAATGCCTCATTGTTTGGCGGAGAATGGCTCATTGTTTGGCAGAGAATGTCTCATCGTTTAGCAGAGAATGTCTCATCGTTTAGCAGAGAATGTTTCGAATGTTCCGTCATCATAGAAGACTCTTATTTCTGCTATTTTACGCGAAGGTTTGTCAAATATTTTTCCATCCATCATCAAATTCGATGTTTGAGGGGACACCTGCTGAGGGCTCGGAAGATGGTCAATAAAACCGGGTTGGATGGGAATGCCTGAGACGGAAGACGAAGCGACAGGCGAGCCAACTTCAGCAGCCTCGACTTGTTGAGAGACAGGAGCTGCCGAAGCAAACATCTCGCCTTTACCGTTCATCAGCCAATCCATATTAACTTCCGGAAAACGCTCATGAATATTGTTCAGCGTGTTAAGGGTCGGTTTGTTCCTGCCGCTGAAGATACTCGAAAGAGTTCCCGGCGAAATACATATCTCGTTAGCAAAATCCTTTTGGGACATTCCCATGTGTCTCATAAGAGCATTGATACGATCCTTCATAATGCGTGTGTCTGTTATTATCTGTACCTGTTTGCGTTTCTAAACAGGCACAAAGGTACGAAATAATGTTTTAACCGCAAAACTTTTGCTTTGGAAATTTGCGAACTTGGTAAAAGAAAGTATTTTGTCTCGCAAATTTGCAAACCAAAACACAAAAGCCAAGAAGAGGAATTTGCCTGGACAAAACTCGCTATCTGCCACAAAATCAGCTTAAAGTAAACTTATTTCACAAAATCGGACAAAATATTGGGTTTTAGCGCATAATGCGTGGTTATTCCTTGCAAAGCATGGCAATTCACCCGCCAAAACATCACAAAAGAGTTTCCGTGTGCAATTATCTGCGCCTATTGTTTTAACAATCTTCCGTTATAGACTGGTTTTTAATACAATATGCCACGATTCGAATTACGCATAAGTTTTCGATGGGATATGCGGCATGGGGTGTTTTGCTTTCAACATCGGCATTTGCAAAACAAAACATAGAGGTGTGGGCACAGGGAGTTTTGCAAACCAAACCGCCCTATCTGTTTGGTTTTGTATTAAGATGCTGGTGTTTGTGTTTGCAAACTAAAACAGGGCAAAAGTGAGGCAAAGCGGCAAAAATGATGAAAATCGGCACTTTTCGCGTTCTTTCCAGCCAAGGGCAAGGACGACGAATTCCGTGCGATTCTCAGAGATGGTCAACACCATATAAGGCGTTTTATTTCAGGAGATAAGGGCGAAAAACTTGCTTCGCGAGGCGAAACAGTTTTGGAAGAAATCAATGCAAAATGAAGAAGATTAGGTCTTGCAGGAGCTCTTCGTGAGGTGTTCTAACGCCTCCTACCCCCTTACTTTGGGCATCAGTTTTGCGTATTTCGCCCAAAATCTGCATCACCTTCACGCCAGAATAGTTTCTGCGGGCTGGTCCGATATCTTGTCTGACCTTCCATTCTGTCTTCCCCAACCAGGCTGCTATGCCCGCGTCGGTCTTGTCGGGAGCATAGTATGCCAGCATAACGTCAGAAAAAAATGTAAACAAATTGGTAAGGGTTCTTGTGATGAAGAAGCTGCGAGGATTTCCTTGATAGTATTTGACTATTTGGTTAGCGCGGAAGATGTTGCGTTGTGCGAGTGCGGACTGCAGTTCGAAGTCGTTGAAGTCCTTGCTCATTCCTGTCTGCTCTTCCACGAGCGATGCCCCTACTACCCTATTTCCATTTAGGGCGAGAAGCAGTTTGTCCATTTCCGTGGCGAGTCGGCTCAGGTCGGAACCGACATGTCCTGCAAGCATTTGTATGGCTTGGGGCTCGATATCCACATTATGTTTATGAAGATATTGCGAGATGAAAGGCGCCAGTTGATTCTCGTAGAGCCTTTTGCTCTCGAAGATGACGCCCACCTGCTGCATGGCTTTAGCGGCAACTTTGCGTGCATCGAGCTTCCCGTGCTTATGGCAAAAGACGAGAACTGTGGTGGGTGTGAGGTGAGCGAGATAGGCCTCGAAGCCTTCCAGAGAACGCAAGGCCTGCGCTTCCCGCACGAGAACCACTCGCCTTTCGGCCATCATGGGATAGGCATGAGCCAGTTCGATCACCTTGTCTATATCGGTCTCCGCACCATACACGATGTCGAGGTTGAAGTCCTTCTCGTCCTCCGTCAGCACGGCATCCACGATAGCATCGCTCAGTTTATCGATGAAATAGTCCTCCTCTCCCATCAGATAATAGACGGGAGCAAAGTTTCGCGCTTTGAGGTCGCGCAGTATATCGTCGTATGTGATGCCCTTAGCTGCCATATATAAAAGGTGAAAAGGTGAAAAATAGAAAAGGTTAAGAGGTGAAAAATTGAAGAAGCGAAAGGGTTTGATGTTTGAACTTTTCACTTTTTCAACTTTTCAACTTTACGTTTAGTAGTCGAACTTCAGGTGCTTGACGGTCTTCTTGTCCTGTTTTATCATTTCGAGTGCCTGGATGCCGATGTTCACGTGGTTCACCACATAGCTTTCCGTCACTTGCTTGTCGCTTTCGCTGGTCTTCACGCCTTCAGGTGTCATCGGGTTATCGCTGACCAGCAGGAGGGCTCCCGTCGGGATGTGATTGGCGAAGCCACATGTGAAAAGCGTTGCCGTCTCCATGTCGACAGCCATTGCCCGCGTTATGCGGAGGCGTTCCTTGAAGGCGTCGTCGTGTTCCCAAACGCGGCGGTTCGTCGTATAGACCGTTCCTGTCCAATAGTCGAAGCCAAGGTCTCGAATCGTTGAGCTGACTGCACGTTGAAGCATGAACGCGGGAAGCGCGGGCACTTCGGGCGGGAAGTAGTCGTTGCTCGTACCTTCTCCTCTGATGCCAGCAATAGGCAGGACGAGGTCGCCGCGTTGTGTCTTCGACGATATGCCGCCGCATTTTCCCAGGAAGAGGCAGGCTTTTGGCTTGACGGCGCTCAGCAAGTCCATGATAATCGCTGCGTTAGGGCTTCCCATACCGAAGTTGATGATGGTGATGCCGTCAGCCGTAGCGCATCGCATGTTCGAGGTGTAGGCGGGTTTTTCTATGCCGAAGTTGTCGCAGAAGATGTCCACATAATTATTGAAGTTCGTGAGCAGAATGTATGCTCCGAAGCTCTCGAGTGGCATTTGCGTGTATCTTGGCAACCAATTCTCAACGATTTCTTGCTTTGTTTTCATCTTTTATGTAATTTTGCAGCAAAGTTACGGAAAAACATGTGAAATGCAAAGGGAATTCGTTCTTTTCTTTTCGTTTCCGGCCGATAGTAACTTTTGGCAATGTCAAA
>JAFRQD010000051.1 GCA_017428785.1 Bacteroidaceae bacterium
ACATACGGCTTGTCCTCGCCATACGAGCCGTACTCGTTCTCCACCTGCATCATGATGATAGGGCCGCCTTTCTGTATGGTGAGAGGCTTCAGCTGCTCGCCGACCTTTTCCTCGAAGAGCTTTACGCGTTCCATGAAGTAGGGGTCGCGCTCACGCAGCTTGATGTCTTTCTTCTTGAGGAGCCACCAAGGCAGTCCGCCCATTTCCCATTCGGCACAGACATACGGGCCGGGACGCACGATGACATACATGCCGTTCTTCTGCGCGATGCGGCAGAACTCGGCCACGTCGTTGTTGTCGGTGAAGTTGAACTCGCCTTCCTTCTGTTCGTGGATGTTCCAGAAGATGTAGATGCAGACGGAGTTCATGCCCAGCGCCTTGCACATCTGTATGCGATGCTCCCAATAAGGGCGAGGGATGCGAGGGTAATGCACTTCGGCTGCCTTCACAATGAAAGGTTCGCCATTGAGAAGAAAGGTCTTGTTGCCAATAGTAAAAGTACCTGGCTTCTGTGCGGCCTGCATCGAAGCAGAGGCCAGCAGCAAAGCGGTTAGGGTAAGGAATCGAAAGAAGGTTTTCATATTGTTTTAAGGTTTTAGTGATACAAAAGTTGTTATGCTTCGGGGAGGCAGCTTGGTGGAGCCTTTGCAGGGAGCAAGCGGTTTCAGAGTCTCGCCCTCCTCATCGCTGGTCCGGTAGGGTTGCCACTTGTTCTTTTGCTTGCCGACGGCAAAGGAAAACACCTTTTCCTTTTGACCATAGTTGATAGCCACTATGACCCAGGAGCCGTCCTTGTTCCGGAATGCCGAGACCATCAGGCCATAAGGGTCTTCCTCCTGACCGGAAGAGATATTGTAGCGCACCGCCCCTGGCCGGACAAAGCGGCTATAGTTGCCAAGAGCCCATAGGAGCCGGCTGTCGCGACCTCGATGCTCGCGGTCATAGACACGAATGAGGCCGTCCTTGTAGTCGGCTCCGCATGCCCGCCACCACGACCAACTCCGGGCATTCGCATAGCAGAGGTCGTGATGAATGATGCGAGCCACATACAGAGCCGTCTTCATGGTGAAGTCGTACCGCTGCCCGCCACCTATCTCCTTGTCATTGCTCATCACACACACCTCAGACTGCCAGAAGCCTACGCCATACTTCCTCAGCTCATCGCGAAGCTGAAGCCTTATCTCCTTCATGTAAGGAACCGGCGTGTTCGTCCAGTAACTGTGCCCCAACATCAGCCGCGACACCAAAGGCGTTTCGCCAAGATAGGAAGCTGTGCTGTCGGCCGACCAGAAGGAAGCAATGCCGTTGCCACGCTCCCACGAGGTATTATGAATGCCGAGCAGGCAACGAAGGTCGCTGGACTCATCCACAACAATCTGCGTCGTGAGTCCTCGCTCCGTGAATGCCTGGCTGGCGAGACGAGCCACTCGGGCTATCTCCCTGTTTGTCGCTGGCGAGCCTTCCTGCTTTGGCCCCTGCCAATTCCAACTGCCATCAGGCTCGTTGACAGGCGAGAGGTAGTCGATGTGGATGCCATGCTCCCTCTCCAAGCCATTAACAGACTCTGCCATGAACTGCGCAAAGGGTTCGTAGCACTCGGGCCGCAGGTTCAGAGTGCCGCCCCGACCGGTATTGGTGGCCAAGCCGTTCGCCGTGAAGTAAACCGGAGGTGAGTTGAGGAATGCCAATAGGTAGGGGACGCCTCGTTCCCGTGCCATCTTGAGGAAATGCACCTGTCCGGCTTGCTTCGACCAATCATAGGTGCCGTCAGCCCGAAGGAAGCACTCCGTACGCGTACCTCTGTTTATATAAGAGGAGTCGCCCTGCTCGCTGCTTCCCGCTCCGAGGTTGAAACGCCACAAGGAAAGGCCGATGCCCAAAGGCTGCCCGTTCTGGTCGCACTCAGTCGAGAAGAGCCAATCGGCAATCTGCTTCTGCGCATCCTCCTCCGGCCAAAGGCCAATGTTCCACATCGACCAGGCATCGGAAGCGCCAAAATGCTCGATGGTCTGTTCAGGGTGCTCTGTATCAATCACATAGCTTTGGCCAAGGGCAACAGTAGCCGAGAGAAGCATCAAAGAGAGGAACAACGATTTCATAGCTTGAAGGCTTTATATGCTTGCAAATATAGACAATTTTCCTGAATTACGAGCAAGACCGACAAAGAAAATGAATCAAGAATTGAGTTCCGCACAAGAAAAGCGCACCTTTGCCCTATAGCAACAACGAATTACGTGTCAAGAAATCCTTTCTTCGCCCTTTTCATTTCTCATCGCCCTGTCCTTCATTTTCATTTATGCCTCGCTTGGTTTTTGATACGCAGGTTGCGTATGCAGAATCGCAAGCTGCACATCTCCATTCGCAAGCTGCGTATCTTCATTTGCAGCTTGTAAATCGAAAATTCGGAATAGAGGCCTCTTAAAGCCCAAGTATTATGCCGGCAAATCCGCAAAGCAGGATGATGAGAATCGGGCCGAGGCGATAGACTTTCTGGGCAATGAAAGCAAAGAGAAAAAGGAAGATGCTAAGGCAGAATCGCCAGGGGTTCTCGCTCATGGAGCTGAAGTTCTCGCTATTCATCAAGAGCAAAGTGGCAGCCAAGAGCAGGCCTACAACGGCCGGACGCAAGGCGCTGAAAACATTCTCGACTGAGGGATGATTCCTGTGCTTCATGAGGAACTTGCTGATGAGCAACATCAGGACGAAGCTCGGAAGCACCACCGCAAACGTGGCAATAAAGCTTCCCAAGATGCCCCAGGCAGGTGAATAGCCTGCATTGACGAGCGCCGTGTAGCCGACATACGTGGCAGAGTTGATGCCGATGGGTCCCGGAGTACTTTGGCTCACAGCCACAATGTCCGTGAACTGCCCCATCGTCATCCAATGATAATGCCCCACGACCTCGCCCTGTATCATTGAAATCATGGCATAACCTCCGCCAAAGCCGAAGAGGCCGATGATGAAGAAGGTCCAGAAAAGCTGTAGTAGAAGCGTTATCATAGAGGAGCAGGGGTTAGGGAAATACTTCTATTTTTCAATTATCAATTTTCAATTACTAAAGTCCTCCTTGAGATACTTCCCATAGACATAGCCCGAAACGCCTGCCGCAAGAACTACGAAGATGGGACTCACGCCAAGCATCCATATCAGAAAGGCTGCGACGAGAGGTATCCAGACGTTATAGCGGTTTATCTTTGCGCTCTTTGCCATGCGGAAGACGGGTATCGCGATGAGCGCCACAACTGCCGGACGGATGCCTCGGAAGAAGTGCTCTACATAGACATTCTCGCGGAACTGCTGGAACACGAGTGCGATGGCCAGGATGCACAGGAAGGAGGGCAGGCAAGTGCCTAAGGCGCTGACAAACGCTCCTTTGTTGCCCAGGCGCTTGTTGCCGATGAAGATGCTGATATTCACGGCAAAGATGCCCGGACACGACTGCGCGACGGCAATCAGGTCGAGCAGCTCGTCATGACCTACCCAATGCTTCTCGTCCACGACCTTCTGTTCGATGAGCGGTATCATTGCATATCCGCCGCCAATCGTAAAGAGGCCTATCTGGAAGAATGTCTTGAAGAGTTCAAACATTTACCATTTAATCATTTCTTGTATTCTTTAGAAACAAGGCGCGCTTTTTAATGCGCGGAGTTCCATTTACCATCTCATTGGCTCGCATGCTGCTTTATCCATTCACGCGCATTGACGAAAGCCTCTATCCAAGGCGTTACCTGATCCTCCTGCTGGCGCTCTGCGGGATAGTAGCCGCACTGCCAGGGGAAGAAAGCTCGCTCGAGGTGAGGCATCATAGCCAAGTGTCTGCCATCTGCCGAAGCGATGCCTGCGGCCGAGAAGTCGCTGCCGTTCGGGTTGGCGGGATAGCCGTCGTAGCTGTACTTCAGCACGATGTTGTAGTCCTCCTCCTTGCCAGGCAGACTGAACTTGCCTTCTCCGTGAGCCACCCAGATGCCGAGCTTCGAGCCGCTCAGGCTTTCGAGCAGGACGCTCTTGTTGGGCTGAACGGTCAAGCCGACGAAGCCTGACTCGAACTTATGGCTGTCGTTGTGCAACATCCTTGCTGGAGATTGAAGATTGAAGATTGAAGATTGAACCTTGTGGTGCGTGGCATCATTTTCAATTTTCAATTTTCCATTTTCAATTAACCCCAGTTCCACCATCAATTGGCACCCGTTGCAGACGCCGAGCGAGAGTGTGTCGGGACGGCTGTAGAAACGGTCGAGGGCCTCTTTTGCCTTGGGGTTGTAGAGGAAAGCACCTGCCCAACCCTTTGCCGAACCGAGCACATCGCTATTCGAGAAGCCGCCGCAAAAGACGATGAAGTTGATGTCGTCGAGCGTTTCTCTGCCCGAGATGAGGTCGGTCATCATCACATCCTTCACGTCGAAGCCTGCCAAGTAGAGCATGTACGCCATTTCCCTCTCGCCGTTTGTGCCTTTCTCTCGAATGATTGCTGCGCGGATGCCACTCTTTTCCCTGCGATCAGGATTGAGACCGAACTGGCTGAGTTTGCCTGTGAAGCCCTTGGGCATCTGCCACTTGAGCGGTTGCTTGCCCAGATTCTCGTAGCGTTCCTTGGCCTTTCCGTTGAAGCTTTGCTTCTGGTCGAGCAGGTAAGATGTGCGGAACCACACATCGCGAAGCTGGTCGATGTCAAACAGCCACTGTGCCTCGTCCTTTTGGACGAGGATACGGCGCTCGCCAGAAGGCCGGCCGAGACTGACATAGCCAACGCCTGCAGCCTCGAGCAGCTTCTTGACCTCCGTGCGGTTTTCGTCAGCAACCTGTATCACGATGCCCGGGTTCTCTGCAAAGAGGAGCTTCACCAGGTCGTCGCACTTCAGCTTGTCGAGGTTGATGTCGAGTCCGCCCTCAGTATTCGCGAAGCACATCTCCAGCAGACAAGTGATGAGACCGCCTGCCGAGATGTCGTGTCCGGCGAGGATGAGGCCCTTCTTTATCAGGTCCTGAACGGCGTTGAAGGCATCGCGGAAGTACTCCGGATCGCGCACCGTCGGCACATCACTCCCGACTTTCCCCATGCTTTGGGCAAAGGCGGAACCGCCCAGACGCAGCTCGTCGAACGAGAAGTCTATATGATATAATGTAGAGGGGCGTTTCTGAAGAACTGGCGAAACGACCTTCTTGATGTCGCTCACCAGGCCGCCACTCGAGACGATGACCGTTCCGGGGCTAATTATCTTTGTTCCATCAGGATATTTCTGCGTCATGCTCAACGAATCTTTGCCCGTCGGAACGTTGATTTGAAGCGCACAGCAGAAGTCGCTCAACGCTTCAACTGCCTGATACAGACGTGCATCCTCGCCTTCTTGAGCACGGCAAGGCCACATCCAGTTCGCGCTGAGGCTGACGCTGTCGAGCCCTTCTTCGAGTGGCGCCCAAAGAATATTTGTCAGAGATTCCGCGACAGAGAGGACGCTACCGGCAGCGGGGTCGGCAAGAGCAGCCTGCGGCGCATGCCCGAGAGCCGTGGCGATACCTTTCACACCACGATAGTCGAGGGCAACCACACCACAGTCGCTCAGCGGCAACTGCAGTTCGCCCTGACATTGCTGACGTGCCACCTTGCCCGTCACGGAACGGTCCACCTTGTTGGTCAGCCAGTCTTTGCAGGCCACGGCCTCAAGGCTGAGGACCTTTTCCAGATACTCTAGTAAGACTAGTGGAACTAGTTGAACTAGGTCTTTCTTGTATTCAACGTCAGCGTACTTGCGCTCCACCGTCCTGTCTCGCATGATGGTCTTGGGGCTGTGGCCAAACATCTGAGCCACATCCAAGTCGAACGGGCGCTTGCCATCCCCTTGCTGGAAGGCGAAATGGGCATCTCCGGTAGTCTCTCCGACCACATAAAGCGGAGCGCGCTCCCTTTCGGCAATCTTGCGGACATGCTCGATGTGCTTCTCGTCGATGAGGAGTCCCATGCGTTCCTGGCTTTCGTTGGCGATGATTTCCTTAGCCGAGAGCGTCGGATCGCCGATAGGAAGCTTCGTCATATCAATGAGGCCGCCGCACTCTTCTACAAGCTCGGAGAGGCAGTTCACATGTCCTGCGCTTCCATGATCATGGATGCTGACGACGGGATTCACTTCCTCTTCGCAGAGCGCACGCACCAGATTGTTGGCTCGCTTCTGCATTTCGGGGTTGGCACGCTGTACAGCATTCAGTTCGATGCCGCTTGAATAGCGACCTGTTTCCACGCTGGAAACGCTGCCGCCGCCAAGTCCGATGCGATAGTTATCACCTCCCACGACCACAATCTTATTGCCTTTCTGGGGCTCTTTCTTCAGGCAATCGCGCTTCGTGCCATAGCCTACGCCGCCAGCCAACATGATGACTTTGTCGTAAGCATATTGTTCCTGACCTTCCTGATGCTCGAAAGTGAGAACAGATCCCGTGATGAGTGGCTGTCCGAACTTGTTTCCGAAGTCCGACGCACCGTTCGAAGCCTTGATGAGAATCTGCTCAGGCGTCTGGTAGAGCCACTTGCGGGGAGGCATTTGAACGGGGCAAGGGGCAAGGGGCAAGGGGCAAGAGGAATGCTTTTGACTTGTGGTATTCTCTTGCTCCTTGCTCCTTGCACCTTGCTCCTCTATGCGAGGATAGGCCGTCATATACACCGCAGTACCTGCGATGGGCCATGAACCGACGCCGCCTCCCATGCGGTCGCGTATCTCACCGCCTGTGCCTGTCGAAGCTCCGTTGAAGGGCTCGACCGTAGTCGGGAAGTTGTGCGTCTCGGCTTTGAGGCTGATAACGCTCTCTATGTCACGCACTTCGAAGTAATCGCTCGTGCTGTGGTCCTTCGGAGCGAACTGCTCGACGACCGGTCCCTCAGCAAACGCCACATTATCCTTATAGGCAGAAATGATGTGATGGGGATTCTCCTGAGTCGTTTTCTTTATCATCTGGAACAAGGACGACTCTTTCTCTTCGCCATCGATGATAAAGGTGCCGCCGAATATCTTGTGCCGGCAATGCTCACTATTGATTTGAGCAAAGCCAAAGACCTCGCTGTCAGTGAGTTTCCTGCCGAGCTGGCCTTCCACTTTATGCAGGTATTCAATCTCTTCGGGGGACAGCGCGAGACCTTCCTGCTCATTGTATTCCTCCAGATTCTCGATGCTGATGATGGGCTCGGGCTGCTTGTGGATGGTGAAGATGTCCTGATTCAGGCCGTGATAGAGGCGCTGAAGCATGGGATCATAGTCAGCATTCTCGTCCTTTACGGGGTAGTATTCTTCTATCCTCGTAATGCCCTGGATGGCCATGTTCTGCGTGATTTCCACCGCGTTAGTGCTCCACGGCGTAATCATCTCGCGGCGAGGACCGATGAAGTCGCCCGTCAGGTTCTCCTCTTTTTCTATCTCTGCTCCACCATACAGCCAGCAGAGTTTCTCAATTTCAGCAGCCGTAAGAGCCTGCTTGCTCTCAGTCGCGATGATGCTCCGCTGCGGTGTCTTGAAGAAAGTTATCGTCATACCTTTGCTTGTTACTTTTTTCGCGTGCAAAGATACAACAATTTCCTGAGAATTCCTTCGTGTTGGCTCTGATTTTTTCCTGTTATAATAAAAATAATGTACGCAGGAGAAAAAGGAAACGACACTCGCCTGGTTTGGCAACTTAACAAGCGTAGTTGCCAAACCTGGCATGCGTCGTTGTAAAACTTAGCAGGCGGCGTTGATTGATTTATCATGATGCAGCAATTGATTATTCATGATGCAGCAATTGATTTATCATGATGAATCAACGAACTACCTGTGGTGTGTTGAGTCGTTCAGGCTGGAGAAAGGGGCGATATATGCTGGTCGATCTGGCCGGCTATCTCGCCAGCCAGGGCGCCGTCGTAGCCCACGCGGAGCTGGATGGTGGGATGAAGCGGGTCTTTCGTCGCGATAACAACGGCATATTCGTCAATCGTGTAGGGCGTCGCCATGTTCTTCGACATCACGCCCTCCAAGTCGCTCAGCCGCATCTCCTCGCCACAGACAATCACCTTGTCCTGCGCCTTGTAGAAGAGCATCAGGGCTTGCAGCTCGTTTGCCCTCGTCGGACTAAGCACCACGACATCGTCTGCCTGCCCGTACTTCGCTTCAACCTCCTCGATATTGGCGTATGTGATGCGCTTCGGAGCAGCCTTTTCCAACCGATCTATGAAGAAATAACCGATGGGAATGACAAGCAAAAGCAGCAACAGATAAGGCCCCGCATAGACGGCCAGCAGGATGATTGCAACGGCAGGAAGAATGAAAGCTCGCTTCATAGTGCTTGAGGAAATTGAGAATGAACAGTTAAGAATTAAGAGTTAAATCGCCGCACAAAGTTACGAAATAATTCTCAATTCTTCTTTCTTAATGATTGATTTTTAATTTATTTTTGTTTCGTCAGTCAGAGGCAAAGCGTCTGCCTCGTGACTCTCCACTTGCTTGATGTAGTCGGAGGCGCGTTCGGAAGATATCACGCTGCGTCCCAGCCGGCGTTCCATCGTCCTTCGGGCATCGCGGGCCACTTCGCCGCCTTCCTTTGCAATACGCTCATTCTCAGCCATCGACTGCGGATTCGACTGACGGGAATATTCCGTAGTTGCAACCTCGGCGAGCGTGTTCAGGGCAAGCTCGATGTTGGTCATGTTGTCGCGAAGGTTCTGCTTGGTCAGGCCCTTGTGGCGTTTGTACTCGCCCGTCGTCATTCCGCTCCAGGCTTTGGTCAGGATGTTGGTCAGGATGGCGAAATCTTTCGGCTCGTGAATGCCGGAGCGATGCCATTCGTCAGTCAGCTCTTTGCGCATCTCGATGGAGCGCATCCGCTCGTTTATCCATTTGTCGCTGTATCCCTGGCGGCGATAGTCCTCCACAGCCATTTGGAACGTCAGCTCGGGGTCAATCATCTGATCGATGCGCTGGGCGCCCACCTCAGCCAACCAAGCCTTTACCGGCTCCGCTTTCTTCGAGGGAATGGACTGAATGAGGCGGAAGATGCCTTCTAAATCAGCAGCCTGCGTCTTGCGTCGCTTGCCGTCAGGAGCAAGCATTTCAACAGGGGTACAAATTGTACCCCACTTGGAATTTAGCTCCGGGTCGCGTGCTCGCATTCGCTTGATATACTGCTTAACATCCACGCTATCCGTTAAGACTTGTACGATGTCGGCTACTGCGAAATAATACTTCTCCTGCTCTGCATCCCAAACAATGCGGACTTTCTTTCCTTCGAACAGTTGTATGGCAAAGTTCTCGTTCATAATGTTTCCTCTTTCCGCCTGCAAAGTTACGAAATAAAGCTGAAAAAACAAAGAAAATGAAAAGGCAAAAATGAAAGTTGAAAAGGTGAAAAGTTGAAATGAATCAAGCAAGAAAAACTTTTCACCCTTTTACTTTTTCAACTTTTCACCTTTTAAACTTTTACATCCAGGTAGCTCTTCAGGGCCTCGACATAGGCCGTGAAAGCCTTCTGCCCCTTCGCCGTGATGCGACACAGCGTGCAAGGTCGTTTCCCCTTGAACGTCTTCTTGACCTTGATGTAACCCGCCGAAGACAGTTTATCTATTTGAACACTCAGGTTGCCTGCCGTCGCTCCCGTCTGCTCCTTGATGTAAGGGAACTCGGCTTCCTCGTCGGCGATGAGCAAAGACATCACCGCGAGGCGCAACTCAGCGTGCAATAACGGGTCTAATGGTTGGAAGTTCATATCACTTTCTCCTTATAAGCATCAAGCCTGGGAGCATCAGGCCGACAAGAGCAAAGAGGAATATAAGCTCGCAAGGCCGGACGAGACTCAACTTGGTCAACGCCGTAGGTGGCAAGACACGACTTATTATAACCGAGAATAAGCCGAAACGTAATATCACGAAGGACAGCAATCCGAACCATACCAACGAGCGTTTCTTCAGGATCAGGCCTGTCATGCTGACCGCAACAGCCAGCAAGGTGAGGATAGTAGGCGTTATGTGCATCCCAGCATGAAGAAAGACTTCGGGACTCTCATAGTGTTGCAAAACGATATTCCATACGGTAGCAATAACGACATAAACAAGGGAAAAAGCCAGAATGGTGTACCAAGTCTTCCTGACCAACGTGCCAACCAGACTCTCAGGAACAGGAACGCGATTTCGGTTGATGCGCTTCATCACCAGCCAGATAACGACAGGCAAGGCGAACCAAAGCAAATGAAAAAGAGGTGTCCAAGTAAGATAGTTGGCACATGCCACGACGACGGCCGTTATCATCGTCGTCAAACCCGACACGAAAAGCCACTGCCCCGTATCCTTCGACACGGCTCGGCGACTCTTTTCAAGCTGCTCGGCGATAATCTCAAGACTGCGTTCGGCAGTCAACTCCATGTTTTCTTCCATAGTTTCCTGTTTTAAGTGGTTATTATTAAAGTGTTTCGACACGTTTTATAACGTTCGACGATGCAAAGGTAAACAAGTTTATGATATAAACCAAACGTTTTACAAGAAATCTTTCGATTTGTTGCATCTTTTAACATTTCGTGAGAAAAAAACTATGGACTATGGACTCATAACTCTGAACTTTTTCGTATCTTTGCAGACGCAAAACTATATAAATATAATAAGGTATGGGAAAGTTTAGTTTGATGGCATTGCCCTACGAGGCAGATGCCCTGCAGCCAGTCATCAGCAAGGACACGATTGGCTTCCACCACGGCAAGCATCTTGCCGCCTACGTCAATAACCTCAACGCACTTCTGCCTGGCAGCGGATTCGAGGAGGCGAGTCTTGAGGAGATTGTCTGCAAGGCAAGTGGCGGCATTCTCAATAATGCGGGACAAATCTTGAACCATGAACTCTACTTCCGTCAGTTTAAGGGGAAGGAAGCCTCCCCTTTAAGGGGAGGTTTGGTAGGGTCTGCTATTAAGAGAGATTTCGGTTCGTTCGAGGCTTTCAAGGACGAGTTCCAAAAGAAGGGAGCGACCCTCTTCGGCTCGGGTTGGGTGTGGCTCTCGGCAGATAAGGACGGCAAACTTGTCATCACGCAAGAGCCGAACGCCGCCAATCCCGTGCAACGCGGCTTGAAACCCTTGCTGACCTTCGACGTTTGGGAACATGCCTACTACCTCGACTACCAGAATCGTCGGCCCGATCATCTCGCTGCGCTTTGGCAGATTATTGACTGGAACGTCATAGAGGAAAGGTTGAAAAAGTGAAAAAGTGAAAGGGTGAAAAGGTAAAAGACCAATGAAAGAAGTCAAGATATATCATTCTCTCTGGCGGATGCTGCTGCTGTTTTTGGGAAGCATCCTCTTCGTCTGTGGCGGCGTCTACATCCTCCACATACACAAGAACGTGTATCATCTGGTTGTAGGATGGGGCACTATCGTGTTCTTCGGCTGCGGCGGCATCGTGTTGCTCTGGTCGTTCCTGAAGGAAAGGCTCTTCGACCAGCCTCACCTGACCATCAACGACGAGGGAATCTCCTACCGAGGAATAAAGACGTGGCACGTCCGCTTTGCCGACGTCGCGTCCTTCGAGGTCAGGAGACTTGGGGATAACAACTTCGTAGCCATCAACTACAAGCCAGGCGTGGAACGGCAAAAGATGGAGGACGCCAGCATCTTCGGCCGCCTCTTCCGTTCCATGAACAAGCACCTCATCAATGCCCAAGAGTCTATCTCCGTTGTTGACATCAGCATGAAGGCAGACGAGTTGTGCCATTTGCTGAATGAAAGATTAAAACACGCTTGACATCGTAAGCACATTTCAAATGGAACGAAACAGCGAACTGCGTACGGCATGGGACTTCGTCGAGAATACCGGGCGAAGCATCTTCCTGACAGGCAAGGCAGGAACGGGCAAGACGACGTTCCTCAAGGCCGTCATGGAGCGCTCACGCAAGCGGCCTATCGTGGTCGCGCCGACTGGCGTGGCAGCCATCAACGCAGGAGGCGTCACCATCCATTCCTTCTTCCAACTGCCACTTTCGCCTTATGTGCCTGGTGCCAAGGTGGAGAGCAAGTTCGACTTCAGCAAGGAGAAGCGCAAGATTATCGCTTCGATGGACTTGCTCATCATTGACGAAATCTCCATGGTTCGCGCAGACTTGCTCGACGCCATCGATGCCGTGCTGCGTCGTTTCCGCGAGCATGGCGAACCTTTTGGCGGGGTGCAACTGCTCATGATTGGTGACTTGGCACAGCTCACACCCGTCGTCACGCCCGAAGACGAGCAGATACTCAAGCCCTTCTACGACACGCCGTACTTCTTCGGCTCGAAGGCCTTGCAGCAAATCGACTACGTCACCATCCAGCTTAGCCACATCTACCGTCAGCAGGACGAAGCCTTCATCGCGTTACTTAGCGAGGTGCGCAGCGGACATCCCTCGGCAGAAGCACTCGCGAAACTCAACACGCGATACGATTCGACATTCGTCCCCAGCCCGAAGGAGCCGTACATCCGCCTCACCACCCACAACAACATCGCCAACCACTACAACGAGTCGGAACTCCAGAAACTGCCTGGCTATGCCTATACATACAAAGCAGAAATCAAGGGCACGTTCCCCGATTACTCCTACCCCACGACTGAGACGCTCGTCCTGAAGGAAGGGGCGCAAGTGATGTTTGTGAAGAACGACCCGACCGGCGAGCATCGCTACTACAACGGACGCATCGGACGGGTTCAGGAGGCAAGCGACAGGCAACTGAGCGTCTATTGTGAGGGCGACTCGGAAGCCATCGATGTAGAGCCTTTGGTGTGGGAGAACACGCGCTACACCTTGAACGAAAAGACGAGGAAAATTGAGTCGGAGGTGCAGGGGACGTTCAAGCAGTTGCCCTTGCGCTTGGCTTGGGCCATCACCATCCACAAGAGTCAAGGCCTCACCTTCGACCGCGCCATCATTGATGCCAATATGAGTTTTGCTCCGGGACAGGTCTATGTCGCCCTGAGCCGCTGCCGCACGCTCGAAGGCCTTGTGCTGGCCAAGCCTCTCGACACGCGATCCGTCATGAGCGACCAGCGCGTCGATACCTACATCGCACGTCAAGAGAGCGAGGCAGAAAGGAGTATTCAGCAGTTGCCCCTGCTCAAACAGGAATACGAACGCCACCTTCTTCTGCAACTCTTCGATTTCCGCTCCATCCTTTATCTTGAAGAGTCGATGATGCGACTCTTCAACGAGTATTTCTATCACAGCAACGCCTCGCTCACGCAGCAGCACAACCAGGCACTCTCCTCGCTTCGCGAACGCGTTGTTGCCGTTGCAGACAAGTGGCGGCAACTGATTCAGTCGATGTCTTTCGACGCCTTGCACGACAAGGACTTCCTTGAACGCGTGAAGCGCAGCGCTGACTACTTTGCGAACCAACTGCACGACATCCTCTCTGTTCCCATTGAACTCAGCCAAAAGGTCGAGACAAACAACAAGCAGGCGGCTCATCGTTTGGGCAACGCACTACCCGACTTGCGACAAACTTGCCTTGCTCGCCAGTATCTGCTCACGAAGATTGCAGAGAAAGGTTTTAGCGTCAACACTTATCTTCACGAGAAACAGATGTCAATGCTCGACGCCTTTCCGACAGATACGCCCAAGAAACCCAGACGCAAGACAAAGACGCAAGACAAAGATATTGACGAAATCCGCTCGATTGTGGCACGAATACTAAAGAAGAGAAAATGACGGCAAAGGACATCATCGCTTATATGGAGTCGCTCCGCGACGAGAAGCAAAGGGGAATCCTGATGCGCTTCTTCAAGACCGGCAAAGGCGAATACGGCGAGGGCGACGAGTTTCTCGGCCTGAAAGTACCGCAAACAAGAGAGATTGTGAAAGCCGTCTGGAAGGACTTTCCCCTGGAAGAAGTGCCCATGTTGCTGATGAACCGATGGCACGAAGTACGCCTTTGCGGCTTTCTTATCCTTGTTGCCAAGTTCGAGAGCCTTGCGACAAAACGTCTCATAAACGACGAGGATGCCATTCGTGCCCGTGATAATATATTAATAATGTATCTCAAATATGCTGAGCAAGCGAACAACTGGGACCTCGTTGACCTGTCTGTCCACAAGATATTGGGGCATTGGTTGCTCTTGCCGACATTCCTTGGCGACAGGAATTATAAGATAAAAGTTCTGGACAGCCTCGCCAAAAGCAACAACCTATGGAGGCAACGCATGAGCATGGTCTGCACATGGAAGACGACACAACTGGGCGACCCTTCGTGGTGCCTGCGCTATGCCGAGATGCACCTCCACCATCCGCACGACCTCATGCACAAAGCAGTCGGATGGATGCTTCGCGAACTGGGGAAGAGAATAAGCATGGACATGCTGCGAGACTTCCTTTCCCTTCATGCCCACGAGATGCCCAGAACCGCTCTTCGCTATGCTATCGAGAAGATGTCGGAGCAGGAGCGGCAATACTGGCTGCAGAAAAAGTGAGCCTCCTTGCAACCTTTTGACTGGTTCAAACGTTTATCTAATAGAACAAGTCATCAATGAACCGCGCATCAAGAAGCGCGCCTTTGTGCAAAAGCATCAATGAACCGCGAACAATTCACCTTTCTCGTCCGCAAGGAACTATCAGGCTTACGTCGATTCCTTTTGGCAGCATGCAGCGGCAACGACCAGGAAGCAGACGACATCGCTCAGGAGGC
>JAFRQD010000052.1 GCA_017428785.1 Bacteroidaceae bacterium
GCCACCTGTATGTCGTCCCCAAATCCAAGGCAAAAAGCGTGTTGAGTGATTTAAAGTTCATGGCGAAATACGAGTACGTCAGGAGTCATCCCAACATGCTGTTCCACCTGAACTATGGTTCTGACTTCTTTAAAATAGAGAGGAACAACAAGGAACTCTACCCCTACAGCACCAAACGTCCCTATCGCCACAAGAGCCTGCACAGCAGCCTGTCTTATCAGGATGGCTGCCTCTACATCCTTGTCATCGATGAAGTGGTCGGAGCCTATGTCATTCCTCATAATTGGAGCAAAATCCTTAGCATCAAGGACCACAAAGTGGAATACATCCCAGGTTACAAGCCGCAAGGATAAACTAAGCGTGCCGTGTCATGAAACACGGCACGCTTAGTTTGCAAACATGGCACGTTAAGTTTGCCAATTAAGCACGCATAGTTTGCCATCATAACAAGCGATGCCGAAGAACTCAAAATAATGTGCGAAACATTTGGCTCTTTTTCATGAAATGCTTAACTTTGCATTGGCATTATATTGTTTGGCAAGTAAAGTCCTAAAAAGAGTATAATAATGGTGTCGATAAAAACATTGCTGCATCAACTTCTGCGTAGTCCGCAGCGCTTCCCTGTTGAAGCAGCATTAGGTGTGATGGTCTTTGTCATAACAGTATTTGACATTGAAAACATCGAATGGCTTGGTGTCAGCCTCGATATTCTTTGTCTGTATGTTCCGCTAGTCGCATTAACCTTCTGGCTTCAACGAGCAAGCCGCATAGCATACTACGCCTCTTTCCTCCTGTCCATCTTCCTTTTGTCAATAAACATAAAGCCTTTTCTATGGACATCAGGATTCTTTTTCACCTATGTCCTTGCAGCCATTCTGCTGATTGTCGGCAGCAAAAGGATGGACAATCGCTCTTTTGTCGCTCATGCCATTCATGTGGCGACACAGATATTCTTCGGCTTGCTTGTGGCAGGAATACTGACTTTGGCCGTTATTGCCATTGTAGATTCCTTCCTATATATCTTTGGCATTGCTGAGCCCAATCATCGATACGAATACATCTTCTCTTTTATATGGATTGTTGTAGCTCCGCAGATATGCTGCACCCTCATTCGTCAGGACGAAGATGAAGTGGACGAGCCTGCCAAGATAATGCAGATCATTCTCAACTACATCCTTTCGCCTGCCGTCATCATCTACACCGTCATCCTTTATGTCTATTTCTTAAAGATTGTCTTCGAATGGGAACTGCCGAAAGGCGGCGTGGCTTGGATGGTGATGGGATTCATCAGCGTGGCTCTGGCCGGCAGTATGTCGCAGACGATTCTCAGCAAGCGGTACTACGACTGGTTCTACCGTCGCTTCACGCTCATTGCCATTCCTCCTCTTGTTATCTATTGGATAGGTTCCATCTACCGTATCCGCCTCTACAGTTTCACCGAGGACCGGTTCTATCTCATCGTGGCAGGCGTGCTGATGACATGCTTTGTGCTGATGCTCTTCAAGGAACGCACACGCCGATACCAACTGATGGCGCTCATCTTTGGTGCTGCCATCATACTCTTTACCTACATTCCCGGCATCTCGGCCAAAAGCATCGGACTGAGTTGTCAGAAGCAAAGACTGGAAGACTATCTGAAAGAACTGAAGCTGACGAATGCCAAGACTGGCAAACTCATAGAGCAAATAGACCTGGAAAGCATCAGGGAAGACAGCCTGATGTGCGAGAAGTACAAGGATGTATGCAGTGTCATCAGTTATGTAAGGACAGGGATTGGAGAAGACGAGTTTAAGAAAAAGTATGGCGATTGGTCTTACGATGAATACGATTTCTTCTACGACAAGAGTCTTGGCTATGTCTCCAATAATTATGGATGGCATGATAGAAAGGAGCAGATAGAACTTGGCGACTACAGCACGATACTGCCGGAAGAAGACTACACATGTGCCTACAAAGAACACACCTTTACCATAAAGAATAAAGAAGGCGAGGTCGTGTTGGTATATCCCATCAACGCCATCTTGCAGCAGGACACAACATGTCTGCAACATCCCGACAAACTCATGTCCTTTAGGAACGACTCGCTGATGGTGGTACTCGAAAGCCTTTGCATCAGAGACAACGCCATATCACTAGTTGGCGTTGATTTCTTGCTTTTCAAGAAGAGCTCTAATCTGTCAAAATGAATATTGGCGTGCATAAACAAAGAACCGACGATGATGAAGACAAGACTTTTATTCCTGCTTCTGACCTTGGCGACGATGCCTTGTCGCGCACAGTCGTGGCAATCGGTGGAGCTGAAGCGGAGCATCACACATCCGCAACCCATGACGGGCCTCGTGCTTTGGCCAGGAGAAGCACGCAACCGCAACGCCACTTACGGCAAGGGCATCCAACTGGAGTTCTCGTATTGCCTGCCCTGCAAGGTCGTGACGGGATGCCAGGACGACGGCACCATCCAGTACGACTGGACGTGGTTCGAGAACATACTGAACGATGTATCGAGCCGCGGACATCAGCTCATCGCGCGTTTCCGCTATGAATACCCTTCGAGCCGCGACGTGGACGGCAACAGAGGCACAACAGCCGTGCCTGCCTACATCAAGGCTCGCGACGACTACAACGAGACCTTCTCGGAGAACCCGGGCGGCGACGGACCGACCTACTACGCAGATTGGAGCAACGCGGAACTAAAGCGCTTCACACTCCAGTTCTACACAGACTTCGCTCGACGCTATGCTCACGACCCTCGACTGGCTTTCCTCGAGGTCGGCTTCGGGCATTGGTCGGAGTATCATATCTACGGCACGGAGTTACAATTGGGCAAGAACTTCCCCACGAAAGACTTCCAGCGCCAGTTCTTCGAGCACCTCGACACAACGATGACCGACATCCCTTGGGCCGTTTCCGTTGATGCCGGCGACAAGAGATATTCTCCCGTCGTTGAGAACAACATGTTGATGGCGAGAAGGTTTGGCCTGTTTGACGACTCGTTCATGCACAAGTCGCATGAGATAGGTAGCGGCAGCGGCTTCAACGAAAGGTGCTGGAACGCTATCGGAGAGGGCAAGCGCTGGCAGACAGGTGTCTGCGGTGGCGAGATAAGCTACTACTCGTCCAACGACCAGAAGAGTTTCCTCAGTCCCGACGGTCTGTACGGACGCACTTGGGAGGAGCAGGCATCGAAGTATCACATCACCTTTATGATAGCCAACGATGCCCCGCGAGGCGGTGTCGCCACGCCTGAAAGGTTCCGCGAAGGCTCTATGGCACAGGCTATCGCTTCGTAGTGAAAACATGCGAGACGGACGGCACATCCACGCGCTTGCTTGTCACCAACGAGGGCATTGCCCCGCTCTATCGCGACGCTTGGTTTGCGATAGGAGATGTCCGCTCATCTGTTACATTGCGTGGTCTGTTGCCAGGCGAAGAGCGCCTCATCGAGATAAAGGCTGTGCCGAGCGCCGACGCAAGCAATCTGAGGATTGTCAGTGACTGCATCCTGCCTGTGCAAGAGATTCAGTTCGAAGCCGACATCAGGTTATAATGTTTTACAGTTTCAATGTTTCAAACCTCATGGATGAACAACTTCTGCGCATCCGCAAGATGGAGCGGCACTTGAACCGTGCCTCGGCTGCCTTGAAAAGGCTATCTTCTGCGCTTGATAAATATGACGAGGCGAAGGCGGACATTGCAGCCCTCACAAGTTATTATGGTGGCAACGACTGGAAGCAGGACTTTGCCGACGACGAGGCAGGACGCTTGCCAAAGAACCTGAAGCGTGGCGTTCTCTCGGAAGACGGCATCTGGAACCTGCTCGAAGCACACCAAGAACTACAGGAAAGAATGAAGGATTAAGGCAACAGAAGAACAATGGCAAGCAGACAAGACTTTGTGCAATACGTCGCAGAGCAATGCGGCGGTGCAGGAGAGATAACGGCGAGGAAGATGTTTGGCGACTACGGCATCTATTGCGACGGCAAGATATTCGGTCTCATCTGCGACGACCGCTTCTATCTGAAGCCCACCGAAGCCGTTCGTCCTTTGTTAAGAACCATTGAGATGCGCCCTCCATATCCAGGGGCGAAGGATTACTTCTACATCGCCGACGTGGACGACCGCGACTATCTTTCCATGCTTGTCCGTGAGACGTGCAAGGCTTTGCCTGCTCCCAAGCCACGTCGACATAAGTCGCCTGCTGTGGACGAACGCGATGTTTACAGCAATGACTGAATGACACCACCGACCGCGCAAAGGGGAGCATGTCCCCACTTACGACGGAGGAGAAGACCTACCTGCATTCTGCCTTGAGGTCCTCTATCTGGTCGAGCATTCTTTGGTAGCGACGCTGCGTCTTGACGACCTGCCAAATGTTAATGAGTATCCCAATCAGACCACCGATGACGAAGCCGAAATATAAACGGACGGGCACATCTCCTGCATTCTCCATCGTACTCTTCCGATAGATTTCCCACCCAAACCAAGCCCACCAGAATACCAGGGAAAGATAATCGAACTTGAGCCATTTGCGGTGATGCTGCTTGAGGGTAGTCACCTTCAAC
>JAFRQD010000053.1 GCA_017428785.1 Bacteroidaceae bacterium
CAGCCGATCACCTATGAAGTCGTAGAAATGAGTGACATGCTTCTCGAACTGGTCAGCACCATCCACATCATCGTAGTAGGTATAGTCGCCGATGATGATACGCGGGTTCTTCACCACGTTCTTGATAAAGCAGAGGCTTGGAATCTTCGGATTCGGAAAAGCCTCATTAGGGTTGGGTCTATTATTGATTTCCATAAATTCCGATTTATCTTAGGGCAAAGGTACGACATTTTTTGAAATGAGCGGTGCCCTTCCCCTATTAAAAAGCACAAAGCCAAGCACAAAAACTCCTGAAAAGCCGGAATCAGTTCGATGATATTAGAAATAAATCGCATAACTATAAGTTCTCTGCAAAGGTATGATGAAGGTGAAAAGAACAAAAGACAGTATAACCTATCAAATTTGTTGAATTTAGGAAAAAGCATCGTTGGAAAATTTGGAAAATCGTCCGTTTTGTACTACCTTTGCAGGCGATTTTGACAGGAATCCATATTATGAGGCTGCGTTACTACAATTTGGAAATACATCAAATTAACTCCATTCATGACTTTCATAAATGGGGACGCAGTTGCCAGCATTGATTGTTTCGTTCGTTTGTGTGTAACAATCATCTGTAGAATCATTTAACCTTATTATATCTTTTTATGTTGAGCAAGAAATCCCTGCTCATGTTTGCTGTTGCAATCATGGGCACTGGGAGGTGTGTGATGGCTCAGGTTCCGCCTGCGCCTGAGCGAAGCGAAGAACTGTCCATGTCGCTGGAGCAACTGTTCCGGACGGCTGAAGAGCACAACACCTCCATCAAGAGTTTTCAGTCTGCCATCCAGGAAGCCGAGGCAGGCGTTAAAGCAGCCAAGTCAGAGCAATTACCCGATGTTGATGCCTCACTCTCGTTCTCCTACCTGGGAGGCGGCTGGATTAGTGACCGAGATTTTAAGAATGCTGTAGGCATACACATTCCGCACTACGGCAGCAATCTGGCTATACAAGCCTCATGGGCCGTCTATACAGGTGGAGCCATCAGAAGTGGCATCAACCTCAGTCAGCTGCAGGCGGACATGGCGCAGACCAATGCCCAAGAGAACCGCCAGCGCGTAAGGATGTTGCTGACAGGGCACTACTTGCAACTTCACAATCTGAAGAATCAGCAGCGCGTGTTTGATGAGAATATCGCCCTGACAGAAACCCTAATCGAGCAGACCAGGAAAAGGCAATCGGAAGGTGTGGTGCTGAAGAACGACATCATACGCTACGAACTGCAGTTGGAACAGCTGAAGCTGGGTCGCACACAGGTACAGAACCAAGCCAAGATCGTAAACCACCAGCTGGTTACGGCACTTGGCATCGAAGAAGACATATCAATCCTTCCGACAGAAGCCTTTGAAAAGGAAACCGATGAGATAGAAGCGGAAAGCAATTGGCAACAGGCAGCAACATACAATGCGCCAGCCCTCAAGCAGGCTCAGCTGGGCATAGAGATGTCCCAACAGAAAGAGCGCTTGGAGAAGAGTGCCCGCCGACCTACAATTGCCCTCATAGCTGAGGAGCATCTTGACGGGCCTATTACGGTGGAGATACCTAATCTGAACAAGAACCTGAACTATTGCTTTGTGGGTGTAGGGATGAAATACCGCTTCGGTTCACTCTATAAGAACAGCAAGCGCATCCGTCAGGCCCGAATAGCCACCGAAACAGCCCGCCACCAGCAGCAAGCGACCATAGAGCATGTGGAGAATGCAGTCCAAGCTGGCTATACTGATTATGAGACAACACTCACAGAACTGGATACGAGCAAGAAGAGTGTCGAGCTGGCACAGCATAACTATAGTGTCATCAGCAACCGCTATCAGAATGGACTGGCACTTGTGACAGACATGGTGGATGCAGCCAATCAGCGGCTTGATGCCCAGCTTGCACTCGTGAACAGCCGCATAAAAGTGTTGTTCAACTATTATAATTTGAAATACATTACAGGTACATTATAAATATAGTAAATTACAAAATGGAAAAGCATAAACTTTCATCCCTCATCTACAATTACGTAATCATCTGCTTCCTGCTGGTTGGAGCTACCATTGTGTTATTGCAGTTTGTACATTTCGGCAAGATAGAATTTACCGACAATGCCCGTGTACGCCAGCACATCACCCCTCAAAACACGCGAGTTCAAGGATTCATTCGTGAGATTCGCTTTGAGGAGTTCCAGCCTGTTCATAAGGGCGATACTCTGGCCATCATCGAAACAGCAGAGTTCCGTCTTCGACTGGCTCAGGCAGAAGCTGACCTGGCCCGTGCAGAGCAAGGCAGCAAGGCGACTGGCAGCAGTATTCAGACCACAGAAGGAAACATCATGGTGACGGAGGCAAGTATTGAGGATGCCCGCGCCCAGATGGAGAATGCCCAGCGCGAGGACAAACGCTTTGAGAAACTGCTTTCGGAAGATGCTGTCACCCAACAACAGTATGACAATGTCCACACAGCCTACCTCTCAGCCAAGGCCCGCTATGAGCAAGTGCAACGTTCGCGCATGGCTCAGCATCTTGTAAAGAACGAGCAACAGCATCATCTCTCAGCCTCCGTGGCAGCTCTTGAACTGGCACGAGCAGCTGTTGACCTGGCTCGCCTGAATCTCTCGTATTGCTACATCTTAGCGACCTGCGACGGTGTACTAGGCACTAAGGACATACAGGAAGGTCAGCTCGTACAGCCTGGCCAGACATTGGTGAACATTGTCTCAGACGACGAGAAGTGGGTTGAAGCCAACTATAAGGAAAGCCAGCTGCAGCATATCAAGGTCGGCTCGAAAGCAAGCATAAAGGCAGATGCCGTACCCGACGAGCAATACGATGGAGTGGTTCAACGCATCAGCTACGCCACAGGCTCAGCCTTCTCCCTGCTACCCATCGATAATGCAACAGGAAACTTTGTCAAGGTGGAGCAACGCGTGACAGTTCGCATATCGCTGGACGGTAACAGCCCGGAGAAACTCGAGAAACTGCATGCAGGCTACAATGTGGAATGTGAAGTAAAGTATTAGAGCATGTTGCCATTACCTCCTCCACCTCCTGCAGGCATGGGCTTCATGATGCCTATGTTCCGCTCTTGGGTGCCAAAACGTATTCAGCCCTGGATATATGTCGTGACAGTATTCTGCGTACAGTTTAGTAGCGGCATGTATTTGGGAGCCTTGGATGCTATCCGCGGTACCACAAACTTTATGATAGAAGACCTGCTCATGCTGCTTTATGCAGGATTGGCAGGCATGGCCATATACTTCCCCATGCTCTTCCGTATGAAGTTCCGCTTCACCAATCAGCAACTCCTGTGCGGAGCCGCCATCGTGATAGGCATCTGCAACTTCATCACGATGTATTGCCAGTCCATGCCCATACTTCTGGCCGTATGTTTTATATCCGGCATGGCAAAGATACAAGGGACCTTCGAGTGTATGTCGAATATCCAGCTGTGGATAACCCCCAGGCGCGACTTTGCCGTATTCTTTCCCGTCCTTCACATCGTCCTGCTGACAGCCATCGAGGGCAGCGGATTCCTGGCTGCATGGTTCGCTCACCACTTCACATGGCAGATGATGCACCTGTTCACTATCGGCACCATGTCGTTCATACTTCTCACACAACTGACCCTTTGCCGTCCCTTCTGTCCTATGCCGCAAAGGATTCCCCTGAAGGGCATCGATTTCCTGTCGGGGCTGCTCATCAGTCTGCTCATGCTTGTGGTGTGCTACATCATGGTCTATGGCGACTATCGCATGTGGATGTCGAACCCGGGCCTGCGACTGCTCGTCGGAGTGGCCTTTTTGCTTGCCGCGCTCATAATGCACAGGCTCTCGCACGTAAGCAATCCCTACGTGTCGCCAAGGATATTCACCTATCGGAATGTGCTCCCCATACTCGTAGTTACTGCCATAGGCGAACTGTTGTTAGGTTGTGAGCATACGGTAGAAGAAATCCTTTACGAAGAAGTGATAGGCCTGGAGGAACTGACCAAGGAAAAGCAGTTTCTATGGGCTTTGCCGGGCGTCTATGTTGGCGTACTCATCGACCTGCTGTGGCTGAAAGTCCTGAAGTGGCGCGTATGGAAGCTTTTCGGCATCGGCTTCGGCCTGATTCTTGTCTATGCCGTACTGATGTATTTCACCCTCGACATGCAGGTGAACATAGAGCAGTACCGGCTTTCCATTGTGTTTCGAGGATGCGCATACGCCATACTGGCAGCCACACTCATGTGGTCGCTCGACGAATCGATACCCGACCTAGAGCAATTCTTCATGGGCCTCTTCGTCTTCAACATCTTCCACATGTATCTGGCAGGCGCAGCAGGCTACGGCATCTATACCACCCTGTTCTCGCATTTCCTCAACGACGACATCAGCAGATATGGAAGTCAGCTGACACTAAGCCGGCTCAACATGCACGACTTCGATATGGGGCAGTTTATGAGTCAGCACTATTTGCATTCCATGATGTCTGTCGCGCTCAAACAGGTGTATGGCATCGTCATTTGGATAAGCGGAGGAATGACAGCTCTGTTCCTGTTGCTCGACATCCCAGCCGTGCGAACCAATGCCCGCAAGATTCCTTATTGGCCCGTCTATGGTATAGAATATCTCTCTCGCCTACGTCCGCTTTATTACAAAAAGAAATAAGAATAACATCATCAGTTCGACAGCCTTAGACGTATATTCCATAGCTAAAAGTTTTCTGCAAAGGTACAGCTGTAAGATGAATCGTGTAAAGACAGATTAACACAGAAGATGCATGATTATTCAAATAATTGTTGTATCTTTGCAGGGGAAAACGGAAACATCTAGCTTGATGGGTCGGCTTTTCCCCGTTTAACAGACCATTTTAACCAACATTCTATTGAAGATATGTATAGCCTACAATATAAAGTAACGACAAGCACTTGCGACAGCGAAGGACGGCTCAAGCTCTATTCGGCCCTCCAGATGATGCAGGACTGCTCGGAGATGTGGATAGACTCGGAGCCTGGCGTCAAGCAGTATTTCGAAGAGCAGAACATGGCCCAGCTGTTGGCAACACGACAGGTGGAGGTCGTCCGTGTGCCCGAATACAAGGAGGAACTGACGGTAACGAGTACGGTATATGGCATGAAGCCGATGTTTGGCTTCCGCAACACGTTCATCTACGACGCCCAGGGCAATCCCTGCTACAAGACATGGAGCATGGGAGCCTTCGTGGACAAGGCTGCTGGCAAGCTGAAACGGGTGGATGATGCCACCATCGCCTCGATGAAGCTGGAGCCGCAACTGGAGATGAACTACAAGGACCGCCGCATCATCTTGCCCAAGATGGAGGGTGAGGTGATGGAGCCTATCAAAGTGCTGCGTGCCGACATCGACTACAACCGCCATCTGAACAACGCCAACTACATCCGCATGGCTATGGAACTGCTGCCCGAAGGGTTTGCGGTTCGGGGGCTTCGCGTGGAATATCGCGTGGCAGCCAAGTTGGGCGACATGCTGACTCCCACCATCTACCATACGGATGCAGATATCGTCGTAGCCCTCTCTGTCGGAGCAGAGGTCTGTGCCTTGATGGAATTTAGCGAGTAATCAAAACTAAATCATAGAATGAACTTGTGATCCTTCGTTCGAATGACTTTCTATGATGATATTTCCTCGCTTCTGGCAAAGGGCTGCATCACAACACCCAGGGTCCCCCAAGCTATTGTCCTTTAACTTCCCCAAGCGAGCAAAGCGAGCTAACTTCTTTAACTTCCATAAAAATCACAATATCCGAAACTTAAATAAAAGTCTTTTCACATTAATATGAAGCTGTCCAGTCTGTTGCTTCTTTCCCCGGTTTGTTGTTTGGCTCAAAGGCAAGTCAGGCCAAACATACTCATTGCCATTGCCGACGACCAGTCCTATCCACACGCCTCGGCATATGGTTCGACATGGATAAACACGCCGGCTTTCGACCGTGTTGCTTCGGAAGGATTGCTTTTCAGCAATTGCTATGCAAGTTCCCCCGGCAGCAGTCCTTTGCGTGCCAGCATGCTTACAGGCCTTTTCCCCTGGCAGATAGAGGAGGCGGGCACACATGCCAGCAGTTTCCATCGAGATATGTGTGCTATACCGATGTCCTGCAAGAGGCCGGCTATCATGTAGGTTATACAGGGAAAGGGTGGGGGCCGGGCGACTGGAAGGTGTCGGGAAGAACACAGAACCCCGCAGGACCGGAATACAACGGTCAGTATTTGATGTCCACGAGGAAGAGGGCTTTGCCGGGGACGCTTTCGCCGGCGCTGCAACGGTCTTTGGCTTCGATGATGCGGCGAATGTCTTCAATGCCTATCCTGCCTCGGCCTACTTCAACAAGCGTTCCGACAATGGCGCGAACCATGTTGCGAAGGAAACGATTGGCGGTGATGGTGAAGCGCCATTGACCGGGAGCAACTTCCTGCCAATAGGCTTCCTTGAGGTCGCAGAGGTTTGTCTTGGTGTCTGTGTTTACCTTCGAGAAGCTTGTGAAGTCCTCGTACTCAAGCAGCACCTTTGCCGCCTCGTTCATCTTCTCGAAGTCGAGCTTGAAAGGCACCAGCCAGCTGTAAGCATACAGGAAAGGGTCTTTACGCGTATGAATATAATAATGGTATGTGCGCGAGGTGGCAGAGAAGCGTGCATGCATGTCATCGCTTACCTGACGAACATCCTGAACGGCAATGTCCTGCGGCAAGAGTTTGTTGAGGCGGTATTTTATGGAAGATTGAAGCTGGAGGAATGCAGAATCTTCTTCGCATAGCTCAGGCGCGCCTGTGCTTTCAATTCCCAATTTTGAATCTTCAATCGTGAAGTGTGCCACCATCATCTTGGCATGCACGCCTGTGTCTGTCCTGCCTGCCCCAACGACCTCAATGGGTTGGCGCAATAAGGTGGACAAGGCTTCCTGCAACCTTTGCTGAATGCTGTCGCCATTAGGCTGAATCTGCCAGCCATGATAGCGTGTGCCGTCGTAGGAGAGCGTGATGAAGAACCTCATATAACATTGAAAATTGATGGTTGGAAATAGGCATTGTTTTTCCCCGAAGGCCGTTAGGGAGTCTTTACCTTTTTCTTGCCTTGTTCAATGATAATACCGCGAACCTTATCCGATGCCTTGCGACCATCGAGGGTGTACCAGGCATCTCTGTTGTCCATTGTCTGTTGACTTCGTCGAGCTAAAGCTTGACCGTTGTCTGTCAGCTCGATGCCGGTCGGGTCGTCCCAGTCGCTCATCTGCACATTGTCGATGTTGACACGCTTGTTGCCTGTATTCTCGCTCTCGAACTTGAGGCGGATATTGCCCTCTCTGTTAATCTTGTAGCCGTAGCGTTGCATCGTCCCGATAGAAAGCCCCGAGACAATCTTCATCCAAGTCTGTCCACCGTCAATGCTGTAGCTGACCGACATCTTCACGCCTGTGTCCTTGCCGTAGCTGCCGGCATAGAACCAAAGGCTGTCGCAGCCGTTCACCTTGTCTGTAGTCATCATGACATAGGCCGGCGTAGTGATTTCCGAGCCAGTCTTGACATAGCCCTTCATGCGGACGCATTTCTTGTCGAGCGCATTGTCGTCGGCTGCAAGCAGTGCGTTGCTCATCTCCCAAGTGGCAGCAGAGCAAGTGACTTCGGCAGCGGCGTATGCTCCCTTGCTTCCTGCCTCGAAGTCCTCGAAGAAGGACTTTGTGGCATCAACACTGCAGTTGACTGAGATAACTTTGTCGTCCAGTCCTTCCGTGCTGACAATGACTTCGCCTGCATAGTCGCCTTCCTCGAAGGCACCGCTGAAGCGTACAAGGAATGTGGGATTCGTGCCGGTAAGCGTAAGCTGCTGCGACCACAATTCGCCGTCGGTGCTTAGTTCGAACGGCGCGTTTGTGCTGACTTCGGTCACATACTTAGGCACAGCCATTGCCGTAACGGATACTTGTGTCGGGGCACTCGGCTTGCCTGGTGTTGCAGTGAAGGCGATGTCTTCCAGGCTGACAGAGAATACAGGAGCCATATCCGGCATCTGAACCATCACCTCGTTGCTGCCCACAATCTCTTCGCCGTTCTCGATGATGCTTACCTTATAATAATATGTAGTGCTTGCGGCAACGCTCTTCACCTGATAGGTTGTGTCCGTTGTGGTGTATGTGCCGAAAGGTTTTGTCTGCCCCTGAGCATCCTTTGTATAGACATTGAGCGTATAGGTTGCGTCGGGCTCGTAGTTCATCCAATTGGCATTGAAGCGTCGGCTGCTGACGGCACAGACGATGTCGGTTGCCGGATAGGCAGGAATGCCGTCCACAAAGGTAATCGACAAAGGTGTCTGCTGCACATAGCCGCTGCCTTCGAGGGAAAGCATTGTGGTATATGTGCCACCGTCTGAAGGGTGAACAGATACGCTTACATCTGTGCCTTCATTGATTTCGTTGGCAGAGAGGGTTGTCTTGGCGAGGGAAAAGTCCTCGCCCACAACGGCAAGCGTTGCGCCTTCGGCCATGCCTCTGCCTCGCACTTGCACCTTTGCAGAGAAGGGACGCGAGAGGGGCTGCAGTCCGAAGTCTATCTCTTCGCTTGCCGCAGGCACGAATATCTCCGCCCCATGCTCCTCTGTGCAGTAGAATTGTGCGTCGGCCTTGTCTCCCCAGATGTATTGGCATAGTTCGGGATAATCGACAAACGGGTTCCTGTTGCCTTGAATGCTGAAGATGGCTTCGCATCGTTCCTGCTCAATCTCGTCGATGGGGTCGGCTTCTGCCCATTCGAGCATGAGGTTATAGACCCACGGCCGCATCAGCAGAGGGCTATGGGGGTCAACGGTTAGCAGGCCTTCTGTGGTCGTCCATAGCGAGGTCATGTGGCTGTAGCATGTCGCCATATAGAAATAGGTACGCGCAAAGTCGCCTTTCCATTGGTCGGCAGGCTCCCAAGCTGTGATGAGGCTGTCGGCACGATAGCTGCTACTCTTGCCCACCTTTGTGACGCCGTTGGAGTAGGCGACTGTGCCGTCCACGACACCGATGGGGTTGTTGCTCTTGCGGCCATTGGCTGTGGCATCGGCAGGGTAGAGGTTGAAGAGGTCTTGGTAGGCATTGTTCCTCTCGTGGCCCCACCAGCTGTTTGCCCAGATGTGCTCGATGTTCATGCCGGACACGGCTGTCATGTCGGGGTTGAGATAGCGAACGGTGTTGCTGTAGCGGTCGCGCACCTGCATGTCTTCCATCTGGTCTGTTTGCCAGAAGCCGCTCCAGGTCTTTCCTGCGCCTCCTCCATAATTGAGAACTTGCTCGGGTTGTATGAGGTCGTGCAGCGCCGCCTTGAGTTGTGTGCCACGCAGCCCTTCTGCTTTGCGATAGTATTGCTCTTGAGCCAATGCCATTGACCATTGCCCATTGACCATTGCCCATCCCACAAAGACCAGGAGCAGGAAAAGAAACCTCGACCTCATTGCTATGGAAATTAAGAATGAAGAATTAGGAATTAAGAATGAAGAATTATAGAACTATCGTTGCAGTATCTTCTTTCCGTTTCTGATGACGAGGCCCTTCGTGTCATGAGGAACCCTGCGGCCCATCATGTCGAAGGTGACATCAGTGTATTCTGAAAAGTCCGAGTAATCCGATTGTTCTGCCATGATTGGCAGGGCATCGGGCATTTCGCGGGCTGTCACCTTGACATCCTTTATCTCCCAGCAATAGCAGTTGGAGCTGTTGCTTATGTAGCGGAAGGCAATCGTCACATTGCTCATCCCACAGCATTCTGCCAGGCTTATGTCGCCGGAGGAGACGAAGTCGGTGAAGCCTCCGCTTGACTTAAGTGGCGGGAAAGTGGCATCGAGCTTGTGCCATGTGGCATCTTCGGGAACGCCATCATAGTTGTAGCTGACCAGGACTTGGAAGTAGGTGTCCTTCACAGGAACTGTCTTGTTGTAGCCAGTGGCATGCTGGAAGCTCAGCACGGCGCCTTCCATCATCGAGAGGTCGAGGTTGACCATCAAGTATTCGTCGGCAGTCTTGCCAGTGATGTTATAGGCATTGGCTACGGCGCCATAGCTGGAACTGCTGGTCCATACTTCGCCCTCGCAGCCTTCATAAGTGCGGACGAAGAAGGGGTTGAGTCCTGATGTCATCGAGCTGTTAACAAGAGTGGCGAAGTCAGGCGTATCGTGGCCGCTCTGGCCGCCGCCACTGGATGTGCCGTCGATGCTGAAGGCATAGTCCACGCTGTCGCCCCAGATGTATTCAGCAAGGTTGGGGAAGTCCACGAACGGATTGCGGTTGCCCTGTTCTCCGTAGGCGCGTTCGTTGCGCGTCACTTCCCATTCGCAGACAGGGTCGTTCTTGCTCCATCGCAGGAGCATGGGCAATATGTCTTCCTTTAGTGTAGGATAGTCCTCTTTGCGGAACGATACATTAACATCGCTTCGGTTCTGCCAGTTGACATCGGGATAGCAGGTGGCCACATAGAAGAAGATTCTTGCAAAGTCTCCCTTATACTCGTCGCAAGGCTCGAACACGCGGTCACCATTTGCGTCAGTACCCGTCTTCATGCGAGGATTGGAATATGATACTGTGCCTTTCACCTCGCCTAATGGATAGTTACCTTTTTGATTATTTGCTTTAGCATCGGACGGGATGACCTGGATGAGGTCGTTGCCAACAGGAACACCTGTTCCGCCTGTCCACCAGCTTTGGGGTGCCACATGCTCTTTGTTCATACCGCTGACGGCAGTACCATCACCGTTGAAGTAATACACATTGTTGCTGTAATAGTCCATCACCTGGTGACGACCTTGTGAATTTGTGGCAGGCAGATAATCCACATTCTCGTAAGATGCCCATAGGTTGCCGTAACCTAATTCCGTATGGTTTGAAATGATGCTATACATCGCCGCCTTCAGGGCAGCCTTCTTCTTGCCGTCGGCGTTGTTGTAATAACCTTTGGGGATGTCTGCCCACGCCTGCTGGAGGGACCAAAGGGTGAATAGCTGAATGAAGAGTAATAGAGTAGTATGTTGTTTCATGACATGTTGATTAGTACATATTGCCCCGCAAAATTACAAAAAAAAGTTGATAGTGGAAAGCATTATGCAAAAAAATCCTTTCCATTCCGGAGAGAAAATCATTGGAGAATGTGCTGTGGCTGTTAGGAAAGGCCTGTTGATTTGTAAAGATTCTTCCGGACGAGTCGTTCGCAGACGGCTTGTTTTTGTTCCTGTGGCACTTTTCTACCCTGAACGGAAAATAGGGGCTTAAAACGCGTTTCCCTTTGAAATCGGCGGTTTGCGAAGAGGTGTTTTGAAGGAGAAAGCAAAGAAAGTACAAATGCCACGATGGATGTTGCAAAACGGAGCGTGCTTTTTGCGCAAATTCCGCGTGGAGCGATGGCCAACTTCGCACGGGGTAATTCCAAACATCGCAGGCGGCGTTGGCAAACATCGCAGGCGGCGTTTGACTTCTTCGCCTGTGGCATCTCCTGATTCCCCATTTTCAGGCACTTTTTTTGTAAAGGATTTTCCTAAAAATAGGCGGAGTGGCTTACCCCACCTCGGCCTTCGACCACTTGCCTCCGTCGAGCAGAGCACTGCTCTCCCCTCTCTCGGGGACAGAGCCACATTTAGTGGCTCCTCTAAAGCCCACTCGTTCGCCCTTTAGGGGCGGAGAGTAGCTCCCCTCTTCTTAAGTGGGCGAAGGGCTACATTATTCTATATAGAATCGAATGATAAGGATGCCCTGAATGTGTCCGATGCTTCCTTTTTATATATTTCTCGTCTTATTTCTTGGTGGTTTCCCTAAATAGTCGTAAATTTGCAAGGAAGTATATTTGGCACGGCATTTGTAGAAGATAAGTGGATGAAAGACATTAGACAACATACAACAGACAGAAAGATATGACGACAAACTTCTCTCCAGATACATTCAACATACTGAACTTCAGTAAGGAAGAGGCAAGCCGCCTGCATTGCGGAAGCGTCTCGCCGCTGCATCTCCTGCTCGGTATCATCCGACATACTGACAACAAAGCCAGTCAGCTTCTGGCATATTACCTGCCAAACGGGACTGCTGAGCTCAAGAGTCAGCTGGAAATGACAGCCCGTCAGCACCAAGTGCTCATCTCGCCGACGCCTGCCGACATGAACTTCGATACACAAGCCAATCGCATCATGCGCCTCTGCAAGCTCGAGGCGAGCCTGATGAAGTCGGAGACTATCGAGCCCATTCATGTCCTGCTTGCCATCCTGAAGGCAAACGACAACGAGGCCAGCGACATCTTGCAGCGTCTCGACATCACTTACGAAAAGGTCAACAGTCAGCAGCCCACAGACAACAATCAGTGGTCGGGCGACGGAATGGACGATGACGACGAGGACATGGAGCCCGTTTCCGCCGGTTTGGAGGGCAACATGATTCAGGTGCGTCAGCAGAAGAAGCAGGAGAGCAAGACGCCTGCCCTCGACAGCTTTGGCACCGACCTGACTCAAATGGCTGCAAACGACTTGCTCGACCCTGTCGTGGGCCGTGAGAAGGAGATAGAGCGCGTGGCTCAGATCTTGAACCGAAGGAAGAAGAACAACCCCATCCTCATCGGCGAGCCTGGTGTGGGGAAGAGTGCCATCGTGGAAGGCCTTGCCCAGCGCATCGTTGACCACAGAATCAGCCGCACCCTATGGAACAAGCGCATCGTGGTGCTCGACCTGGCAAGTGTGGTGGCCGGCACAAAGTATCGCGGTCAGTTCGAGGAACGCCTGCGCTGCATCATCAAGGAACTGCAGCAGAACCCCGATGTCATCGTCTTTATCGACGAGATACACACCCTCATTGGAGCAGGCAATGCGGCAGGCTCGATGGATGCTGCCAACATGCTGAAGCCCGCCCTCAGCAGAGGCGAGTTCCAATGCATCGGCGCTACGACACTCGACGAGTTCCGCAAGACCATAGAGAAGGACGGCGCCCTGGAACGCCGCTTCCAGAAAGTGCAGGTGGCTCCCACGACTGCAGAGGAGACGCTTCAAATCCTTCAAAACCTGAGAGAGCGTTACGAGAAACATCATAATGTGCGCTATACTGACGAAGCCTTGCAGGCCTGCGTCAAGATGACAGGCCGCTACATCACCGACCGCAGCTTCCCCGACAAGGCCATCGATGCCCTTGATGAAGCAGGAAGCCGTATGCGCATCCAGAACTATCCCGTGCCTGAGGAGATTCTTCAACTCGAGAAACAGATTGAGGAACTCGACCTGAAACGCGACCTTGCTGCCGAGCAACAGGACTTCGAGCTGGCTGCCGACTTCCGCGACAGAAGCAAGACTGTCCAGCAAGAACTGAAGGAGGCGAAGGAGGTCTGGGAGAAGACTCTCAGCGAAAGCGAGCGCAGCCTTGTCGATGAGCAAATAGTGGCGGAAGTGGTCAGCACAATGACTGGCATTCCCGTGCAGCGAATCGGTCAGGAAGAGAACCAGCGTCTGCGCCACCTCAAGGAAACTTTGCAGCAGAAGGTAATCGGCCAGGACGAAGCTGTGGCCCTTGTTTCTAGAGCCATCCAAAGGAGTAGGGTAGGCCTGAAAGACCCGCAGAGACCTATCGGCACCTTCCTCTTCGTAGGCCCTACAGGTGTGGGCAAGACATACCTCGCAAAGTGCCTCGCAGAAGAATTGTTCGGCAAAGCAGACGCCATCATACGCATCGACATGAGCGAGTATATGGAGAAGCATACCGTCAGCAGAATGGTGGGTGCGCCTCCGGGATATGTGGGCTATGACGAAGGCGGACAACTCACCGAGCAAGTGCGCAGGAAGCCTTATTCCATCGTGCTTCTCGACGAGATAGAGAAGGCACATAGCGATGTCTTCAATCTCCTGCTGCAAGTCATGGACGAAGGTCGCCTGACCGACGGCAACGGCAACACCATAGACTTCCGCAACACCGTCATCATCATGACAAGCAACTGCGGCTCGAAGCAGATTCGCGACTTCGGTCGAGGCGTGGGCTTCCAGAGCGAGACAGACACGACGACAGGCAAGAAGCAGAACCGCGACATCGTGAAGAAAGCCCTCGACAAGCAGTTCGCTCCCGAGTTCATGAACCGCCTGGACAACATCGTTTACTTCGACCACCTCTCGCAGGAAGACTTGCAGAAGATTGTGGACATCGAACTCAAGCCTCTGCTCGACCGCATCAACGAGATGGGGCACAGCCTCGAGGTCAGCAAGGAAGCCCGCGAACTGCTCGGCAAGAAGGGCTACGACATGCAGTTCGGTGCCCGTCCCTTGAAGCGCGCCATCCAAGACCTGCTCGAAGACCCGCTCTGCGAGATCCTAATGAGCGAAGGAGCGGAAGAAGGAATGCACCTGAAAGCTGAAGCAGACACAGAAAACAAAGACAAGGTTTTAATTACAAAGTAAGATATGAAACAAGGTAACATCGGGGTTACAACCGAGAATATCTTCCCCGTCATCAAAAAGTTCCTCTATAGCGACCACGAAATCTTCATTCGCGAAATCATAAGCAATGCCGTAGATGCCACGCAAAAGCTGAAGACGCTTGCAGGCAAAGGCGACTTCAAAGGCGAGATGGGCGACCTGAAGGTTCGTGTCAGCATCGATAAAGACGCTAAGACCATTACCGTCAGCGACAACGGCATCGGTATGACTGCCGACGAGATTGAGAAGTATATCAACCAGATTGCCTTCTCGGGAGCCAACGACTTCCTCGACAAGTACAAGGACGACGCGAACGCCATCATCGGCCACTTCGGACTCGGCTTCTACTCGTCGTTCATGGTGAGCAAGCAGGTCGATATCATCACAAAGAGCTATCAGGACGCGCCTGCCGTGAAGTGGACGTGCGACGGAAGCCCAAGCTTCACCCTCGAAGAGACAGATAAGGCAGAGCGTGGCACAGACATCGTGATGCACATCGACGACGACTGCCTCGAGTTCCTCGAGAAGGACAAGATGGAAGGCCTGCTGCGCAAGTACTGCCACTTCCTGCCTGTGCCCATTGCTTTTGGCAAGAAGACCGAATGGAAGGACGGCAAGCAGGTGGATACCGACGAGGACAACATAATAAATAATGTAGAGCCTTTGTGGACGAAGAAGCCTGCCGACCTCAAGGACGAGGACTACAAGGAGTTCTACCGCCACCTCTTCCCGATGGCCGACGAGCCGCTCTTCTGGATTCACCTCAATGTCGACTACCCCTTCAACCTGACCGGCATCCTCTACTTCCCGAAGATAAAGAACAACCTCGACATCCAGCGCAACAAGATACAGCTCTATTGCAACCAAGTCTTCGTGACCGACGCTGTGGAGGGTATCGTGCCCGAGTTCCTGACCTTGCTGCATGGTGTCATCGACTCGCCAGACATCCCATTGAATGTCTCGAGAAGTTATCTGCAGAGCGATGCCAATGTGAAGAAGATAAGCGGCTACATCACGAAGAAGGTGAACGACCGCCTAGCCTCCATCTTCAAGAACGAGCGCGAGGACTTCGAGAAGAAGTGGGACGACATCAAGATATTCATCCACTACGGCCTGCTGACAGAGGAGGACTACTTCGACAAGGCGAAGACCTACTTCCTGCTGAAGGACACCGAAGGCAAGCACTACACGCTCGACGAGTATCAGGCTCTCATCAAGGACCAGCAGACGAACAAGGACGGCCAGCTCGTCTATCTCTATGCCAACGACCCCGATGCGCAATACACCTACATCGACGCAGCCAAGCAGAAGGGCTACAATGTCCTCCTCATGAATGGTCAGCTCGATGCTCCGCTCGTGGGAATGCTCGAAAGGAAGCTCGAGAAGACAACATTCACTCGCGTTGATGCCGACGTCATAGACCGTCTCATTCAAAAGGAAGAGACCAAGCGCGAGAAGCTCGAAGCAGAACGCTCGGACAAGCTCTCCATCGTCTTCCGCTCGCAAGCACCCAAGACAGAGAAGATGGACTTCAACGTCGAGGCACAAGCTCTTGGCGAAGACCAGTTGCCCGTGATGATGACGCAGAGCGAGTACATGCGAAGGATGAAAGAGATGGCACGCTTGCAGCCCGGAATGGCCTTCTATGGCGAGATGCCCGACATGTACAACATCGTACTCAACACCGACTCTCCCCTCATCCGCGAAGTCCTCGAGGATTGCGAGAAGCAGACCGAAGAAGCCCTGAAGCCCATCGAGGCAGAGCTGCGCGGACTGAATGCCCGTCAGGCTGTGCTGCGTCAGGAACAGGACAAGAAGAAGCCCGAAGAGATAACGCAGGAAGAGAAGGACGACCTGAAGAAGTGCGGCGAAGACATCCGTGCTGAGCAGCAGAAGAAGGACGACATCTTGAAAGGCTATGCCGAGAAGAACGACCGCGTGCACCAGCTCATCGACCTCGCTCTCCTGCAGAACGGCCTGCTCAAAGGCGAAGCCCTCACCCGCTTCGTCAAGCGCAGCGTCGAGATGATAAAGTAAATAGCGTCTCCCTTAGGGGAGGGAGTTGAGGTGGCAGGGCTCTTTGCTCCTCCTTGTATGTGCTCTCAGCTCCTCCTGATAAGGGAAAATGGCACCAAGACTCCCCTCCCGTTTGAGGGGGAAGGGTAGGGGTGGGGTAGATAGAATGGTTTGCTTCCAATGACATGAATGTGGAAGCGCCGTTCTTTTACCCCACCCCTTGTTTTGTTTTGCCCCCTGCCCTCCGTCGAGCGGAGCTCTCCCCAATTGCTCCGCTGCTGACGGGCAATTGCTCTTCAAGGAACGGGAGGATGGGATGCCTCCTTTCTTCGGCTAAAGCCTCTCGCGCAGGCGGAACAGGCCGGATTTACCGGACAGCAATAGTTGTTTTTGAAGGTAAAGAGCGAAGGCTCGCAGGCATCTATGTGGCGTCATATTCCATGGCGGATGCCTACAAAAAACTTTACAAAAATTGTCGCGAAAAATGAGGCGATTGGCATCAGCTTGTGCAGGAGAATCAAACGCCGCACGCGAAGTTGGTCAACGCCGCACGCGATGTTTGCAATTTCCCCACGCGGCGTCGACCAACCCCGCAGGCGAAATTCGGCAGAAAAGTGCGCCGTATTTAACAGTGTAAAGCAAGGAGTCTGTACTTTCTTTGCTTGACGCTGGAAAATTCGTCCTCGCAAACCGCCTGCTGTAGGCGAAAACGCGATTTAAGCCCTTATTTTGCGTTTAGGGTAGCAAAGTGCCACCCGACAAAAAACAAGCCGCCAGAAGGGGCATGCTTGCGAAAAATCTTTACAAAAACATGAGTGCTCGCTGAATTCTGCCTGCTCCGCCCATTGCAAAGCGCGCCTTTGTCCTGAAGCGTCTAAGAGAGGCCGAAAGCATTACGCTTTTGCCTGAACAGGCCGCGACAAGCATTTTCGACACACATTCTTTTTCCCCCCTTTTGCAATTATTTTCCACTTTCCCTTTTCTCTTTCGATTATATTTCGTAACTTTGCGATGCAAATAGTAAATGGTAAATGACTAAATAGTAAATATACAAGATGAATCACGGATTTGTCAAAGTGGCGGCGGCTGTTCCTTCGGTGAAGGTGGCCGACCCGCAGTACAATGTGCAGCAGATTGAGTCGCTCGTCATCCAGGCCGAGGGCAAGGGCATCGAAATCATCTGCCTGCCGGAGCTCTCGCTGACGGCTTATTCCTGCGGCGACCTCTTCGGGCAGCAACTCTTGCTCGACGAGGCAGAGATGGCGCTCATCAACCTGATGAACACAACCCGCAGTCTCAACATCATCAGCATCGTCGGCCTCCCTGTGCCTTATCGCGGCTGCTTGCTCAACTGTGCCGCAGTCGTCCAGCGAGGCAAGATTCTCGGGCTTGTGCCGAAGACTTTCCTGCCCAACTACAGGGAGTTCTACGAGAAGCGGTGGTTCCAGAGCGGTGCCGATGTGCCCGAGGGAACGGTGCTCATCTGCGGACAGCAGGTCACGGTCAGCACCAATATGCTCTTCTCGACGCCTTCCTGCACATTCGGCGTAGAGATTTGCGAAGACCTTTGGGCACCTGTCCCGCCAAGTTCGAAGCTTACCTTGCAAGGTGCCGACATCATCTTCAACCTCAGCGCCGACAACGACCTGGTGGGCAAGTACACCTATCTGCAGAACCTGCTCGCCCAGCAGAGCGCCCGTTGCATCTGCGGCTATGTCTATAGCAGTTGCGGCTTTGGCGAAAGCACACAGGATGTGGTCTTCTCGGGCAAAGGGCTTATCTACGAGAACGGCGTTCTCCTGGCAGAAGCGAAACGCCATCAGTTTGAAGCACAGATGCTCGAGACGGAGATTGATGTGGAGCGCCTTCGTGGTCAGCGTCGCCTGAACACAACCTTTGCAGCATGTGCGGCACAGGTTCGGCGTCCTGCCAATATTGTTGAGACCGAGCGCGTCCCGGCTCGCCCCTTCTCCTTGACAAGAGTCATCGACGCTCATCCCTTTGTGCCGACAGGCGCACGCCTCGACGAGCGTTGCCAAGAGATATTCGACATACAGACAGAAGGCTTGGCCAAGCGCATCAAGCATACCAACGCCGAAACCGTCGTGGTTGGCATTAGCGGCGGCCTTGACTCGACGCTTGCCCTGCTTGTCTGTGTGGGGGCATTCGACAGGTTGGGCACGAACCGCAGGGGCATAGTAGGCATTACGATGCCAGGCTTCGGCACGACCGACAGGACATACACCAATGCCGTCAACCTCATGAAGCTGCTCGGCATCACGATTCGCGAGATAAGCATCAAGGAGGCTTGTATCCAGCACTTCAACGACATCGGACATGATCTGGAGAAACGCGATGTGACCTACGAGAACAGCCAGGCTCGCGAACGCACCCAAATCCTCATGGACGCAGCCAATCAGATGAACGGCTTCGTGGTGGGCACAGGCGACCTCAGCGAACTGGCGCTCGGCTGGGCAACATACAACGGCGACCACATGAGCATGTATGGCGTGAATGCCTCCGTGCCCAAGACACTCGTCAAGCATCTTGTCGCTTGGGTGGCTGAGCATACGAAAGACGAGAGCACCAGTCAGACACTCCTCGACATCGTCGATACGCCCATCTCGCCCGAGCTCATCCCTGCCGACGAACAGGGGAACATCACACAAAAGACGGAGGACTTGGTGGGGCCCTACGAGCTGCACGACTTCTTCCTGTATTATGTGTTGCGATGGGGCTTCCGTCCTGCAAAGATATACCTTTTGGCTCGACAGGCATTTGGTCAGGCATACGACGATGCCACCATCCGCAAGTGGCTCAAGACCTTCTGCCGTCGCTTCTTCGCCCAGCAGTTCAAGCGGAGTTGCCTTCCCGACGGACCAAAGGTGGGCAGTTGCTCGTTGAGCCCCCGAGGCGACTGGAGAATGCCTTCCGATGCTAGCTCCGACGCTTGGCTCAAGGAATGCGATGAACTGGGATGAAAAGGATTATGTAATAGCGTCATAACGTCATAACGATATAACCTTTTAACAAAAATAACAACACAGCTAAAACTAAACACTATGATTGTAGAGAAAATCATGCAAGGCTTGGAGCAGAAGCATCCAGGCGAAAGAGAGTACCTTCAGGCTGTCCGCGAAGTGCTGGACTCCATTAAAGATGTTTACAATCAGCACCCGGAATTCGAGAAGGCAAAGATTGTTGAGCGTATCGTCGAGCCCGAGCGCATCATCACTTTCCGTGTGCCTTGGGTGGACGACAAGGGTGAAGTGCAAGTCAACCTTGGCTATCGTGTGCAGTTCAACAGCGCGATTGGCCCCTACAAGGGCGGTCTTCGCTTCCATGCATCAGTTAACCTCAGCATCCTGAAGTTCCTCGGCTTCGAGCAGACCTTCAAGAATGCGCTTACCACTCTGCCTATGGGCGGCGGCAAAGGCGGCTCGGACTTCTCTCCTCGCGGCAAGAGCGACGCAGAAATCATGCGCTTCTGTCAGGCCTTTATGTCAGAACTGTTCAAGTACATAGGCCCCGATGTGGACGTTCCCGCTGGCGACATCGGCGTGGGAGGCAGAGAGATAGGCTACCTCTTCGGTATGTATAAGAAACTCACTACGCAGTTCCATGCAGCAACCCTTACCGGCAAGGGCTTGGAGTGGGGCGGAAGCATCCTCCGTCCAGAGGCAACAGGCTTCGGAGCCCTTTACTTCGTCAACCAGATGATGCAGACGCATGGCCTCGACATCAAGGGCAAGACGGTGGCTCTCTCAGGCTTCGGCAATGTGGCTTGGGGTGCTGCCAAGAAGGCAACAGAGCTCGGAGCAAAGGTCATCACCATCAGTGGTCCCGACGGCTACATCTTCGACCCACAAGGTCTTGATGCAGAGAAGATTGACTACCTGCTCGAGCTTCGTGCCAGCGGCAACGACATCTGCCAGCCCTATGCAGAGCAGTTCCCGGGCTCGACATTCTTCAAGGACAAGAAGCCTTGGGAGCAGAAGGCCGACATCTACCTGCCATGTGCCACACAGAACGAGCTCAATGGCGAGGATGCAGACAAGATACTGGCCTTCAAGCCGCTTTGCGTGGCCGAGGTCAGCAACATGGGTTGCACCGCAGAAGCAGCCGAGAAGTTCATTGCCGCCAAGCAGCTCTTTGCCCCTGGCAAGGCCGTGAATGCCGGTGGTGTGGCAACCTCAGGACTCGAGATGACGCAGAACTCCATGCGCATCAGCTGGACAGCCGAGGAAGTGGACAGGCGCTTGCATCAGATCATGTCGGGCATCCACGAACAATGCGTCAAGTATGGCAAGGAAGGCGATTATGTCAACTATGTCAAAGGCGCCAACATCGCCGGCTTCATGAAGGTCGCTAAGGCTATGCTGGCACAGGGTATAGTATAAGAGCCCGGAGAGACAGGCGTGCTTAGTTGCCCAACTAGGCACGCCTGGTTCGTCAAACTATGCACGTTATTTTATTCAACAACACATGAAGAATAAGGTTATTTTCTGGCTTCAGACGATTGTTTTCTTGTCCGTAAATTTGTCCGGACGGGCACAGCTCCTCGAGACAGAATTTGCAGAGGGGACGCTATGCATCAAAGCCGTTGCCAAGAATGCCGTTCGCGTTCAGTACAAAGTTGGTGAGACACAGAACCAATTCCCCGACTGGATTTATTGCCGCAACGACGAAGTGTCTGATTGCGCCCTGAAGGTAAAAGCCGACAGGAAGCGCCATACCTTATATATAAAGGACGGGCGCGGAAAAACCGTCTTTGTGGCTACGCGCCATCAGTTGCAGGATGGAGAGGCAACGCTGGCTTTCGCGTCCCCCAAGGACGAGTGCCTCTATGGCCTCGGACAGTTCCAGGACGGGTACAGCAATGTGCGTGGCCTCTCGCGCCGACTTACGCAAGTGAACACGCAAATCAGCCTGCCCATGCTTCTCTCCAGCAAGGGTTACGGAGTGCTATGGAACAACTGTGCGCTTACCGAGTTCAATCCGTCGGACCAGTATGTGAAACTGACGAAAGGCAATGGCGAGGGCTTGCGCGAGGAGGTGGATGTGACATCGACTGAAGGCGGAAAACGCGAGGTGCGCGAGCACAATTTCTTTGATGCCGACATCGATGTGGCCGAGGCTGGCGAGTATTCCCTGCTCTTGGATGTCGGGCAGAAGATGGCACGCAAGCACCATCTTGCCATAGACGGGAAGACGGTTCTCGACATGCAGAATGTCTGGCTGCCCCCAACCACATCCGCCATCGTTCATCTTGAAGCGGGACGGCACCATCTCCGTGCTGAGTTGACGCGCAACGATGCCCCCACGGTCTATTATCATAAGGTTACGGACGAGACAGTCTTCCGCTCGCCGCTTTCCACCCTTGTTGACTATACTGTTTTCGTCGGCTCTCCCGATGAAATCATTGCCACTTACCGACACCTGACAGGCGACTGTCCGCCCATCCCCACGTGGGCACTTGGTTACATCCATTGCAGGGAACGCTTCCATTCTTCCGACGAAATCCTGCAGACTGCCAATCGCTTCCGACAGGAACAGATGCCCATCGGCATGATTGTGCAGGACTGGCAGTACTGGGGCAAGTACGGCTGGAACGCCATGCAGTTCGACGAGCAGTTCTATCCCGACCCTAAGGCGCTCACAGACTCGCTGCACAGGATGGGAATTCGGCTGATGGTAAGCGTATGGTCGAAGATAGACAAGAATTCGGAAGTGGGAAAGCAGATGCTGGCTTCCGGCTGCTACATTCCTGGTACAGACTGGATTGACTTCTTCAACCCCGATGCCGCCTCTGCTTATTGGGAGCAGTTCAGCCGACGCCTCGTGCCGCTGGGCATAGATGCCTGGTGGCAAGATGCCACGGAACCCGAAAACGACGATTTGGTGGGCCGCCGAGTGAATCGCGGACAATGGGCAGGCGAACAGGTTCGCAATGTCTATCCTCTATTGGTCAACCGCACTGTTTATGAAGGTCTTAAGAGTACGGGATGCAAGGAGCCCTTTATCCTGACCCGATGTGGCTTTTCCGGCATTCAGCGCTACGGCATTGCCCTGTGGAGCGGCGATGTGGGGAACGACTGGGAGACGCTCAGAAGGCAGATAACAGCGGGTCTTGGAGTGCAGGCAGCCGGCATCCCCTGGTGGACTTATGATGCAGGAGGGTTCTTCCGCCCCCACGACCAATACACCAACCAGGACTACATCGAGCGTATGCTAAGATGGATAGAGCTTTCCGTCTATCTGCCCCTGATGCGCGTCCACGGTTACATGAGCAATACGGAGCCCTGGAACTATGGCGACGAGGCAAAGCAGATAATTGCAGATTGCCTGCGTGAGCGTGAGCGCCTCCGCCCCTATCTGGAGGAATGTGCCCGCCGGGTTTCCGAGGAAGGCTACACGCTGATGCGTCCCTTGCTCTTCGATTTTGCCGACGACCCCGTCGCCCTTCAGCAAAAGTACGAGTACATGTTCGGTCCTCGGCTGCTTGTCAGTCCTGTGACCGAGCCGGGTGTCACCACATGGAAAACATATCTCCCCAAGACGCAGGGAAAATGGAAAGACCATCGCACGGGAAAGGAATATAAAGGCGGGCAATATGTCAACACTCCTGTCAGCAAGGCTTATATTCCTGTGTTTGAGTTACTTGAATGACTCCTATGCGGCAGATGCAAACGCCGCACGCGGGGATGCCAAACGCCGCACGCGGGGATTGCCAACGCCGCACGCGGAAATTGCCAACGCCGCACGTGGGGATTGCCATCGCCGCAGGCGGCGTTTTTCGTCCGTCTGTGTGATGTCGTTCAACAGCGCAAAAAATCTTTACAAATCGCGCTCCTGGCATTAAAAAACCGCGCTCGCAAAGTCTGTTGACAATGCGAGCGTGGTTTCCGTTTTACAAGGGCGTAAATCCATTAGCCCTGCTCAACCTATTTCACCAACTTCTTGCGGCCTTCCTGTATGTAAATGCCTTTCCTAATATCCGACACTTTCTGTCCGCTCAGGTTGTATGTCGCTCCCTTGCCTTTGGAGTAGAGTGGGGCAGCAAGGCCCGTCTCCTCGTCCAAATCCTCGAGGATGAACTCGCCCGGGGCGGTCTTGTTGGCATAGATGTAGCTGCCCACATTCCTTGAGTCGAAGCCCACGAGGCGGCTGTTCTGCCAGCAGCAACGAAGATACGCATTGCCTTCTTCCAGCCGCTCCACCTGTATGTAACCATACTTGTCGGTAGGAGTTTTCGTGGAGGATATGATGCGCCAGTCTGTCCCTCCATCATTCGCCATGTAGTGTCCGTCGGCCTTTATCTTATAGAATGCCGTGAAGCCTTGCACTTTCTCGAAGTTGAAGATGTAGGTTGGGTCGTTCTCGTCGAAGTTGCCCAGACAGAAATGCCCTTCGTTGGTGTTCGTCTGGTAGTGCAGGCAAAGCCCCGACTGCTTCTCGCGGATGCAGTAGCGATGGTTGGTGTTGATGGGCTGGATCATCCAGTGGCTTGGCGTCACCATTGCTTCGGCCTCGACATAGAGCTCAGCCGCAGAGGCATAGCCCCTGTCATCGACCACAGTACGCACGAGGAACTTCATGTATCGTGCCTCGGGTTTAGAGGGGATGTTGACCGTCTGCTTGTCGGCAGAGTTGCTGAAAGTGCCGCTTGCTGCAGGTTCTCCCCACAAACGAGGACTGTTGCTGAAATAGACTTCATAGCGAAGCACTCGGCCATTGCTTCCGTCCTTGCGTCCCTTGTAGGAGAAGGCTGTGATGCGATAGGTATGCTTCATGTCGACAACGATTTCGTGGGGGCAATCGGGTGTCGATGGATTGTATTGCGTATGCCAAATGGAGTTCTCGTCATCGTCGATAGCGTTGGCAGCCAACTCATTGCCGCCCTGCTGGCTGTCGTAGCTATAGATGCTCCATTCCGACTTGTCAACAAAGAAGCCATAAGCCTTCTCGCCCATTATGCTCGGAGCAAGGCCGGTGGCAGAGGCATAAGCCCTCAGCAAACCGCCCATGCGCATATCGATAGGCTGTGTGTAAGGTTGGAAGTCGCTGCCATCTATGCTGTAATAGATGGTGGTTCCGGCTGGATTGTCTGAACTGAGAACGGCAAAGCCATGCCCATCGTTGGCAAATTGAACAGGCTGACAAACAGGCAAGCCAAGACGGCCTCGCTGAGCGAGGATGGTGTCGGAACTCTCTTCAAGGATGGGCATAATCATGAAGCAGAATGGCGTCTGTGTTAACTTCCGTTCATATCTGTCGAGCACATCAGGACCGCAAGAAGCGTTGCCGAGCGCACGGTTCCAAGCATCGAGCGAAACAACGGTGTTGCGCTGGAAGGTGACTTCGTGGGGATGTCCTTTGCGATTATAGGAAGCCGTATATATATCCTCGGCTCGCCAATGCCCTACCGTTGTCGCCATTCCCGAAGGAGAAACATACATCAGGCCTTTGCCAGCTTGAGTGGTAACGGCCAGCCATCGCACATCTTCCTTGTTGCCGGTTTCCTGCGGACGGATATGGTTGGTCCATTGCTCGGTGACGGTGCTGTGATAAATGCCCAGATGAGCGGCATAGTTGCGGTCGCGGTAGCTGTCGAATGGGCCTCTGCCCAGCCATGTGATGTTCTCGCAAGAGCTTGGCATTTCGAAACGGAAGCCCAGTTTAGGCAGGACGGCACCATCATTGTCGGGCGTTATCAAGGTGCTCAAGCATATGGCTCCGTCCGGATAGATGCGGAACTGCTTGCAGACAGAAAAGGTCAGCGCCGAGGTGCTTGTCTTGTAGGTGTCTGTTATAGAGAGCTGAACCCAATGCTTTGCTTCGTCTTGCACCATTTCCCAAGTGCCGCTGGTCATTGTGAGTGTGCGTACTCCAAGCGCCTCCCAGTTGCCCTCTTGCCTTCCGTCGTTCTCTGTCGGGATGCGGAAAGTGTTGAGTTTCAGCGGCTGATTGATAAGCATCGTGCCATCGAGCGTGTATCTCGAGAGTGTCCCGCCAGAGAAAGACGCCGAGAAGTTTGCTCCCTTGACCGTATATGTCGAGCCAGAGCGCGTCACTGCTAATGTCTCGGTACCTTCATAAGTGTAGAATTGCGGGGCAGTAGCTTCTCGAATGATTGCCTCAGAAGCAGCCACCTCGTAGCCAGCCTCAGCCCATGGAGTGGCCTCTTGCTGGGTTGTGGAGAAACGAATTGTGTAGCGGCTCTCAGGTTTGAAAGTTATATTGTCGTAAGGAACAGTTATTGTTGTGCTGTCCCATGGAGCGAGGTTGAGGTCGTCAAGAGTTCCGCTTGCTATGCCAATACCGTCTTCACTAATTATATAATGTATATCATAGCCTGTGAGTCTTGTCTGCTGAAGTTTGTTCTTTACCCTGAACTTGCCTTGCTCAGCATTGAGAAGCAGAATATCTACAGGCTGATAGACGCCTTTCATGTTGAACGATTTGGCAGTCGGAGTGCCATCAGGAAGCACGACTCCATTGCAGCAGAAATTTCCGTCGTTGGGATTGTCGCCGAAGTCGCCGCCATAAGCCCAATAGTATTGGTTTGTTTTACCTGTTATGGGCATTCGAAGTCCCTGGTCCTTCCAGTCCCAGACGAACTCGCCTACCATTGCAGGATATGGTTCGTAGATTTCTCGATAGTAATCTATCTGGTTGCCCATCGAGTTGCCCATTGCATGCGTGTTCTCGCATTGGATGTGGGGCTTTGGGGAAGAGCTGTTCTTGCGACTCTTGGCCGTGGACAGCATGTTGTCGTAGCTGCCGTACATCGTGCTGGTCACATCGCTCCATTGGCTGTTGCCCTCATAATGTGTGATGCGGCTTGTGTCAAGTTTCTTGATGGCTTCCATGACACTCTGGAAATTGTTGCCACCGCCGCTCTCGTTACCCGCACTCCATCCAAAGATGCATGCATGGTTGCGAAGGGTGCGGACATGCCTCTCGTTGCGCTCCACCATAGGGGCCTTGAACTTTGCCACACTGCTCAGCCCCATGTTCCCGTGGCACTCCACATCCGCTTCTGCCAGGACATAAAGGCCATACTTGTCGCAGAGCTCGTAGAAGTAAGGATTGTTGGGGTAGTGGCTCGTGCGGACAGCATTCACATTAAGCCGTTTCATAGTCAGGACATCCTTCAGCATCTCTTCTCGGGTCACGGTTCGACCATTCTCCTGACTGAAGTCGTGACGATTGACTCCGTGAACCACAAGGCGCTTCCCATTGATGAGCAAAGCCCCGTCCTTGCGGATGGTGACCGTCTTGAAGCCAATCTTGCAGGCACGCATGTCGAGCAGTTCGCCATCGGCAGACAGCAGGCGGAGGGTCAAGTCGTAGAGCTTCGGATGCTCCGCACTCCAGCATTCTATACCAGAGAACGAGATACTTTGGCTGACACTCGCCGAGGTGGAGAACGTACGGGAAACCTCTTTGATGACCGTCTCCCCGTCGCTGATGGTTGCTTGCACCATCAAGCCTTTTGGAGAACCGCCGTCGAGCGTTACTTGCAGGCGGCCCTGCCCCGATGTTCCGTCCGAAACAAGCGAAGTCGTGTAGAAGAAGAAATCGCCAATGCGTTGCTCTGGAGCTGACCAGAGATACACATCGCGAGTGATGCCGGTCAGGCGCCAATAGTCTTGACACTCGAGGAATGAACCGCTCGTGAAGCGATAGACTTGTACCGACACATTGTTCTCGCCCTCACGAACTGCACTTGATATGTCGAAATCGCTCGGCAGATAAGAGTCCTCGGCATAGCCAACGAACTGCCCGTTCACCCAGACATAGTAGCCATGACCTGCGCCATTGAAACGAAGGAATGTTTTTCTTGCAAGCCATCCTTCGGGCAGCGTGAAAGTCCGACGATAGCATCCAACTGGATTCTTCATCGATTCGTTGTAGGTAAAGTAATCTGGTCGCGAAGCCATCACGGAATAATCATCCGTGTAGGTAAAGGGATAGCGTGTGTTGACATAGAGGGGCTTATCCCAGTTCTTCTTGTAACGCACACCATATATCTGCCAAGGCATGGGAACAGTAATGTTGTCCCAAGTGCTGACATCATAGTCGTCTGCAAAGAAACCTGAGGGCACCTTGCTTGGGAGGGCACTCCAACGGAATTTCCATGTGCCGTTCAGGTCAAGAAAATAAGGCGAACGACTCAGGTCGAGAGAATGAGCATCCTCCTCATCGGCAAAGGGAATGCTGAGGTCGTGGCTCTGAATGCGGTTCAGACTTGTGATGCTCACATTGTCCCACTCGTTCATGGTCTGAGAATGGGAAGCCAAAGAGCCTGTCAAGAGGATGAAAAGAAATAGTGTCTTCTTCATAGTATTGTGTTAATCGCTTAGAGAATAGGGTTTGCCTGTGGTGATGCAGCGTTTCTTGTTGGGCGTGGAGCTCATGACGAACTCGAGTGTGCCGCCTGCCATGATGTCCTGATGCGTGAGATAAAGTTTGTCGTAAGTCTTGCCATTGAGCTTGACCTCTTTGACATAACGCTTCTTGTCACTGACGCCAGGAGCCTTGATGAGGAACTGCTTTCCATTGGGCAATGTCAGCTTACAGCTTGGGACATAAGGAGCCCCTAGCACATACTGGTCGCTACCCGGGCAAACGGGATAGAAGCCCATCGCCGTGAAGATGTACCAAGCCGACATCTGTCCGCAGTCGTCGTTGCCATGCAGACCGTCGATGTTGTTGACATACATGCGGTTCATGATTTCGCGAAGCCAGTATTGCGACTTCCAGGGCTGCGATGTCCAGGCGTAGAGGTAGGGCACATGATGGCTGGGCTCGTTGCCATGAACATAGCCTCCCAGCAGGCACTCTTCCTCGATGTCCTCGTTGTCCTCATAGTACTTTTTGTCGAGAGGTTCTGCAAAGAGATTGTCGAGGCGCTCGATGAACTTCTTGTCGCCGCCAAAGCACTCAATCATGCCCTTTACATCATGAGGGACATGGAACGAATAGTTGGCGCTATTGCCCTCGATGAAGCCTTCGCCATAGGTCTGCAAAGGAGAGAAGTCTTTCTTCCATGAGCCATCCTTGTATTTGGGACAAGCGAGGCCGAGAGTGGGATTGAAGACATTCCTGTAGTTGAGGGCACGCTTCTTGAAGGTCTCTGCCATCTCCTTGTCTCCAGCATCGAGTGCAGCCTGATAGATGGTCCAGTCGTCGTAGGCATATTCAAGGGTGTTGCTGGCACTTGTGCCGCAGCGGTCATAGGGGACATAGCCGTACTGAATGTAGTCCGTCAAGCCTTCCATCCACTTTGAATTAGCCGTTGCTTTCATGGCTTCGAGCATCGCCTTCTTGTCCTTGATGCCGAGCTTCTTGGCGACATCGGAGAGGACTGCGACCGAATGGTAGCCGCTCATGCACCAGCCCTCGTTGGCCATGAGGTACCAAACGGGCAGGAGGTGGAGGGCGCTCTGCTGCTGGATGCGAATCATGCTCTCGGCCATGTCGGCTCCCTGCTTGGGCTTGATGAGGTTAAGCAGCGGATGCTCAGCGCGATAGGTGTCCCAAAGCGAGAAGATGGTGTAGTTGGTGAAGCCTTTTGCCTCGTGAATCTCCATGTCGTTGCCGCGGTACTTCCCGTCCACATCCATATATACAGAGGGGTTTATCATGGTGTGGTAGAGCGAGGTATAGAAGAGCGCTTTCTGATCGTCTGTTCCCTCAATCTCGAGGCCAGTGAGTTCCTTCGTCCATTGCTCTGTTGCCTTTGCCCTTACTTGCTCGAAAGTGAGGCCTGCAGCTTCGGCTCTGAGGTTGGCAAGTGCGCCGCTCTGACTGACTGCAGAGAGCGCGACCTTGATGGTAAGCTTGTGGCTTGCAGGGAGTTTCAGTTGGAAGTAAGCAGCAATCTCACGTCCTGCCATATCGGGGAAGTTGTGGTGGATGTCGTTCTTGCGCCAGAAGCCCGAGTACTTCATCCTTTGCTTGTCCTTATAGCCATAGTTTTGAATGGGCTGTGAGAGCGAGATGGCGAAGTAGGTGTAGTTCTGCCGAGCCCAGCCATTGGTGATGCGATAGCCGGTCAGGAGTGTGTCGTTCTCCACTCGGAGGTAGCTCCAAAGGGTCTTGCCGTCGTAGTTGTAGATGCCGTGGCCAAGATCGAGGATGAACTGCGCGTCATCTGTAGGAAAGGTATATTGATGGACGCCGACTCGTTGTGTGGTAGTGAGCTGTGCGAGGATGCCGTAGTCGTCGAGCTTGACCTCATAGTATCCAGGCGAGCAATGCTCTGTGTCGTGCGAGAATCGTGAGCGGTAACCGGCATCGGGATTGTCGGCTGTGCCGGGATTGGTACGCAACTTTCCTGTCGTAGGCATGATAAGGATGTCGCCGAGGTCGGAGTGGCCTGTGCCGCTGAGGTGTGTATGGGAGAAGCCCACGATGGTCTTGTCGCGATGCTGATAGCCTGCGCAGTACTCGTAGACCTTGCCCTGATAGCGGCCATCCACATTGTGGGGGATGGTGTCTGTTTCGGGCGAGAGCTGCACGATGCCGAAGGGCACGCAAGCTCCTGGGAAGGTGTGTCCCATGCCGTTTGTGCCGATGATGGGGTTGACATAGTTTATGATGCCGCCAAACGCGGAAAGACAAAACGCGAACAGGCTGCTAATTATGAGTTTTAGTTTCATAAGTCGATACATTATCTATATAATAAAAAAAGCCTCCCATGAGGGGAAGCTTTTTTAAGTCTCCCCTCGGGGAGATTTATAGTGGGCTGTCTTGTTATGCCTTGGCTACGGCTTCCATGAAGTCCTTGCAGGGCTTGAAGTAGGGGATATCGTGAGCAGGAATAACGATAGTAGTATTCTTAGAGATGTTGCGGGCAGTCTTCTTTGCGCGATGCTTGAGTGTCCAAGTACCCCAACCGCGGATATATACGTTCTCCTTCTCAATGAGAGATTCCTTAAGAGTGTCAATGAAGCCTTCTACAGCAGCCAAAGCCGTAGCCTGGTCGATGCCGGTCTTTTCGGCAACTGCCTTTACTAATTCAATCTTTGTCATAATTGTTTGTTTTTTATGTGATTATATGTTTTAATCGGAAATAGTGTTGCAAAGGTAAGACTAATAATTCAAAATTCAAAGTAACTAAAATCAATTTTTTTTGTTTTTGTGATAAAATTTCATTTCATGCATTGATTTTGACACTATGAAGCCATGAAAACTCCTCAATTGCGGCAAGATTACTGCGCCAACCTCACCTTTTTATGTTGGCAGGATATAATCATGCACCTCATCTGTGAGCAATTAGTCGCTGATTTCTGCCGAAGGCTCTGCAGCAATGCTTTGAGAACGCCCGAAACAGAGGTTCTTTAAGGTTTTTTCTCTCTGAAATGTTTGTTTGTATGTTCTTTTTTATTACCTTTGCAATGCATTAAAGAGGTTATGTATGTAGCTCTCCTTTTTGTCGCTGACGAAGGCCGTCCCAAGCTAATTTATAGAACATACCTTTTTTATATATGATGAACAGGGAAATTGATTTGAGTGTATCAGCATACGGCGTTACACGACCTCTCGACTATGATTTGGTCATCCTGCCTTGGGGTGCTACGGAGCCCCATAACCTGCATCTTCCGTATCTTACCGATGCCATTCTGGCTCACGATGTGGCTGTCGATGCCGCACAGCGTGCCTTCGAGGATTATGAGGTGCGTGCCATGGTGCTGCCGCCTGTTGCGATGGGTGCCCAGAATCCAGGGCAGCGCGACCTGAAGTTTTGCATCCATTATCGCTATGACACCCAGCGTGCCATTCTGGCCGATACGGTGGCTTCGCTGCATCATCAGGGGTTTCGCAAGTTGCTTATTGTCAATGGCCACGGAGGCAATTCTTTCAAGAGCATGATTCGCGACTTGGCTGTGGACTTTCCCGACTTCATCATACTTTCCAGCGAGTGGTTTACTGTCCTGCCTGCAAAGGAGTGGTTCGACGAACCGGGCGATCATGCCGATGAGCTGGAAACTTCCGTGATGATGCATTACCATCCCGAGCTTGTGAACCTCAGCGAGGCAGGTCCCGGACTTGCCAATCCTTTCGCTTTGAAGAGCCTGCGGGAGAAAACAGCCTGGTTGCCGCGTCATTGGACACGCGTCACGTCCGATACGGGGATAGGCAACCCCCATCTCGCTTCTGCCGAAAAAGGCCGCCGTTTTGCGGAAGCCGTGTCCCGTAAGTATGCGTTGTTGTTGAAAGAGCTCGCTGCCGTCAAAGGCGAACAGGAGCTTTATGCTGACCAATAACCAAGACAGGCAGGCCGTTCCTTTCTTGATATAAGAACGTACGGGCCTTCCCTCGATATGTTTCATCAATCCGAAGCAGTTATCTTTTTGAAATGAACAAAGTACGAATCACAGCCATCAGGCAGACGGTTTATCCCGACCTGATGGAGAAATACGAAAATCCGATAGAGCATGCCTGCGATGTCTCAGAGGGGCAGCAATGGGTTTCTGTCGATGGAATGTGTCCCGAGGGGATGTGTCCCTCTGCTTGGGGCTCCATGCGCGAATTTGTGGAATCCTTGGCCAAAGGCGAAGGCAATTTCTACGATGGATGGATGCAGAATCCCATGAGCGCGATGATTAGCTGCAATGACGGTTTCAGGCCCGTCAGCTTCTACATCGAGGTGATAAACGAATGACAAATGGCACAAACCAGGCATTATAGCAGGACCATCGAGCAGAAGTTGCTCCCCCTTGTGCAGACAGGCGATGCAGAGCGGCTTGTGGCCTTGCTTGAATCGTTCTCGAGGAGTGAGCAGCGAACAGCCGACAATATTTTGGGAGAGCGTCTTTTGTGCGAATGTCCGACGGATGTCTATTGGAAGATAACAGAAGCCCTTGTCCGTCATAAGAGCAAAGCCTACCTCATCACTCTCATGAAGACCTTTTTGGAGCGAATGAAGCGGGGGGCATGTAGCCTCTCGGATGATGCATTTGCTCGTCTTGCGGCTGGCTTCAACGAAGTGGAGAGGCAGAAAGTTGCACTTCTCATCATGCCAGAACTCGATTCTCCCCAAGTTGTCGAGCAGCTCTTCTCTGTTTTGCATATCCCGAAAGGCCGTGAGCAGATGGTCTATCTCGTCCGCGTGGACACCCTGCCTTGCCTGTTCCTTTTGCTTGGCTCGCTGCGCTACATCGAGCACGACAGGGGAGAGGTGCTGAAGGTAGCCCGCCAGTTGATGAAACGCGGTACGGGGGGCAGCTTCAATCTTGCCAGCATCATCAAGGTCGCTTTCGGGCTGGAGGAGTTGACCGGTACTTTCTCTCTTCGTCTTCAGCCCTATCAGATAGCCCGTCTGGAGCAGTCGTATGATGCTTTTTGCCAGAGCGTTAGATAGGCTTTCTTGAATAATTGCTGAATATCCACCAGAGAGCTTGAAAACGCCGCCTGCGGCGATTGCAAATTCCGCGTGCGGCGATGGGCATCCCCGCGTGCGGCGATGGGCATCCCCGCGTGCGGCGTTGGTCATCGCCGCACGCGGCGTTTGGAAGCCCCTCACGCAGGCTTGAAAAGTAAGGGCGCAAAACCCGAGTGATGAGGGCCTTCAACTACATCAAGGTCGGCAAAAAGATCGTGGTGAAGTAAATGAAATAACAATCATAAGCAGTTCAGAGAGTCGGAAGTCTTTTCCGGCTCTCTTTTTGTCCTTTCTTTTATTTTTTCACTTCTCGTCTTTCATTATTCACTTTTTATTTGTACCTTTGTACCCAAATATATATAATGTATAACAAAAAACGAAAAGTTATGGACATACAACTTATCAAAGAATGCGAAGCAAAAGCCCAGGCGTGGCTCGATTCGCCTTATTATGATGCAGAAACCAAAGCGGAAATCTCCGCTATGATGAAGAACGAGGACAAGACGGCTCTGGTGGATGCTTTCTATCAGAACCTGGAGTTCGGAACAGGCGGTCTGCGCGGCATTATGGGCGCTGGCACAAACCGCATGAACAAGTACATCGTCGGAATGGCCACTCAGGGCTTTGCCAACTACATCAATAGACAACGGACAACAGACAACGGACAACAGTTGAGCGTGGTGGTCGGTCACGACTGCCGCAACAATGGCCGCCTCTTCGCTGAAACGGTTGCCAACATCTTCTCGGCCAACGGCATTAAGGTATATCTCTTCGAGAGCCTCCGCCCGACGCCCGAGGTCAGCTTCGCCATCCGTCAGCTTGGCGCAAAGGCAGGCGTGAACGTGACTGCAAGCCATAACCCCAAGGAATATAACGGCTACAAGGCTTATTGGGAAGACGGCGCTCAGGTGATTGCTCCCCATGATACCGGCATCATCGACGAGGTGAACAAGGTCCGCATCGAGGACGTTAAGTTCGAGGGCAATCCCGACCTCATCGAGATTATTGGCGGCGAGATGGACTTCGACTACATGACTGCCGTCAAGGAAGCCATGATAGACCAGGACGTCATCCTGCGCCAGAAAGACCTCAACATCGTCTATAGCGCCATGCACGGCACGGGCCGCGTTATCGTGCCGCTTTGCCTGCGCAGCTGGGGCTTCCAGAACATCCATGTCGTGCCCGAACAGATGGTTGTGGACGGCAACTTCCCGACCGTGGTCAGCCCCAATCCCGAGAATGCCGAGGCCATGACCCTTGGCATGAAGCTTGGCACCAAACTCAATGCCGACCTCGTTGTAGCCACCGACCCCGACGCCGACCGCCTCGCCATCGTCTGCCGCGACAACAAGGGCGAGTGGATTATCATCAACGGCAACCAGACCTGCATGATGTTCTGCTACTACATCATCAAGAACAAGATAGCCCTCGGTCAATTGAAGCCGACGGATTTCCTCGTCAAGACCATTGTTACGACGGAGGTCATCACCAAGATGGCACAGAAGAACAATATCGAGCTGCGCGACTGCTACACGGGCTTCAAGTGGATTGCACGCGAGATTGCCATCAGCGAAGGCAAGCAGAAATACATCGGCGGCGGCGAGGAGAGCTTCGGCTTCCTGCCCTTCGACAAGGTGCGCGACAAGGATGCTCCAGCCAGCATCTGCCTCATTTGCGAGATTGCAGCATGGGCACGCGACAATGGCATGACGCTCTACGACCTCTTGATGCAGATCTACCTCGAGTATGGCTTCAGCTACGAGCACACCATCAATGTGGTAAAGCCGGGCAAGAGCGGTGCCGACGAGATCAAGGCGATGATGGAAGACTTCCGCAACAATCCCATCACCGAGATTGCAGGCAGCAAGGTTGTCCTCGCCAAAGACTTCAAGACGCTCAAGGCCCGCGATGGCGAAGGCAAGGAAACGGCTCTCGACATGCCAGCAACGAGCAACGTGCTGCAGTACTTCTGTGAAGACGGCACGAAGGTAAGCGTCCGTCCCAGCGGCACAGAGCCCAAGATTAAGTTCTACCTCGAAATCAAGGACACGATGGGCTGCCCGAACTGCTATGCTTCTTGCGTAGAGAAGGCAAAGGCCAAGGTCGAGGAGATAAAGAAGTCGATGAGATTGTAATGAGCAACCCCCTCCCTGCTCCCCCTTTGGGGGAGTGCCTCAATGCCGCCTCGCCGCTCCAAAGTACTCCCCCAAAGGGGGAGCGGAGAGGCGGCAGGTACTTCCTCTTCTGCCAAGGCGACATCCTTCTCACCAAAGAAGGAACAATACCCTGTGGCGACACGCCTCCCATCGAGTTGAAACCTTGGGAAGAAGTAACCGTATTAAAGCACTCCCCAAAAGGGGGAGCGGGGAGGGGGCTGCTTGTCGGCTTGTTATCCCATCCCGTTACGGATAGGGAAGACCTGCAAATGGTGCCGCTCAGAAAGACGTTCCACATCCTTTCTGCCGAGGACTATCAGCTCGCAGGAAAGTGTGCCGAGTTGGTCTATTTCCATCAGAACAGCAAGTTCTGCGGCGTTTGCGGTGGCGAGATGCGCTGGCAAACGGAAATCAGCAAGCAATGTAAGGAATGCGGCAAGGAGCTTTGGCCGAGCCTGGCGACTGCCATTATCGTTCGTGTCACCCGAGGCGACGAGATACTCATGGTGCATGCCCATAACTTTAGGGACAGGCACTACGGCCTCGTTGCGGGCTTTGTCGAAACGGGCGAAACGCTGGAAGAATGCGTACAAAGGGAAGTTTGGGAAGAGACGCAGCTTCGCATCACCAACATTCGTTACTTTGCCTCGCAGCCCTGGCCTTATCCGAGCGGCCTGATGGTTGGCTTTACGGCTGACTATCTCTCGGGAGAAATAGAACTCCAAAAAGCTGAGTTAAGCGACGGCGGGTGGTACAAACGCGACAATCTTCCTTTCCTCCCCGACCCGTCTTCAATAGCGTATCGGCTTATTATGGACTGGGCGTCGCATGATTAGTGGCTTCTGCATTCGTCTTTGCCCTTGCCAGCCTCTCTTTTTCCTTTTCTTTCTTTCGTTCAATCTTGTGGAGCTCGTCGAGATAGCTTGCCGTGATGATGCCGGAAGGTAGGGCGATGACGGCTATGCCGAATATAGCCGAGAACATGCTTATCAGTCGTCCCAGGTCTGTTGCCGGGGTGAGGTCGCCATAACCTACCGTCGTCAGCGTTACCGTGGACCAATAGAGCGCATCGAGAAACGAGCGAAATGTCTCCTCTCCGGTATAGGGATTGACGCGAGGCTCGAAGTTGAACATCACGAGTGCCGTCACAAAAATGTAGGTCATTGCAAAGAACAAGACCGACGCAAGTACCTTCCTTTCTTTCTTCAGCACGTCGAAGAAGATGAATACCTGTTCGGAATAGCGCAAGGCCTTCAGCAGTCGTAAGGTCTTGAGCATGCGAAGGGTACGCAGAATCTTGAACTTGTTGCCCAGAATGTGGAAGCTCGGCAGGATGGAAAGCAAGTCGATAATCGCCCAGAAGCTGTAGGGATAGCTCACGAACGAGTGTTTCCCTTGCTTCAAGCGGAAGTCGGCCGTTATCCATCGAAGTATGTAGTCGATGATAAAGACTGTTGTCGTGAAGGCCTCAAGATAAGTGAAATAGAGATGATGTTCCCAGAACATGAGGGGCACCACGCTCAAAATGATGGTAAGAAACATGAAGACATCGTAGAGATGGCTCCACACATTCGTACCTTCATCGATTTCGATAATCTCGTATAGCTGTTTGCGTGTCATGACGTGAAACTTTTGCTGCAAAAGTACGAAATATTGCGATAACTGCCAAATAATAAGAGGAGAAATCGCGTTTGCAGTCGTCGAGGCAGACTTGGCAAGGAATGTTTTCAAAGATAACGTGCTTAGTTTGCAAACTTAACGTGCTTAGTTTGGCATTTTAGCGTGTTATCTTTTCTCTTTACCCTTGCTTCCTTGGGCAGCTTTGTGTGGCTGGTGGCTTATCTTGATGAACTCCCTTAGGTCTTCAATCTTGTAGAATCCGCCAACGTGAATGATGATGTATCTGCATCCGTCGAATTCAATTACCGCATCCTTGTAGCCGTCTTCGTACTCCCAAAGTCGTATGGCGATGGCTTTGTTCAGTGCCATCTTCATGAAGAAGTTGCTCGAAATGTCGAGAACCTTGCTCGGCTTCAGTTTCTTGTATCCCTTTATCTGCTGGTATTCTTCGATGAAATGCCTGACGAGATAGACCGAATCGTTGAAGTCGAAGTTCTCCGAGACCTTCAAACTCGGGCTTTTGTGGAAGGAGCCCAACAGGTCCTCGTAAACTATCGCTGGATTGTTCCTGTACCTTTTCAGCAGATTCTCCAGGTCTTGATTCTGAGCCCTACACGATATGACCGCAAAAAGTGCTAATATAAATAATGTGTATCGGTTCATTTTGTGTGTTCTTCTTTTGGAATACCGCAGTAGAGAATCTCTCCGCCCCTGCGTCCGCCGCCAGGTCCCATCTCGATAATCCAGTCGGCAGAGCGGATAATGTCGGGATTGTGCTCAATGACGATGATGGTGTTGCCCTTATCTACGAGTTTGCCAAGCACTTCGAGCAAGACGCGTATGTCCTCGAAATGAAGTCCTGTCGTAGGTTCGTCGAGGATATAGAGCGTGCGGCCCGTATCTCTTCGGGCAAGTTCGGCAGCCAGCTTGACGCGCTGACTCTCGCCTCCGGAAAGGGTGTTGCTGGGCTGACCGAGTTTGATGTAACCCAAGCCCACTTCCTGCAATACCTTTATCTTATTGAGGATTGCGGGCTGATTCTGAAAGAACTCGACTGCCTGATTGATGGTCATGTCCAGGACATCCGCGATACTCTTGCCCCTGAAACGCACCTCGAGCGTCTCTCTGTTGTAGCGTTTCCCACGGCATTCCTCGCAAGGCACGAAGACATCGGGCAGGAAGTTCATCTCGATGGTGCGGTAACCGTTGCCGCCACATGTTTCGCAACGGCCGCCTTTCACATTGAAAGAGAATCGGCCGGGCTTGTAACCTCGAATCCTTGCCTCGGGAAGTTCCACGAACAGCTTGCGTATGTCGGTAAAGACATCTGTGTAAGTTGCTGGATTAGAGCGGGGAGTACGTCCCAATGGACTTTGGTCGACATTGATTACTTTGTCGATATTCTCCAATCCTTCAATGGAGGAATAGGGCAGAGGCTCTGTAAGGGAACGGTAGAAATGCTTGCTGAGGATGGGGTAGAGCGTTTCGCTGATGAGCGAACTCTTGCCGCTTCCACTCACGCCCGTTATGCAAATGAGTTTGCCAAGCGGTATCTCTACATCTATATTCTTAAGGTTGTGACCGCTCGCGCCCTTTATCGTCAACGAAAGGCCGTTGCCTTTTCTGTATTCAGAAGGTGGGTCGATGGTCAATTTGTTCTTCAGGTATTTGCTGGTCAGCGTGTCTTTTGTCAGCATTTCCTTGTAGGTTCCTTGGAAGACGACCTCTCCTCCCCGACGACCTGCAAGGGGACCTATATCGACGATGTAGTCGGCATTTTCCATCATCTCTCGGTCATGCTCCACGACAAGCACGGTGTTGCCTGCATCTCGAAGTGCCTTGAGCGAACGGATGAGCTTGATATTGTCGCGCTGATGAAGGCCGATGCTTGGTTCGTCGAGAATGTAGAGGACACCTACCAGCTGGCTTCCAATCTGTGTTGCAAGGCGAATGCGCTGGCTCTCGCCGCCGGAAAGACTCATCGAAGGACGGGAAAGGGAAAGATAGTCAAGCCCAACATCAAGCAGGAACTTCAATCTGGTCTTGATTTCCTTTGTGATTTCTGCCGCAATAGCCTGCTGGCGTTTGCTAATCCTGGCATCCAAACCGTCGAGCCATTCGTAGAGCTGACTGAGTTCAAGGGCAGAGATTTCGGCGATGTTCTTGCCGTCGAGAAGGAAATGCAGCGACTCTTTTCTCAATCGCTGGCCCTTGCATTCCGGACATTCGCAGATGCCGCTGAATTGCTCTGCCCATTTCTGAGCCGCAGTTCCCAAGTCAGAATCTTTCATCTGCTCAATGTACTTGACCAATCCTCCGAATTCCGTAAAGACATCATTTGTGGTCTTTGCTTTGCTTGCGGGAATGCGGAGACGCTCAGGACTGCCTTCCAAAATCTCGTCAATCGCTTCATCGGGAACCTCGCCAAGCGGTGTGTCTATCGTGCAGCCATATTCTTCGAGTACGGCTTCCACTTGCCAGAAGATCATTGCCTGTCGTGCTTTCCCGAGAGGAGCAAAGCCGCCGTCCTTGAGCGAAAGGGCAGGGTCGGGGATGACCTTGTTGCGGTCGATAATATGCACGAATCCCAATCCCTTGCAACGCGGGCAAGCGCCTTGAGGACTGTTGAACGAGAAGTCGTGAGGAGCAGGGTCGTGATATGAAATGCCGCTTGTCGGGCACATCAAATGCTTGCTGTAATGCCGCACGTCGTTGGTGTCGATATCGCAGACGAGCATCTCGCCTTCGCCTTGCTTCATGGCAATTGCTACGCTTTGGACAAGCCTTTTGTCGTCCTTGTCTTGAACTTTCAGGCGGTCGATGACGACCTCGATGCTATGGTTGCGGTAGCGGTCGAGCTTCATGTCCGGCACCACCTCCTGCATCTCGCCATCTATCCGAGCATAAAGATAGCCTTTGCGTCGGATGGTTTCGAAGAGTTCCTTGTAGTGTCCCTTGCGGTTCTTGACGAGCGGAGCAAGCAGTATGATGCGTTTGCCAAGGTATTCGCTCAGGAGCAAGCCAAGGATTTGTTCTTCGGTATAGCGCACCATCTTTTCGCCGCTAACATAAGAATATGCTTCGGCGGTTCGTGCATAAAGGAGACGAAGGAAGTCGTAGATTTCGGTTGTTGTGCCGACCGTGCTTCGAGGGTTCTTGTTGGTGGTCTTCTGCTCGATGCTTATGACGGGGCTCAAGCCAGTAATCTTATCGACATCGGGCCTTTCCATTCCGCCGAGAAAGTTGCGTGCATAGGCGCTGAAGGTTTCGATATAGCGACGTTGCCCCTCTGCATAAATGGTATCGAAAGCCAAAGATGACTTGCCGCTGCCGCTCAAACCGGTAATGACGGTAAGGCTGCCTCGCGGAATCTCTACATCTATATTTTTTAGATTATGGACGCGGGCGCCTTCGATGGAAAGGTAGGAATGTGAAGAGGCTAAAGAGCGAGGCTCGTTTTCGCTTTTTAATCTTTTCACCTTTTCACCTTTTTGGTCATTCTTCTGTGGTGCCGCCTTCGTTCTCGCCATTATTGTAGCCGGAGATGACGTTGATGGCTTTCTTGATGTTGTAGTCGATGCCGTCGCTTCCCTTTGCAGAGACGTTAAGGAAATAAACGCCATCAGGCACGACTTTGCCATCTACCTTGCCGTCCCAACAACCATGTACCTCGTCCCAAGAATAAAGTTTCTGTCCCCAACGGTTGAATATGGCTGCATGGAACTTTATGATGCCTTTGTAGCCCTCTTTGGGTCTGAGCTCATCGTTTCGGTCGTCGCCGTTTGGCGAGATGCCGTTGGGGAAATCCAGCTGGCTGTTGCTCAGAGTAAAGGTGATGAACTTTGCATCTTCTCCCTCTTGTGGGAATTCGTAATCCTCCACGCCATCTTCGCCATAGAAGATTGCTTTTAGCTGTACGGTATAGCTGCCGGCTTCGGTGAAATCGAATTCAAAGCTGTCGTCGTTACGACGTACCAGAATGTTGCTTGGCTCGTCTGTTTTCCACATTGTCCATTCGTACCAGACCTGGCTCTTGAAGCCATCGGGGACGGTTGGGTTTGCGGTGAACACCACGCGGAAAGGATTGTTCAGGGTCTGTCCGTTTACGTCGCCTGTTATCTCTTCGCCTTTTTCGTCAACAGAATAATAAGTGCCGAGAGGGTCGACTGTTGGTATCTGCGCCCATGCCAAGAGAGGCAAAAGAGCAAGGAAAAAGAATAAAATGCGCTTCATTCGATACATATTTTGGGCAAAAATACAAAAAAACCTTGAAATATGAGTCATGTTTTATGAATTATTTTATACCTTTGCATAAATGAAACGAATTTTAATACTCCTTTATTGCCTTTTGCCGCTGCTTTTATGCGCTCAAGGCATACTTTCGACGCTCGATGACATGCATAAGGTCGTCAAGGGCGAGACATGGGAGAGTATTGCAGCCGGTCACGGCATATCTGTTCCCGACCTTCGGGCTGCCAATCCTGATGTCGCCAAGAAGAAAAAGCTCAAGAAAGGCACCTTGCTGATTCTCCCCCGCAAGCCCCAGCTTCCCGAATATGCGCCGGTGGCTGAAGAGCCAGCAGAGCCTGCTCCCGTCATCCGCACATCCATTCCCGACCTGAAGGTTGGTGTCTTGCTTCCGCTCAGCGACAAGAATATGGTGGAGTTTTACCGAGGCATGCTGATGGCTGCCGATAGTGTTCGGAAGAGCGGCGTCAATCTTGACATTCATGCCTGGGATTGCGGTTCTACGGCGGCCCAAGTGGAGGCGCTGCTGCCCAATCTCAGCGAACTGGACATTATCTTCGGCCCAAAGGATGTCACCCAGATTTTGCCAGTTGCAGAGCGTTGCAGAGAGCATGGCATCCGGCTCGTCCTGCCGTTCTATAGCGGGCAAGCGCTACAGGACTATCCGCTCGTTTATAATGCCACAGCCTCGAGCACAGTCCTTTTTGGCGCTGCGGTCGAGAAGTTGATGAAGTTCTATCCCGACAAGAATTATGTTATCGTTCAGAGCGGAAAGGAGGACAAGAAAGGGAAAATCCTTCGCGAGACGCTTGTCGATGCCCTCGGGCAGCACTCTGTTTCCCCAAGGACGCTTGCCCTCGAAAGCGACGATTTTGCCTACGAATCTGCCTTCAACCAGTTTCGCGACAATATGATTGTCATCGACGACACCGGCATTCCCTCTCTCAACATCCTTCTCGCCCACCTCAAGACTTTCCGCCAGACGCATCCCCAGTACCGCCTCTCGCTGCTGGGCTATGCCGATTGGCTGGACGATGCGGACAGGCTCATGGAAGACCTCTTCGCTTCCGATACCTACATCATCAGTCCTTATTATTATAATGTTCTGGACAACAGGATAAAGCGTTTCGAACGTATTTATGCCCGAAATTTCCGAGCGTATATCGGGAAGGACAATCCCCGCTATGCCGCTTTGGGATTCGACATCGCTCTCTATTTTCTGTCGGGCGTCAGCAGCATGGGCGACACTTTCGAGCAGATGCAGGGCAGCCTCAGGCAAGAGCCCTATCAGAATTGGTTCCGCTTCGAGCCTGGAACAGGGCTGAGCCTTTCCAACAAATTCGTACAGTTCATCCACCATACAACCGACAACAAGATAGAGCTCATCCGATGAAACGCTTCGCCCTCATTCCTCTTTTCCTTTTTCTGATTCTTAATGTCTCCAAAGCCCAGGTGGGCGAACCGCGCACAGATTTTGCAATAGGAGCCAATGGAGGTGTTGTCATGAACACGGTCTCGTTCAAGCCGTCCGTCAAGCAAGCCATGAAGATAGGCCCCTGCGTAGGCCTTACAGCCCGCTATACCTGCGAGAAGTATTTTAGCCTGATTTGCGCTTTTCAAGGCGAGGTCAACTATTCTCAGGCTGGCTGGAAGGAAAGTCCTGGCTCTTCCGCTTCGGGAGAGACGGAAGGAGGCGCCTATCAGCGCACCTTGCATTATATCCAGGTGCCCCTGCTGGCCAACCTCGGATATGGTCGCGAGAGGGGAGGCGTGAAAGGCTTTCTTGTGCTTGGGCCGCAACTGGGCTTCTGCATCGGGGAGACCACAAAGGAAGGGGCGCGCTACAATGTGCCTCAGGAACTTGTGGGAGGCAAAGACCAGCACGAGCTCTCGGTGAAGAAGAAGTTCGAATACGGCATCACGGGCGGTCTGGGGATGGACGTCAGCACCAAGAGCGGGCACCATTTCATCATCGAGGGACGCTATTTCTATGCCTTGAGCGACATTTTCGGTAACTCAAAACAAGACGCTTTCAGCCGCAGTGCCAATGGAACCATCATCGCCAAAGTGGCCTATCTCTTCGATATCAAGAGAACAAAGAAGATTGAGAATTGAAGGCTGTGATTTAGGAGCCCCCGAACCCCTTTGAGGACAAGAACGCCCCTCTGAAAACGGCTTTGCTTTTTTTGCCTTTTTGCTTTTTTTCTGTGATTTTGCAGGCGAAAATCCTTCGTCTTGATTTCGTCGAGCCTACTAACGCTCGGCACAGCTCAAATCGGATTTGGCTCTGCTCTCGCTATATCGCAGCCTATAATTTTTCAATTTTCAATCTTTCCATCTTCAATGTTAAAAAGTGCTTTCGTCGGGCGCTTTTGACTGCGTTTATTTGCATAATTGGAATAATTGTTGTATCTTTGCCGCGCAAATATAACAAACCCTAATGAAGCATCAGATTCTTCTTGCTATACTCTTTCTCCTTGCCGTCTGCTCCTTGCCTCTCAAGGCTCAGCAGATAAAGATAGGCAACTACACTTTCCCGGGCGGCGGCGAATACCAGGGGGAAATGTTCAAGGGAAAGCCGTATGGAAAGGGCAAGACCATTTATCCGAATGGCGACTGGCACGAGGGAGAATATGTGAAAGGCAAGCGTCAGGGCAACGGCATCTATCAGTTTGCAGATGGCGAGAAATACGAAGGCGAATGGTACCAAGACCAGCAGCACGGCAAAGGGACCTATTATTTTGCCAACAACAACCGCTACGAAGGGCTTTGGTTCAAGGACTACCAGCAAGGGCTCGGCACAATGTTCTACTATAACGGCGACACCTATGTCGGCGCTTGGGTGCAGGACAAACGCGAAGGCACCGGTAAATACACTTTCGCCCATAATGGCGAGTACTACGAAGGCCAGTGGAAAAACGACATGAAAGAAGGTCAGGGTGTCTTCGACTGGAAAGACGGCAACCGCTACGAAGGTTCCTGGCATGAGAATCAGAAGCACGGCAAAGGCACTTTCACCTACTCAACTGGCGACTCCTATACCGGCGACTGGGCCGACGACCAGCAGCACGGCAAAGGCATCTTCACCTTTGCCGACGGCAATCGCTACGAAGGGCAGTATGTCCACGGGCAACGCACCGGAGAAGGGGTCTATACCTTTGCAAACGGAGACAAGTATGCCGGTCATTTTACCTCCGGAGAACAGGACGGAATGGGGACATTCACCTGGCATACCGGAGCCTCTTATGTGGGTCAGTGGCGCCACAACAAGCAGCATGGCCAAGGCAAATATCGCTGGGCAAATGGCGACGAATACGACGGCGGATGGGCCGACGGTCTTCTTGAAGGAGAAGGCATCCTCCGGCAGGCCGACGGAGTCCGCTTCAAAGGCACATTCCGCAAAGGGCTCAAGGAAGGCAAAGGCATACTTGAAGACATCGACGGCATTCGATACGAAGGCAACTTCTCGGGCGACAAGAAAAACGGCGAATTCATAGAAAAGGACAAGAACGGCTTGCTCATTCGCAAAGTAGTCTATCAGAATGGAATGGCTGTGGGAACATGGTAAAAAAAAGCCTCGCCCCGGAATGTTCAATGGCAAATGATTAAATAATACAATATCCTAATGGCTCGAACAAACTCCAAGGTTTCATCAAAGGAAACAAAGAAGAACACCAAGAAAAAGGTATCAGGAGAAAAGAACACACCTTCTGTGCCATCCGTGCTAAAAATCATCAGGAACGACAGCGGATTGGCTGATTTTGCCGATGCTATCAACGGGCGTCATGACGAGGCAGTACGCAAGATGGCAGAACTTACCAATGGTACAAACAACCTCAGCGAATTTGCCTCCGGCTATCTCTATTTCGGTTTGCACAAGACCGAAGAAGGCTATGTGCTGCGCGAATGGGCTCCCAACGCCACCGAAATCTATGTTGTGGGCGACTTCAACAAGTGGACCGAAAGCCCCCGCTATGCTATGAAGCGCGTGAAGGGCGGCAATGGAAGCTGGGAAATCAAAATCAAGAACAAGAGCTTCAAGCATGGCGCCCTCTACAAGCTGATTGTGCATTGGAACGGCGGTCAGGGAGAACGCATCCCTGCCTGGGCGAATCGCGTAGTGCAGGACGAGCAGACACACATCTTCTCCGCCCAGGTTTGGAATCCAGCCGAGGCTTACCAATGGCAGGTCGAGAAGTTCCGTCCCACCACAAACCCCCTGCTCATCTATGAATGCCACATCGGCATGGCTCAGGACAAGGAAGGTGTGGGCACCTATACAGAGTTCCGCGACAACATCCTGCCCCGTATTGCAGCCGACGGCTACAACTGCATCCAGATAATGGCCATCCAGGAGCACCCCTATTATGGAAGCTTTGGCTATCACGTCAGCAGCTTCTTTGCTCCAAGTAGTCGCTTTGGCACCCCCGATGATTTGAAATCCCTTGTGGATAAGGCACATAGCATGGGCATTGCCGTCGTGATGGATATTGTTCACAGCCATGCCGTGAAGAACGAGGTGGAAGGCCTTGCCAACTTTGCAGGCGACCCATATCAGTATTTCAACCAAGGCGACCGTCGCGAGCATCCCGCATGGGACAGCCTCTGTTTCGACTATGGCAAGAACGAGGTGCTTCATTTCTTGCTCTCTAACTGCAAATACTGGCTCGAGGAATTCCACTTCGATGGCTTCCGCTTCGACGGCGTCACCTCAATGCTCTACTATAGCCACGGCTTAGGAGAGAGCTTCATGAGCTATGGCGACTACTACAATGGCCATCAAGATGGCAACGCCATCACCTATCTCACCCTTGCCAACGAGTTGATTCACAGCGTCAACAAGAATGCCATCACCATTGCGGAAGAGGTGAGCGGAATGCCTGGACTTGCCCTCCCGATGAAGGATGGAGGCTATGGCTTCAACTACCGCCTGGCTATGAACATCCCCGACTACTGGATAAAGATTATCAAGGAGCTGCGCGATGAGGATTGGAAGCCAAGCAGCATTCTGTGGGAACTCACAAACCGCCGCCGTGACGAGAGAACCATCTCCTATTGCGAAAGCCACGACCAGGCGCTCGTGGGCGACAAGACCATCATCTTCCGTCTCATAGACAGCGACATGTACTGGCATTTCAAGAAAGGCGACGAGAACTCGAATGTGAACCGCGGCATTGCTCTGCACAAAATGATTCGCCTGGCCACAATAGGCACCATAAACGGAGGCTACCTCAACTTCATGGGCAACGAGTTCGGACATCCCGAATGGGTCGACTTCCCTCGCGAAGGAAACGGATGGAGCTACAAATATGCCCGCCGCCAATGGAACCTCGTGGACAATAAGGAACTCTGCTTCCATTACCTCGGAGACTTCGACCAAGCAATGCTCAAGGTTCTCAAGAAACACAAGAGTTTCGAGAAGCAAAGCGTAGTTGAGATTTGGCACAACGATGGCGACCAGGTATTTGCCTTCCGTCGTGGTGACCTCCTGTTCTTCTTCAACTTCTCGCCCAACAACTCCTATACGGGCTATGGCTTCATGGTGGAGCAGGGAGCCTATGAGTATATCCTCAATACCGACAATCCCGACTTCGGTGGCAATGGCTTCAACGACGACAAGATGATTCACTATACGGTCTATGACCACCACCTTGCCCGCGACAACAAAGGCTGGCTCAAACTCTATCTCCCAACGCGAACAGCCTGCGTCCTCAAGAAAATGAAGGATTAACGGGCATCAGACCACAGAAACGACAAGGGAAGCATCCTGAGCATCCCGTCAAAAGAGAAAAGCGCTGTCCAACAACTAGGGCGGCGCTTTTTTCGTCTGCAGGCTTAACCCCAATTAACCCATCCCGCACTTCGCTCTTCCCCTCCCAATTGAAGGGTAGGGGTAGGTTTAGGCATTCAGCCTTATGGTTTCTCATCAATCCAAAGGTTGAATATTTGTCGAAGCTTGGTTTCGTCTTCTATGATGTTCCGCAGTTCTTCGAGGCGACGGGCATTGGGCGATTCGTCGAACCATAGTTTTAGGTATCCATTGCGACCGTATTTTTCATGCAGATGGGCAACCATGCGCTTGAAATGTTCCTCGCGGCTCTTCTCGGGATAGTGGTCAAGCCCATATTGAATGGTTCGGCGGATAATGTCCATAGGCTCGATATACCGGTCGGCTTCTGTCACTATTCGCCCGTATATGCTGCGAGGCTCGTGAAGGGAAGAGGCACGATGGTCTTCCACTGCCTCGGCCATTACGGCAATCTGTTCGTCCGTGAACCATTGGCGCAGATTCTTGTCCTCACGAACAATCCGTGCAGAGATCTCGTGATGATGCTCACGGCCTTCGCACAGTCCTGTATCATGATAGGCTGCAACGGCATATACCATATCGACATTGACGTCCAGACGGGCTGCCAGTTCAAGGCTCTGACCGATGACCATCCGAACATGCTCCTGTCGGTGCGCTTTGTCGAAACCGTCGTAACACGGCAGGATATTCTCTTCGATATATTGCCGAAGGGCTTGATTCATAACCTTTGCCATAACGATACACCTCAAAAAGGTGTTACAAAGATACGATAAAAAGTGAAAAGAGAAAGATGAAAAGGAGATAGAATAGGGTAAAGACATAAAAAATGAAAAAAACTCTATACTCTAAACTCTAATCTCTAAACTTTTTTTGTATCTTTGCGATGAAAACACACTAAAAACACAATCTATTATGACCAATCAACAATTACCGACCATAGAGGAAGTCTTCTCGTGGATGCGGAAGCTTTATGACGAGAGTTATTCGGGCCTTACCAAAACAGAAAAGAGCGAGCAGCACATGTACGGCACGATGGTGACCACGCCCAGCGACAAGAAGTTCATCGTCCGTATGCTCGACGAAACCAGTCAGATTCGCGACCGAGGCAAACTGGCCATCCGGGTGAAGGAACTCATCGACCAGTATGGCATCCCCAAGTTCCTCGGTTCCTTCGACCACTTGCTTTTCTGGATGTATCAGAAGTTTGCCTATCTCCCCCTCTTCAACTGGGCTGCCGTGCCCATCATCAAGTGGCGTTTGCGCAGGGACACGAGTCGTGTCATCATCGATGCTGCCCGTCCCAGCCTGACGCAACACCTTGCCACGCGTTTCCAGCAAGACATCGGTCAGAATGTCAACCTCCTTGGAGAAGTGGTGCTTGGCGATGGCGAGGCCGACAAGCGTTATTATTCTTATCTGGAGGCTTTGAAGGAACCCGACATCAATTATATCTCCGTCAAGATTTCGGGCATCTACGCGCAGACGCACGCGTTAAATTATAAGGAATGTTTCCCCGAACTGGTGCGCCGCATGTCGGAACTCTATCAGACGGCTATTGACTATCCTTATACGGATGTCAATGGCGTGACGAAGCCCAAGTTCATCAACCTCGATATGGAGGAGTACAAGGATGCGCACCTGACCATGAAGCTGTTCAAGGATGTCCTTTCCTTGCCGCAGTTCAAGAACTACGAGGCAGGCATTGTGGTGCAGGCATATCTTCCTGATGCCGAGGGATTTCAGACCGAATTGCTCGAGTTTGCCCGTAAGCGTGTGGAGGAAGGTGGCTCGCCCATCAAGATGCGTATCGTGAAGGGCTGCAACCTGGACATGGAGAACATTGTCAGCGACCTGCGTGGATGGCCCAATCCCGTTCGTCCCAACAAAACCGAGGTGGATGCCAACTACCTCCACATCATCGAGCGTGGCTTGAAGCCCGAGAATGCGAAGGTGCTGCATATCGGAATGGCTTCCCACAACCTCTTTACCATTTCCTATGCCTACCTGCTCAGCGAGATGTATCAGACACCAAAGGATTGCTTCTGCTTTGAGATGCTCGAGGGTATGGCCAATCATGTCTGGAGAGCTCAAAAGAAACTCGGCAACCACGTTATTCTCTACACGCCCGTAGTGAAGAAGGAGCATTTCCTCAACGCCATTTCCTATCTCGTTCGTCGTATGGACGAGAACACGGCTCCCGACAACTTCCTGACTCACAGCTTCTCGCTCAAGCCCGACACGAAGGAATGGAAGGAACTCCAGCAGCAGTTCATCGAAGCTTACAACATGAAGGACAACCTCAACCATACCCCCACTCGTACCCAAGACAGGAACCAACCCTACGAGGGGCAGGAACCGAGGGATGAGATGATGAACGAGCCGGATACCGATTTCGATCGTTTCTGCAACCAGCAATGGGTGGAGAAGATTTTTGCGAAGTGGAAGCCCAATGGCAATATGTCTGGCGAGAAAGCAGAGTGGGGCGATTGGAAGCCCGGCGACTTGCTGCCCCTTCAGATAGGCGATACGCTTCACTATACCGACGACCATGTGAAATACTTCGACAGAAGCCAGGAAGGCGATGTGCTTGTCTGCGAGATGTCGAGAGCAGGAGTGCCGGAAATGCGGCAAATCCTTGGCATAGCAGAAGCCGATGAGGGCAGATGGCGCGACACAACCGTAGAGGAGCGACACCGTATCATGTATCGTGCCGCAAATATCCTCGGACAGATGCGCGGCGACCTCAACGGCTCGATGTGTGCCATTACGGGCAAGACCATCGAGGAAGCCGATGTGGAAGTTTCCGAAGCCATCGACTACTGCCGTTTCTATACGACCACGATGAAGAAGTTTGCGGCTCTTCCCGATATCGAGATGAAGGGAAAAGGCACTGTGCTTGTCCTATCGCCGTGGAATTTCCCGTGCGCTATTCCCTGTGGCGGCGTGGTGGCTGCTCTTGCTTCCGGCAACACTTGTATCTTGAAGCCTGCCACCGTTGCGGCTCCTGTAGCGTGGCTCTTCGCCAAGGCATTCTGGGATGCAGGCGTTCCCAAACAAGCGCTTCAAGTGATTATTGCCGACAGGGAAGCAACACCTTTGCTCACCTCTTCGCCAATCATCAAGCATGTCATCTTGACTGGTGGAACAGAAACCGCTCAAACTCTTGCCCATAACAATCCCCGGAAGCCTCTTTCTGCCGAGACAGGAGGTAAGAACGTCATGATAATCTCTGCCAAGAGCGACCGCGACCATGCCATTATGAATGCTTGCCGTTCCGCTTTTGGTAATGCAGGTCAGAAGTGTTCCGCTTGCTCTCTCCTGCTTGTGGAGCGTTCCGTTTACAAGCATCCTGAGTTCTTCGAGAAACTCAAGGACTGCGCTTCTTCGCTCAAGGTAGGAGGTGTTTGGAATGCTGGCAATATTGTCGGCCCGATGATTTCCAACAAGAACGAGAAGCTTGAGCAGGCCTTCAAGCTTGAACCGGGAGAGCGTTGGCTGATTGCTCCCGAGTTTGTCGACGAGAAACACTACATCCTCCGTCCTTGCATTAAGGTTGATGTGAAGCCCGACTCTTTCACTTTCCGCACAGAGCTCTTTGCTCCGCTGCTTGCTGTCGCTCCTTACGACACGCTCGAGGAAGCCGTGGACCTCGTCAATGGTCTTGATTACGGACTGACTTCAGGCCTTCAGTCGCTTGACGAGGAAGAGCAGCGTTATTGGAAGAATCATGTTCTGGCAGGCAATCTCTATATCAACAGAGGCATCACGGGCGCTATCGTCAATCGTCAGCCTTTCGGCGGCATGAAGCTTTCTGCTTTTGGCCCTGGTTTGAAGGCCGGCGGCCCGAATTATGTGGCTCAGTTCATGACAATAAAGGACAACGGACAAGTGACAACAGACTACCGTACTTCTTATGCCGAATGGTACGAGCGCGAGTTCCGTCATGCCCGCAACATCCAGCCCAAGATTCGTGGCGAGCAGAACGTCTTCCGCTATCTGCCCTTAAGCGGAGGTATGTGTCTGCGCCTCTTTGGCGACGAGACAAAGGAACAAGTGGAAATGGTTTGTCTGGCAGCCAAGACTGTCGGCACGCCTCTCACCGTCTCGGCCGATGATGGCAATGCTCTGCTCGGAGCTGCAAATGCCTTTGGTGCCAAGACTGTCAACGAGAATCTGGCAGCCTTCTGCGAACACATCAAGCAGTTTGAGCGCATACGCACCATCTCTGCCAAAGTGCCCGACATCGTCTTCCAGGCTGCAGCCAATTGCGACAAGTACATTGCCGGGGCCCTTCCCGTACACAATGGCCGAATCGAGCTGACGCATTACATCAAGGAGCAGTCCATCTCGAACGAGTATCACCGCTACGGCTCACAGATTGAGGTGCCTGTTGTTGAATAAGCAGCCCTCATCTGTGTTTCCTCGAGAAACAGCAAAGAGCGACGAAGGTCAGAGCCCCATTCAGCAAAAGCAGTTCGTAGCTGAAATGGTAGTTCCATAGCTTAGGAGCGAGATAGTCCAGAAGGGCACAGAGTAGGGGAGAGACGATGGCAACAAATGGCACAGCTTTGTCCATGACGCGCCTTTGCGTAAAAAGCCCGAAGCAGAACAGCCCCAATAGCGGACCGTAGGTGTAACCTGCCAGGCGGTAGATGGTATCGATTATCGTACCGCTGCCTGCCATGTGGAATATGGCGATGCAGAAGGCAAAGGCCAAGGCTACGGCAGCATGGACACGATGGCGCAGCAGCAGAGCTTTCTTCGCATCGAAACCTTCACGCTCCACGCGAAGGATGTCCACGCATATACTGGTTGTCAGCGACGTCATAGCGCTGTCTGCACTGGAAAGAGCAGCTGCCGTAATGCCAATGGTAAAGGGGAAGACGACAAGGGAGCCCAGAGCGCCGCTTCCCACAAGCATCGGCAGCAACTGGTCGCCCGCCTTCGGAAGGGCTATTCCCTGCTCTCCAGCGAAGGTATAGAGCAGAACGCCCATGACAAGGAAAAGCAAGTTGACGGGAAGGATGCAAACGCCATAGAGGCACATGTTCTTCTGAGCGTTTCGCAGGGACGAGCATGTCAGGTTCTTCTGCATCATGTCCTGGTCCAGTCCATTCATCACGATGGTGATAAACAAACCGTTGATGAACTGCCGGAGGAAGAACTGCGTGCTCGTGGCATCCCAACAAAACATCCTGCCCATCTGGCTTTGGGCTATTGTCTCGGCTATTCCCGACAGGGAGAGAGCCATCTTCGACGACACCACCCAAACGATGCAGGCAGAGGCCGCAAGCAGGCAGAATGTCTGCAGGGCATCGGTGCGCACAATGTTCTCTATGCCGCCTCGACGTGTATAGAGGAAAATCGCAATCAGCACAACAGCAACGGTAAGCCAGAAAGGAAGTCCGAGCGGACGGATGGCCATTTCGTGGAGCACGATGCATGTCACGTATAGTCGTGCAGCGGCACCCGTCAGTTTGCTGAGCAGAAAGAAGCACGCTCCAGTCAGGTGGCTTCGTCGCCCGAAACGCTCAGCCAGATAGCTGTAGATGCTGGTCAGGCGAAGCCGATAGTAGAGCGGAAGGAGCAGGAAAGCAATGACGATGTAGCCAGCCAGGAAACCCATGCACATCTGGAAATAAGTCATGCCGCTCGTCCTTACCCAACCCGGCACGCTGACCAGACTCACACCGCTTATGCTTGCCCCTATCATCCCGAAAGCCACAAGAAGCCAAGGCGACCTCCTGCCGGCTCGGAAGAAAGCATTGTTATCGCCCTTCGACCCTACCAGCCTGGTGAACAGAACAAGCATAAGGACATAAAGAGCGAGTGCTGCAAATACCCAATAATTTACCATTTACTATTTATTATTGACCATTGACCATTGACCATTGAGCATTTATTCCCCTAAAGGGGGTTAGGGGGTCTTTACCATTTCCCTGCAAAATTACGAATTATTTCCGAAACAGGCAAGCACGTGAAATAAAAGTTCAATAATAAAGAATGGATGTGATATGAAGGGGTGGGGTAAACAGAAAGAATTAAGAATTAAAAATGAAGAATGAAGAATTGTTGTCATTCCACCTCGGCCTTCGGCTTTTGTAAACATTTTTCCTGCCCCGACGCTTTCTGGCGCATTATTTTTGTCTCGGTGGCACTTTCCTACCCTGGACGCGAGAAATGCGCTTAAATCAAATTTCCTGTGACAATCAATTGGTTACAAAAGGATATTTTGAGCCACAAAGCAAAGAAAGTGTTGGCCTGACACAAGCAGCTGTTAAATTCCGCACGAGTTTTCCCCAATTTCCACGTGTGGCATTAGGCAATTTCACACAAGGTAATTGCAAACTCCACGTGTGATGTTGCCCAACTCCACGTGTGATGTTGCCCAACTCCACGTGTGGCGTTGCCCGATGCCCCACGCCCCGACGCCAAATATCCCTTATTCTGCTGCATCTTTTTGTAAGAATATTTCCTGCAGCCCGATGGAGATATTTAAGAAAAGGCAGAAAGCCTAAGAGGCTTAACTCCCCTCCCATTCCATGAAAGGGAGGGGCAGGGGTGGGGAAGGAATGAAGAAATAGTCACCCCACCTCGGCCTTCGGCCACTCCTCCCCTTAAAGGGGCGGAGAGCACAGCATCCCAACTTCCCTCCCATTCCTTGAAGGACATTGCCCGTTAGCAGCGGAGCAATTGGGGAGAGCTCTGCTCGACGGATGGCAAGGGGCAGGGGTGGGGTAACAACTGAGACGCCCCATATTCTGCCTTTCATGCAGGAGCCCTGCAAGCTGTTTTAACCGAACAGCAATAAGAAAAACAGAATTTTCTTATCCTTTTTTTCTTTGTGTTTCAATTCTTTTTCGTAACTTTGCACTTGATTAAGTGAGTGCATAACTTTGCAATCGTAAAACTCAATAAAGCCGAGACAATGAAGAAATCGCTTTTACCTTTTCATCTTTTTACCTTTTCAATTTTTCACCTTTTCACCTTTTTAATACTTCCCCTTTTCATCTTTTGTGCTGCGGCTCAGGCCCAGGAAGCGAACTACGATGAGAACAAGGTGGGCGTCTATACGCTGCCCGATGCCATGACGACTCTAAGTGGGCAGAAAGTCGCGAAAAAGAAGCAATGGGAAAAGGTGCGTCGCCCAGAGATCCTGAAGCTTTTCCAGGACAATGAGTACGGCGTCATGCCCGATGCTAAGGTCAAGACGAGCTATCGTGTGGTGGAGGAAAGCGAAGATGCTATGAATGGGAAAGCAATCCGCCGTCAGGTGGAGATTGCCTTCAGCGGCAATGGGCAGGAGCGCAAGATGCTCGTGTTGCTCTACATGCCTAAAGGCGTGAAGAAATGTCCTGTCTTCGTCTCTCCCAACTTCCAGGGGAATGCCACTACGACCGACGATCCTGCTGTCATCGAGTCACAGTACAGCACCTTTGGGCGTGCCCACCAAACCAGCCGCTGGTCGTTTGAGCGTATCATTGATTCTGGCTATGCCATCGCCACTTTCCACTACTTCGACATCTATTTCGACAAGGATGACAAGTTGGCCGAGACCATCTATCCGCTCTTCGGCATCAACTCCAAAGCGCAGCTGCAGGAGAATACGGGTAAAGCCATTACTGCGTGGGCTTGGGGATGCTCCCGTGTGTTAGACTATCTGTTCACGCTGAAGAATATCGACAAGAAGCGTGCCATCATCCTAGGGCACTCCCGTTTGGGCAAGACGGCTCTGTGGTGCGGTGCGCTGGACCAGCGTTTTGCAATGGTAATCTCCAACAATTCGGGCTGCTCTGGTGCCGCCTTGTCGCGTCGCAATTATGGAGAGACTGTACCACGCATCAATACATCCTTCCCCTGGTGGTTCTGCAACAAATATCAGTCCTACAATCAGGATGTATCCTCTCTCCCGATGGACCAGCACGAATTGATTGCCCTCATTGCTCCGCGACTGGTTTATGTGGCCAGTGCTCAAGAGGACCGATGGGCAGACCCCCGAGGAGAGTTCCTCTCCCTGCAGGAAGCCAGCAAAGTCTATGCGCTCTATGGACTGGAAACGTTTGAAGGCTGCTCTTTCCCCTCTGTGGGCGAGCATCTGTGGAGGGGCAATTGCGGATATCATATACGCACTGGAGTGCATGATGTGACGGATTATGATTGGCAGTCGTACATCGAATTTGCAAAGGAAAGGCTGGGTGAGTAGGGGACTTGTCATATTCGATTTCGACGGTACGCTGGGCAATACCAGACGGAACATTGTCGAGACGATGCAAATGACTATCGCTGAGCAGCACTTGCCAGGCAGAAGCGAGGGGGAATGTGCTGCCACCATTGGATTGCCCCTGTTTGAGTGTTTCAGAGCGATGTATCCGGAAATACAGGAAGAGGAAGCCATGAGGTGTGCGGACACCTATCGCAGAATCTTTGCCGAGAACCTCAAGAGCATGAAGCCAGAACCCTTTCCAGGAGTGAGGGAAACGCTGGCGAAGCTGGCGGCAAAGGGATATAAACTCACCATCGCATCCTCGCGTTCGCATGCCTCCCTTGTCGAACTGACACGCGATATGCGGATATCGGAAAGCATCTCCTATCTTATTGGCGTGGACGATGTAGAGAAAGCCAAACCTAACCCCGAACCTGTCCTCAACACGCTGAAGGCTATGGGCTTCAATGCCAATCAAACTCTTGTCGTGGGGGATATGGCAGTAGATATCCTGATGGGAATCAATGCCGGAACCAAGACCTGCGGCGTGACATGGGGAAACGGGACGAGAGAAGAACTTGAAGAAGCAGGAGCTGACTTCATCATCGACAAAATAGAGGATATTATTGAACGAATCGACAGTCTGTCAGTATGAACAAAAGAGCCATTATCGTTGGTGCCAGTTCGGGCATTGGGCAAGAGGTAGCTAAGCTGTTGCTTGCTGATGGTTGGCATCTTGGCATAGCTGCCCGTCGGGAGGAGCCTCTCATGGAACTGAAGTCAAAAGCTCCCGAAAGGGTAGAGGTGATGACTATTGATGTGACAAAAGCCGATGCCACGGGAAGACTGCAGAGCCTTATTCAGAAGGTGGGAGGGATGGACCTCTACTTCCATGCCTCAGGCATCGGGAAGCAGAATCGCACTCTGGAGGAAGCTATCGAACTGGACACGATGGAGACCAATGCCGTAGGATTCACCAGGATGATAGGTGCGGCTTACAGATACTTTGCAGAAAGAAGGGAGGGACATATTGCCGCCATCACTTCTATTGCAGGCACAAAAGGCTTGGGGCCGGCTCCTGCTTATTCTGCCACAAAAGCTCTGCAAGCCACATATATGCAGTCTCTTGAGCAACAGTCTCATCAGCGAGGGCTGAACATTCGTTTCACGGACATCCGTCCAGGGTTTGTGGATACAGCCTTGCTCAACGACAGTTTCCCTTATCCGATGCTGATGCGTCCCGAGAAAGTGGCTCAAGACATAGTTCGCTCCATCTATCATCGCCGTCATGTTAGAGTGATAGACTGGCGATACCGCATCATGACATTCTTCTGGCGACTCATCCCTCGATGCCTCTGGCGAAGGATGAAGCTATAACAGAAAACACAGACTATAAATGATAATAGCCAGAGGCATACCCTGGCTATTTCTGTATAAGCGTTGGTTAGCAGTTTGGCAGCAAGCACTATTGTCCTTTAACTTCCACCAAGCTTTTCCATTGAATGATCAACAAAACCCAATAGCTTTTGACGCATTACTATCCAGCCTTTCGTTGTCGCAATGGTTGATGAGCATGGCGAGCTTGTCTTCCTTGGCATCGTGCAGGATGCTGTCGATGGTGTAGTGACGGGCGATGTTCTCTATCTGGCCGCCGCTGAAGTCGTACTTCGCTGCAAGCGTCTTGGCATCCATCTCGCTCAGGTCAGGAATCATCGTGCACCAGATCAGGACTCGGGCCTCGACGGTGGGCTTCTCGAACTTAATCTTGTAGAGGAAACGGCGCTCGAAAGCTTTGTCGAGGTTCTGCTGCAGGTTGGTGGTGGCAATCATGATGCCGTCCAGCGTTTCCATCTCCTGCAGGATGATGTTCTGGATGCTGTTTTCCATCTTCTCAACAGCCCTTTGTGCTCCTTGCTGACGGATGCCGATGATGGCGTCTGCCTCGTTGAAGAGTAGGATAGGGGTTTGCTTGGCTTTCTTCACAAGTTCACGATAACGGTCGAAGAGGGCTTTGATGTTCTTCTCCGAGTCGCCCACCCATTTGCTCTTGATTTGCGGCACATCGACGACCATAATGTCGCGACCAGTCTGTCGTGCTAACTGATAGACAGTTTCCGTCTTGCCTGTACCAGGACCGCCATAGAAGAGGCAGGCGAAACCTGTTCGGAAGCCTGTCTGCTCCATGCGCTGGCGAATCTTCTGGTAGTTCTCAGGCACAAAGAACGATTGCAGTTCGCTGACTTGCCTCTGGTTCTCCTCTACATAGAACATCTTTTTTTCTTTCAGGTCCTTCGCCTTGATGACGTCAGCCAGTTTCTCTTCTGCTGCGTTGAGTTTCAGTTCTTCCAGAAGCGTGCGTTTCGTCTGCTCCGTGAGTTTGTAGCGCGTAGTGTCGGCCATGCCGTCCTCCGAGCGATGTTCGATGAGCTTCTTTGTCATCAAGGGATGTTCTCCGCTGCGCAGCAGTCCCTTGGCTGAGACATAATTGGAAGAATACAAGAAACAGTCCTCCATCTGTCCGAAACGGATGTCATCATCGTCCTTGTTTACCAACCGATGGCAAAAGAACAGCAGCAGCAGGAAATCTTCCAAGCGCAGATGCCCTAACTCCTTAATGTGTTTAACGAAACCGACTTGCGGATTCTCTTTGAACAGCACTTGCAGTTCTTCATAAAGATCCTTTGGTAGAATGGCATCGTCGTCGAGGTCCTCGAACATTTGACCGATAACTTCAAACAGGCCGGCACAGTCCAGATTTGTGCGACTTGGCATTTTAAAGGCTTCGTTGTGCTTCATGGCCTTGATGACAGGCTGAGGGATGTCAAAGCTGTTCTCGTCCTTTGCATCGCGATAACGTAGCAGACGACGTCGTGCCAAAGCGTCGATGTCGCTCGAATAGCTGAGGATTCGAATCTTGTTTATGTCCAGATGCGAAGCCAGGTCGTCGAAGTCCACACGTCGCGGACCTTTTTCCATGCAGACACAGAAGAATACAGCCTGACGTTCCGTAATGCCATACATCTCTGAGAGCAGAGTGAGCTCCGGAGCTGCCTGCAACATAAATTCATCACTCAACTTAGAGTCTCTCGACAGTTCTACAACGCGCTCAATAGCCTGTAAAAGTGTTGGTACTTGCTTCATTTGATTTTTCTTTCTTGATGTTACTTTCTTTTCCATATTATATTTTGGTTTGGTTTTTGATACGGATATAATATAGTAACCACCAAGAAAAAATTTAATAATCAGGGCATTTTTTTTCTCTCTCAAACATAGCCAGCAATCGCTCATCTTCTGCTATTTTTTGCTGAAGTGTCAACAGACCGTTGCGATGACATGCGAGGCTACACTTCAAATCAGCAACGATATATTCCAAAGCCTTCTCTTTTGAATCGAAAACATCATAGTATTCCAGCACAGTACCATCTGCCAGTGTCAACTTGCAACCGCCCAGAGAATGATGGGAGAATGGAATCTCTTTCTTGCCCGTGATTGTCGATTTCTTGATAGCATAACGCGAGGTGTGCGACAGGTAATAAACAGCATCGCCCACCTGCAACTCCTTGCCAAGTAGGCGATCTGTGATATGACTTCTGGTATAATCTGACTTAACAGGAATACTCATGTCAAATAAA
>JAFRQD010000005.1 GCA_017428785.1 Bacteroidaceae bacterium
TTCATCAGTCAGATTCCCAAGAGCATCCACGATACGCAAGAGAACTTCGACTTTGTGGCACTCTACGACCAGTGGTGCAATGGTCATTTGCGTTTGCGCTGCCAGAGCATTATGAGTAGTCTCGTCATCCACAGTAACGGTGACGTGCCGCTCTGCCAGAATCTCGATGTTGTTTTGGGAAATATCCACCACCAATCGCTCGACGAGATCTTCAACAGCGTGACTTCCTGCCAGACGCAATGCCACTACTCAAAGAACTGCAACGGCTGCTGGATTAACTTCCACCGTAAGTACGACATTATCCTCCTTCGTAACATGGAGCGACTGCTGCCCAAACGGCTCATTGAGAAGTTCTACGGCTCATATCAGTGGACGGAAAACCCGCGCACGACATATCACCAATACATCAGGGACTTATGATACAGCAATTGATAGACCGTTACAAACGCCTACGTACTGAGCGTTTCCTTGCCCAAACGTACCAATGTTCTTATGCCTTTGTCGGCATGGGGCAGCACTCGCTCACCAACCTTTATCCCGTGCTCCACAACCTCGGCGTGCCGCTGAAATACATCTGCGTCACGTCGGAAAGGAAGGCACAGCTGATAGAACGGAAATTCCCACAAGTGAAAGCCACGACTTCGCTTGACACGATATTGAATGATGATGAAGTGAAAGGCGTATTTGTTTCTGCTTCACCCTCTGCGCATTTCTCCATCGCCTTGTGCGTCCTCCAAAGCGGTAAGTCTTTGTTCATTGAGAAACCACCCTGCCAGTCGCTACAGGAACTTGATACCCTCATTGATAAGCAGCGACTTTACGGTTCGCTTGTCGCTATGGTCGGCTTGCAGAAACGCTATGCCCCTGCCGTGCAAATCCTTCAAAAACGTCTGCGCAAAGAGCATCTTGTCAGTTACGACCTCCATTACCTCACAGGCAATTATCCAGAAGGTGATGCCTTGCTCGATCTTTACATCCACCCCCTCGACCTCGTTACCCATCTTTTTGGCAAGCCCGAAATCATCGCCTGCCAGCAAGTCGCTCCAGCGTCCTACCTCCTCATGCTGCGCCATCCCCATATCGTAGGTACATTGGAACTCTCCACCGCCTACACTTGGAGCGCAGCCGAGGAATCGCTGAAAGTAAACACCGCATCGGGCATCTACTCTCTGTCTCAGATGGAAGAACTAACTTTCTCGCCCAAGCCGTCCTCCATCCTTGGAATACCTATTGAAAAAGTCCATCCCCATCACAAGGCCGTCGAATATCTATACACCTGCAACAATTTCGCTCCTATCCTTGAAAACAACCAAATCCATTCGCAAGGCTACTTCAACGAGCTTTCTGCTTTCGTGGAATCGGTAGAGGGCAGAGCGGGCAAAGTGCTCACAAGTCTGCAATCAGTCAAAGATACTTACCAGTTAATATCAACCCTCAAAAACAAATAGAGTATGAAAACAAAAACCATCATCACTGCAATCATTGCAGTAGCAAGCATCAACACGCTGGCGGCACAGGAGTTATTGACCGATGGCAAAGTGTGGAACTGCGTACAGCGTATGTATAACGACCAGACGGGCGAATACGACCGTCCGTTTACCATCACCGTCGTTGGTGACACCATTGTCGGCGGCACGAAATGTAAGCGACTGGAACAGGTCTGGCATGATGATACAGGAACCCTGTTCCACTTTGCTGCCCTTGAACGAGATTCACGCGTGTATCACGTAACAGACAATTGCGAGGACGAGTTTCTGAACTTCAATCTCTCCGTTGGCGACATCGACGGCCTTTCTGGTCGTGTCGTTGCAGTCGATAAAGTGACGGTTAACGGCATCACTCGCAAGCGCATCACTATCGACCGCGACGGTCATCTTCAATACCTCGTTGATGGCATCGGGCTAAGCGATGACTACCTCCGCAGTTATGAGCAGTGCTCCTACTACACGATTCTGCAATCCGTCACGGAGCAAGGCTCTCAGATTTTCGCCACCCGCGACTTTATTTTGGGAACCACAGGAATAAAAGCACAGCACCCCAACTCTATATCATCCGTCACTCTACATGACTTGGCGGGTAAAGTAGTCTCAACTCCACGGCGCGGCATCTTCATCAAGAACGGGAGAAAGATTATCAGATAAAATGAAATGAACAAGAAAACAATTATCACCATCCTGCTCGCCCTCGTCGCTCTCGCCTCTTGCAGCAGCGACCCGCAATGGGCTGACGAGGAGGCGCACGAGAAGACGGAACAGTTGCGGAAGCAGTACACACCGATTATCGCCGGGACGTGGCATGTCGAGTACATCAAGGACAAGGGACGCTTCTTCGAGCGGCTGACTTTCAGCGCAGACGGGACCTTCACGGGAATGCGCAAATGGCAGACCCGCAAACTCGTCACCATCGACGGCAAGGAGCAATATACGGACTGGCAGGAAAAAGAGGACTATAACGGGACGTTCACGGGCACGTGGAAGCTGTCGTGGGAGCGCGACAAAGAAGGTGCGCCCGGCGCGAACAGGCTCTGGCTCTCGGCTGTCTTTGATGAAAATCATGACAAGACTTACTACGCCTACGACCTGAACGCCCTCTTCATCCATGCCGACGAAACCACGCTCAGTTTCACTGGCGGCTTTGTTCCCAACGGTGTTGACGGCGAGACCGTTTACACTCGCGGCGACGCCGAGCCAAGTTTCTGAGTGAAATAATAATCTCAAATATTTGGATGTTTCAGAAATAGGGTGTCCAATTTGATGTACCCAGTTTTATGCGACAAGTAGATTTCTCCGTTTAGTCATTGGATTGGCTTTAAGGCATTCTGCTTTCCACCGTTTGACCTCTTTGACCGTCCTTCTTTCCATTATTGCCTTGATGTCAA
>JAFRQD010000054.1 GCA_017428785.1 Bacteroidaceae bacterium
CGGTGGGCGAAGCCCCCGGTATCAGCGGATATAATACTTTCTTCTGCCTGGAAGGCAGTACAAAGAACCGCCCCTGGTACTGCCTTCCAGGCAGGATTTGGGAAGTGGTCTCTATGTTCTGTCCGAGGGCTTTGCCCTCGGTTACATCAAAGTATAGCCTTTCAGGCTTAACTCCCCTCCCATTCCATGAAGGGGAGGGGCAGGGGGGGTAGAAATCCAGGCTGTTTTCCCTGAACACCAATAATGCGGCGTTCCCTGTTTCTCAATGCTCTATGCGGTGTTGAAAGCCTTTCAGGCTTAACTCCCCTCCCATTCCATGAAGGGGAGGGGTAGGGGTGGAGTAGAAATCCAGGCTGTTTTCCCTGAACACCAATAATGCGTCGTTCTCTGTCTTTCCACACTACGTCTTCAAACTCCAAGAGCGAAGACTTGAAACTCCTTATGCTGGGGGGCCGTTTCCCCATGCAGCGTTCCCTGCCTTTCTACGCTACGCCTCCAAACGCCGCATGCCATGTTCGTTGATTTATCATGACAAATCAATTGCTGCATCATGACAAATCAATTGCTGCATCATGACCAATCAATGAACGTCCCAGCCGGAGTTGTGCATTTGGGCAGGCTAAGATGTCCGATTCTGGCTGTTGTGCGTATTAACAAAAAAGGGAGCGTGCCATCACGACACGCTCCCCTCCTTGTAAAATGAAACTCTATTAGTTATTGGTTAACTCTTTTTACTTGATTGTAACGTAAACGATACGCTGAGATTCAGCACCTTCAGCACCGTGAGCGTTGACGTCAGCAACCTTCACGCCGCGATCCTGCAGATAGCTCTTGACTGCATCGCAACGACGCTGTGACAGCTTCTGGTTGTAAGCCTTTGCACCTTCGGGAGAAGCATAGCCGTCGAGAACAACGGTTGCATTCTTTTCGATAGTGTTCAGCTTAGCCTTAGCGGTGTTGGTGAGGTTAGCCTTGTTCTGTGCGAACTCAACGGTTACGCCGTTACCAACGTTCTTGGTGACAACCTTCTCGACAACCTTCTCGACAACCTTCTCGACGGGCTTCTCAACGGTCTTCTCTACGACCTTGGTAACCTCGACGGGGCTGATGAGAGCGAAGTTCTGGTGTGTGCCCTGGCTGGTCTTGAAGTGATAGGTAACGCCAAGGGTAACCTGACCTACTGCGTTGTGGCCGTACTTGTCGCAACCACCATTGTCGCAGCCGAGGAATGCGGGAGAACCCTCATTCTTGCTGACACCCTTCAGGATAACTGCGGGACGGAGGCTGATTGTCCAAGCCTTTTCCTTACCAAGGTTGAAGTCGAAGTCGAGGCCGAACTTAGCAGCCATGCGGTTCAGGTCGTTGCCGCTGCTGGTTGGGTTGTTGTTGTAGTTGGGGTAGAAAAAGCGCATGTAGCCGAGACCGCCGCGAGCCTGAATCTCGAAGAGGCGACGAGCGCCCTTGTAGCCACCAAACCAGTTCATGAGGTTAATCTTGGTGTTGCCGAATACGCTGAGATTGTCAAGAACATTGCTGCTGTGAACCATGTTCCAATTAGCGTTGTTGTTGAAGCCACCCTGCAACTGGAATTCCAAGCTCAGCACGGGGGTAACGCCCTTTGTGAGGTTGATGCCTGCTACTGCACCATTGGGGGTGTCCCAGTCATGAAGGTTTGTGCTTACGCCACCTTCTACGCCGAGAGACCAGTTGTCGAAAAACTTTTGGCCAGCGTTCTGTGCACTGGCAGCCATTGCCATGGTAAACATAGCAATAACGAGAGTAATCTTTTTCATGTTCTTAAAATTGATTAACATTATTTTTGTCTTTTTCTTTGTTCTAATGGTTATTTGACACGCTTTATGTTGGCGCAAAGTTACGATTTTATTCTAATCCTTGCAAGAAAATGGCCAATTTTTATTTGTTTTAGTTGAAAAACATGCACACTTTTGCCTTCTCTGTGTAAAAATAAGGGTTAAATACCACATAATGAACTTAATCGGTCTCTGTCTTCGGTTTGTCTTTCACAACGAGGATTGAGAGCTCATAAAGCACATAAAGCGGGATGAAAACGAGCATGAGCGTGAAGGGGTCGCCGCTCGGGGTTATGATGGCGGCAGAGATGAGAAGCACAACAACTGCATGCTTCTTATACTCGCGCAGGAAACTCTTCTTGAGGATGCCCAGCAAACCCAATAGCCAGGCTAACAGCGGCATCTCGAAAACAATACCCATCACAAGGATGAGCATCGTGAAGTTGTCGATGTAGCTCTGCAGATTGATTTGGTTGGTGATGCTCGGGCTCAGATTATACTCGACGAGGAATCGGAAGGTAAAGGGAAAGACGAGCGTGTATCCGATGGCACAGCCGATGTAGAACATGACGGTGCCGCCGAAGAAGGCTGGCTTCAGATGCTTTACCTCATCCTCGAAAAGTGCGGGCTCGATAAACCTCCATACCTCCCATATAAAATAAGGGAAGGCGATGACGGCTGCCAGCGAGATGGAGGTCGAGATGTGTGTCATGAACTGGCTGGCAACGTTGATGTTGATGATTTGCACATCGAAGTCGGGCGAGAGCTTCACAATGCCTCTGCCTATGGCGTTGAGCCAGCGATAAGTGAAGAAGTCGTTGTTTGTGGGGGCGAGGATGAAGCGGTCGAAGATGTAGGGCATCGCAATGAATGTGCCCACCATGATGACGGCAAGCACACATGCACTACGGAACAACGCCCATCTTAGGACCTCAAGATGATCCCAGAAGGACATCGCGCCCTCTTGAGCCTCTTCCTCTTCTATCTGTTCTGTTTTGCTTTTGTCTTCTATCTCCATAATCTTAAAAATGAAGAACTATGAATGAAGAATGAAGAATCTGCTACCGCTTGGGGATGCCTTTCAAGCATAGGAAACATAGTTCGTAGGGCGGTAGCAAATTCTTCATTCTTCACTCTTCATTCTTCATTCCTGTTTACTTGTTGTAAGTTGCCTTGACGAACTTTGCTGCTTTGAGGTAGTCGGCACACACCTTCATTCCGTCCAGAATGTTAGGTCTGTTGCTGCCTTCCAACTCGACAACCAGATGCTTCAGGCCTGCAACGTCGGCATTGTTGAAGATGGCATCGAAGCCAACCATACCGCTTTCGCCGAATTCCTTGTGGTCCTTGATGTGGAGCAGGGTGAAGCGGCCGGGATACTTCTTGAAGTACTCGACAGGACTGACTTGTCCGCGAACTGCCCAATAGACATCCATCTCGAAGAACACTTTGTTGGGGTCGGTATGCTCGACCATGTAGTCGTACCAAACCTTGTTCTCAACCTTACCGAATTCGTGGCTGTGGTTGTGGTAGCCGAACTTCATGCCTGCAGCATTCACCATCTCGCCCACCTTGTTCAGATACTTGCAGATAACATCTGCTTCTGCCAAGTTCTTGGGATAGTTTACGCCAGGATTCACGATGTACTTCATGCCGGCACGCTTGTGAGCGTCGATGCATTCAGCCCACCACTTCAGGGCGCCGTCGAAATTGCCAGACTTCAGCTCGTTGTCGTTCAGGTTGTGGCCAACATGGCTTGAGAGCACCTCCATGCCAGCAGCCTCGATGTCGGCCTTGAACTGCTCGGGAGATACGCCATACAGCTTTCCGTCGCCATAGTTTGCAGCTTCTACGGCTGTGTAGCCCATCTGAGCCAGAGCCTTCAGCGTGCTTACATGATTCTGTGCATACTTGTCGGGATTGCCGATGAGCTCGCGAACAGAATACATCTGGAAGGCTATCTCTTTCTTCTTAGCATCCGCATTCGTGCCATACATGCAGAGTGTGGCAGCGAGGCAGATGAATATGAGAATCTTTTTCATCTTGTTACCTTATATTATAATATATAGAACTATTTGAGCACTTTGACGCGGATGTTGCGATACCATACTTCATCGCCGTGGTCCTGCATGCCGAAGTAACCTGGGTCTTTGCCGCAATCCTTCATAATCTCATAGGCAAGAGGCCAGTTCTTTTGGCTGAACTTGGAGGTCTGTACGAGATCGACCCAAGACTTGTCGGCCAGAGTATAGCTCAACACCTTCACGCCGTTCTGATAGTGAGTCACCTTGCCGTTCTTCACGACAATCTTCACCTTGTTCCATTGGCCTGCAGGGTTTGCGTTCTGTGGCTTTGCAACAATCATGTCATAGAGACTTGTGCTCTGACGGATGCCGAGAGTTGCGCCGAGCTTTGCGTCGGGATGGCGTTCGTTGTCGAGCACTTGGCACTCAGGACAGCTGATGTAGATGGGCTGATAGTTGAGCTTGCCGCGGTTGTCGATGGTCTGTGTGATGGTCACATTGCCGGCCTTCGTCTCCTCAGTCTTGGGAGCATCGTTGTTGATGGTAGCGGTTTCCTTGCCGAGATAGAAGATGCCGGAGTTGCCGCCTTCTGCTATCTTCCACTCAATCTCGAAGAGGAAGTCCTTGAACTTGTGAGCGAAGATGATGTCGCCGCCTTCGCCCTGGGAGGTGCGGCCGTCGAAGTGGAGAGCACCGTCCTTGATGTTCCACTTGCTGGGGATGTGGTCTTTGCAGTAGCCGCGCCAACCATCGAGGCTTGTGCCGTCGAAGAGGACATAGTAGCCTTCCTTGTCAACCTTCAGCGTGCTGAGGTCAACCTGAGGGTTCTCGATAACGACGTACTGAGGCTGAGCCTGTACGCCAGCCGCAGCAGCCAGAGCTGCTGCGGCAAGGATGTTTCTTAGTTTCATGTTGTAGAACTAAATGTGGTTTATGCAGGCATATCGGGCAGAACATAGCCGTTCTGGTACTTCGGCTTGATGAGTTCTGCTGCGAATTCGCGAGCGTTGACGGGTTCTGTGTAGGTCTTGTTGAATGTGGGGTGTCCATCGTGGATGGAGAAGCCGTCCTTCAACATTGCGCGAACGGTGGCCTTCTCGGGGATGTTGGTGAAGCGCATGTTCTCGCCGTCCCATTCCAGAGTCTGGTTCAGGCCCTGCAGACGTGTGGCGACAACGCCCATTGCAACCATTTCGTTGAAGGGACCTGCCTCGCTGAAGTCAGATGCTGTCCTTGTCCAGTCGGTCTTGCCTGCGCGGATTTCCTTGATGGCACGGATCCAGTCGCGCTGGTGGCTCTCGGTCACGCGGCGGCAAACCTTCGGTGCATTGGGCACGCGGCCGCTTACGAGGTAAGGCTTCTCACCGTAGCAGCCTACGACGAGGATGTCCTTCGTTCCGTAGAAGATGGCGCCGCCACCGCTTACGTTGAGGTCCTTGCCTACGGGCAGGCCATCGGGACGGAAGGGAACGATACCGCCGTCGCTCCAAGTAACCACAACCTCAGGCATTGCTACCTTCGGACGGTTGGGACGAGCGGGATAAGTCAGCTTAACGACCTGAGCGCTTGGGCAGCAGTCGGACATAAGAGGAGTGGAGCTGCCTTCAGCCTTGATGGGATAGCCGAGGTCGAGAGCCTTGAAGACGGGATGCAGGATGTGGCAAGCCATGTCGCCGAGGGCGCCTGTGCCGAAGTCCCACCATCCGCGGAAGTTCCAGGGGTGATAGATGGAGTTGTAGGGGCGCTTGGGAGCCGGGCCGATGAAGGCATCCCAGTTCAGAGTGCTGGGAATCTCGTGTACCTCTTCGGGGCGCTCGAGGCCTTGTGGCCAGATGGGACGGTCTGTGAAGGCATCCACGCGAGTCACCTCACCGATTTCGCCGTTCCATATCCATTCGCAAGTCAGGTTCACGCCTTCGCCGCTTGAACCCTGGTTGCCCATCTGAGTGGCAACGCCGGCTTTTGCAGCGAGCTTGGTGAGCAGACGAGATTCGTAAACGGTACGGGTCAGAGGCTTTTCGCAGTAAACATGCTTGCCTGCTGCCAGAGCTTCTGCGCAGATGATTGCGTGTGTGTGGTCGGCTGTACCGCAGATAACAGCGTCTGCCTTGTCCAGCAACTCGGCATACATCGTCTTGTAGTCGTGATACATCTTGCAGTTGGGGAACAACTTCTGATATTCATCGAGCACGCCTTTAGCATACTTCCAGTCAACATCGGCTATGCCGATGAACTCGATATCGTCATATACTTCGCCTTTGCCTTTGTAAGTAACGCCGTTGATGTCAGCATGGCCACGACCGCCGACACCTACGCCGAGGAGTTTGATTTTGCCTGTCTGTACGGGTTTCTTTGCTTTAGCTTTGCCGAGTACATCGACGGGAGCCATAGCGAGAGCAGCGGTAGCTGCGGTTCCTGCCCTGAGGAACGATCTTCTTGACATGTCTTTCATAAAAGATGTTTTGATTTAGATGGGTTAAACTTATGTTATTTGTTTTGTGTTTCTTTGATGCTTAGCACAAGGCGCGCTGTTATGGGCGCGGAACTTCCTTCTTTTCAGGCTCGGCATTGATTTCCTGTTCAATGTCGTTCATGCCTTTCTTGAACTGCGAGACGCCTTTGCCGAGGCCGCGCATGAGTTCGGGAATCTTCTTGCCTCCGAAGAGGAGCAGGATAACGAGGGCGATGATGATGATTTCCTGGCTGCCCAGAGAGCCGAGGAATAAGAGTTGATGTGTCATGTTATGTGAGTTTAAAGTTTGGAGTTTAGAGTTTAGAGTTTAGAGTGATTATTTGTGCGGTCTGTCGATGAGTCCGTAGCCGTCGGTGGCATGGGCTCTGCGGTAGTGAATCTGTTCCAGTTCTTCGGGCGTGCCTTTCGATGGGAGGTCGTTGTGGCGGGCGTCATCGAGCATCTTCCATGCGTACTCGCTGGCGATGGCTGCATCGCGGAAGCGGGGTAGGGAGACCGGGCGTTTGCCGGTGAGGATTGCCTCGCCCATCAGCTTGCATAGACGGTCTATGTTCTTGTCGCCGTAGGGTTGCTCCAGTCGCTCTGTGACATGCTCGCCGTGCATCTCCACAACAGCCGTCTTGAAGTCGTGCGTCATGCGGACAAAGCCTTTGCTGCCGATGAGTTCGGTATAGGAGTTGTGTGTCTGGTCGAGTGCCAGCTGCCCATAGACGAAGCCCTGGGTGATGTCGTAGACGATGCCGTTCTCGAAGGTGCCATGGCATTGCAGCCACCACGGGTCTTTGTAGTCCCACATGCGGATGGCCTGGGCGTGTCCCGTCTTATATTCCGAGTCGGCATACCAGCGGGCGATGTCCACATAGTGCATTCCGCAATCGTGGAAGGACGGGCCTTCGAACTCGTGCCCTTCGCCCGGAGAGAGGCCTGGCGTCATGTGGCAGATGCGGATGATGGCCAGTTCGCCTATCTCGCCACTTTTCACGAAGTCCTTCATGGCTTGCGTGTACCAGGCATTTCGGAGGTAGAGGTTGACGGTGCAGAACTTGTCGGTCGATTCTTCGAGCTTCACCACATCCCATTCCTCGTTGAGCTTATAGGCGAGGGGTTTTTCGCAGATGACGTGCTTGCCGGCTTTGACAGCCTTCTCTATGCGGCTTGCGCGGGTGTCTGCCAATGCAAAAAGACCGACGCACTCCACTTCGGGGTCGTCCCAGAGGTCTCGTTCGTCGGTTGTGAAGATGGCATCGGGTGCTATCTCATGTGAGTGCTTTGCCTTATCGGGGTTGATGTCGCAGGTGTATTTCACATCCCAGTACTCCGAGGCTACAAGTTCCTTGAGGTGCTTGCGTCCCATCCTGCCGAGTCCTATGATGCCTATTTTAATCCTGTTCATCGTTTCTTTTGCCTATTTTTGCCTCCTGATAGGCCATATTGCACATTTTCGTGTGTAAAGTTACGAATTATTCTTTACTCTGGCAAGGAATGCCTCTTGTTTTTAACCTTTTTTTACAGTACGGAAGCCTGTGACGCAAAAAAGGCCCACCATGCGCGTAGCACGATGGGCCTTATGTAGCTTTGTTTTGTCTGGACTGTCATGCAGTCCGACGGCACTATTTCTTTCCGCCGCTCCAGAAATCTTCCTCAGCCTTCTGGCGCTTCAGGTAGTCGTCGTAAGCCTTGCGGGCGGCAGCGTTTGCAGCCTGGCTGGCCTGGGCCTTCGAGATGCTTTCCTTCAGACGGTTGGCAGAGCCGCTGACTGTGATGTCGGCAGAGGCTGCCTTTCCGCAGTAGGCTGTGGCCTCGCTATACTGACCGAGGAGGGCGTAGATGTTGGCCATCTTGAGGTATGACTTGCCCGTCAGGTCGGCATTGTAGGCGATAGCCTTCTCGGCATAGGTCAGGGCACCGGTGTACTGCTTGCTCTTTGTCAGGCCGTTGCAGATGTTGAGGCATATCTTGCCGCGGTTGGCGTCGCTCGAAGCGAGTTCCAGAGCCTTGTTGTAGTACTCCAGCATCTTGTCGAGCTGGCCGTCCTTCTGAGCCTTCTGTGCCAGACCGATGGCGCTGGTATAGGTGGGCTCGAGGGCGTAAGCAGCCTCGGCATACTGATAGTAGATGTCGCTCTCGTCGCAGTCGTTGTTCTGCATGATGGTCAGGCTGGAGTTGAGCTTGTTGATGTCCGTCTTATATCCATCGAACTTCTTGGTGTAGATAGAGATGAGCTGTGCGCTGTCGGCAGCCCCGCTCTGTGAGAAGATCTGTTCGATGGCAGCCAGAGGAGCGTCGTAGGTTGCCACGAGCTGCTGGGCCTTGATGGTGTCGCCAGCCTCCTGCGCCTCCTTAGCCAGCTGGAGCATCTTCTCGCAGGCGTCCTTGCTGTCCAGGTAGTCCTGCAGATACTGTTCGCGCATGGTGTTGGGCATTGCCTTATAGACTGCGTCGCTCACCAGGAAGAAAGTCTGGAGGAAGGAGCCTGTGATTTCGCGGCCGCCCTGCTCGTTGACCATCTTGATGGCCTCGGCGAAGTTCTTGTACGAGCCACGAAGGTCGAAATTCTGCCCGAGGACAAGTGGAGCCGTCCAGTTGTAGTACTCAGCCTTCACGCTCAGCACATCGCCCAGCGTACTCTTTGTCTTGGCGAAGGAGTTCAGGGCGTCGAGGTTCTTCTGGCGAAGCTCGAAGAGCTCCATCATCTCGTCGAAGTACCTGCGCTTCTTGACGGGGTCCTGTTCTGCATTGATGAGGTTGTAGAACATGAACGGGCCTTGCGTATAGATACCGTTGACTGCGAAGGGTGCATACTTCTTCAGCCACTGGTAGTTGACATACATATCCTTCCAGTCCTTGTTGGCACCAGTCTGCTGGAACATCGTGATGTATCCTTTTGCGGTCTTGATGGTGTCTTCGGCGTTGCCGGTGGAGTGCGCGATGCGTTCTTCAACGGTGCTGCCTTCGAAATTCTGTGCCATTGCATTTGCCCCGATGAGCGCGAGCAACATGGCGAGAGTGAGTTTCTTCATTTTTCTACTTATATTAAATAGTTCAACTTCCTGTTGTTTTCTTTTCAGCTGCAAAGGTAAGAAGAAAATGTAGAACTGCAAAAAGAAAGTGTCTTAACGAAACTTAAAAAGCGAATAATTGAACAATATAAGTCCTATATGGGTTCTTTTTGTTCCGTTTTGAAGGGAGAAAATGGGTTTTTCTTGTCAAAAGGAAAGGCACGGGCACCCGAAAGTCCTCAGCCGGAAATGGGAGGAGACAGATATGACTGAAAGTGGTGCGCAAAAAAACTTTACATTTTTGGCGACAAAACGGGGCAGGTTTTCTGTCGCCTTGTGCCGCCCTTGCAAACGCAGGCAGCGGAATCGGCAAACGCCGCCTGCGGAATTGCCCATCGCCGCACGCGGAAATTGCAAACGCCGCTGCCTGCGTTTTGCGCTTTCGCATGTGGCTGTTTTTGAGGCCCTTGCAAAGGCGTAAAAATTGCGCTTCCCGTCTCGCTCATTGTCAAGAGCGTCAAAAGGCATTGCAGGGAATGGCGTGTTTTATCTTCGACCGAAATCTTTACATTTTGTGGCATTCTTGCTGATGTCCGGAGGCGGGCAATTGTCTAAAAACTTGCCTTTTCCTTTTGTCATGTCCAATCTTTTTCGTATATTTGCAGCGCATTATTATATATGGTACTCGAAATTATCTTAATCATTGTGGGTATTGCGGTGGTGCTTTGGGGCGCCGACCGCTTTACTGACGGGGCTTGCAGTTTGGCCAGGATGCTGAATGTGAGCGAGCTTGTTATCGGTTTGACTATCGTTTCGCTCGGGACGAGTCTGCCGGAGTTTATCGTGAGCCTTATGAGCGTTTTGCGTCACAGCAGTGACATGAGCGTGGGAAACATCCTGGGCAGCAACATCTTCAACATCCTTGTCATCATCGGCGCTTCGTCCGTCATGAGGACAATCAAGGTGAGGGACCTGCAGCTGCGCCAGCACTTCGCCACCTGCCTCCTCGTCTCCTGTGCGCTTTGGCTCTTCGCTTCCACGAATGGGACGATAGAGAGATGGGAAGGCTTCCTGCTCGCCGCGTTCTTCTGCGTCTATATCTACAAGACGTATAAGATTGCAGCGGACGACAAGAAGACAGCAGCCCAGGCCTCCGACACATCTCAATCTTCCTCTAAAGAAGAGAGCATGTGGAAGCCTATCGGCCTGATTGCCATCGGAATGGCGGCTCTGGTGATAGGGGGACGCGTATTGGTGGAGAATGCGGCTGCCTTTGCTCGCGAGATAGGCATCAGCGAGAGCGTCATCGGCATGACGATTCTGGCTGGCGGCACGAGTCTCCCCGAACTCGCAACAAGCGTCATCGCCGCTCGAAAAGGGAGCTACGGCCTGTCGCTGGGCAATGCCATCGGCAGCAATATCTTCAATGTGGCCTTCGTGATAGGCGCTTGCGCCACTATCCTCCCGATGCCCGTCACAGAGATAACGCTGGTGGACTGGTATGTGTTCGTGGGCAGCGTAGTGCTCACGTGGTTTGTGGCAAGCACAGGTCACAAACTCGAAAAGAAGGAAGGCGTCCTGCTCCTTATGGTCTATCTGGCCTACCTTATCTGGATTCTGTTTAATCCTCAAATAATTAAAATGTTGAACATATAACTAAAACTAACATGATATGAAAAGACTATTATCTATTATCTGGTGTCTGATGTCCCTCGGTTTGGCATGGGCACAGACGAGTGATTTCTCGGGAAAGATTATCAATGTGGGAAATGCAGCCACGGAGCTTCAGACAGGCAAGTGGTATGTCCTCTACAATGATTTTAGCAAGGCTTATACGCTGGAAGGGGCAGACAACACGCTGGGCGTCTCTACAACCTCTCCCAGCGGAGCAGATGCGCAGGCAAATGCCGGCTATCTCGTGCAATTGGAAGAAACGGGAACCTCAGGCCGTTATTATCTGAAGTCGGGCCTCGGCAACTACTATTGTAATGTCATGGCGAGCAGGAACAACGGCACAAGCGCTGAGGTGCAGACCAAGTACTTCTTCGCCATAAACCAATTCAGCACGGCGGGGCATTGGTCGCTCCGCAGCAACGGACAGTATTATTTGCAGAACAACGGCGGCAAGCTGTGCGGCGGCTCGAGCAGAGGCAGTGAAGGCGGCGACCGCGACTGGGCTTTCCTTGAAGTCTCCATCACCGACCTCGGCAGCCTCACAGGCAAAGACTACGTCAGCTTTGTGCTCGGCAAAAAAAACCTCGTCCGCCTCACAAACCGCCGCAGCACCAATTCGCGCCTCGCCGACAACGGCACAAGCACTGTGGGAGCAGCCAAGAATAACAACACACTGGCTCAGGTGTGGCTCCTCGATAAGTCGGGTAGCGGCTATACCCTTCGCAACGCCAACACGGGACGCTTCCTCAACGACGACGACAACTTCCGCAGCCCTTCTGCAACTGCTGCGAGAATCTTCATCCAGTTCAGCCCCAACAACTCCGGAAGCCAGGCTTACATCAACCTCTCAGAGAAGGAAGACTTCTCGGGAAATGTCTGCCTGAACCTCAACGGCGACGGCACAACACTCTACAAGTGGACTTGCCAGAACGACCAAGGCTCGGACTGGAGCATCGCACTTGCTGAGAACTTCACCATAGAGGAAGTGGAAGCTCACCTGCTTGAGCAGAGCGGACTCTATGAGCCTCAGGAAGGAAAGTACTACCGCATCAAGAACATGGGCAAGTCCAATTATATCAACGAGGACATTGGGGCAAATGTCCTCACCTGCGAAAGCAAGGACGAGACAAAGCTCTCGCAGTACTGGACTCTCGTGAAGACCTCCGATGGCCGCTACAACGTCCAGAACCTCTGCACACAGCGGAACATTGTCCAAAAGAATGGCTCACTCAGCTCGCAATACACCACGAACTTTGGCAAGACAAACACATTCTCCATCCAAAGGACGAATGATGTAACAAACCTCACTTACTACATCCTCGACACCAGCAGCGTCGGCCTGCATTGCGACGCAAGCAATACAGTTGTGGGCTGGTACAGCAATGCCACCAACAGCGTCTGGGGCTTCGAGGAAGTGCAGCTGGACGAAGCCTTCATCGAGGAAGGTCGCGCAAGGCTCAATGCCTTTACTGATCTTCAGCGGCACGCCAACACCTACAAGGCTGCCCTCGCCAACCTCTTCCAGGATAAGGCATGCACCGAGCTCAAGGACGAGATACAAGCCCTCAGCGATGAGGCTTTGGCAGAGAACGCTGACTTCATCGCTCTCAATGACGACATGAAGGCAATGGTGCTCAAGGTGAAGAACAATACTTGGGAAAGCTTCACATCCTCCACAGGCTATACGAGAGAAGGTTTCGAGAAGTTCTTCCGTGTTCGCGACGACTACAATGTGTACAGCCACTACCAGAAGATGACATGGAACGAGTATGCAGGCATGAGCAACTCCTTCGGCAAACTGTCAGGCCCGACAGGCATCGTCGGTAAGGCAGGCGACATCATCTACATCTATGTGGACAAGGAACCAAGCACCGACTGCACTTTGCAGGCAGAGATTGTGATGGATAGCGACAGTCCCGGCGACCATCAGACCGGCTCGACCACCACTCTGCATGCTGGCCTCAATACGATCTTGATAAGCACGCCCAGCACCGTTTACATCTTCTACCAGCTCAATGATCCGGAGAAGTACCTTGCCAATTATCCCGCTGCCAAGATACATATCGAGGGCGGCGAGCTGCAAGGCTACTTCGACTACACGCGCGGCATGACCAATCAGGACTGGACGCTTCTTTACGAGAAGCTGCTCAAAGAGAGCAAGGTCATCAACCTTAAGTGCGACCGCGTTGTCTTTGCCATGCTTGCCAGCCTTGTGAAGAGCGCCATCGGCAAGACGGGCGAGGCTGAGGGCTTGATGCGCATCTGGAACAACTTCATAGAGTGTGAGGAGAACCTGATGGGCTTCAAGGAAGACCTCGCAGGAAGGTTCCGCAACGTCTGGAATGCTTTCTCGATTAACTACAACTACATGTTTGCCACGACATACGGCACCTACTATGAAAACAGCACCCTCTCTACGGTGATGAACTATAATGCGCTTACTTCGAGCGGCGGCGCCATCTGGGGACCGTCGCACGAGATTGGCCACAACCATCAGTCGTGCATCAACATCGTGGGTGCGACAGAGGTTAGCAACAACCTCTTCTCCAATGTCAACGTCTTCCTGCATGGCATTTCCACAACGCGAGGCTCGACGGTGACTAAGACGCTTGAGCATTTCGCAAATGGCACGGGGTGGTTCGGAATGGGCATTTGGGAACAGACCCGCATGTACTTCCAGCTCTACCTTTACTTCCATGCGCAGGGGCACAAGCCGGACTTCTATCCCACGCTCTTCAAGATGCTTCGCAAAGACCCCATTCGGAAGCGGACAGGCCCATCCAGTTCATCGCTTGTCGATGGTGACGGCAACATTGTGTCGGGCGTCATCACTTACGGCAAGGACGACTATCTGCACTTGGCCAAGAAGATGTGCGACGCCGCTCAGCTCGACCTCAGCGAGTTCTTCGAGGTGAATGGTATGTTTGTGCCTTACGACAAATACTTCATCGGCGACTACAGTAACTATTGGGTGACGACGACTCAGGCGGACATTGATGCGGCCAAGGCTTACATGCACCGCTATCCGAAGGCTCCCAGCATCTGCTTCATCGACGACCGTATCAAGGTTTCGCCCGCCACCTCCGACGGTCCTTTCGAGGGCAAGCCTAAGAGTACGAATCGCGCCAACTATGACAGCGAGGTGTCTATCGGCTATGCTGATGTGGGCCAGTGGAGCGACTTTGTGGACGACTACCAGACCAATGGCTACTACTACATCACGTCAACCAGCAGCGGCAAGACCACCTATGCCATCACCGGCACCGGAGCCATCGGCTTCAAGGTCTATGACAATGACGGCAACCTCATCTATCTCTCCAACAAGAAGAGGTTCACCATTCCCGCCAACATACAGGCGAAGATGGCGGACGGCTTCAAGATTGTGGCTTGCGAGGCAAACGGTTACGAAGTGCTCGTGCCATACGGCCCATCCACGAATCGTGGTGAGATGACGGCTTACTACGAAGGCAACCCCACGCCCCACACGCTCTATTATTATGGCACAGGAGCGGCAGGCGTCAGCGAGATGAATCCGCTTCCCGCCAACTCCATCGCATACGTCAAGCCTGGCCAAACAGAGCAGAAGCAGCCGACGGCAGAACTCCTGGCCAACGTCAATGTGGTCGGTCCGGACAGTGTGGCCCGGTCCCTCGTCATCGACGGCGACAAGCCCTTCTTCATCCCGACGGAGTTTACCGCCGAGAACATCTCCTTCACCAAGAGTGGAGAAGGCTATCAGGCACTCCGCCTGCCCTTCGACACATGGGCAGGACTGGGAATCGTCAGGGAGGACGGAACAGTCGACAATGCTCCTGAGACATTTGCCGCAGGCGAGCCGGTTCTCTTCAAGGATGCTGTCAGCATCTCTGAGCCTTCCTCGGGAGATGCCCTCACACACGAAACATTTGGCAGACTGGTGCACGAAGGCACCTTCGCAGAGACCGAGAGCGGCTACATCTTCGACGGCTCCTCGTTCGTCCTTGCCGAGAACATCTCGCCCTTCACCTTCATCTGGGACGATCCCAACGGCGTGCAAGACCTCAAGGAGGACTTCAAGGACCATACAGACCTTAAGAACCTTGACAACGCCTTCTACAACATGGCCGGTCAGCGTGTCGGCAAACCCTCGAAAGGCCTCTATATTAAAGGCGGCAGAAAGGTGTTGATAAAGTAGGCAGGCGAGGCTTGAAAACGCCGGCTGCGGCGATTGCCAACGCCGCACGCGGAAATGCCCAACGCCGCACGCGGGGATTGCCATCGCCGCACGCGGCGTTTGGAAGGCCCTAAGGCCATGATGGTAAATATACTGTAAACCTCAGAAAATGAATGAGTAAGAAATCATTTAAACAGCCGCAGAAGCCGGCTCAGCAAAAGGTGGCAGCCGCTCCCCAAAAACGAGGGAAGCGACTGTTGCCCGTTCTGCCCATCTTCTTCCTCCTAACCTGGCTATGGGCAGCCTGGTACTATGGAAGCGTCTTCTATATCAGTCGTGAGTACAGCCTATGGTCGGCCGATACTCGCATCATGGGCTTCATTTTGTGTCAGCCCTATGGCATTCTCCGCTATATCGGTCGAGCGATGCTTCTGCTCTACAAGTATCCTTGGCTTGGCGGACTGCTTATGGCCGCGATGCTCACGGCCGGGAGCTGGCTCGTGGGCTACTGCATGCGCCTCAAGGCTACATGGCGCCCCGTCCAGTACCTGCCGGCGTTGCTTTATATGGCCATCGTCACATGGTACGGCCTCGACATCTTCTTCGAAGCGCGCACCGGCTTCATCTTCGGCATCCCGTTCGTCGCATTGGTAGTGCTCTGCATCTGGAGCATCATGATACGCAGCTTCAGCCGCAAGCCCGCACCAGCCTTCATAGGCATTCCCAAGGACGAGACGCCTCGGCAGAATGGCTTGCAGCTGCTTGTCATTGTCGTCGCGATGGCAGCCATCATCGGCTTCGACCTCTGGCAACGGCCCTATGTCAGAGTCATCTGCAAGCTCCTCGACATGGAGTACAGGCAGGACTGGGCAGGCATCCAGAAGCTGGCCCGAGCCCATGCTACGATGAGCAACCGCCCGATGGCCTGCTCCTACGCCATCAGCCTGGTGCAGACAGGTCAGGTCTCGGAGCGTCTCTTCGAAATCCGCATGGACTACGACTCTCTCTACATTCACGGCATGGACGGGCACCACAACAATGCGAGCTCCCTTTATGTGCCGGAAGGCAACTACTTCGGAGGCTTCATCCAGTCCTCGCAGCATGCCTGCATGGAGCAGATGGTGATGACAGGACCAACCATCCGCCTGCTGAAACTCTCTACGAAGTGCGCACTGATGAACCAAGAGTGGGAACTGGCCGAGAAGTACCTGACGATATTGCGCAAGGTGCCTTTCGAAGGAGCCTTCTGCGAGAAGTACGGCAAGATGGTCCGTCGCCTCGATTTGGTCAACGCCGACAAGGAAATGGCTATGATAAGGCTGACAGAACCCCTTCATGACAGCTTCGAGAACCAATACCAGCAGCCGCTCTTCATGGGCTACAATCTTATGCTTGTCGAGGGCCGCAGCCAAAATGCGCTCCTCAACAGCCTCGTTGTCTGTCTCTACACCAAGCTCATGCCACAGTTCATAGAGCGCCTCGAGCCTTTGGCCGGCTCCACTCCGCCCAGCATCATCATGGATGGCATATTGCTGGCAGAGAACAAACACCCGGGCATCGCCCAGAACTTCAACGGACTCAACTTCCGTCAGCCGCAACTGCAGGCATTCATCCAGAACACACAGCCATACATGAGTGACCGTCCAGCCCATGCCTACGAACTCTTCCCCAAATACAAGGGATACTACCCGTACTATTATTTCTTTGGAAACCTTAAGGCAACCAGGAAGGGATATACCAGCCTGTCGTCAAGCAGCTCAGGCGTAAACTAACAGACTATGCGCTATACATTATTATATATATATATAATAGCAGCATCCACCTTGCTGCTATCCGGTTGCAAGCCAAAGGCCGAGGTGCCGGCCCAGTTCGCGGAGGCTGATACAGAAGCCGCAATCTATCCCGACTACAAGGACATCGTGGTGCCTCCCAACATTGCGCCGCTCAACTTCCTCGTCAAAGACTCAATCGCCACTGCCTTTGTCGCCCGTCTTCACGGCAGTAAATCGGAAATCATTGCTGCATCGTCGGCAAACGACGCCATAAGGATGGACTCCACCCAATGGAGGGCATTGCTCACGGAGAACAAGGGAGGAGATATCTCCGTTGACATCTATGCCAAACGACCTGATGGCTGGGTGCACTTCAAACCCCATAAGATCAGTGTGGCAGAAGAGCCCATCGACGCCTTCCTCAGTTACCGTCTCATCGAGCCGGGCTATGAACTCTATCGTCAGCTGGGCATCTATCAGCGGAACCTCACGACATTCGAGGAAGTGCCGGTCTATGAGAACAATCGCGAGTACAACGACGGGGAGAATCACTGCGTCAACTGCCACAACTATCGCATGGGCAGCACAGAAAGCATGGTGTTCCATGTCCGTTCCAATCACGGCGGAACCATCATCGTGCAGGACGGCAAAGCACATAAGATACAGCTGAAGGACAGCACCATCATCACGAGCGGTGTCTATCCCTCCTGGCATCCGACCGAGAACCTTCTGGCCTTCTCGACCAACAAGACCGGCCAGGCCTTCCATCTCTATCACCCGGAGAAACTCGAGGTGATGGACGAGAAGAGCGACCTCCTTCTCTATGACGTCACAAAGAACGAGGTGAGCCACATCATCCGCACTTCCGACGACTTGGAGACCTTCCCTTGCTGGAGCCCGGACGGACGCACGCTGTACTATTGCTCGGCCAAGCGAAACTACCTGCTCGACCCAACGGTGCCAGACACCCTCATCACCCAGCAGCTCCTCCTCAAGTTCGACAGCCTTCGATACAACCTGATGTCCATTCCTTTCGACCCCAAGACGCGCAGCTTCGGGCAGCCTCGGATGGAAGTCAATGCTGCTGCTGAAAGTAAGAGCATCGCCGTGCCTCGCGTCTCTCCCGACGGACGATATGTGCTCTACACAAGGGGCGACTACGGACAGTTCCATATATGGCACAAGTCCAGCGACCTTTGGGTGAAAGACCTTCAGTCGGGCGATTGCTATCCCTTGACCGAAGCGAACTCTCCCGACGTGGACAGCTTCCATTCCTGGAGCAGCAACAGCCGATGGTTCGTCTTCAGCTCTCGCAGGATGGACGGCAACTATACCCGTCCCTTCATTGCCTATTTCGATAAAGACGGCAAGGCTCATAAGCCATTCGTCATTCCACAGGAAGATCCCGAGTGGAACATCCTTCTTTTGAAGAGCTATAATGTGCCGGAGCTAAGCCGCGATGCCGTTCGCATCTCAGAGAAAGACCTTCGCCAATGCATCTACGAGACAGAGGGCGAGAATGCTGTCTATAAACCCAACCCCACGGCTATCGTTGTCCTTGATGGCATGACAGGCGCTTCACCCAGAAAGCCTGCCGATGGCACAACAGGAGCAAGCCCCAAGAAGCCAGAATGATCATGTCACATCGCACAACCCTCTTTGTTCTCTTTTCCCTCATCTCTGTTTCTTTCTTAGCCGAGCCTGTGCGCATCTACACGACGACTGCCGACGGCAAGAAGAAGCTGGAATATACGGCAGCACAAAGCGTTCGGACCAAGTCCTCAAGGCATATCACGCTGAAGCCTGCTACGACTCATCAGGAGATGGACGGCTTTGGCTATGCCATTACCTATAGTGCCAGTTACAACCTCATGAAGATGGCTCCGGCGGACAGGAAGGCTTTCCTGACGAGAACCTATTCCCGCACCGAAGGCTATGGCGTCAGCTATGCCCGCATCAGCATCGGCTGCTCGGACTTCTCGAGCACAGAGTATTCGCTTTGCGACGAGCCCGGGCTTGAGCATTTCCGCCTCTATACGGACGAAACGAACTACGTCATCCCCATCCTCAAGGAGATACTTGCCATCAATCCCGACCTGAAGATTATGGCGGCGCCTTGGACTTGCCCAAAGTGGATGAAGATAAAGAGCCTGTCGAATCCCGTAGGCTATGACTCGTGGACAAGTGGCTCGCTCAATCCGGCATACTATGAGGCCTATGCTGAGTATTTCGTCCGTTTCGTTCAGGCTTTTGCTGCGGAGGGCATCCCCATCTATGCCATCACGCCTCAGAACGAGCCCCTCAACCGTGGCAACTCTGCCAGCCTCTATATGCCTTGGGCAGAGGAAGCGGCCTTCGTCAACAAGCTTGCCCCTGCCTTTGCGCATGCTGGCATCACGACGAAGATTTACTGCTTCGACCACAACTATAACTACGACAACATATCCGACCAGCAGGACTATCCCATCAACTTCTACAAAGCCCTCGACCCGGACATGGATGGGCGTGAACTTGTTGTGGGAAGCGCTTGGCACGACTACGGAGGCAACGTCGCTGAGCTTGACGACATCAATCAGAAGGCTCCCGACAAGGAGGTCATCTTCACCGAGACCAGCATCGGCACTTGGAACGATGGGCGCAATCTCGCTACCCGCCTGCTTGCCGACATGAAGAACCTGGTATATAATACGGTGACGCGTCAGAGCAAAGCCGTGATGGTGTGGAACTTCATGCTCGACCTCAATCGCGGTCCTAATCGCGACGGAGGCTGCCAGACTTGCTACGGTGCTGTGGATATCGACCAGAACGACTACCATACGCTTTCCTACAACTCCCATTACTTTGTGATGGCTCATGCCAGCCTTGCCGCTCACCCGGGAGCAAAACGCATAGACGCCAGCCTCACCGACGACGGTTCCGACATCAGCTATGTGGCTTTCCAGAACCCCGACGGCAGTTATGGCGCAGTCATTTTCAATCAGGGAAGCAACGACCAGCAGATGTCGCTGGCTGTTAAATCCACGGCCGTTGCCCGCTTCACCTTGCCGGCCAAAAGTATCGTGACGGTAGTGCTGGGCGGGAAAAAGCTGAAGGATGCAAATCTCGGCTCGAACGCCATTCCTTCCACGTAGCAAGTCGAGTGGTTTACGACCTGAGCGGCAGGCTAATCTCCGATTTCCGGCCTTCAATCTTACCGCAAAGCATCTATATCAAGAAAGACAACAATACAATTCGGAAAATACTAAGACGATGAAAAAGACAGCCATTATTATTGCCGGCTTGCTCTTGGCGGCAGGCGTGCAGACTACTTGGGCACAGAAGGTGGTCATAACGAAGTCCGACGACACCAAGATCGAGCTCGACCTCTCGGAGGTGAAGGAAATGATGTTCGAGGAGGAAGCAGAGCCGCATGAATGGGTCGATCTCGGTTTGCCCTCAGGCACCCTTTGGGCAACATGCAACATCGGAGCCGACAGTCCCGAAGAAAAAGGTGATTACTTTGCATGGGGAGAGACAGAAACCAAGACTGGCAACAACTGGGCGAACTATGTGCTCTGCAATAAGGCCGAGAACACTCTGACCAGGTACTGCGCCCAGAGCGAATGGGGCAACGAGGGCTATACGGACAACCTGACTGAGCTCCTTCCGGAGGACGATGCCGCAACGGCTATCTGGGGCGCCAAATGGCAGATGCCCAGCCTGGAACAGGTGCAGGAACTGACTACATGCTCCTCCATCGCCACATCGCTCAATGGCGTTCCAGGCCGCAAGATATTCAGCAGACTCGACCCTCAAAATGTATGGATCTTCCTGCCTTATACGGGTTGGCGCCAAGCGAGAAACTACAACGACATGAGTTATGGCTACTATTGGGGACGAACCCTCTACTCGGGCAATTCCAACTATGCTACCGGCATATACGTCAACAACAGTTATGTCGGCACAGACAACGGCATCAACAACCCCAACAAGCGTTGTTATGGCCGCCCCATCCGGCCAGTCCGCGTAAAATAAACCCTCATTCCGACAGAGGGGAAAAGCGTCAGGGCGTACGGGATTTGCCCTGTTCCCATCCGGAATTGTAGAAACGCAAGCTGCGAATGTAGAAACGCAGCTTGCGTTTCTTCGTACGCAGCCTGCGTCTGCAGATGCGCAGCTTGCGCAGGAAAAAGCATAAGCGCCCCGGATGGGATTTTTGTGCGGGGCGAGGAAGAATCAAGCGTAGTAGTTGTGCTGTTTCTCCCAGCCGATAGTGGTCGAGGGGCCGTGTCCGCAGAGGACCGTCGTCTCGTCCGGCAGGCAGAAGAGCTTGTTTTGGATGCTGTCCAGCTCGGTTTCGAAATTGCCGCCAGGCAGGTCTGTCCTGCCGATGCTGCCTTGGAACAGGGTGTCGCCGCAGATTACAAATTCCTGGTCGGGACAATAGAAAGAGGAAGAGCCCGGCGTGTGGCCAGGTGTGTGGATGAGGCGGATGACTTTCTTTCCCAGCTTCAGCTCGTCGCCATCGTTCAGGAGTTGCTCGATAGGAGGCATTCCGCCACCGATGTTCAGCCCGAACTGTGCTGCCATGTTCGGCATCTGTCGGTAGGTCTCGGCTTCGTCGACATGAAAGATGGGCTTAAGCTTATAGGTGCGATACACGAAGGGAAGCCCGAAGGTGTGGTCGAAGTGGGCATGTGTCTGCAAGGCATATTTGAGCTTCAGGCCGTGAGCGGCTATGCTGCCTTCCAGCAATTGCTCTTCATGCCTGTTCCAGGCTCCGCAATCCACGATGGCAGCTTCGCGCGTCTCTTCATCCCAAAGCAGGAATGTGTTCTCCTGAAGGGGGTTGCATGTAAAGGAAAGGTATTTCATTAAGTGTTGAAAAGTTGAAAAGGTTATATGTTAAAGAGGGAGATATACCAGCTTCTTCGTCTGGAAGAACTCTTCCTCGAAGTACTCGCTGAGCGATGTGATTTGTGCTGCCTTGCCGAACGGTTTGGCTTCCTGCTCGAGCTCTCCGCCCTTGAGGCAGATGAGGCCGTTGGGCAAAGCGTTCAATTGCTCCTTGCTGATGCTCTTTCGGATGATCTTCACGAGGTCGGGCAGGGGCATCACAGCTCTCGACACCACAAAATGGAACTGCTGCTTGACCTCTTCGGCCCGGCACCACTGAGTCGTGACATTCTCCAGCCCGAGCGCATTCCTGACCTCGTCGCAGACACGAATCTTCTTTCCGATGGAGTCCACAAGGTGGAACCTCGCCTCTGGGAACATGATGGCAAGCGGAATGCCGGGGAAGCCGCCACCTGTGCCGAGGTCCATGATGCTGGTGCCTGGCTTGAAGCGAATCAGCTCGGCAATGGCGAGGCTGTGCAGGACATGATGCTCGTAGAGATTGTCGATGTCCTTGCGCGAAATGACGTTTATCTTGCTGTTCCAGTCGCGATAGAGTGCGTCGAGAGCCTCGAACTGCTGCTTCTGCCGGTCCGTCAGGCTGAAATACTTGTTGATGAGTTGCATTCTTTACGGGGAATTATGATGTATATGAGTGCCGCTGCTCCGAGAATGTATGGATAGTAAAGGTAAGGTATGATGTCGAGGGGGTCGATGAGAGCGAGGCCGCTGGCAATGAGCATCTGAGCTCCATAGGGAATGATGCCCTGGGCAAAGCAGCTGAAGGTGTCGAGGATGCTTGCGGCACGCTTCGCAGGGATGTCGTAACGCAAAGCCAGGTAGCGGGCCAACGGACCGACACTGAGGATGGCAATCGTGTTGTTGGCCGTGCAGAAGTCCGTCAGCACTACCATTCCGGCCATGCTCAGCTCGGCTTTCTTCCGGCTTCCTCTCCGACTGTTGAACAATTGCATGAGCCAATCGATGCCGCCTGCCTGGCGGATGACTTGCATCAGCCCCGCAGCCAGAAGCGTCACGATGATGAGTTCGCTCATGCCCATGATGCCGTCGTTCATCGCCTTCAGCCATCCAAAGGGAGTCAGGGTGCCGGAAAAGATGCCCATCAAGCCTGCCAATATCGTTGCTGTAGCAAGCACAAGCAAGACATTCATGCCGCAAAGTGCTGCCACTATAATATAAATATAAGGTATGATAGCCGGGTAGAATACTTCTCCCAGGTTGTCGGGCTTGACATTGACGGCAGGCAGGCAAGCGTAGAGCGCAAGACAGATGAGGGCAGCAGGAAGAGCTATCCAGATGTTCGCATGGAACTTGTCCTTCATCTCGCAGCCCTGGGTCTGTGTCGCCACAATCGTTGTGTCGGAGATAAAGCTGAGGTTGTCGCCGAAGTAAGCTCCGCCCACCACTATCGCTACCATCATTGCCGCATTGCTCCCTGTCTGCTCGGCCATGCTTCCTGCAATGGGAACAAGGGCAGCAATCGTGCCGACACTGGTGCCTGTGGCAAGCGAGATGAAGCAGGCTGCAAGGAACAGACTGCTCAACACAAAACCGGGCGGTACGGCAGAAAGCGCCAGGCGAATCGTAGCGTCAATCGCTCCCATCTGCTTGGCGGTAGCAGCAAAGGCCCCTGCCAGGATGAATATCCAGAGCATCTGCATCACTCCGGGCGAGGCAGCGCCTTCTGCCAATCTCTCGAAGCGCTTTCCGATGCTAAGCCCCTGCATGATGAAAAGGCTGTAGAGGGAAGCGGCAAGAAAGGCAACGGTAAGCGGAACGGCATAGAAGTCGTCTGCCGCTAGACTCAGGAACAAATAAAGCAGCAGGAAAACAATGAGCGGACTCAACGCAAGGAGTCCTTTCTTACTTGATATCGGGCCATTCATGCTGCGAAGTTACATCTTTTTCTTCAACTTTCTCCCTTTTTGGTGTAAAAAAGCGATAATCTTGAATTTATTTCCCTCTTCTCGTCCTTTCTTTCAATAAAAAGATATAACTTCGCAATCGTTAAATGCAGAATTAACACATAGGAAAAGTAAGATATGGCAAAGGTAATCACAATGGGAGAGATCATGCTACGTCTCTCCTCACCAGGCAATAGCAGGTTCGTTCAGTCGGACAGTTTTGATGTCAACTATGGAGGTGGCGAGGCCAACGTGGCTGTCAGCCTGCAGCACTATGGCAATGAGGCCTTCTTCGTAAGCAAGGTGCCCGAACATGAGATAGGGCAAGCCGCTATCAACAGCTTGCGCCGCTTTGGCGTACACGTGGACTTCGTGGCTCGTGGCGGCGAGCGTCTCGGCATCTACTATCTTGAGACGGGAAGCAGCGTGCGTCCCAGCAAAGTCATCTACGACCGAGCTCACAGCAGCATCAGCGAGGCAACGCCTGACGACTTCGACTTCGATGCGATATTCCGTGAGGCGGACTGGTTCCATTGGAGCGGCATCACGCCTGCTTTGAGCAAGAACATGTCGGAATGTGTCCGTCGGGCTTGCATTGCGGCAAAGAAAGCAGGCGTCACTGTCAGCTGCGACCTCAATTACCGCAAGAAGTTGTGGAGTCCCGAGGAGGCGCAGAAAGTGATGTGTCCTCTGATGGAGTATGTTGACGTCTGCATCGGCAACGAGGAAGATGCTGAGAAGTGTCTGGGCTTCCGTCCGGATGCGGATGTCGAGAGCGGCAACACAGATGCGGACGGCTACAAGAACATCTGTCGGGGTATGGTCAAGGCGTATGGCTTCAAGTACGTCGTGAGCACGCTTCGCGAGAGTTTTAGCGCCTCGCATAACGGCTGGAAGGCAATGATATATGACGGCAAGGAGTTCTACAAGAGCCGCCGTTACGAGATTAGCCCCATCGTGGACCGTGTGGGCGGTGGCGACAGCTTCAGTGCCGGCATCATTCATGGCTTGGCAAACGGCAGGCCGATGGATTGGGCCTTGGAGTTCGCGGTGGCTGCAAGTGCCCTGAAGCACACGATTCCCGGTGATGTCAATATGGTCTCTCTCTCCGAAGTGGAGAGTCTCATGAAAGGCAGCGGCAACGGAAGAGTGGAGCGTTAGTTCATAGTTGATAGTTGATAGTTAATAGTTCATAGTTGATGGCAAGTTTCGATAAGATGCAAGTCCTGCAGAAGATGCAGGCAACAGGCATGGTGCCTGTGTTCTATCACAAAGACGCTGAGGTTGCAAAGCAAGTGATAAAGGCCTGTTACGACGGTGGCGTGTGGGCTTTCGAGTTTACCAACAGGGGCGACTTCGCCCACGAGGTCTTCGCCGAGTGCATGAAGTATGCGGCGAAGGAGTGCCCGGAGATGGCGATGGGCGTCGGCTCTGTTGTAGATGCTCCCACGGCAGCCCTCTATATCCAGCTTGGCGCCTGTTTCGTGGTAGGTCCTTTGCTCAATCCCGACATCGCGAAGGTCTGCAACCGTCGGCTCGTTCCTTATTGTCCGGGATGTGGCACGGTAAGCGAGATCGGTGTGGCTCAGGAGTTGGGATGCGACCTGACGAAGGTCTTCCCGGGCGACGTCTATGGCCCGTCGTTTGTGAAGGGCATGATGGCTCCCTGTCCGTGGAGCAAGATAATGGTGACTGGCGGCGTCTCTCCCGACGAAGAGAACCTGACGGCTTGGTTCAAGGCTGGTGTCTTCTGCGTAGGCATGGGCAGCAAGCTCTTCCCGAAGGACAAGGTGCAAGCCCAGGACTGGCAGTACATCTCGGATATGTGCCGCCGCTCGCTGGAGTACATAGCAAAGGCAAAACAAGGATAAGACAGCTTCCCTCCTAATCTTTGGAGGAGGGGCAGTGATAAGGAAGAACGGCTCGAGTCAGACTCGGGCTGTTCTGCTTTTATGTCTATGCATAGAGAATTCCCTCTCTGCCGCAGCCGGATTCTGCTTCAGCTGCTTCCGATATCTGTATTTGCAAGCTGCGAATGCAGAAATGCAGGCTGTAAATGCAGAGACGCAGGCCGCGAATGTTGATACGCAGGCTGCGTACCAACAACCGGCTGTGCTGTGGAAGAATATTCGTCCTGCGGGAAAACGGGATTCCTTCTGCCGGAAAAAATGTTATTGAATTCGGAAATATTTGGCATTTCGTTCGCTAATTCGTAACTTTGCAAAAAAAAGTAGGCTTTTCCTGTTACAAAACGACACCTTTGGCGTTATATTAGCAGAGAGCGTATGTGAGAAATGAGCAAGGACTTCCTGATAGCAGCCTACAAGAAGTTGCAACAGAGGTTGCGATACGGCCTGTCACATTCAGAAGCTGACGCCCTGAACGACGCCTTCTGCAATCTGTGGGGCGGCAGATACGACCCTGCGACTAAGGAGGAAGGCGAGAGGCTGCTCTATCAGGCTCTGCGACGCAGACAGATAAGCCTCTGGCGAAACGAACAGCGACACCCGAAGGTGCCTCACACCGATGCTCATATCGCCGAGCCGCCGTCCGACGATGACTTCGACGAGGCATTCCGACAGATAAGCGAGCTCATCAGGACACAGCTGACGCCTCTGCAACAGGACATCCTCATGCGCCACGACGTCAACGACGAGACATACAGCGAGATAGCCGAAAGTCTCGGGATGGAGGAAGCCGCCGTCAGGATGCAACTGAGCAGAGCGAGAAAGAAGATAAGGGAAGTCTATAAAATGAAGAATAAGAGATAAAGCCCTCTCTGACTCCCCCCTCTGTTGGGAGAATCCCAGGCCAGGACGGTCTCGCCCAAGAAGAAGAGGATGGAGAGGAACAGTAAATGGTAAATGTATTATGATGTACCGCGACCTATCTTATTGGGAAGAATTGGCAGAACGCTACTTCCAGGCGGAAACCTCCGAAGCGGACGAGGCCCGGCTGCGCAGGTTCCTCTGTAGCAGCGAAGGGCAAGACTCGCGCTTCGACGAGGTAAGAGCCACGATGTCCTACCTGCACGCCTGTCGTCAGCAGAGACATCCGGACAAGGGAAGCCTCTCCATAGAGGTGGATGTTTGGAGAAGGTCTCGGTTCCTCCTCGCCCTTGCTGCATGCCTCTGCCTTGCAGCTTTCCTCGGATGGCATCAATACCAGCAGCACAACATCAGCAGTGTGCGCATAGCTGGTCAGGATGTAGAGGCAGATGCTTCCCTCTTGATGCAAAAGCAAATGGCAGAAATGTTCAATCCACTCGACCACTAAGAGAGCGATGAAAAGGATACTCCCCATCATACTGATACTCCTTGGCGCGTGCACTGCGGTGCATGCCCAGAAAGGTCTTGCCATACAGTCTGCTTTCGACGAGCTGGCTGTGAAGCAGAACGCTACGGAGGTGGTGATGGGAGCCGGAAGACTGAAGAAGTATAGCCTGAGCCTCTTCCATAGCCTCGAGATACAGAGCCCGTCGGCCTCAGAACAGCAGCGCATAGAAACCCTCGTGCAGACGGATGCGAAGCAGGCAATACTGCACGAGGAACATGGCGGGCACAAACTCTACGAGCTCCCTGGGCGCAAAGGCATGCACTACTACATCTTCTATCGATGCACCAGCCAGTCCCTTGTCCTTATCTATATAGAAGGGAAAGCCAGCCTCAGGCAAATCGAGTCTCAATTCCTGAAGAAACAAAACTAAGCTCATGAAACATATCAGCATCCCATACATACTCTTCGTTGCGATGACTCTCTGCCCGTTTTTCCTGACGGCCCAGGACGACAGTCTGAATTGGGACTTCAGCGACATCTTCCAAGGCACAAAGGCAAACCCTGCGCTGCCCTCTTCCCTGGAAGGCTGGAAGGAACACCTTGAACTCTTCGGCAGAAACATCCCGCAGGAAGAGGTGTTCCTCCACATGGACAACACTTGCTACTTTGCCGGCGACACGCTCTTCTTCAAGGCATACGTGCGCCGGAGCGACACAGGCAAGCTCACCAACCTGAGCCAGCTGCTCTATGCCGAACTGTGGAACCAGGAAGGCTATATGCTGGAGCGGCATCTGGTAAAACTGAAGGACGGGCAAGGCACGGGCTCCTTCGTCTTGAACGATTCCCTCTATGGAGGCTTCTATGAGCTGCGAGCCTATACGCGCTGGCAGCTGAACTGGGGCGAATATCAGCACCCGCATACCTGGCCAGCCGAGCAGTGGTTCTTCAACAAGAAGATGGCCAAGGAATTCTATCGCGACTACGAGAAGCTCTACTGCCGCATCTTCCCCCTCTACAACAAACCCGAAGTGCCTGGCACCTATTACCACGATATGACCGAACGCCCCCACATGCGCTATTATCGCACCGAGGTGAAGAAAGAACCTCCTGTCGTGAACCTCTATCCCGAAGGCGGCGTGATTGTGGAAGGCACAAGGGCGCGTGTGGCATTCGAGGCAAACGAGGCCGACGGCGAGCACTTGTCGGGCATAATGCGGCTCTATGGAAAGGGAGGACGCCTGCTGCAGGAACAACGGACAGAGAACCGAGGACGCGGGACGCTGGAGTTCGACTATGAGCACGGCGTCACCTATTCCACCATCTTCACCAGCGACAGCAATGTCGTGATACGTAAGCGAATGCCAAAGGCAGAAGAGAGCGGATGCGCCGTGCGAGCCGACGTGATGGACGACCGGCTGCTGCTCACCCTGCAACCGCGTGGCGAGGCTGCCAACGAGACCTTGGGCGTAACCGTCATGGTGGGCGGCGCCCTGCATTACTTCCAGAAGTTCCGAGCGCAAGACACGCAGATAAGCATTCCCTCGGACTCGCTTCCCACCGGCGTGGCTCAGATAACGGTGTACAACGCACAGGGACGCGTCTATAGCGACAGGCTCTGCTTTGTGCGGCATCAAAAGGACATCGAGGATGCTGGCGTGCGTTTCGGTGACATCAAGACAAGCTATGAGCCGTTCGACTCCATACATCTCTCCGTCGAGAACCCGCTGGCAGCAGGCTCCACCATATCCCTTGCCGTACGCGATGCCTCAACTTCCGAGTACCTCTACGACAGCAGCAACATCCTGACAGAGATGCTCTTGTGCAGCCAGATACGAGGCTTCGTGGAGCAGCCGCACTATTACTTCGAGGCGAACGACGAGGAGCACCGCCGCCACCTTGACCTCTTGCTGATGGTGCAGGGATGGCGTCGCCACAACTGGATAACGATGGCCACGCCCGGCATCTTCCGCATCAACCATCCCATCGAGAAGACGCCCGTCTATTTCGGTGCCGTCTATCGCTACGTTGCCATAGGTCACGAAGGCTGGGACGGCTGGGGAAACATGACAGACCAGGAGATAAAGAAGTACGACTTCTCGCGTCCCGAAGGCGGCGAGTGGTTCTCTCGGAGGAACAAGAAGCCTCAGGGCATCATCCCCCTTTTGGGCAATGCCGGCGAGGAGCGCGACAAGCACAATGCCTACAGCTATCTGCTGAAGGACAACGAGTCGGCTTCCTTCGACGGACGCAACTACTACGACGAGGGCAACCTGCGGCGTGAGGTGCGCGTCCATGCTGAGTATCGGCAGAACTCGGACATCGGTTTGAAGAGCGTCTATGGTGATGTCACGACGAAGAACGGACGCTTTGTGCTGGAGCTGCCCGGCTTCTATCACGACTGCATCATGGACTTGTCGGCTTCCGATACGACGAAATGGAAGCTGAACAAGCCGGAGAGCAGGAAGACGAAGCGCATGCTTCGCAAACGCAAGAAGAAACTCGACAAGGGGCAAGCCGTTCCTTCGCTTGAACATCAGTGGATAAAGCCGACCGAAACGGATTATCCCGAGTTCTATGTGCGTCTTACCCCCTATTATCCTCGCTTCTGCAAGCCCTTCAGCTTTTACCATACGCATGTGGCACCGCCTCGCGAAGGCACAGTCCTGATACCTTCACTCCGCGACGGCCAGACGCTTGCCCAGGTGACGATACGCACCAAGCATGGTGGCCTGCGAGACTACGACCCCTCGCATCCTGCGTTGGTGCGCGATGCCTACGAGACATTCAATGATTGCATCGATGCCGGCTTCACGCCCGGTTGGTTCCCAGGCTCTCAATCCTTTGCCGAGTGGACTAAGCGCCTGTTGGTTGGCGACATGAACATGCATCGCGATTACATGACATACGAGGAGTATGTTCATCCCCACTTTGACTATGGTGGTTGGGGCGGTTCCTATGGCAATGGGGAATATTCAAGGTTCGGCCGTAGTCAGACAGGAGGTCCCCCGAGTGACCGTTATCATGGCGCAGGTCGCTTTGGCGGAACCGTGCTCGACAATGAACAGTATCTTTCTCTTAAACCCGATTACTCGTGGTCTGCTCGTAACAGATGGTCAGACCCTGCCGACATTACATGGCCTTCCTTAGGTGGCTATTCCCTTCGCGGTGGCGGTTGGAGCACTTCAAACAGGGTAGCGTTCTCTTATACAGGCCTCGACAACACGACACAGTCGCTCAACTTCCTGCGTTCGCTCCGCTCTATCAGTCTCATCACGGACTATGCACCTCGCATGGAAGGCAGCCGCCGGTATATGGGAGCCAATCAGCCGACTGTAGATATCGGCTTCAATAACCTGACCGACGGCGTCCGTCCCACCTATCGCGACCGTCACTTCGTCCTGCATGGCTATGATGTCAGCGAGGAGTTCTACAGCCCCTGCTACCGCCAGCGCCCCTTGCCGTCGCTCAAGGACTATCGCCGCACCCTCTACTGGAACCCCAACCTGGAGCTCGACGAGAACGGACGAGCCGACGTCGTTCTTTGGAACAATTGCCTCTCCACAAGCATCACCGTTAGTGCAGAGGGTATAACACCAACGGGAAAGATATTGACAGGCATCAGCTATCCCGAAGACCGTTGAAGCATACGACAAACATGATCCCAGCACAGTATATTTCCCATCCTGCCGCAGATAATTCTTCGTACGCAACTTGCGTACGTGCATCTGCAAGCTGCGTACGAACATTTGCAACTTCCGAATGTTCATTTGCAACTTTCGTACGAAGAATCTGGTACGTGGTCTTGTTTTTTTCCTTTCCCTCTCTTCAACTTTTCACCTTTTCGCAGGACACTTTGACCGCTGTCGTCGTGGATGCCGCGACGGGAGAGCCTGTGCCATACGCCAGCGTCTATGTCTCTTCCTCGTGTGGCACCATCAGCAACTACGACGGCGAGTTCTCGCTCGAGTGCCTCCCCAACGATGTGCTCCGCATATCGAGCATCGGCTATCAGCGCGTCAGCCATCAGGCATCGCAACTCCCCGACACCATCCTCATGAAGCCCATCTCCTCCACTCTGCGCGAGCTGACTGTCTTAGGAACAGACGACCTCCTGTACCGCCTGGTGCGCAAGATGCAGAAGGAGACCAAGAAGTACAAGAAGACGGAGAGCAACTACTTCTTCCGCCTCACCACGCAGTACCCGGGGACCGACGAGCTGGCCGAGGCTTTCCTAAGCGCCAAGTCGTGCGTCCAGCTGCGCGACATGACCTTTCATAGCGGCAATCGAGGCGTGCTGAAAGAGTCCGGCGTGTTCGACAGTCCCGACCTCAAGGGCTTGGGACGCACAAACCTGCACGTCTTCCTCCGTCTCGCTCCTATTCTTACATACTACAACGAGTGGGACTTCGCCATCGTTCCGGCCGACATCGTGCTGAGCAGGAGGGGAAAGCTCTACGACGTCTCGAGTACGGCATTCACGGAAGAAGACGGCACGGAGATACGCAGGATCCACGTCACTGGGAAGCCCGCCAGTTCCGGCTACGTTATCCTCGAGGGGACGCTCTATGTCGATTACAAGAAGTGCCGGCTGCTGCGCTTCGACGGACAGATGCGAGGCTTGTATCTTAGGATGTACGACAATGCCCGGATGCGAACGTCCATCGATACCGTCAGCTACGACATGCATGTCGATTACCGTCACGACCACGGCTTCACCGAGATAGCCAACATGTCGGGCACTGTCATAAAGGACAAAGTGATGCTGAGATACCTGCTCTTCAACCTTGGAGATAAGGAGATGGCCTTCAAGAAGTCTGTTCGAGTGGGCAGCAACATGCTGCAAACTATCGATAAAGTTGGCTACGACTCCTTGCTATGGACTACAACAGGTATCGTGAAGCGCACCCAACTGGAGGAGCGCATTGCTTTCAGGGACAGCAGTTTCCGTATGGCCAACAAGTCGAATTACAATGTCCCTCCCTCCGAACAGGAGCGCAGCGCCAACAAATACTTGAGAGACGCCCTTCGTCAGCTTAAAGGGAATGCCATGCAGCTGCATCGAGGCCTGCCTGGAAAGTAGCCAGCAGCCTTCTTATGCGGCTTGCTCAATTGTGTGGCTGTCAAGTCATGAGAGCCTTTCGTAGCCCCATTCGTCGAGCACTTCGCCCCAATGTTCGTTCACAAGGCGGATGGTGCGGGAGTTGTACTGGTACTTGTTCTTCTTGTAGCTTTTCTTGCTCTGTATGTACTTCTCGATGGCTGGCTTTGCTTCTTCCCAACCAGGCAGGTTGAGCTTGCGGTAGATGTCCTCAGTGATGTTGAGTGCGTCCTTCTCGATGTCCTCGAAATGCACTTCATAGAGCCTTCCCTCGGGTAGAGTGGCTTTCTGCTCTTTGTAGGCGTGGTAGAGCTCCATGTAGTTGCGCAGGATGTTCTGCTCCATCTCTTCGTCTGTGATGGTGTGGAACTCAAGCGGTTTGATGGTGCTGAGATAGAAGGAGCGTGTGCTCTCGAAGACGGTGTAGGGATTGCGCATCAGAAAGACGAACTTGGCGTTGGGAAAGAGTTCTGTGAGGGCTTTGATGCGGCTTGTGTGAGGCGGGTTCTTGCTCAAGTATTGTGTGCCGCCTGTGTTCCAAAGGCTTATCTTGACGAGCTTCTCGAAGGTCTGCTTGAACTCCTGCAGCTCGTCTTCTGTGATGTCCTTGAAGGTGAGGAAACGGTCGCACCATTCCTGCATCCTTTCGGGGAAGAACCAGAAGTTGTAGTAGTTGCAGAAGGTCATGTTGGCGAGCGAGAACTCTTCTTCTTGGGGAAGGTCTGGGGCAAGCTCCATGTTGTCGGTGGGACGTTTGTTGGGCATCACCAGCTTCATGATGGGCTTGAAGAGTCCCTGCATGGCCATGATGTAGTGCGGGAAGACGGTCTGATAGGTGGTGGTGTAGCCGAAATGCTTGTCCTGAGCGAAGATGTTGTGGACGAAGGTCGTGCCGCTCCTCCAATGCCCGAGGATGAAGAGCGGGTCGTTCTCTAAGGGTTTATTGGCCAAGAGCTTTCGGTACTTTCGCTCTTGTAAGGCCACAAACGGACTGAGAATGCGGCAAATGCTTTTCGTCAGCCGATAGCTTGCCTTCTTGTCCTTTGCAATATGCTGTCCTTCGGTCAGTCTCTTGAATGTCTTCCAGTCTGCTCCTACAAGGGTATTGACAGGAAGCTGACTATAATTAAACAATCCCATATTACTTCTTAATTACAATCTCTAAACCTTGTTTATTAAGCTCTTTCACGGCTTTCTCGATGGCCTCGTAGTGCTCGGGTGCGATGCCGAGCTTTGGAAGGTCGAGTGTCGGCAGGTCTTCTTGCAGGAGGTCTGCCTCGTCGAGCTGCTTCTCTATCATGCCCACGGCACAGGTGTTGTTTGTGATGGGGTCGATGAGGATGAAGGCTCCTGTGGCTCTGTTCTTCTTGTAAGCGTCGAAGAAGAGCGTCTTGGCCGTCGTAATCTGCACCTGGCCTATTTCGTTAAGCTTGAAGTCCTTGCCTTCTAAGTGTTCCATCGTGTTGACATCGATGCGGTAATCGATGGCGTTGATGGTGGCTCGAGTGGTGTTTGTGTTTGCTTTGAGGAAGAACTGCTTGCTGCGGTCCATCGGCTCCTCGTCCATCCAAACGAGCTTAGTCTGTAAGTGACGGCCAATGAAGGGCAGATTGTCGGGCTTGACTAGCATTTCGCCTCGGGAGATGTCTATCTCGTCCTCGAGTGTGATGGTGACGCATTGGGGGCAGAAGGCATAGTCGAGCTCGCCATCATAGGTGACGATGCTCTTCACGCGACTTGTCTTCCTGCTTGGCAGAGCCATGATTGGGTCGCCCTTGCGGATGATGCCGCTTGCCACCTTGCCCGAGAAGCCGCGGAAGTCGAGGTTGGGACGCAGGACATACTGGACGGGGAAGCGGAAGTCCTGCATGTTCCGGTCTTGGTCGATGGGCACCGTTTCGAGGTACTGGAGTAGGGAAGTGCCCTCGAACCAAGGTGTCCTGTCGCTCTTCTCCACCACATTGTCGCCCTCTTTTGCCGAGAGGGGGAAGCATGTGACGTCCTCTATGCCAAGCTGATTCGTGAGCGCAAGGTACTCGTCCTTAATCTTGCGGAAGACCTCTTCGGAGAAGTCCACGAGATCCATCTTGTTGACGGCAAGGACGATGTGCTTGATGCCGAGCAGGGAGACGAGGAAGGTGTGGCGGCGTGTCTGTGTGATGACGCCGGTTCGTGCATCAACAAGGATGATGGCGAGGTTGGCAGTCGAGCCGCCTGTTATCATGTTTCGCGTGTATTGCTCGTGTCCAGGGGTGTCGGCGATGATGAACTTTCGCAGGTTTGTCGAGAAGTAGCGGTAGGCAACATCGATGGTGATGCCTTCCTCGCGCTCAGCCTTCAGTCCGTCGAGCAGCAGGGCATAGTCAATCTCTCCGGCACCAGCATTTCCCACGCGCTTTGAGTCGCGCTCCAGGGCCTGCAATTGGTCTTCGTAGAGCTTCTTGCTGTCAAAGAGCAAGCGCCCGATAAGCGTTGACTTGCCGTCATCGACAGAGCCAGCAGTAAGTAGTCTGAGGAGCGACTTCCGCTCGTCAGCATCAAGATAAGCCTTAATATTTAAACTATTTTCTTCCACGATTATTTCTGTTATTTCGTTGCCGCGATGTTTCGTTATGTCGTCATAACGTTATATCGACATTATTGTTGAGTCTAAACTATGAACTATGGACTATGGACTATGAACTATGGACTATGGACTCTCAGAAGTATCCTTCGCGTTTCTTCTGCTCCATGCTTGCTTCCTGGTCGAAGTCGATGACGCGGGTTGTGCGTTCGCTCTTGGTTGTTGTCATCATCTCCTCCACAATCTCCTCGATGGTGGTGGCGTTGCTTTCAACAGCGCCCGTTAGCGGCCAGCAGCCAAGGGTGCGGAAGCGGACCATGCGCATGTGAATCTTCGGTACAAGCTCCTTTGGCAGGCGGTCGTCGTCGGCCATGATGAGGTTGCCGTCTATCTCTACGCATGGCCTTTCCTTTGCGAAATAGAGGGGCACGATGGGGATGTTCTCGAGGCGGATGTACTGCCAGATGTCGAGTTCTGTCCAGTTTGATAGGGGGAAGACGCGGATGCTTTCGCCCTTGTGGACGCGGCTATTGTAGATGTCCCAGAGCTCGGGGCGCTGGTTCTTGGGGTCCCACTGGTTGAACTGGTCGCGGAAACTGAAGATGCGCTCCTTTGCCCTCGATTTCTCTTCGTCTCGACGCGCTCCACCGAAAGCGGCATCGAACTTCCATTTGTTCAAGGCGTCGAGCAGAGCCTTTGTCTTCATCAGGTCGGTGTGCACCTTGCTGCCATGCGTGAAAGGCCCTACGCCAGCGCGGAAGGCCTCCATGTTGCTCTCTACAATCAAGTTCCAGCCGTGCTCCTTTGCATAGCGGTCGCGGAACTCAATCATCTCGCGGAACTTCCATTTGCTGTCGATGTGCATCAAGGGGAAGGGCACTTTGCCTGGAGCAAATGCTTTCTCTGCAAGGCGCACCATCACGCTGCTGTCCTTGCCGATGCTGTAAAGCATAACGGGGTTCTCGAATTCAGCAGCCACCTCTCGGATGATATGGATGCTTTCCGCTTCCAGTTCCTGAAGGTGACTCAAACGATATTCTTCCATTAATTATATAATCATTTACATTTTCAGGGGACAAAATTACAAAAAAGTGAGCAAAAAGCCAAATTTATTGAAAATTTCGTACCTTTGCAGTCGGTTTCATTACAAAACAAACCCATGATTAGTTTGAAAGGAAAGTGGCAACAGTTCTGCCGGTGGCAGCGTAATCCGATACAATATAAGCCTTTGACAGACGAAAAGCATGTCTGCCTGAACTGCGGACAGGAGTTCAAGGGCGATTATTGCCCTCGCTGTTCTCAATCGAAGAATGTTGAGAAGAAGATAAGTTGGAGCACTATCAGCAGCGGCTTCTTGGAGGCCTTCAATATTGAGGGGCGCTCTTTTCCCCGTGCACTTTGGCATCTGATCTGTCGTCCGGGCTACATGATAGGCGACTATATCAGCGGGCATCGCCGATAAAAGGAAAGCCCCCACGGGCGAAAATTTGGGGGCTTTCTCAAAAAAGGGATGCTTTCTGTCTTTTCCAACAATGTTGAAAATGTTTCTTTGTTGAATCAGCTCAATGTAGGCACGGGAAAGGGACCGTGCCCCATGCAGCTCGTCGTAGTGATGGCGGTGAGGGCTGCCGTGATGGCTGCCACCAGCATCTTGAGTAGCACCTCCCAGATGTTCTTGCTTTTCATAATTTTTCGTTTTTGATTTTTTCGTAGAGCGCATAGCCGTCGGCGATTACTCCTGCTGGCAGCAGCGCCCCGCATTCTATCATGGCCATTGCCCTGACGAGATTTGGCCAGTCTCTTTCGCTCAGCCTTTCTTTTCCGCCGTAGCCTGTGAGCCTGCAAACACCGTTGATGTATTCGGCGGTATTGTTTTCTGTGCTTGGTGCCCATCTTCCGATAATAGCCTCTATGCATGTAGCGTCGTATTTTCTGCGGTACGTCTGTAGGATGGCAAAGGCGGCTCTGATGCCCCAATCGAGCGATGCGAACTGCACGAACTTCGGGTCGTTCTGCTCTACGGTCTGCCCCTTCCAGACGGTGCCAACAACCCGCCGAATGTTCAGCGGGTTGTTATTGCGGAGTCCACGCGGGTTCATTATTCGAGGCCGTGGATGGTGTCGGTGTTCCTGATCACTTCGACGGCATCGGCCTGTGCAGCGCGGCTGGGTACGAGCTGGAAGGTGGCTTCGTCGCGGAGGTTCTTGAAGCGCTTGCTGGGCGTCCAGCGGACGTTCACTGCCTTGATGTTGTCGGCGCTGAAATCGTCGGTGGTGACGGCTCCCTCGCAAGCGAGTTCCACATGGAAGTTGCCCATGTCGCCGAGTTGCACGGAATTGCCTGCCAACATCTGCTCGCGGAGGCACGCCACGGCGTCGGTGAGGATGCCCTTGATGGTGCCCTTCGAGAAGGGTGAGTTGTGGTCGGCGATGTGCTTGCAGAAATCGTCGAACGAGAGTTTCTCGTGAATCTGCGCCGTGCCGTAGGCCTTGGTCTGGGTGATATTCTCTTTCTTCGTGCCGGGCTTCGTGCCCATAATGCAAATACTGTAGTTAATCATGGTCTTAGATTTTTAAGGTTCATTTCTCAGGTGTAATTGTCCGACTATTGCTGTTAACTTGTCGAACTTCACTCGTGAAATTGCGCACTTTCGCGTGCGAAGTTTTCAATCACGCTGCAAAGATACGAAGAAAAGGGGCGAAAAGAAAATACAAGTTCCCTGCATTTTCCATGCAGATGGAAAATGCAGGGAAAATGCAGGGAAAAATCAAAAGTGGCGCTTTATGCCGTCGATGTCGCTGCGGTAGTTTTCGGAGCGGCTGAGGTAATAGTCGTAGTTCGAGCGGAGGCCGATTTCGGGAAACTCGCTTTTCAATGCTCCGTAGGTGGGTTTTCTGAGCACGCCTGCCTCGATGGCTGCGATGATGGTCAGGGCGCAGACTTTCGGGCGCATGCCGTCTATCATGCTGTGCAGGCGGGCGAGCAGGGCGTCTGCCTGACTTTGGTCGATGAAGAATTCCTGAAAAGAAGAGGGCGGCCGCTTAGGCTGCTGCTCTGCGGCTGCTGGGCGTTCCCTGATGCGCAATGTGAGGCCTGCGCCCTCGATGTTCACGATAAAGCATCCCTCTCGCTGGGGGGGGGTAACTCGATGTCAATCAGCGAGTTATACTCGGCTTTTATTTTCATAAGTATGTCGTTTGTGAGTAAATCCCATTCTTCGAGTGCTTCGATGGGCGAGCAGAACTTTGCACGCGCGAACATATATTCTTTCAGGAAGCCGTGCTGGCGGGCATGCTCCCTGCACAGCCTTGCGATGCGCCTTTTTCGCCTGAACCACTCAAACATGCCGCAAAATTACGAAACTTTCAACAAATCAACAAGAAAAACATTGTTTTTTTTCGGGAAAGGTTTCGCTATTTTACTATATATAAATTATTCATGATTCGATAATTATATAATATACAGCGGCTTATGTGACATTTTCAACAATGTTTCCGTTGTTGGATAGTTGAACATTCTTTCCTGCATTTTCCCTGCATTTTCCATCTGTCGTGATTTTGCAGGGAACATTTTTTTTCGCCGCTCGTCTTATCTTCTTACCTTTGCAGCGATGAAAGTCGACAATCATCAATCAACCTAAGGTTTAACATCAAAAAATTTCAACATTATGTTTTTGGAAAAAATCAAAATCGTAACCGTCGGGGACGTGAAGAGCGGCGTCTCCACCACCACGGGCAAGCCCTGGGCAACCCGCAACATTCTGCTCGGCTTCGAAGACGAGACCGGCGAGAGCTACTTGAGCGTCGCCGTTGACAGCGACGTTTGGCAGCGCCTCGGCTATGCGCAGGGCGACATTGCAAATCTGCATATCCGCTTCCGAACCAGGCGCTTCAACAACGGCTTTCTTGCCAACGACCTCCGTATTGTTTCACCCGAAAACCAGTAGAGCCATGAATGTACATCTAAAAGGCGTGAACCTTTCGGTCACATCGAAGACCAACAGCATGCCGACGAGCAAGCCTGTGGCTGGGCGCTTCCGTATGTCGCCCGACTGGGAAAACGCTTCGTTCGTCGAGGAAGATGCAACCGTCATCTATGGCGACCCGAAGGCGAAGTGCCTCAAGCGCGGCCGCTTGTGCTCGGTTTGGTGGCATCCCGAGAAGAAACAGTACAAAATCTCCCTCCGCATCGTCCCGGCTGAAAGTCCGCAGATGCCGGAATGGGCGTTTGAAGATTGCATGAACTTTATCAGAAGGAGGATAAAGAATGGAACCGACAAAGCCCTATAGCCCTTGCGACTATGTGAACAAGGCTCGCGACAATCGGCCCAAGCCGCTGACCCGCGAATATTTCGCCACGCTGCTCGAGGACATGAACGTGCGCTTTCTCTGCGAGAAGGTCAGGGAGCACAAGCCCGATGCCGAGCGCTACAAGATCATGCTGCCCGCCATCACATGGCAGAGCTACTTCGACGGCAAGTTGCGCACCGACGCGAACGCCAGCCCGACGGGGCTCTTCTGCCTCGACGTGGATATCCACCATGAAGAGAACTTCAAGAGCATCCTGAAGATGTCGGGAGCGGAAACCGCCATGAAGTGGGCTGAAATCGAAGCCCGGGACCGTGCCTGCCGATGGGCGGCCATGCAGGTGGAGCAGGACCAGACGGGATGCAACCCCGTCGACGACCTCGCCATCCTCGGCATCCACATCTCGCCAAGCGGCATGGGCGTGCATGTCATCGCATGCTGCAACGAATTCTGCAAGAGCATCGAGGAGAATCAAGCCCGCCTTGCGCGGCTGCTCGGCACCAGCTACGATGCCGTGTGCAAGGACTGGGCGCGCATCTTCTTCATGACGCCGAAGGAGGATTGGACATACCTGGACATTAAATCATTATTCCCAGAATGAAAAAGAAGAAATTAATCGACAAGCAGGAGGCGGCGCAAGGCGTCGCCTCCATTCTCCCCACGAAAGGGGACGGAGCGTCATTCCCCGACAACTACAACGGCATCCCCTATGCCGTCATCGTCAACGCCCTGCTTTCTGCATTCGGCTTCAAGGACGGCCATGTGCCCGAGGGCGCAAGAAACACGACGCTCTATCGGCTGGCAAGGCAGCTCCGATACATCTGCGACTTCAATCCTGCCTACATTCGGAGCGTCGTGCCCGATTGGGGGCTGGGCGAGGAAGAAATCAGGCAGACCATCTCGTCGGCCATCACGAGCACGCGAATGGCAAACATGCCCTTCGAGCTGAGGCAGGCCATCGACGGCATCACAAAGCCCGACCTCTCCACGACCGCCAAGCGGCAGGAATACCTCCAGCGGCTCAACCCGCTGCCACGCAAGATGCCTTTCCTCCTGAGATATATCTTCAGAAGATACGGGCGCAACGGGCGCTCGGCTCTGGTGGCCGCCCTGCCCATGCTCGGCACTTTGCTGGGGCGCTTCGAGAGCAAATACCTCGACGGCCGCAGGCACCGACCCGTCTTCATGGTGGTGGTGGCTGGCCATGCAGGAAGCGGCAAGGGCTTTATTGCCGACATGCAGGAATGGCTCTTGAAGCCCATTCTCGCCGACGATGAGAAAGGCCGCGAACAGTTGGAGGAATATGCCCGCGAACGCGAGAAGAAGAAAGGCGCAAAGCAGCTGCCCGACAAGCCCACACCCTGCATGCGCGTCCTTTCGGCCACCAGCTCGAACGGCATGCTGCTCGAAAGAGCCAAAGCCAGCCTCGGCCAGCCCATTTGCGTCATTTCAGAAGAAATCGACGAAGCCCTGAGAGCCAACAGGAACGGCGCATGGGCTGACAAGAGCGACATCTACCGAAAGGCTTTCGACGGAGCCAGCTGGGGACAGGACTACATGATTTATTCAGGGAACGTGCGCATCTACATGAACCTGCTCTTTGCAGGAACCTACGTGAGCGTCCGCAACTTCTTCACCAACGTGGAGAATGGCCTCATGACGCGATTCTTCTTCACCGAAATGGCCCGCGACCTCGGCAAGAATGTGGAAATGCGCTGGGACGACGAGACAAAGGACGACCGCCATGCTGCCGAAATCGTGCAGAACCTCTACGAGCAGGGCTGCACCATCGACATCCCAGCACCCGAGAACATCATATCGTTCGGCCTTCCAAAAGCCAAGAACGAAGCCTAGCGCTTCAACGAAGAGAAGATTGCGGAATGGGAAGCCAGCGGCCCCGACGAAGACCACCGCGACAATGCCATCGACCTCTTGCGCCGGCGCGCTGCCGTGGTCATCTTCCGTGCGGCGCAAGTCATGTACGCGCTGGAAGGCAACAAAGAGACGGCCATCGGCAGCGAAATGGCAAAATGGTACGGAAACGAAAGCTTCCTCAACCAGTACATCATGTTCGCCGATGCCATCAACGAAAGCGCACGCGCCAACGATGCCATCCAACGCAAACAGGACATAGCCGCCAGCCGAGTGGCAAGAAGCAACGCCCTGTTCCGGCTGCTCGATGCCCTGCCCGATGAATTCTCGAAAGAGGACATTCAAAAGGTTCTTGCAGATAACAAGATGGCTGAAAAAGGATATTCAACCTACCTCAGGCGCATGGAAGCACGCGAGTTGATCATGCGGCAAGGCAAAGGCTGGAAGAAAATCTTCAACAATTAAACATTTTCAACATTGTTGGAAAAGACAGAAAGCATCCCTTTTGAGAAAGCCCCCAAATTTTCGCCCGTGGGGGCTTTCCTTTTATCGTCGATGCCCATCGCCTTGTAAGCCATCTCGGCAAATGGCATCACGACGCCCTTCGTGCCTTCGTACATTCCGATAACTGTACCCCAATAGGGACGCATCTGTGCACCAAGAGCTGGTTCCGTCATCAGCCAAGCACGGGAATCGGAATAGTAGTATCCGCTGGAGCCATAGTGGTAGTTCGTCCAAGGCAGTCCCTCCGTGCTCTGGGTCTGCGCTGCCACATATTCGATGCCAGCAGCCAGGCGGTGGTTCATGTATGCAAACAGGTCGTCGCCCTGATTGTAGGCAACTTTGGCAATGTCAACAGCCAACCCCAACGCCAACGACGAGTGACCGGTGTCGCGCCCGCTTTCATTCATCTGACCCAATTGGCCATAGGCTCCAGTCTCCAGTTCGCTCTCTATGGCTGTTACAATAAGGTTCCCCCAAAACTCCGTCAGCCCGTCGTTGTGAATAGCCTTCACGGTTGTTCCGTCGGGACCCGTTGCATCATGCAATGTGGGCGGTTCTGTGTAGTTGCCCACCTGATCGTATTTAATAAAGGAAACTCCCTCGTTGTATATCTGAACATTGTCGCAAAGAATGCCGATTGACATTACGCACAAGACATTGCACAGTCCCCAGTTCGACCAGTAATGGCCAGGGGCTTGCCACCACTTCCCGCTGTTCTCCCAAGTCCCGTTTCTGCCTCGCAAGAAACCGATGGCTTTGGGATACCATAGTGTAAGCATCCATTGGCGGAACTGCTCGAATTCCTCTGCCTTCCATCCTTCGTAGTCGCGCATAAGTTCGGCTGCCTGCGCAAACTGATAACCATAAAGGCCAGCAGCCAGACACTGATCGCTGGTGCCGCTGATGGCAGTCGTCTTGTTGCACCACGCCATGAGGATGCGGACTGCGGCCTTCGCATTGGCAGCCGTGCCGCCTATCTTCCAGCGCAATGCATTCTGATAAGCCATCGTAGCCCCACGAGCCGCATTGATGTAGTTTTCGCCAGAGCCACCACGCACAATGGTCTCGACGGGAGAAGTTTGCACAGAGCTTTGGGCATACTCGGCATTCCTCAGCTTGTTCCAGGCTTTCAAGATGGTCGAGTTCTTTGCAGCAATCTGCGCCTTTACCCTGTCGAAATCGGCCTGCGTGTGCAGCCCTCCGGGGTGAATGAAACCTCGGTCGGTGTTGATGGCCGTGGCTTGTGCGCCAGCCGTCATACTGACGAGCAACAGCGCGAGGGTAAGAAGTTTTGTTTTCATATGTATTGTTTTAGGAAAGACAAAGTGCCACAACAGCTTCAACTTCGTCCTTGAGCGTCATCTGGCTGGTGTCGAGGCTGAGGTCGGGATGCGTTGGGGCTTCGAACGGGGCGCTAATGCCTGTGAAGTCCTTCACCTCACCACGGCGGGCACGGGCATAGAGGCCCTTCACATCGCGGCGCTCGCATTCCTCTAAAGGCGTGGCAATATAGACCTCGCGGAAGTCCTTCTCGCCGATTATCTCGCGAGCCATCTGCCGAAGTTCAAGGGTAGGGGAGACGAAGCAGGCTATTGTGACGATGCCCGTATCCACAAAGAGCTTGCCTATCTCGGCGATGCGTCGGATGTTCTCCCTTCTGTCTTCTGCAGAGAAGCCAAGATTGGAGTTGATGCCGGCGCGGATGTTGTCGCCGTCGAGGATGCGGCAGAGGATGCCTCGCTTGTGCAGCTCGCGCTCCACGCCGATGGCTACGGTGCTCTTGCCGCTGCCACTCAAGCCGGTCATCCATATCATGATGCCCCGTTGATGGAGCAACTGTTCTTTGTCCTCGCGGGAAAGCATCTTGTCGAAGATGGGGTAGATAGTATTAAGTTCAGAGTTCATAGTTTAGGGTTTAGAGTCAGTATGCTTCGCAAATAGTTTAGAGTTTATAAGTTATGGAGAACTCCGCTAAGGCGGTACTATTAACTTGTTCAACTGTCTTTCAACTCTAAACTATCAACTTTTAACTATAATTCATCTTATCGGCCATATTATTGGAATTACGAATACGCTTATGATGAATACGATGATGTTGAGGGGCAGGCCGACCTTCACATAATCCGTGAAACGATAGCCTCCGATGCCTTGCACGAGGAGGTTGGTCTGGTAACCGATGGGTGTCGAGAAGGCGGCGCTGGCTGCCACGCAAATGCAGATGAAGAAGGGCATCGGGTTGACGCCAAGCTTCTCTGCAACAGCCAATGCCAGCGGGAAGGCGAGGGCTGCAGCTGCATTGTTCGTGATGAGCTCGGTGAAGAGGTTCGTGATGAGGAACAGAATGGCAAGCATGGCATAGGGCCCGTGCTCCGTCTGTCCGATTGCGTCGGCACAGGCAATGATGATGTCGGCTATCTGGTCGGCAAAGCCTGAGTTCTGCATGCCTTTCGAAATGGCAAAGGCACAGGCAATCGTGACCAGGACATCCCAGCTGATGTATTTGCTGTACCTTCTCGGATTGAATATCTTTGCCCAAGCCATGATGACGGTCGTGACGCAGACGAAGAAGAACATGTCGAACTTGAAGCCTGGCACAGCTTCACGGACGAAAGGCAACTCGCCAACTGTGGCTCCCACTATCATCAGGACAAGCAGGATGAGGGCAAGATAGCGTTTCTTGTGGTCGAGGGGTTGGTTGTCGGCATCGTAACTGGAAATGAGGAAGGCCGTGGTTTCCTGATAGGTTTGCACGAACTTCTCGTCTGTGGCAAGCAGCAAGGTGTCGTGGTTCTGCAAAGGCATGTTCTGCCAGTCGCCATTAAGCAGGACACCGCTTCTGTGGATGGAATGGACATGCGCTCCATAATGACGATAGAAGTCGAACTCTCGCAAGGTCTTCCCTATGCCGGGGAAACGGCTTCGGAGCACAATCTCGACAAGGTGAACACCAGCCGACTTGTATTCCTCTTCGTCATGCTCTGTCTCACGCACATCGGGCAAGAGGTAGTGACTATAAAATATAAGGTATGCGAGGCCGACAAGGCAGATGATGATGCCCACCTTTCCCAGCTCGAACATCGACATGCCTTCTCTGCCAGATTCTTGAATCAGACCGTCCACCACAAGGTTCGTGCTCGTGCCAATCAGAGTGCAGATACCGCCAAGCACGGTGGCGTAGCTTAGCGGGATGAGGAACTTTGTGTGCGAAAGGCCGACCTTTCTTGCCCAGTTCTTGATGATGGGAGCGAAGATGACGACAACAGGGGTGTTGTTCAGGAATGCTGAGAGCGCTGCAATTGTTGGCAGGAGCTTTGCATTGGCTTTTGTTACTGTCGTGTGTTTCTGAGGCAAAAGGTTCAGGATGATGCGTTCCAGAATGCCGCTCCTTCTCACGCCCTCGCTGACGAGGAAGAGTAGGGCAACGGTTATCATTCCCTTGTTCGAGAAACCTTCCAGGCACTCTTTAGGGCTCAAAATACCAGCGCAAAGCATCATCACAACGCAAGTGAACAGGATGAGCCCCGGCTTCAATCGGTCTGCTATGAGTGCCCATACCATGAACACCAAGCAAAATGCTACAAATAATACACTGAATTCCATTATCCAAATAACTCTCTTACAGCTTCTACTACTCTGCGGACGGGCACGAGTTCTATCTTGTATTGTTTCTTGTCGAGCCCGTTCATGTTGTGTGAGGGGATGAGGATGCGCTTGAAACCGAGCTTCTGTGCCTCCGTGATTCTCTGTTCTATTCGTGATACAGGCCTTATCTCGCCGCTCAATCCAACCTCGCCAGCCATGCAGACATCGCCTTCGATGGGCATGTCGCCGTTGCTGGAAAGCACAGCGGCTATCACGCTGAGGTCGATGGCGGGGTCGGTGACGCGCAGTCCTCCAGCTATGTTCAGGAAGACATCTTTCTGGGCAAGTTTGAAGCCGACACGCTTTTCCAGTACTGCCAGAAGCATGTTCAGGCGTCGGCCATCAAAGCCAGTCGTGCTTCTTTGAGCGGTTCCGTAGGCTGCCGTGCTGACCAAAGCCTGCGTCTCTATCAGGAAAGGCCGCACACCTTCTATTGAGCAGGAGATGGCCACGCCTGAGAGTCCTTCGCGATTGTCTGTGAGGAGCAGTTCGCTTGGGTTACTTACCTGCCGGAGTCCGTCGTGTCGCATCTCATAAATGCCCAGTTCGCTTGTGCTTCCGAAGCGGTTCTTCATGCTTCGAAGGATGCGGTAGAGGTGGTGCTGGTCGCCTTCGAACTGCAAGACGACATCCACGATGTGCTCCAAGACCTTTGGTCCTGCCAGCGAGCCTTCCTTATTTATATGGCCGATGAGCAGAATGGATGTGCCGCCTGCCTTGGCATATCTGAGCAGAGCAGCCGCACATTCCCTGATCTGGGCAAGCGAGCCAGCCGACGACTCGACGGTTTCTGTCTGTATGGTTTGTATGGAGTCGATGACAACGAGGTCGGGCTGCATCTCCTCAATGTGCTGGAAGATGGTTTCGAGGGATGTTTCGCAAAGGACATAGAGCCCCTCGTTCTTTGGTCCAAGCCTGTCCGCTCTCAGCTTAATCTGCCTGGCGCTTTCTTCTCCGCTGACATAAAGGATGCGTCGTCCTTGCAGTTGAAGCACCGTTTGAAGCGTGAGAGTACTCTTGCCGATACCAGGCTCGCCACCAAGCAGAACGAGGCTTCCCGGCACGAGGCCTCCGCCAAGTACGCGGTTCAGTTCGCCATCGTTCATGTCGATGCGCGGCTCGGCCCCGGCTTCAATCTCGTGTAGAGGGACAGCCCCCTCACCGCTCCCCCTTTTGGGGAGTGCTTTCGAAACTGCAGACTTTGCCGATGGGGCCGCAATCTTCATCTCTTTCATCGTGCCCCAGCGGTTGCAAGCAGGGCATTTGCCCATCCACTTCACGCTTTCTTGCCCGCAATAGTCGCAGACATATACTGTCTTATCTTTTGCCACCTTGACTATTTACGATTTAATCATTTACCATTTACTATTTAATAGTTGGCATATCCTTCGGTCGCCGACCTTCGGTTCTCCCCATTAAGGGGGAGTTAGAGGGGGCTTCTTCATGCTTAACGAGATGCGCTCTCTCTGGAGGTCCACTCCTACGACGCGAACCATGACTTGTTGCTGCACTTTTACCACTGTCGTAGGGTCTTTTACATAATGGTCTGCGAGTTGTGAGACATGCACCAAGCCTTTGACATGCACGCCGATATCGACGAAAGCGCCAAAGTCTGTGATGTTTGTCACGATGCCTGGCAGCACCATTCCCTCGCGAAGGTCGCCTATCTCGTGAACTGTCGGATCGAAAGCAAAGGCATGCAGGGGCTGACGAGGGTCGAGACCAGGCTTGTCGAGCTCAGTCATGATGTCGCGAAGGGTAGGGAGTCCCACCTCATCACTCACATACTTCTGCACATCTATCTTGTCCCTGAGCTCTTTGCTGGCCATGAGTTCCGCCACGGAACACTTCTGGTCGCGAGCCATCCTTTCCACCAACTCGTATCTCTCGGGGTGAACTGCGCTGTTGTCCAGCGGCTCTGTCCCGCCTTTAATGCGAAGGAAGCCAGCCGACTGCTCGAAGGCTTTGGCACCGAGTCGCGGCACTTTCATCAACTCTTTTCGAGAGCGGAAAGGCCCGTTCTCACGGCGATAGCGCACGATATTCTGGGCAAGCGAAGGTCCGAGGCCGCTCACATAAGTCAGGAGCCATTGCGAAGCCGTATTGAGATTCACGCCAACTCTGTTCACGCAGTTGACGACGGTCTCCTCGAGGCTCTTCCTGAGGGCCGTCTGATTGACGTCTTTCTGGTACTGACCCACGCCAATGCTGGACGGATCTATCTTGACGAGTTCTGCCAGAGGGTCCATCAGGCGCCGACCTATGCTGACAGCTCCGCGGACGGTCACATCCTCGTTTGGGAACTCTTCCCGTGCAATCTCGCTGGCACTATAGATGCTGGCGCCGTCTTCGCTCACGCTATAAACCTCCACATTATCGGGAAGGTCGAGGTGACGCACGAAGTCCTCCGTCTCGCGACCAGCTGTTCCGTTGCCGATACTGATGGCCTGCACGCCATATTTCTCAACAAGATTCTGGACGGTCAGCATCGCCTTAACGCGCTCAGCACGAGGAGGATGCGGGAAGATGACATCATGATGCAGGAGATTGCCTTCCGCATCGAGGCAGACCACCTTGCAGCCTGTTCGGAAGCCCGGGTCAATCGCCATCACACGCTTCTGTCCGAGGGGCGATGCCATGAGCAGTTGTTCCAGATTACTTACGAAGACTCGGATGGCTTCGGCATCGGCTTTCTGCTTGGACGAAGCACCAAACTCGTTCGAGATGCTGGGCTCGAGGAGTCGCTTGTAACCGTCCTCGACGGCTTCCTGCACGGCTCTGCTGCACTCGCTGTTGCCTCTGACGAACTGGCGGGCGATTCGTTCCATAGCCGGCTCATCGTGTACACTGATGCTTACACGCAGGATGCCTTCAGCCTCACCTCGCCGCATAGCCAGCAGGCGATGGCTGGAACAGCGTTTCAGGGGTTCCGTCCAGTCGAAGTAATCGCGATAATTCTGCCCTTCCACGTCTTTGCCTTTGATGACTTTGCTCTGTATCTGAGCATGAATCGAGAAGGTAGTTCGCAGAGTCTGTCGGGCATGTTCGTCCTCGCTCACGCGTTCAGCGATAATGTCCTTTGCCCCCTGAAGAGCCTCCTCCTCGCTAAGATTAACGATGGACTCAAAACTATGGACTATGGACTTTAGTGGTGTTGAGGGTTGTCGCAGGATGGCATCGGCAAGCGGCTCCAGTCCGGCTTCCCGAGCGACCTGAGCACGCGTGCGACGCTTCTGTTTGTAGGGCAGATAGATGTCTTCCAGAGTCGTCTCGTCCCAACACTCCTCGATACGGCTTCGCAGTTCGGGCGTGAGCTTTCCCTGCGCCTCTATGGTATTGAGAATGAACTCCTTGCGGTGCTCCAGCTCGGTCACATTATCGAGCTCTGCAGCCACATGGGCCACCTCTACATCCGTCATGCCGCCCGTCGCTTCCTTGCGATAGCGGCTGATGAAGGGAACCGTAGCCCCCTCTTGCAGCAAATCCACCACTTGCCGCACATATTTTTCCTTGAGCCCCGTTCGCTCAGCTATCAGGTTGTAGTTCATATATTGTCACTTCTTCGAAGTGCAAAGTTAAGAAAAAAATGGGAAATACATCATAAATCCGTGAGAAAAATGCCAAAACTTGTAGGTTGCCGACTCATAAACGCCTGAAATGACAACACAAGGAACACATCCAAATCCTTTACAAACTGCAGTTCGCGAATCGACGCAAAATTTTGTAAAGATTTTGGAAAAACGCGTGATTTGGTCGTTCGAAATGAGGAAAATCTGAACGCCGGCAGCGAAGTTTGTCAACTTAACAGGCGAAGTTTGTCAACTTAGCAGGCGGGGATTGGCATTTCCGCAGCCTGCGATGGGGCATGAAACAGGCTGTTTTGCCTCTTTTTCCATAAAGTTTACGACAGCCAGTCGTGTTAAGTCTGTGAGGTACAGCCACATAGTAAATCGCCCAAAATCGCGATAATTTCGTCCGCGGCACAGTCCGGCTCCAAATAAGGCCAGGAAAACGGGTCAGAATCTGGAAATTTCACGACAAACTCCCCTCTATTGCAGGACGATTCTTTCCTTTGCCGCAACAGACTATAGTTACCTCCATTACCCATAAACGCAATAAGGGCTGCAGTGTTTTGCTGCAGCCCTTATACATTATTATATTGGTGGTTTACCTTAGTGACTCCGGAGGGATTCTAACCCTCGACCTTCAGAACCGGAATCTGACGCTCTATACAGCTAAGCTACGGAGCCGTTTCTATAGTTCAAAGTTCATAATATTTGTTTCAACCTTATTCCTTGATGGAAAGTTCAAGCAAAACTATGGACTATGGACTATTGACTATGCACTAAAATGGCAGTTCGTCTGTTGGGGCAGGTGCCTCGAAAGGAATGGGAGCAGGCTCGGCCATCGGAGCAGCTGGAGCAGCTTCCGGAGCAGGAGCGCCCTCGGCAGCAGGTGCCGGAGCAGTCTGTCCGCGGTCAATTCGGAAAGCACGGACATCGTTGAACCAGCGGCCATTGTATTCGTGGGCATCAATATCGAAGTGAACGGTCAGCGTCTCGCCAATCTGAATGTTGAAAGCTTGCAGGCGGTCGACACCAAAAACATCGAACACCATCTTTCTGGGATAATCTCCCGGCACCTCTAAAACATAAGACTTGGCTTTCCATTCGTTGCCAGTCCTGTTGCTGACTCCACCTCTTTCGTTGAACTCTGCAATAATCTTTCCTGTTAGTTCCATATTGTTTGTTTTAATCAAATTTGGCTGCAAAGGTACGAAATAAAGTTTAAAGTGTAAAGTTTAGAGTTTAATGTTTTTGTTTTTGTGTGTTTTTTTCTCTTCTTTTCTTTGTCATGGCACGAAAAAAGGCTATCTTTGTCGAGCGAAATTGTATTTAAAAGTATAATGTATATCGTCAAATAGAAGTAAATTTATGAATTTCAAAGTATCTAGTACGGCACTTTATGCCCGTCTGACTGCTGCCAGCAAGGTGATGGCAAGCAAAAACTCTATGCCGATTTTGGATTGTTTCCTGCTCGATGTGGCAGGTGGGACCATTACCATTACAGCTTCCGACAGTGAGAAGTACTTTATCACGACGGTTCCTGCCATCGAGCAAAGCGGAGAAGCACGTTTCTGTATCCCTGCAAAGACCTTGATCGAGTCGATGAAGGAACTTGCCGAGCAGCCTCTCAACATTGGCTACAACCAGGACACTCAGGAGGTGAAGGTGGTTCACAACTCCGGTTCGTTCGTCGTGATGGCGATGGATGCTGCTCCTTATCCAATGGCAAAGACAGTGGGCGACGACGCCACTCGCATCGAGATGCCTGCAAGCGTACTGCTCAACGGCATCAATCGTTGCCTCTTCGCCACTGCCAACGATGAGATACGCCTCGTGATGAATGGCATCTATGTTGACATCAAGCCCGACTGCATCGTGTTTGCAGGCACCGATGGCCGCAAGCTGGTTCGCAATACGAATCGCACGGTCAAGAGCGGTCTTACGGCAGGTTTCATCCTTCAGAAGAAGGTGTCTGCCATCCTGAAGGCCGTCCTGACAAAGGACGAGGAAAACATCACCATCGCTTTCGACAACGAGAAGGCTACCATTACTTCTGCCGACATGACGATGCACTTCCGCCTCATCGAAGGTCGCTACCCGAACTACAACGCCGTCATCCCCGAGAACAATCCCTTCTCGGCCAATGTGGACCGCGCAGCCTTGATCAGCGCCCTGAAGCGTGTCAGCGTCTTCTGCAACCAGAGCAGCGGCCTCGTCAAGCTCGAACTTGCTAACAACAACATCAAGCTTACAGGTCAGGACAACGAATACTCTACTCGCGCTGAAGAATTCATCCTTTGCGAATACACGAACAATCCCATCAGCATTGGCTTCAGCTGCCCGTATCTGATTGAGATTGCAGGCATCCTCGACGGCGAAATGCTCAAGATAGAACTGGCCGACCCGAGTCGTCCTGGTGTGATTCGTCCTGCCGACGAGAACACGGAAGACGAGGTGCTGATGCTTCTCATGCCAATGCGCATAGAAGACTAAAAGATGAAACTCAAGCTCGAGAAGCCAATCATCTTCTTCGATCTCGAGACGACGGGCCTGATAATTGGCAAGGACCATATCGTAGAGCTGTGCTATATCCGTCTCGAGCCGAATGGATGTGAACGCGCAGAGACCTTGCGCTTCAATCCAGGCATGCCTATTCCCAAAGAGGCAAGTGCAGTTCATGGCATAACGGACAAGGACGTGAAGGACTGTCCCACCTTTGCCGAAAAGGCCGAGGAACTGGCGAAAGTCTTCGAAGGCTGCGACCTCGCAGGCTATAACAGCAATCGTTTCGACATTCCCATGCTTGCCGAGGAGTTTGCGCTTTGCGGCATCGACATCCGTGTCTACGAAAAGAAGATGGTGGATGTGCAGAACATTTTCCACAAGATGGAACAGCGTACGCTTGTGGCTGCCTATAAGTTCTATTGCGGGAAGAACCTCGAAAATGCCCATAGCGCTTTGGCCGACACAAGAGCTACCCTCGAAGTCCTCGAAGCACAACTCGACCGCTATCCCGACCTGAAGAACGATGTGGCCTATCTTGCCGACTTCAGCCAGATACAGAAGGGCGTCGACCTGGCCTGCCGCTTCGTCTATGACGAGAAAGGCGTCGAGATTGTAAACTTCGGGAAGTACAAAGGCCAGGCCCTCAAGGATGTCCTCAAGAAAGACCCTAACTACAAGGTATGGATGCTGCAAGGCGACTTCACGCAGAACACAAAACAAACACTTGAGAGACTCGCGTTGAAATATGCTTCAAAATAAGAAGATAGTACTTGGCATAACGGGAAGCATTGCTGCCTATAAAGCATGCATCCTCGTTCGACTCCTCATCAAGAAAGGTGCAGAAGTGCAAGTCGTAATGACGCCTTCAGCAAAGGAGTTCGTCACGCCGCTCACGCTTGCCACGCTGACGCAGAAGCCTGTCGTCAGCGAGTTCTTCGACAGAAGAGACGGCAGCTGGCATTCCCATGTCAGCCTCGGGCTGTGGGCAGACGCCATGATTGTCGCTCCTGCTTCAGCAAGTACCATAGGGAAGATGGCAAACGGCATAGCCGACAATATGCTTGTCACCACTTATTTGAGTATGAGGGCGCCTGTCTTTGTGGCTCCGGCAATGGACCTCGACATGTATGCCCATCCCTCTACGCAAGCCAATCTGCAGAAGTTACAAAGCTATGGCAACCATATCATCGAGCCAGGTACAGGCTTCCTTGCCTCAAAGCTCGAAGGCAAAGGCCGTATGGAAGAGCCGGAGAAGATTGTGGAGGCACTTGAGCAGTACTTCGCTAAGCAACAGAAGCTTTTGGGAAAGAAGGTGCTCATCACGGCTGGACCTACTTACGAGAAGATAGACCCCGTTCGCTTCATAGGCAATTACAGTAGCGGGAAGATGGGCTTTGCACTTGCAGAGGTGTGTGCCGAGCAGGGAGCCGAGGTGATACTCGTCAGCGGCCCTGTCATGCTCTCGACCAAGCATCCGGGCATCAAAAGGATTGATGTGGAGAGCGCTCAGCAGATGTACGAGGCGGCGACGAAGCACTTCCCCCAAGCCGACATCGCTATCCTTTGTGCTGCGGTTGCGGACTTCACACCAAAGACGACTGCCGACAAGAAAATAAAGCGCAAGGGCGACAACCTGAAGCTCGAGTTGCAGCCCACACAAGACATCGCCGCTGCTCTTGGCGCCGTCAAGAAAAAGAAGCAAGTGCTCGTGGGCTTCGCGCTTGAGACCAACGACGAACTGAAGAATGCCCAGGATAAGCTGGAACGCAAGAACTTCGACTTCATTGTCTTGAACAGCCTTCAGGACAAAGGGGCAGGTTTTCGTGTTGACACAAACAAAGTGACCATCATTGACCGTCATCATGGCATAACCGCTTACGACACTAAGTCAAAACGGGAAGTGGCAGAAGACATCATCGAAAAAGTTGAGGAACTAAAGAGTTAAATAGAGATGAAACATCGTGTGTTATTTATCATATTTCTGGCTTTCACCTTTTCACCCTTTCAGCTTTTCACCTTCTCGCAGGAGCTTGATGCTCGCGTGACAGTCAATTCCACGAAGATAGAAGGAACAAGAACCGAGGTGTTCGATGCCTTGCAGTCAAAGCTTGAGGACTTCCTGAACAACCAGAAATGGACAGAAATACCGTTCCGCGAGAACGAGAAGATACAGTGCAACTTCAATATCACCGTCAACACATACAAGCCAGACGAGAATACCTTCGAGTGCACATTGCTCATGAATAGCAGCCGTCCCGTTTATGGTAGCACATATAACACTGTGGCTTATGCCGTGAACGATGGAAACTTCACCTTCGAATTCACAGAGTTCGACCAATTACAATACCAAGATAATCAGATAGACAATAACCTCATAGCGCTCCTCGCATATTATGCCTACATGATAATCGGCATGGATCTCGACACGATGGCTCCCAAGGGCGGAACCGACTGCTTCCATATCGCAGAGGACATCGTGACAGCAGGCGAGAACATGGGCTTCCCGGGCTGGAAGGCCTTTGGCGACAGTGGTAACCGTTTTGCCCTGCTGAACGACTACATGGACGGCTCGATGGAGTGTATGCGCGAGTTCAACTATGTCTATCATCGCAAGGGGCTCGACCGCATGTCGGAAGTCCCAGACAGTGCGCGTGCTACAATATGCGATGCTCTTGAACTGCTTCATGAGGCCAATACGGCAAAGAACATGACCAAGGTGGCGCAACTCTTCACTGAGTACAAGCGCGACGAGCTTGTCAACATCTTTGCGAAGAAAGGCACAAACGACGAAAAGGATAGAGCCTACGAGATCCTCTTCGCCATCGATGCATCACAGCAGAACACTTGGGAGAAGATAAAGAAGTAAACCCTATACATTATAATATATATTATGTCTTTACTTGTCGTTTTTAAGTTACTGGGTTCTCTCGCCCTGCTCATGTTCGGTATGAAGTCCATGAGCGAGGCTTTGCAGAAGATGGCTGGCCCGCAATTGCGTCATGTCCTTGGAGCAATGACAACGAACCGCTTCACGGGAGCCTTGACGGGTATGTTTGTAACCGCTGCCGTACAAAGCTCAACGGCCACGACGCTGATGACCGTTTCCTTCGTGAATGCAGGCCTTCTGACGCTCGTTCAGGCCATCTCGGTCATCATGGGTGCCAACATCGGAACCACCCTTACGGCTTGGATTATGTCGCTTGGCATGGGATTCAACATCTCGGACTTCGTTTATCCAGCCTTCTTCATAGGCATTATCCTTATATATATGAAGAAGCGTCGCATCGTGGGCGACTTCCTCTTCGGCGTAGCATTCCTTTTCCTGGGCTTGGCCACACTGAAAGAGACGGGCTTCTCGCTCGTTGATAGCCAGGAATCAAAGGAAGCCATCTCAGCCTTCTTTGCAGAATACAGCAACGGAGGCTTCCTGGTCAACTTGCTATTCTTGCTGATGGGCACAGTGCTGACTCTATGCGTGCAGTCCTCGGCAGCCATTATGGCCATCACGATGATGCTTTGCTCGACGGGCGTTCTGCATATAGAACAAGGCGTGATGCTTGTATTGGGCGAGAACGTAGGCACCACCATCACCTCGAACATCGTGGCTCTCAGTGCCAACACACAAGCTCGACGGGCCGCCTTTGCTCACTTGAGCTTCAATGCTGTCGGCGTCTTCTGGGTCTTGCTTCTGATGAAACCATTCTTCGAGGTGGTATGCAAAATCTCTGGTTTCGACCCCCAAATGAATCCCGGGGATACAGGTTTTGCCATCAAGGCAAGCGTTGCTCTTGCCACTTTCCACTCCGCCTTCAACATCAGCAACACCCTGTTGCTCATTTGGTTTATCCCGCAGATAGAGAAGTTCGTGTGCTGGGCTATCCAACCCAAGAGTGCTGGCGAGGAAGAAGACTTCCGCCTGCGCTTCATCACCTCTGGTATCATGAAGACGCCCGAGCTCTCTGTCCTCGAGGCACACAAGGAGATTTCGTCCTTTAGCATACGCATTCAGCGCATGTTCGGCATGGTTCAGGATTTGCTTACGGAAAAAGACCAGAACAAGTTCAGCAAGCTCTTCAGCCGAATCGAGAAGTATGAGAACATTGCCGACAACATGGAAATCAGCATTGCAGAGTACCTCGACCAGGTGAGCGATGCGCATCTGAGCGACGAAACTAAAGCCAAGATTCGCGCTATGCTTCGAGAGATATCGGAAGTGGAAAGCATTGGTGACTCCTGCTACCACATGGCTCAAACCATAAACTCTAAGGTTCAGGGCAAGAAAGAGCACTTCACCGAGGAGCAATACCAGCATCTGCATGCAATGATGAACCTGACGAATCAGGCATTAACTCAGATGAACCAGCTCGTTAGCGGCAGGAAAGACGCGTTCGATGTTTACCGTTGCTACAATACGGAAACAGAGATAAACAACTATCGCGACCAGCTAAAGTCGCAAAACATCATAGATATCAATAATCACAAGTACACCTACGGCATAGGCACCATATATATGGACCTCATCAATTCTTGCGAAAGATTGGGCGACTATGTGGTTAACGTGGTAGAAGCTCGCACTGGCACAAGGATGAAGCATTAAGGACAACACTGACTGTTTTGTCGTACCTTAGCCGGCGAAATAAGAAAGCTCACCACAAACCGAACTTCTTAGCGAATGGGCATTCGCTCCCCTTTGTGGGGCCGCAGTGGCATTCGGTCGCTGCTCTCGGGCCCATGCCGCTTCGAGGAGAGATGGGAGATAAAGAGTAAATCGTTGTAAAGTTATAAATAAGATGTTAAAACTAGACTATTCAAAGGCTCTGCTGAGTGCGGAGCAGATTGCAGCCTTCGCACCGAAGGCAGAAGAGGCACAGAAGGCTCTCGAGGCCGGTACATGTGCAGGTAATGATTTCCTTGGCTGGCTCCACTTGCCCAGCAGCATCACGGCTGAGTTCATGACGCGCCTTCAGGCTTGCGTGCAGACGCTCCGCGAGAACTGCGACACCGTGGTTGTGGCTGGCATCGGCGGCTCTTATCTTGGCGCCCGCGCCATCATCGAGGCTCTCGGCAACAGCTTCCAGTGGCTCATAAACAAGGAGCAAGGAGCTGGGGGCAAGGGACAGGAGAATCCCAACATCCTCTTTGCCGGCAACAACATCGGCGAGGATTATCTCTACGAGCTCACTGAGTACTTGAAGGACCGTCGCTTCGGCGTCATCAATATCTCCAAGAGCGGCACCACGACCGAGACGGCGCTTGCTTTCCGTCTGCTGAAGAAGCAGTGCGAGCAGCAGCGTGGTAAGGAGATGGCTCGCAAGGTCATCGTGGCCATTACCGATGCCAAGAAGGGTGCAGCCCGCACTTGTGCCGATAAGGAAGGCTACACATCCTTCGTCATTCCCGACAATGTGGGCGGCCGCTTCAGCGTGCTCACTCCCGTCGGCCTGTTGCCCATTGCAGTTGCCGGTTTCGATATTGCCAAGCTCGTCAAGGGAGCTGCCGATATGGAGAAGGCAGTGGGTACCGATGTGCCTTTCGAACAGAACATCTGCCTGCAATATGCAGCCGTTCGCAACGCTCTGTATGCTCAGGGCAAGAAGATTGAGATTCTTGTCAACTTCCAGCCGAAGCTCCATTACATGAACGAGTGGTGGAAGCAGCTCTACGGCGAGAGCGAGGGCAAGGACCACAAGGGCATCTTCACGGCTGCTGTTGACTTCTCGACCGACCTGCACTCGATGGGTCAGTGGATTCAGGAAGGCGAGCGCACCATCTTCGAGACCGTTGTCAGCGTAGAAGAGACAGAGCACAAGCTGCTCTTCCCGAGCGACGAGGAGAACCTCGACGGCCTGAACTTCCTGGCCGGCAAGCGCGTGGACGAGGTGAACAAGATGGCAGAGCTCGGCACACAGCTGGCTCATGTGGATGGCGGCGTGCCCAATATGCGCGTCAGCATGCCTCGCCTTGACGAGTACAACATCGGCCAGCTCATTTACTTCTTCGAGAAGGCTTGTGGCGTGAGCGGCCTCATCCTCGGCGTCAATCCCTTCAACCAGCCTGGCGTTGAGGCATACAAGAAGAATATGTTCGCCCTGCTCGGCAAACCCGGCTACGAGGCCGAGACGGCTGCCATTCGCAAACGTTTGGCAGAGGAATAACATAAATATTTTTTATAACCACGAATTGCACGAATTACACGAATTGGCTACGCCCTTGATGGCATCATTATAATTCGTGTAATTCGTGTAATTCGTGGTAAAAAGTAATTGTCTGTTGAATACTGATAGTATTAAAGCAGTTCTTTTCGACATGGACGGTGTGCTGTTCGACAGTATGCCGAACCATGCATACGCCTGGTCGCATGCCATGACGCAGTTCGGGCTCGAGATGACGGCATACGAAGCCTATCTCCACGAAGGCCGCACGGGCAGCGGCACCGTCAACATCCTTGCCCAGCGTTATTGGGGGCGCGATGCGACGGCGGAGGAGATAGAGCGCATCTATGCGGCCAAGGCAGCTTTGTTCAACACCCTGCCCGAGCCCAAACCCATGCCAGGAGCCCTCGAAGCCCTCACTGCTGCCAAGAATCTCGGCTGCAAGATTGTACTTGTGACGGGCAGCGGACAGGCCAAGCTGCTTGAGAGTCTGGAGCAGCATTACCCTGGCTTCTTCTGCGAGGAGCTGATGGTGACGGGCTTCGACGTCAAGCGCGGCAAGCCAGACCCCGAGCCTTATCTCATGGGCTTGCAGAAGGCGGAAGTCAAGGCCGGAGAGGCTGTTGTCGTGGAGAATGCTCCGCTCGGCGTGGAATCGGCCAAGGGAGCCGGCATCTTCACCATTGCTGCCAACACAGGCCCCCTGGAGGACAGCATCCTCAAAGAGGCAGGGGCAGACATCGTGGTTCCAGGCTTGAAGGAAGTTGCCGACCTCCTCAATGGCATGAAATAGCGTTCCTATTTGAATGCCGACAATACCGGACGGCCTACCCACGAGCGGGGTGGGGTAAGTCCGAGTATGTGGGCTATGGTGGCTGCGGTGTCGTACTGCATCATCGGTTCAGTAATCACGCCTCCCTGTTTGATGCGTTTACCGCAAATGATGAAGGGAATCTCCATTTCGGCGAGCGTCTTGCCCCCGTGTCCCTTTTTGATGCCGCCATGGTCGGCGGTGACGATGATGACTGTGTCGTCGTAGATGCCTGCATCCTTCAGCGTCTGAATGAGTCGTCCGATTTGGCCGTCCAGTCGGGCCAGCGTCTGATAGTATTCCGGCGTATCGTGCCCTATCTCGTGCCCGGTGTGGTCCAGTTGGTCCCAGCAGACGGCAAAGAGCGTAGGCTTCTTCTCCAGGATGAATCGCTCGGCCATCTCGCAGAGCCGCTCTGAATGGTGTTCCCAGTCGGGGGCCACGTCGAAATTGTCGATGGCCATCGAATCGACCACATGCTTGATGCCGTCCCACTCGGCCATGCAGCCCGTCACAGCATTCGGGCGCGCCTCGCGAAGCAATGAGAAGACGGTGGGGAAGATGCCGTGATTGTTGAGCTCCACAGACGGAATCTCGGGCGTGCGTGAGCCCCATTCCGTGTATCCATGCAGTTCCGGACAGGAGCCATTGAACATCGAAGCCCAATTGACGGCAGAACTCGAGGGCAGTACGGAGCGCTTATGCACGGTGTAGCTGCCATGCTGCATGAGCGAGCGCAGATTGGGAATGTCGTTGGCTTTAGGCAGGCTATAGCTACCCCAGCCATCGATACCGATGACCAGCACATGGCCAGCCTTAGGTTTGGGGCGCGAAGCAGTGACGGACGAAGGGATGGCAGCCAGCATGAGGCACAGCAGCAATAGGAAATTTCTTTTCATAACGGGTCTGGTTTTAGTCGTTCTGTGCGCAGTCACAAGGGTGAAATGCGCTGAGATGATGGATCTTCTTGGGCAAAGATACAAAAAAATGAGGATGTATAGTGCTTTTGAGTTAAAAAATAGCACTTTGCACTCATGTTTTGTATTGTTGCAGTCCGGCAGAAAGGTCTGCTCCTTGCATTTATAAGTCTCCTCCCAACCCCACCCCTCGCTTCGCTCTGCCCCTCCCTTTCAGGGAATGGGAGGGGAGTGGGGAAAGTCCGGGGCAGAGTTTTATGCGGACAGCAATAGTTTTTTATTACGTTTGCAACGATGATTGGAATCGCCCCTAAGGGGGCTTCCAAACGCCAGCTGCGGCGATTGCAATCCCCGCGTGCGGCGATGACCATTTCCGCGTGCGGCGTTGGCAATCCCCGCAGGCGGAATTTTTCGCTCTCGCAACCGGCAGAAAATGAGCCCGTTAGAAAAGCCGCTTTGTTTGCCATTGGCAACCGCCATTTTCTCTTCGGAATGCATGACAATTTCTCCCTCGTGAATAGGGATTCGCTCGAACCCTTTTTGATTTTTCTGTATGGCCATTTGGCGTTTTCAGAAAAAGTCGTAACTTTGTGCCGTGATTTATAAAGCAATGCTATTGCAGATGGCATCATCCCCGAGGTGAGGGGAAAATGATAATGTATGGCGCTAAGGTTTAAAGATATTGTTATGAAAAAGATTATCACTTGCTTATTGGCTATGTTTGGCCTGACAACGGCTTGTGGCCAACAGAGTTATGTAAATGCGGACGTGAACGGATTCGCTGAGTTGATATCCCGCCCTGATGTGGTGCTGCTGGATGTTCGCACGGCAGAGGAGTTCGCTGAAGGCCACATCGCAGGTGCCGTGAACATCGACCAGGCTCAAGGCGATTTCATTCAAAAGGCAAAGGCTGCTCTGTCGCCCGATAAGACGGTTGCAGTATATTGCAGAAGCGGTCGTCGCTCGGCCAATGCAGCAAACAGACTGGCTGCAGAGGGCTATAAGTGCGTGAACCTGGAAGGTGGCATCCTCGCTTGGAAGGAAGCCGACAAAGCAGTCTCCACCGACGCCTACGAGGTGGATGTCTTCCAGACGAAGAGCGGAAAGCAGGTGAAGTTCCATGCCTTGGTTCATGCCAGCATCCGCATTGAATTCGACGGTCGGGAGATAGAGATAGACCCTGTGACTAAGCTCGGAAACAAGTTTGTCAACTATTCCGCTATGCCGAAGGCCGACTTCCTCTTCATCACTCACGAACACGGCGACCACTTCGACAAGGAGGCAATCAGAATCCTTTCGAAGGACGCGACCAAGCTCGTCATGAACAAACGATGTGCCGAGATGTACGGCTCAGGCTTGACGATGGAGAACGGACAGACCTATCTGCTCGACGACATCAAGGTGGAGGCAGTCCCTGCCTACAACACGACAGAGGGCCGTCAGCGCTTCCATCCGCAGGGTAGGGACAACGGCTATATCCTGACCCTCGACGGCTTGCGCATCTACATCGCCGGCGATACGGAGGACATCCCGGAGATGGCGTCAATCAAGAACATCGACATCGCTTTCCTGCCTTGCAATCAGCCCTATACGATGACTCCGGAGCAATTGGTCAAGGCTGCGAAGACCATCAAGCCCAAGGTTCTTTTCCCGTATCATTATGGGCAGACGGATGTGAGCGGCATCCCATCACAACTCAAAGAGTCGGGCATCGAGGTCAGAATCAGACATTACGAATGATGATAAACAATAAAGGCAGTCTCGGTCGAGGCTGCCTTTATTGTTCTTGTCGTTTATAGGTGTCAGTACAGAATCTTCTTCCCGTTGATGATATTGATGCCCTGTCTGGGCGAACTGAGTCGCTGGCCTATAAGATTGTAAGTCCCGCCATTTCCTGTTGTCCGTTGGCTGCTGTCAACAGCCTTGACCCCTGTAGGGATAGGACGGATGCCTGTGAGGCCGAAGTCGATATACTGGCCGCCTCCTTTATTCGTGCACTCGATGGCAATAACGTTTGTGTCGTCGGGAGTAAGTGCGTCCAATGCCTCCTTGTTGATGGGAATGTACTTGTAGGCAGTGAGATAGCCGCTCTCTTTGAAGGCTTCCACACCATTGAAATATACCGTAACGTCCTCGTCGTGATGAATCCTCGCCGAAAGGGCAGCCATTTGCTCAGGCGTGTATCCGGTCAGGTCGAGGTGATAGCGAAGGCGTATGACAGAGGAATTCCATGAAGTGTGCACGAAGCTTCCAGGAGGATTGCCTGCGCCAAAGCCGGACAAGCCTTCGCTCCATGAGTTGTCGCGGAAGGTCTGCTTTGTCCAGTTTGTGCTTGTGGCTGTGCTCGAAGCAGTCAGATATTTCCATTTCTGCGGCTCTTTCTCTGCAGTGGGCAGTACGTCGCATTCCTCATAGAAGAAGTTGCTCAACAGGTTCTGCAGTTCGCTCGCTTTGATGACCAGCACCGACCCTTCCTGCGCCTCTTCCGGCAGTTGGAGCTCGTACTCGTTGCAAGGATACCATTTGCACTCGGCAGCATTCCCGCTCTTGCTCATGGCTTGCCTGTTCTTCTCTGTCGAATTATAGAGCAGGAACCAGCCTGAACCGTCGAGGGCAGGGAAGGTCTGCGGCCCCCGGCTCTTGGGTATCTGTGAGCTGAAGATGCGTTGTGGCTCCGAGAAGGTTGTCCCCGCCACCTTCAAGGCGTTGGTCTGCGTCTGCATGATGTTTCTGTCGGAGTTATAGAAGATGCCGCTATATGTGTCGCCCGTTTTCTCGAAATGCATGTCGTGGACAGAATAGGTGTTGGAATAGATGACGCGTGGCGAGATGAACTTCTTCCAGTCGCTCGTCGTGGTGAGGTAAATGTTGTTCTTGTCACCACTTTTAGCACTCCAGTAGATGAAGAACTTTGATGTAGCTTCGTCGTAGATCCATTCCGGCGACTCTGCCTTGCTTATGCTTGAGGAAGAAGGCTTTACCTTTATGTCTCCATTCTCTCCAGGCTGCCAGTTGACGAGGTCTTCGCTCTGCAAATGGAAGAAGCCCGTTTGGCTGTCGTCTGTATAACCGGCAACGAGATGGAAGACATCCTTTCCGTCGATGGTGGCACGGCGAATGAAAGGCGCCTTCATTTCTATATCAGCATATTCGCCTCGAAGGATGGGACGATTGCCATTGACAGTAGTCCATTTCGCTCCGTCCAGACTATATGCGTAATGCAGTTGCTGGCTTGTCGGCAGCGTGTAGGTCATCAGATAGGCTTTGTCGCTGACACTCGTGAATTCAGGAGCAGGAGTCCTCTCTGGCATCGGCTCTACTTGTATGTCGTCAAGGGAAGTGTAGTTGCGCATCTTAAGTCCGCAATCGATGAACTGGCCGCCTGTCGTCTGCTTGCAATGGATGGCGATGGTGTTGTCCGAGCCGTCCAGCTTCAGCGCCTGGAGTCCAGCAGGCAGGAGTGGCCATTGCTCGTATTTGGTGTTGTAGCCGGTCACTTTGAGCGTGAGCTTTCCGTTGATGTATATCTCAGCATCCTCGTCATGGAAGAGCCAGAGACGAAGGTCTTGAATCCTGCTGGCATCGAAATCGTTGATTTGGAAGGTGCGCCTTATCCAGATGTCGCTGCTTGTCCATGATGTCCTTCCGCCTCCACCGAAACCAGCTGCGCCAGTCCTCCAGCCGGAAGCGTCGAAGCTCGTTGTGTACCAATCTTCTGCAGGCTCCGTTGTGGTGTATTTCCATTGGATGCCCGACTTCTCGTCGCCAGCTGCCACAATGGTCGTGGCGTCGTTATAACGGCTGTTGACGGTTCTCAGAATCTTTGCTCTCATGGCTTCCTGCTGAGCCGGCGAGACTTTCAGGACTTTACGGTCGTACGTCAGGATGCCATTGCATTCCTGCTCCACATCGGTGATTTGCGTGTAGACTGACATCCAAAGGCCTTTGTTCTTTTGGAGTTCCTGCAGGCGGTCGGTGTAGTGGTCGTAGAGGTTGGTGTAGGTGTCGGCATCATCCACAGTCGTGTAGTTCACGTCGGAACCTGCCCACATGTGCCCTTTAATAAAGAGGTTGATGCCGCCGAACTCGCCACAAGAGGCCACGCGCTCGTTTACAGGATTCGTGGCAGCATTGGGAGAGGGGTAGGAGTGAACATCCAGGAAGTCGCCCATCTCCACATCCGTCCAACCCGTCACTGCATGTACGAATCGGCCTGGGTCATGATTGGCATTGATGACGCTGTTCACGGCTCTGTGGGTGTGGCCCATGCCTTGTTCGGTATGCTGACCCCAACCTTCGTTGATTACCACCCAGGCACCGATACAGGGATGTTGGCGAGTGGCATCGATGAGCATTTCGTTCTCATGGTAGAAGTTCTGCATAGCATAGTCGATATTGCCAATTGCTCCGCTTCCACATCCCGATGGCATATCCTGCCAGACAACCAGCCCGTGCCTGTCGCACCACTCGAACCAAAGGTCGTTCTCCAGTTTGATGTGTTTGCGCACCATATTCATGCCAAAGTCTTTCATGACTTGCAGGTCATAAACCATTGCTTCGTAGGAAGGGGGAGTGAGGAGGCCGTCGGGCCACCAGCCTTGGTCGAGAGGACCGTACATATAAAGGGGCTTGTTGTTGAGGAGCACAGCAGGATGTCCGTCCACCATTCCGCGAGAGAACTTCCTCATGCCAAAGTATCCGCTAACCTTGTCCGTCTCCTGTCCCCCCTCGTTTGCTTTAATCTCCAGATTGTAGAGGTTAGGCTCGTCCGGGCTCCATAGTTTTGCGGAAGGGATGGGCAGGATGAAGGTGTCGTCCGAGCTTCCTGTCTGCTCGGCAATCACATTGTCTCCGTCTTTTACAGTTAATGACACGGAACATGGTGCAGAGGTCTTTACCTTTACTGAAACGGTGGAGTTGTCGATGTCGGGAATCGGCTCGTAGCTTTCAATATGCGTGGGGCTGACAGGCTCCAGCCAGACTGTTTGCCAGATGCCGCTATTGGGCGTGTACCAGATGCCGCTTGGCGAAACGCTCTGCTTTCCGTTGGGTTGTCCGCCGTCCGTCGGGTCCCAAACGGCCACTTGAAGTTCTTGTTCCGCACCCTCTTTTAGGAAAGATGTGATGTCGAAGAAGAAGGGAACAGAACCGCCATCATGAGTGCCAGCCAATTGTCCGTTCACATATACATAGCAACGCCAATCGACGGCTCCAAAATGCAGCAGAATGTTCTTGCCGCTAAAGCTCTCTGGCAAGGAGAATGTCCTGCGATACATGTGCGTGGCTTTCCTGTTGGAAGCGTAGCTCTTGTCCATGATGCCGGAAAGGGCAGACTCCACAGGGAACGGTACCAGAATGGCTTTTGAGAAGAGCGTGGTGCCCCTCTCGTAGCTGTAGTTGATGCTGGAGCGCTTGAAGTACTTCCAAACGCCGTTCAGGTTCATCCAGTCCTGTCTTTTCATGGATGGGCGTGGGTACTGAGGCCAAACATTCTCTTCTGTCAACTGTTCGCCCCAAGGTGTCATGACTGGAGCAGTCTGCTTTGTCCAAACACTTTGCGCAAAAGCGCTTTCCGAAAGGGTTAGCACGATGGCTGCGGTGGCTATCATGCCACGGATGATTCTGTCTCTCATTTGTGTGTCTTGTTATTCTGTTTCTCTAAATCTTTTCCTTGGCAAAACTAGATGCTTGGGAACTCGTCGTCTTCTTCTTCGCCGAAAGTGGTGTCGGAAGTGATGGTGTAGCTACCGTCAGGACCGATGGTAAGGAGGAAGGGGCATATCATGTCGCTTTCCGGGAAACTGATGCATGTGTTGAAGTACAGTTTGCCTTCTTCGGCTCGGTTGAAGCGCAAGCCGTCTATAATACCGTATTTCTTGAACTCCTCCGGAAGCTTCGATTTGAAGTCTGCTTTCGTGAGGCTGCCATCGAAGAGTTTCCTGCCATCCTTCATGATGAGCAAGTTGAAGCGGTTGTCCTTGTACTTTGTTCCGTCCTCGTCAATCACTTCGGGCAGATTGTCGTCAGGGCGACGGGTAATTGTATATACCACTTTGTGACTGCCCTGCATGAGCGAGTCGGTATAGTCGTAATCAGGTATGCTGCGCACTTCGTCTGTCGTCTGCTCTGTCTGGTTAGGGTCTTGTGATTCGGTCTTCTGAGGATGGCAAGAGAAGAGGAGGAGAGTCCCTATTCCTAATATAAATAGATGTTTCATTATGATTGGTGTTGTGAATTATTAGAAGTTGAATACCATTGTTCCGCCTTTTTTGAGTTCCTTGACGGGGATTTGGAAGTTGGGGAGAGGCTTGCCGTTCCAGGTGACGCTTTTACATTTGCCGTTTACCCGTTTGCCATTTACCATTTTATGGCTTTGCCCTTCGGTGCGGATGGTGACGGTTGTCTTGCCGTCGTTGCCGAGGTGGAGCGTCACCTTGTCGAAGAGGGGTGGGAAAAGCTCAAAGACTGCTTCGCCGACAATGAGCGGATACATGCCGATGCTTGCAAAGACATACCAGGCACTCATGGCTCCGTCGTCCTCGTCCATTTCGAAGCAATAGCCGCGAGGCTGGTTCACAAAGGCGCAGCCCACAAATGGAGTGGGGTAGGCGTCGTTGCCGCCGTAGCGATGCGTGATGCTTTCCGTGGCAAGTGTTCTGACGATTCCCGATGTCTCCTGAGGCATGCCGAGACGACCGAAGAGGAAGGGCACGTGGATGTCGGGCTCGTTGCCCTGGTTGTAGAGCTCTTCGCGGAAGAACTGCTGCAGCTGTGCGGCAAGTTTCTCCTTGCCGACGAGCCGAATCATCCGCGACAAGTACATGGGCGCGCCCCATCGATACTGCCATCGGGTTCCTTGATAGAGGCCGTTGCCTTTCATCTTGGTGTAGGTCTCGTCGATGTCCTTGAATTCCTTTGGCCAGATGCTGTCGAAGATTTCCTCGCCTCTGCGAGTCCACTTGTCGGCATCTTCCTTCATGCCCAACTCTTCTGCCAATTGACCTAACGACCAGAAGTCGCCGCTCGCTTCGAGGCATTGGTCGGGGCTCTTCAGGCTGAGTCGCTTCACCTCTGCCACCATGCCTGGATAAGCGTCAAGAAGCGAGGGGATGCTGATGCCTTGACGATAAGCGTCGAGCAGGGTAGCTATGGCGTGCTCTGTTCGAACTGTCGGCACGCATTCATAGTTCGTGCTCCAGTCCTTCTTGCCTGTGATGTAAAGCTGTGCCAACGACTGCATGATGTCGGAAGAATGGCTTTCGTCGAGGAGCGTGATGAGGGGGAACTTGGTGCGATAGGTGTCCCAAAGCGACCATGAGCTGTAGTATGTCCAATCCTTTGCCTCGTGCACCTGGTTGTCTGTGCCGAGGTAGCGCGTCATCGTGCGGTCTGTGACCTGGAAGGGGCTGTGGAATGTCCTATATAAAGATGTATAGAAGATGGTCTGCTGGTCTGCCGTTCCGCCTTCCACCTCGACTGTCGAGAGCAGACGCTGCCATTGGCGCTCTGCACGTTCTATCAGGGAGTGGAAGTCCGTCCGCCATACTGCCTGCTCGTTCATCTTGTCCAATTCCTCGGCAAGACCAGTCGATACAACCACTCTCACCTCCACATACTTAGCTGATAGCTCAGGGAAAGTGAGGCGCTTGCGGCCGTCGGCAATCGTGTCGAGCACGAAAGGCGAGCTTGTGTAGAGGCGGTAATGGAGGAGGTAGTGCCCTCTGCCACAGGTGTTTGCACAGTCAGCAAAGCCTTGCCCCATTGAGGGCGACTTCTGCTCGAAGCTGGCGCCGAATATCTTGTCGAAAGCGGAACGGGGATTGAGCAAGAGGACGGCCTTTGAGGGGTCGGGGAAGGAGAAGCGCTCCACAGCCATTCTCCTGTCGGCAGTTGCCGTAAACCACACGCCGTTGCTCAATTGAACACTATAGTATCCGGGAGAAGCCTGCTCGGTATGCTTCAGGAGTCGAATGTCTTGCCCCGTTGCGTCAGGCATCAGCGAGACATTTCCGCCACATCCGCTTCCGCCAACACCTGAAAGGCGATTGATGCTGAAGCCCGAAATGGTGGGCTGTTCGAAGTCGTAACCTGGATGCTGACGGGGCTTGCTGTCGGGGCAAACCTGAATCTGACCGTAAGGGACTGTGGCTCCCGGCGTCATCTGCCCATAGTCGTCGGCTGTGCCCATGTAGAGGTTTACTTTGTCGAGTACCGAACCCTGCTGGGCGTTGACTGTCGTGCAAAGGAGCGCGGCATAAGCAAGTGTTAGGAATGAAGGTATTTTCATAGAAGCGACTGCTATAATAAAGGTTAAAAGATTAAAAGGTTAAAGAGTATATGGGATGTTTCCCTTCTTTTGTGTGCAAAATTACAATTTATTTGTCACATTCTTTCAAATTGAATACATTTTTTGTCAAGAAATGATTATCTTTGCTTCCGTTATGGGCTTTATGATATGAAATGGCAAGGTAAAAGATGTGAACTGGGGCTTGGGATGGTGCTTGTGCTGATGCTTCCTCTCACCATTGTGGCACAGCCTCGGCGCAGCACAAAGCGAGGGCTGTGCGAGAACAATCCCCATTATACCCGAGCGTGGGCCGATTCGCTTAAAGTGGGCATTAGCTGGACATACAACTGGGCTACTACACCCAGCCCCGATGGGCTCTATACGGGTGCAAAGGACGATATCCTTTTCGCTCCGATGTGCTGGAACCAACGCTTCGAAGAAAAGAAGCTGCGCAATTACCTCGACAGTCATCCCGCCACGCAAATCCTTTTGGGTTACAACGAGCCGAACTTCACTTCCGGCGATGGGGGCTCGAACATGATTCCGTCGGTGGCGGCATTGAACTGGCCGAAGGTGGAGCAGATAGCTGAGGACTACGGCCTGATGCTTGTCTCTCCCGCCATGAATTTCGGCTACAAGGCCTTGAGCGATGGGAAGGTCTGGGGGCTCGACGAGTGGCTTGGCGCCTTCATCGAGGAATATCAGAAACGGAATGGCGGGCGAGACCCGCGAATGGACTGCATCGCCCTGCACACCTATATGAATTGGGCAAGTGCGGTGGACTGGTACGTCAACGAATACCTCTATTCGGAAGAACGCGACCCGCGGTTGCTTGCTTATTTCGAAAGAAACGGGCGGAAGAAGGTCATGCTTACGGAGTTCTGCGCATGGGAAGGGGACAAGGACGGCTTCGTCACCACAGAGGAGAGCCAGATAGACCAGATGGTCGAGAAGGTAAGGGTGCTGGAGCAAAGCCCCAATGTGGCCGGCTATGCCTGGTTCATGGGCATCGGGAGCAACTTCGCGAACGATTTCCCCTACAACCACATCTTTACCGGCAGCGACAAAGCCCTGCAGTTCACCGACTTGGGGCTCGTCTATACACACATGTCTTCGTTCGACACCCTTTGGCACTACAAGCCCGGACAAATGATTGCGGCAAAGGACTACATCGACATGCGCGAATGCAAGATGCGCCCAAGCACCGACCATGAGAGTCCCTGCGCCATAGAAGTGACCCGTTTCCAGCAATACAAGAACTGGAAGAACGAGACAATCACGCCTTATGTGGAATACCTGATAAACGTAGGCTCGGAGAAGCGATACACCCTTTCGCTTCGGCTCTGCAACACCAGCGGTGCCACAATCGAGGTCCTCATCGACGGGAAAAAGAAAGCAACCGCTCGGCTTGCCTCTACAAGCGGCCAATGGGCCACGCAGACCGTCGCTGTGCCTTTGACACCCGGTAAGCACAGGATGCGGCTCAATAATGTCAAGCAGGCCGACAACCGCATGAACTGGCTGCGCATCGAGGGCGAGGAAACAGACACCATAGCCGACGCTACGGGAATGGCCCCGCCAATAGAGGAGTCTTTCCATTCGCCTCTCCGACCCGACCAGCAGAGCATCTGCGACCTCTATGGCCGCCCCGCAAGTCCGCGGAGTCACGGCCTGCTGATTCGCACCACCAGAAAGGACGGTCGCGTCGAGACGAAAAAAGTCTTTAGCCCTGCAAGAAAGCGATGAGGCCGTCGCGATATGACATGAAATGACAGTTGGCACAACGGAAGCCTGAACCTCGGCATAGAGCATGTTGTCTGCTTGTTTTGTAAACATTGCTGTCCGGTAAAAATTTTTCATCATTACCTGCACCCTCCTAACAATCGGCATTTAGAGCATGATGTAAGTGTCAGGGGCTTGGGACGCCCCAAAGGGGCAGAAAGATGTCCGCCCAGGGCAGCGCCCTGGGTGTTGGAATGCCGCGGCAAACGACGCTCTGTAAGAGCAAAAGCACTAAAA
>JAFRQD010000055.1 GCA_017428785.1 Bacteroidaceae bacterium
AAACGACCGCATCTACATCAAATATCAGGAGTTCGCGGAAATGCCAAACGGCGAACACGACCCGAACTACAGCCGTGACTTCTGCCATTACGACACCCTCTTCCTCGTGGGTGGAAGAGTAGATAGTCTGGCAGGATTCAGGCCAAAATCAACGCAGGTGGGCGAGAACTGCCACTTCTTCAAGTTCCGATACAACGAGCGTGGCGAACTTGTCTCCATCAGGAATGACAACGTGAAGCGCTACCCCTACGCAAGGTATAAGGCGGGAGAGCCTTGGTACACGGAGCTTTACACGCTGGAATGGCAGGACGGCAACATCACGGGCCGAACCTGCACCATCCCCCAACAAAAGAAGACGGAGACATGGAACTACAGCTATTCCGAGCTGACGGGTTCCCTTCCGGGCAGCGACCCAAGGAACGTCCTGTTCGACCTCGTGCCGCTCATCTCGACAGGATACTTCGGCGCCGATTGTCGCAACCTGATGCAACGCATGGAGGCCGATGACTTTACGGAGCAGATAGAATACCTGCAGGACGATCGGCAAATGGTCAGCCAGGCGATATCTATTGTCAACTTTTTCGACGGATTGACACACCACTACAACTACCAAATCCGTTGGAGTGTCGACAACTGACGCGACTCCGTTCTCTGCATATTTATTAATGTATAGACCCTCTTCGTGTCGTTTTATGCAGAAAAATGTATCAAACGTGGCCTCATTGCATTGTAGTTTCAACTATTCTTCGTAAATTTGCGTCGGATTCAACAGCAAAAAGTAACAAATTATGTTTTATTGGTCACGTTTAAATGAGGTGGTAAGAGGTAAGAAGTGAGAGGTGAGAGAATGCCTTTGCCCCCTTGGCATCCCAAACTAACCTCTAACCACTAACCTCTAACCACTAACCACTAAAATTAGAAAACTATTAAAGTATGAAAAACGTCCCCTACAAGATTTACTTGAGTGAGGAAGAGATGCCCACCAAGTGGTACAATGTGCGTGCCGACATGAAGGTGAAGCCGGCACCGCTGCTGAATCCAGGCACAGGAAAGCCCCTTACAGCGGCCGAGATGGAACCCATCTTCTGTAAAGAACTCGTTGCGCAAGAACTCGACAACGACACCAAGTGGTTCGACATCCCCGATGAGGTGGTCGGCTTCTACCGCATGTTCCGCCCCAGCCCTCTCGTGCATGCGAAGTTCCTGGAACAGGCGCTCGACACGCCTGCCAAGATATTCTATAAGTTCGAAGGCAACAACACGAGCGGCTCTCACAAGTTGAATTCGGCCATTGCACAGGCTTACTATGCCAAGAAGCAAGGGTTGAAAGGCGTTACCACCGAGACGGGCGCAGGCCAGTGGGGCACGGCGCTGAGCATGGCTTGCCAGTACTTCGGCCTCGACCTCAAGGTCTTCATGGTGAAGTGCTCATACGAGCAGAAGCCTTTCCGCCGCGAAGTCATCCGCACCTATGGTGCCAGCATCATTCCCTCGCCCAGCGACACGACCCAGGTTGGCCGCAAGATATTGGCTGAGTTCCCTGGTACAACGGGTTCTCTCGGCTGTGCTATCTCCGAAGCAGTAGAGGTGGCTGTTACCAACGAAGGCTATCGCTACGAGCTGGGCAGCGTGCTCAATCAGGTACTTCTGCACCAAACGGTCATCGGCCTTGAAGTCCAGAAAGCCTTGCAGAAACATGGCATCAAGCCCGACATCCTCATCGGATGCACCGGCGGCGGCAGCAACCTGGGCGGATTCGCCTCGCCCTTCCTCGGCGAAATGCTGAGGGGAGAAGCCAACTATAAGATTATAGGAGCCGAGCCAGCCTCCTGCCCCAGCTTCACCCGCGGCGTCTATGCCTACGACTTCTGCGACACCGGCCAGATCTGCCCCCTGGCAAAGATGTACACCATCGGCAGCCAGTTCATCCCCTCTGCCAACCATGCAGGCGGACTCCGCTTCCACGGCATGAGCCCCATCCTCTCCGAACTCTACGACCAAGGCCTCTTCGAAGCACGCGCCTACGAGCAAACCGCCGTCTTCGAGGCTGCCGAGATCTTCGCCCGCGCCGAAGGAACCCTGCCCGCACCCGAGAGCAGCCACGCCATCCGCGCAGCCATCGACGAAGCCCTCAAGTGCAAGGAGACAGGCGAGGAGAAGGTAATCGTCTTCAACCTTTCAGGCACCGGCTACTTCGACCTCTATGCTTACAAGGCCTTCAACGACGGCACGATGAGCGACTACATCCCCACCGACGAAGAAATCCAAGCCGCTCTCGCCAAGTTGCCCAAGGTCTGAACAATCCATTCTCTTAGGAGAAAACAAAAACGCCGCAGGTCAAGACATCCCTCTTGCATGCGGCGTTTGCTTATGTTCCGAGGAAACTATTGTTTCACCCGTACTGGGCGGATGGAATAGCCGCAGTAGCGGTAGCTTCCAACTGTTTTAAAGCCTTCCCGATTGATGTCCTGATAATAGACAGCAAGGGGAGAAATTTCCGAAGCAAGCGTGCGCGACAAATAACAACCTTCGGTGTTTACATCGTAGTAGTCCCCGTCTGCTCTGAATCCGCAGAGAGGCATGAAGATACTCTTGCCATTGTGACGACTCACAACAAGCCAGCCCCATCTGCCGTTCCTGTTCTCCCAATTTGTACGAGTATTATTTGAGTCGAACAACTCTGCCAGCTGTGCGGAGTCAGGTGTCTGCCACTTCTCGCCCCAGTTTGCCGTAGCAGCATCGTCTTCAGGCAGAAGTTCAGTGAGACCGTCCGTGAAACCGTCGTTGCCATAGTTGCCGTTTGTGCAGTACTTTGTCAGTCGTTTTGCTTTGCCTTTGCAGTATGCATAGGTGCTCCAGCTGTAGTTTGACTTCGGCTTTGTCTCGCCCCAGGCAAAGTAGTTGCCGCTGCCTTCCGGTAATTTAGCCCCTACATTGCACTTTGCCCACAGCGTGCCGCTTGGCAAACCAAGGTCAACCCACTCGTGCTCATCAAATGAAATGCTGTCCAACTGCGAAATGCTGTACTCGAAAGTCTTATTGTCTGCCATGTGAAGCACTACCATCTGTGCTCTGGTTGTCTGCACAAAAGCTGTCCCCAAAAGCAGGATTAACGAAAGTGTTTGTTCTTGTTTCATTTTTTATATGAAGTTTTGGAAATTATATAAAGGGGTTGCAGATTGTAGTTAAAATACAAGAAAGGCGTGAACCTCTGTCCTTATCTAACAACGGGCACCGCCAAGCACCCTACCAACAATAAGCACAAATAGTCTACGCCCATAGACGCAGACTCTTGCTATGCTTATACCCGTTGGTTGAAATTGGCGGTTTCGTTTTGGGAGAATAAGAAGCAAAAGCCTCGTTATATCAAATTCCTTGTTCTCTTACTGTCTGTTTCGTGAATTAAACTTTAATTTGTTTTTGACTCATGCCTCTAGGCATATTCCTGTTGCAAAGATAATAATAATTATGAAAAAAACGCAACTTACAAGAAATATTTTTATAAAGTATGGTATATGATAGTATGTGTATATATGGAAAACGGCAATTAACAGTTAAAGCTTTCCCCTTTAGAGCACAAGATTCACGACAAGACCGAGCGCCCTTAACAACACCTGCACATTTCAGTTATTGTTCGTACCTTTATAGTGCAATACAAAGATAGAGCCACACATGGCAGACCGGCCAATTATCATGTCTCAGATTCGCCAGCTGAACTGCAGCAGTTGGATGATTGCAAAAGCCCATCTCCTTCCCCTTACCACAAGGTGGAGAGGGCTTGTTTCCCTACTTGACTGTAACGAGACGCTTCTTGCCGCCCACGATGTAGATGCCGGTCTTTGTGATTCTGTCTATGCGTGTGCCACTGAGGGTATAGATGGCTTCTTCCGCCAACTCTTCATTTCGTGGAACTATACCGACGGCATCGTCATAGATTGTTACGAAAGCTGTTGCCGACTTGTTGGAGCCATCTGTGGACTCTGCAGTGATTGTGGCCGAGCCTGCTGCCTTGGCGGTAACGATGCCATCCACTACCGTTGCCACATTCTCGTCGGAGCTCAGCCAGTTGAGTGTCTTCACTGTTGCCGTCGTCGGCAGTATCGTGGCTGTCAGAGTGGTGTCGGTGCCTGCTACGATATCCAGCGTACTCGGTTCGAGCAGAATGGATGTGATGTATGTCTTCGCCAGTGAGACTTCGTAGCTTGCATCGTCGGGCGTGCAGACCACTCCGTCGGCAGTAATAAAGGCTTGATTCTTTATCTCGTAGGTGCCTCCAGAGAATTCCTCGTCGCCGGCAAGGGTGAAGGTGAGCGCCGTTCCTGTGGTGCCGGAAAGGTTCTCGTTGTTTAGCGCATAGACTATCAGATGGGCCCCGTTGGCTTTGGGGAGCGCATGGGTGATGTGCGAGGCTGTGCATACCTTCGTGCCGAAGGCGATGCTTTCCTCCTTTATCGAGAGACCTTTGGAAAGGACGATGTCTGCCTCGAAAGCGGTGGCTGGACGACTCATGTTGATCCATACCGTCACCTTCCTTGTGCCGCCTGCCTTGACAGAGGCATTGCTCGAGTAGAGGCTTGCCGTAAGCGCATCCCCACCGATGGGTACATCATTCAGGAGGCGACGGACTGTTGCCACATCGAGCACATTGATGCGGCTATCCATATTCGCATCGGCATTCACCTCCTCAAAGCCATCAGGCGTCTCTCCAATCAGATAGGAAGCAATCCATTGCGCATCAGTATCGTCGAGAATGCCATTGCAATTGACATCTCCTGCCATCTGAGTAATGTTGTAATATGTGCCATTGTCGTCCTTGAGAACTACGCGATGCGTGGCATCGAAGACGGGATAAGCATCTTGCCCAAGCGTCTGATACCATACAGGGTCCATCGTCTTGCCACTATTCAGCTGATAGCAAAGTTTTCCGCTCGTCACATCGTTTGCTGTGATGCGATTCACCTGTGTGGTAGTGGTGCCGTAGCAGTTGGAGCTAGAGCCGCCGCGATAGAAATCGTTGCGAGTGGTGTAGCCCGTTATAGTGCCGATGTTGTAGCAGTTGCGAATAGAGCCGCTCGTGCCCATCCATCCGCAGATGGCGGCACTCTGGCTACTGCCCGTGATGTTGCCCGTATTGTAGCAATCGGTGATGTAGAAAGTGCTGGAGGAGCCCTTGTTGTAGCCAATGATGCTTGCCACATTGAGGCCTGTGCCCGTCACATCCGCCTCGTTTCCGATGCACGAGAAGTTGATATTGCCTACGCCAGTCGAGCCTCCCACAATCGCCACATAGCTGTTGCCCTCAATAGAGCACGAGCTGTCGAATATGAAATTGCAGATGCTGGCTCCGCCTCCAACTACTCCGAAGAGCCCCGTATAGTTGCCTCCCGAAATGTGAAGATTGAGGATGCGGTGTCCCTGTCCGTCGAAGATGCCTCGGAAAGCTCTCGAAGTGCTTCCGATAGGCGAGAACTGGTCGCTGTAGCCCTCCATGTCGATGTCTGCCTCAAGATAGGCGGCACTGTACATCGCCCCTCCATTCACGGCACGACTGAACTCGATGAGCTGCTCGGGCGTGGAGATGTAATAGGTGGAGTCGGAGTACATGGCGCCAGGGTCGAAGCCGAGATAGTTGTCTATCCAGTTCAAGCGGGTCGGTATGTACTCTCTGAGCACATCCACTTCGGCATCGAAGGAGCCGAGGGCCGACACATTCTGATGGACTCTGCTGTTGAGGATGGGCCAACGGACGAAGTTGAGATTGGCAGACGCCTCGATATCCTGAGCCATACTGTCCACCCATGCCACAAGCGTCTTCTCGTCAATCAGGCCTTCCTTTCTGTTGTTCCTCCAAAGCTGATTGAGCATCTGATAGGCATCGCCATCGCTGAGCAGGCGATTCACGAAGTTACGCATGTCGCCGGCACAACTGCCGCCACGGAATGCCCAGTCGCTTCGCCCATTCACCGGATAGATGCGCTGGTCGTTGTCGAAGGCAAGGTCGAAGTCCCAGCAAGGCGCCACATGGAACTGGTTCTCCTCGCGGTCCTTGAACATATAGACACTCCAATAGGTATCCATGTTGCCCGAGAACTCTCCGATAAGGAAATGCTTGAGGAAAGACTCGATGTCGAGGTACTTGCGGTAGCCGTTCACGGGGTCTGTATAGTTGGAGGCAAAGACGGACGACTCCATCAGATTGAAGTAATTCCTGATGTAATTGTGCTGCTGAGTCGTGATTTCGTCGTCGCCAGGATGCTTGATAGTGACGGGATTGCCGCGACTGCTGGTGAACCAACTCGACTCCCTGCTTGCATAAGCATCCACTTCAATGAGGTAGCCACCAGTCACAAAAGGCTCCTCATTGTCAAGGTTCGTCATCTCAGTAATAGGCACACGAGCCCTGTCCACAGAAATCTGGTCACAAAGCTGATAACATCCCTTGTACTCGCCATTCATGATGACATCCACAGGCTGAGCCCAAGGCGTATAGATGGCATTCAGGCGCTTGCTCACCTCAAAAGCCAGGCAATTGCGGAGCAGCGTCTTGTCGCCATAATTATTGATGAGCGTCCACTTCTTAGCCTTCGACGGACTTTCCATCGACGAGCCTCGGAGCATGTGGTGACTCTTTCCGTCAGCAAACTTGATGCGCCAGGGCTTCTTCGGGAAGTCCCATGAAGCATTGCCTCTGCCTCGAGTGGTGATGGGATATTCCTGGATGCGTGTGCCTCCATCGTAAGTAATAGTGATGTTCGATGGCAGCTCCGTCACCTTGTCCTTAGGGTCGTAACCCGCATAAATATGAATGCTCACGGTAGGCAGGTTCGTCACCTGATACCAGCTCGAGTCATCGCCTTCGCCCTCATACCCGTAGAACTCCAGCTCGGCAATATTGCACCGTGCATCGGCAGGCCCCACATAACGCACATACCTGAAACCTCTCGAGACAGGCACATCGGCATAGCTCATCACATTCTTCGTGCCCTTCTCAGGAATAAGATACAGGGGAACGGCATCAAGGAAGTCGGGGCTGTTGCTTCCCTCGAAGACAGCAAGCTGCACACGGCCTTCCTGACTTGTACGAGGACTCCAGCCAACTCTTGTGATAACATGAGGCGTGCCCAAATCCAAGCCTACCCAAGTGCGGGAGCGTTCCATCGAGGCATAGAAAGTATTGTAATTGCCGTCGAAAACATCAGCTGGCGTGTTGACTGTCGTACTCGACTGGTTGGTACTATAGTCCACATTAGGCGAACCGATAGGCGTACCGCTCAGCTTCGTCGAGGTCTGTCCGAAGCCACAAAGCACCGTCATCAGCAAGATAAGTATGGTAGGCATGCGTTTCATATCGTACATTATTATATTATATTACATTCCAACCTGCAAAGGTAAATTTATTTGCTTAAACGAGCAAACATAAAGGCATGTTTTTTCATTAAGCTGCTTAAAATGATGGCATCAAGCTGTCTAGGGAATTGAACAGATGACGCTCTAAACGCATAAAACACAGATTCCCCGAACCCGGTAAGGATTCAGGGAATCTACATAACTCAATTCTTACTTTTCCTATGATTGGAGGGCTTATTCGTCCAGCTCAATCACATAGCTGACCTTCCTGCCGCTTGGAGTGATGGCCTTTATCCAAAGCGTGCGGTCTGTGCTTTGATTAGCGCCCTTCACAGCTTCTTCCCAATCCTCCTCCGTCTGCATCTTCTGGTCGTTCACCTGAAGGATGATAGTGCCCTTGGCAGCTCCGGCAGTCTTCATCTTGCCATTTCTTATCGCATTGATAGTCAAGCCATAGTCGATGCCGAGCGACTTCTGCTCTTCTTCACTGATGGGCTTCAGGGAGACACCCATCTGGTCGAGGTCGACTTCCTCCATCACCTTCGTAGTGCCCTGCGTGTTTCTCAATGTGACGTTGAGTTTGTGCTCCTTCTTGCCACGCTTGTAGGTGAGGCTCACCTTATCTCCAGGACGATGCTGGGCAATGGCTTCCTGCAGCTCGGACATCTTGCTGACCTTCTTGCCGTCGAATTCTGTGATGACATCGCCCTTTTCCAAGCCTGCCTCTTCTGCAGCGCTTGCATCAGTAACTTTGTCAACATAGACGCCTTCCACCACATCCACATCGGGCTCGTTGCCCTTTGCCTTCTCGCTGTCAATCCATGTGGAGACATCGATGCCTTGCACACCGAGGATTGCTCTCTGCACGGTGCCATAGACTTTGAGGTCGGCCACCACCTTATTCATAATAGATGTCGGGATAGCGAAGCCATAGCCGCTGTAGCTGCCTGTCTGGCTATAGAGCATTGCATTGATGCCCACCAGCTCTCCCCTCTCGTTAACAAGAGCGCCTCCGCTGTTGCCACTATTGATGGCAGCATCGGTCTGTATGAAGCTCTCGATGCCGTTTGCGCCAAGAGAACGTGCCTTAGCGCTGACGATACCTGCCGTCACGGTGCTTGTCAGATTGAAGGGGTTGCCAACTGCCAGCACCCATTGTCCGAGCTTCAAGTCGTCGCTATTGCCTATCTTGATGGCAGGCAGGTCCTTGGCATCAATCTTGATGAGGGCAAGGTCTGTCGTAGCATCACATCCGATGATGCGCCCCTTGAACTCACGATTGTCGTTGAGCTTCACCTCTATCTCGTCAGCCTCGCCCACAACATGATTGTTCGTCACGATGTAGCCGTCGTTCGAGATAATCACACCACTGCCAGCCGCATGACGGTCGGGCTGCTTGTATTCGCGTTGCTGAGGCTGCTGACCTCTTCCGCCAAAGCCGAAGAAGTCGCCGAAGAAGTCGCTGAAGGGGTCTTGTATCTGATAGCGTTGTGTCTTGCCTGTCTGCGTCACCTTGATATATACGACGGAGCCGACGGCACTCTCTGCAGCTGTAGTCAAATCCACATATCCGCCAGGAGCTGCCACTTGAGCTGGAGCGGCCATAACGGAAGGACTTTGGGCTTCACCTCTTGAGGAAACGGAAGATGGAGACATTCTCACCACAGCACCAGTCACTGCGCTACTGCCCAGAACTAGGGCAATTGCACCAATCCAATTCTTTGTTGTCTGTTTCATTGCTTTATAATAGTTATAGGTTATTGTTTATTGATTATTGAAAAACTCTGCGACAAAGGTAAATACTTTTTATTCAATGATGTGCGTTTCGTTCCCAATCTTTAACAGACGGAAGGCACGACTTAACTATCTTTCAAATTTCAGGTTTCATTTTTCAGCTTTGTTAATCAGCATCTGTAAGCATCCATACAAAAACGATGCCAAAGTGCAGAGACACAACATTCTGGCAGGTTATGTCACTTGGAGCCCAGCATCTTTGCAAACTAAGCGTGGGTAGTTGGGAAACTAAACATGTGTAGTTGGGAAACTAAGCGTGGGTAGTTGGAAAACTAAGCGTGGAGTGCAGAATGCTGCCATTTGCCACACAGAATTCTTAATACGGAGGTTGGAAATGAAGAAACGCAGCTTGCGAATGGAGAAACGCTACTTGCATTTCCACAGACGCAAACTGCGGCTCAAGAATCAGGCAAAGGGAGAATGACTTCTACGGCAGCGAGGATGGAGAAGCCACTACCTTGAGTACGGAATAGCTGTACGGAAGGAGTGAAATCGGCTTCCCTGGCTTGATTGCTTTCTCCTTTGGTGTGATACTGCGAGGGCGCTGAGGTGTGTTCTCGGCATGCTCGGAACCACTGAGGGAAAGGCATCGAATGCTGCGCACCTTACTGAAGTTCTTCAAATCGAGGGTCAGTTGGCGGGAAGATGTTCCGTAGTTCACAATATGCAGAACCAGCGTATCACCTTGCTCGTTGCGTGTTGCCGTACAATCGAGGCTGTCGGAAGAATCGCACAAGCTCTCCACAAGCAGCGGCTGATGGCTCATTGCCGCCATCTGCTGGGCATAGAAGGGAGGCTGCATCCACACCTGCGAAGGCGAAAAGAATATCTGTCCCTGGTCCCATCCATTATCGTTCTGTTCATAAGGCTGCAGGGCATTGGCAGGACTGTCCAAGGGGACAAAGCCTGCTGCACGGCGCACGACATTCAGCATCACGGCATGAGCCAAAGCTCGTGCCATATCGTGAGTGTTGCCATTCTCCTCAAGGATGGCACATCGCATCGTCGTAGTCGGATTCCACAGCAAGAAGAGGTGCTTCATTTGCGCCATCTCTGCCTCGATGTTCTTGGCTTGCTGCGGCGTTTCCGTCCAGGGATGATAGTCCCAATAGTCGCATTTGCCGTCAATCTTCCGGAAGACATATTGCATCGTCTCCAATTGATTAGGCCTCCACCAAGCCGCGTTGATGAACTGCAAGTCGGGATATGCTTTGTGTATGGCTTCATAGAGAATAAGGTAGCGCTCCACATAATGTTCATAACCAGAGCGGGCCGACGAACCGATGCACTCCTCGTTTCCTATCTCGATGAACTTCAAGCCATAGGGCTCTATCTCATGAAGTAAAGCAAGAACATCGTCCGGATTGTCCTCGATATTGATTGCAAAGGTGGGTTCTGTGCCGATAAGCCGGGCAAACTGCATGAACTCAGGAATGGCAAAGCCGTTGGTGGCATAGCGATACCAATGCCCATAGTAGGGCTGCCTCTCGAGTCGGCTTCCTAACATATTGCGCGTCATGTATTCTTTGGCATTGACCATCGTTCCGCCATATCGCAGAAAAGTCAGGTGCTGCTGTCGGAAAGCATCTGTCAGGTCGGAGCGAAAGGGATAGCTGTCAGTTGAGAGAAGTACCTGGTCGAGCCATACGGTGCCCTCTTCGCCCAATTCGAGGCAGAAACGTCCTGCAGGGTCATTGCCGCTGGGAGTAAGTTCTGTGTCGAAACGCTTCCATTCCCCGTCTATCCCTGTGATTTCTGTGCGGGCATACTCCTTGTTGCCGTTGGCCGATTGCAGAGCGATTTGCACCTTTGTCGCATTTCCTTTCAGATAGAGAGAGGCGTGAAGCAGTTTGCCTTTCTCTATTGAGATACCCCAGCGATTGAGCCCCTTGTTGCAGATGCCCGTACCGCGTTTGCCGCTTATCCTCTGCGACTGTCTGCCAGAAAAGGGCTGAGCGGCATCTATCTCGAAGTCGCCTTCTCCCAACGGCATCCACATGCCCGAGACATTGGGGGCATCGCTCTCGAAGGCAACATCGTGGCCATCTATCTTCAGGTTGCGGAATGTGGCAGAGCCGCCGAAAGAACGAAGCCCTATAGAACCGGACCTTAAAGGGCTGTCCGTGTCATCGAAGGCCTTTATTAAGTTGTCGTTCAGATAGATGTTGAGTTTTGCACCATCGACGAGGACGCGAATCTTGTTCCATTGCCCCAAAGGATTGAACGGCACAGGAGTGTCCGAAACAGGCTGCCAGTTCTGCTGATGTCTGCCCAAGACAAACGAGCCTTTTCTTGCATTCAGAGCCACCTCATAGCCATCGAAGGCATCTGCTCCGTTGCCGGCATTTGCCACATTCACAATAAGACCGGCAATGGCATTGACATCGTCCATCCGCACCTCAACCTCTACGCTACCGCTCGACAGCTGACTGCCCATGTATATCAGTTTCCCATGACGCGAAGTCAGCAACTGAGCCATACCCGATACGACACTCCATTGCTCGTCGAAAGCCTTGAAGCCTTTGATGTTGGCAAATGCCGGTTCCTCGAAGCCTTCTCCGAAAATCTTCTGATCATAGAGGCCGCCATAGATTTCGTGGTTCACATCTTCGGCTCCAGCACCATATATAAGCGGCTCCACAGAGCAAAGCACCTTCCCCGCATCCACCGTCAACGTCTGCGCCGAAGATGAAATGGCAGCGCAAAGCATCAGGAAGAACAGAATCTTTTTCATAACAGGACAGGTTTCTAGGAATGCCTAGGAAATCCTAGGCATTCCTCTCTACAGGATCTGATGATACAGGTCGATGATGTCCTGCTTGCTGACGGGGCGCGGGTTGCCTGGGGTGCAGACATCGTTGATGGCTTGTTCAGCAAGGGCTTCGATATCCTCTTCCACAATACCGAGTTCCGTGAGACGCTTGTTGGTACCCACCAATGCGCTAAGGTCTTCGATGGCTTTGCAAGCGGCTTCGGCAGCCTCATCGATGCTCATTGAGGATTGATAGACGCCGCATGCCTTGGCTATTTCCACATACTTCTCCTTGGCAGCCGGCATGTTGAAGCGCATTACGGTAGGCAGCAACATGGCACATGCCACGCCGTGAGGCACATCGAACAGGGCGCTCAAAGGATGTGCCATGCCATGGTCAACGCCCAAGCCTACATTCGAGAAAGCCATACCGGCAACATATTGCGCAACTGCCATCCCGTCGCGACCAACAGGATTCGTAGGTTCGCTGACTGCCAGCGGCAAGTACTTGTATATCATCTCAATGGCCTTCACCTCGAACATGTCGCTCAGTTCCCAGGCAGCCTTTGTGATGAGTCCTTCGATGGCATGCGTCATAGCATCCATTCCCGTTGCTGCCGTGAGGCTCTTTGGCAATGAGTACATCAGTTCTGCATCGATGATGGCAACGCATGGTATGTCGTTAGGATCTACACAGACCATCTTTGCTTGACGCGTTTCGTCGATAATGACGTAATTGATAGTTGTTTCGGCAGCCGTGCCTGCTGTTGTGGGCAGCGCGATGATGGGCAGCGACTTTTTCTTCGTGTCGGCCACGCCCTCCAGCGATACAATGTCGCTGAATTCAGGGTTGTTCACCACAATGCCAATACCCTTTGCCGTGTCCATGCTCGAGCCTCCGCCTATAGCCACGATGAAGTCGGCATTTGCACGACGGCATGCCTCTATGCCGTTCTTAACATTCGTCACAGTAGGATTGGGCTTCACGTCGTCGAAGACATCGTAGGCAATACCCGCTTCGTCCATCACGTCGAGCACTTTCTTGGCCACGCCGAATTGCATAAGGCCTTTGTCGGTCACTACGAGGGCTTTCTTGAAGCCAAGTCTTTTCACAACTCCCGGCAACTCCTTGCGAGCCCCGGGGCCGAAGTATGACACTTCGTTGAGGATAAATCTATTTGCCATAGCTGTAAATTATATGAGTTAAGAGTTAAGAGTTAAGAGTTAAGGGTTAAGAGTTAGGAGCTTTGATTATTTCGAATGGTAAAGTATCGTGCCACAAGTGTTCCGCTTATGTTGTGCCAGACGCTAAAGATAGCTCCGGGAATGGTGGCAAGGGGATATGCTGCGAAATGCAATGTGGCAAGGCTGCTGGCCAATCCGGAGTTCTGCATACCGACCTCAATGGCAATGGCGCGTTTCTTGGGCTCGGAGAGGCTCAGGAGTCGTCCTATCAGATAGCCGAGGCTCAATCCGCAGATGTTATGAAGCATGACCACCAACACAACAATCAGTCCGCCAGCCAGCAGTTTGTCAGCATTTGCGGCAATGACAATGGCTACTATCAGGGCAATGGCTATCGAGGAAACGGCGGGAAGATAGTCTGTCGCTCTCTCCGTGAACTTCGGCCAAAGCCATTTTATCAGCAATCCGAGGACAATTGGAAGGATAACTACCCAGAGAATACTCAGCAACATGCCCGCCACATCGACATTAACGCTCTTTCCCGCCAAAGCCCATGTCAACAAAGGAGTGAGCAGGGGTGCAAGCAAGGTGGAAACACCAGTCATCCCTACGGAAAGCGCCAAATCGCCTTTTGCAAGATAGGTAATGACATTCGAGGCCGTTCCGCCAGGGCAGCATCCCACCAGCACAACTCCGAGTGCCAGTGCCTCGTCGAGAGAGAAGAGCTTCGCCAGCGCCCATGCCAAGAACGGCATGATGGTGAATTGAGCCAGACAGCCTATCAGCACATCCTTCGGACGACTGAACACTATCTTGAAATCCATGAGGCGGAGCGTCAAGCCCATTCCGAACATCACCACACCCAAAAGATAGTTGATGACCTTGGGGCGCACTTGTTGGAACACTTCGGGGAAAGTCATCGCCAGCAAAGCAGCGGCAAGCACCAGGATGCCCATGTAATTAGAGATATAGCGACAGAGTGTCTTCATTACTACATTATTTTATTATTATAGTTTTATCTTTTGCAGTTATCTTTGTATCCTTGAACAATTGCGGGTTATGAGAAAGCCTTATCTGTCTGGCACTGGCCGCACGGATGTGTTTGACGACAACTTCCTCGGTAGGCGTGAATGGCAAGAGATTTGGGGCTGTGGCGTCGCGACGGAAATCACCAAAGACCGCTGGCACTGTGTAGTTCGGATTGGTGATATGGGAATCGTCGATGGTGAGGTTCTCAAGGTACACACGTCGAGGCAGGCGGCAAATGTAGCCGAAATCGTGCGTTCCAGGATTGGAACCGGATATGATGGTAAGGTTCCTCTCGTCCCTAACCGGACGGAAGGTGCTGTTACGGATGATGATATCGCCGTCCCAAGTGCTCCCATAATCGTCGCGGAGCCAAACGAAAGTGCCTCGGTGCATCTCGCAATCCTCGATAAGCATCGTGCCGAAACCAACGGCCTGAACACCCATGTGCCCAAAGGTGCAGCGATTCAGGGTGACATTTGCCACGCCCATGTGGGCATCGAAGCGTGAGATAACCATGTCGAACATGCGGAGGTCTTTGCAGAAGTTCGAGGCAAAGAGGCCCCAATAAGCTCGGTCGTCAATGTCGATGGTCTGCCGCCCGTGTTCAAAGAGGACATTCACACAATAGCCAGCAGTCATATCATAGGAGCCCATCGACACAGGCTTTCCGGCACTTCCGATGGTTTTGTATGTCATGTGAGGCGTAAGCAGGCAACCTGTCACAACCACATCTGCACAATAATTGAAAATAAGAAATCCGCTATAAGGCGCTCCGTGCTCCTGCTCGCCTTCAACCAAGTGCGTGACATTTTCCACACGGACATTGGAGCGATTGACAACAATCCCGCGTCCCCTATATTTGTACTCGGACTCTGCTTGATTGGCTATCGTGGTGAAACAGCCGCCTTTGATGGTAAGCGTCTTCTCATCAATAGGATAAGCCGTCATGCGGGTTATCTCGTCATAGTCCCAAGTGATGGGCGAACGGCTATCCACCCTGCCTCTCTTGTCGGCAATAAAGACCTCCTTTTGCGGCGTTCCATTGTTTTGGTTGAGTCCGTAACGGATATAGACATTCTTTTTGCTGTTCTCGACGAAAACAAGGCTACGGGCAGGCAAGCGCACTCCCAACCGCTTCTGCTCTTTCCGCAACTGGTGCACATCAGCGATGTCAATAGGCTTCAGCTTTGATTCCACCCGAAAGATGGGCGCCCTGTAGTCGTCGGTCACCACATCGTTGATAATGAAATGAGCCTTGCCGAAATCGACATTCGTTTGGATGACAGCAACCTCGCTGCCCCTACCGATGTAGTATGTCTTGTCGTCGGAAGCGCGGACAGACATATTGTGTTCGTTGGCAGCCTTATGAGTAGCCACAATGGCAGCCTGATCGTCGTGGACTCCGTCGCCAACCGCACCAAAATCCTCGTAGGTGTAGTAGTCCTTTCTAGTGGGAACAGCGAGCAAGCCGAGAGTGAGGCAGCAAAGCATCGCCCATATTGACAGTCTTTGATTCATAGTTTCCGTTCTGCAGTTGTTTCGAGGAAACACCGATGTTGCAATGCAAAAGTAGCACTTTTTTCGCAATCCCGCAAGAACGAGTGAATAAAATGTCTGAACTTTTATCTCGCTGAGCGCTGGCAAATCACATGCAGGTTCTTGGATTCCCTACTCCCCTATGCATTCTCCCTGCGCAAACCAGATATAAAAAGAGAGCCCCAATAACTTATCGAGGCTCTCTTACTGTGTATAGAAGTGTTTACTTCACCTTGACTTCGTCGAGCTCTTTGACGCTCGACATAGCACAAGCAAGCTTGGCTCTGCTCTCACTTAATCAAGACCTTGACTTCGTCGAGCTCTTTGACGCTCGGCATAGCACAAGCAAGCTTGGCTCTGCTCTCACTTAATCAAGACCTTTCTTGTCGTTCCGTCTGAGTAGCGGATGATGTTGATGCCTTTCTGTGGCTTGGCAAGTTTCTTGCCATCGAGCGAGTACCAAGCCTCTTCAATCTCCAATGTTGAATCTTCAATCTCATCGATGCCGTCTGGATCGGAGGTTGTGCGGAATGATTGCTGTTCGCCATAGAATGTTTCGCCGTTTGCTGTCTTGACAAATGCCACAAAGTTATACTCTGTATCATAGTCGAGGCCACTCAGTGTGACTTTCATCACAGGAGAGAATACTTCTACTATCTTTGCATTATCAGGAATGCCGTTCGCTTTCCTTCGTGAAGATGAAAGAGAAGGAGTATTTTCCCAGTACATGATACCTTGACTTTCTACATCATCGGTTCCTTGCATCGCATAGCCCTTCACTTCTGCTGTGCTGTCTGTAACAGCAAGTGCTGCGTAAGTATGAACTGTTGGCTCAAAATAAGAGTAGTCAGAAGGATCAATACCTCTCCAGGCACCATAATAAGTATTGCCGGCATTCGATGTGTAGAAAGGACGAACCTTCCACGGATTGCTGCTAAGATTGCGGATGATGCCTTCCATCATGCCCTCATAGAGATATGCAACACCAGAACGTGACGGGAAAATCTCTTCGTCGTCCTCCCATGCTGTTCGCCTCCACTTGAAGCCCACATTTGCCTCTTCATCATCGAGGTTCGACTCGGCTGCCACAATGACATTTCCCTCTGAGATAACTTTCGGGAGCAGGGTGTTAAGGTTGAGGGGTTCTGTCCTGAAGGAACATGTCTTTGTGTAGGAAGCATCCTCAAAGGTAAGAGTAACAGAAGCAAGACCCTCATATTCATAATCGGGGTCTAATCCAGTGAGTTTCATAGAGTATCCATTTTCGCCCTTCTCAATAGGAGAACCTGAGAACTCTACCATTTCACTAAACTCCGGATAGTCGTTTACGAAGGACAATGTCAATGAACTTGCAGTTGCCTGAGCCAAAGCCACTTCGGGAGCGGTAAGGTCTCTGCCGGTTTCTATTTCCTTGATGTCTGTATAGCCGTTGCTCCACAACCAGAGCAGCAACCTTCCTACAGAGGTGTGTATCGTTATTGTATGAGGCAGAGCATCTTTGGCAATGCTGTAAACAGTATAACTATCTCCGCCAATCACAACTTCGGAAAGAAGTTCAGCCTCCTCGCTTTCGCCTTCATAGCCAATGACAGAAGCATAATTGCTCAGCGTGTCTGCTACTTCATAGACGATGCCGTCAAGTGTTTCCTTCGACCAACTGTAAGTTCCCGTCAAAATCACATCGTGTGCAGGCATTGTCTCAGGCACATTGCCCCAGCCCGAGAACGTCATACCTTTCTTGACGGGAACAACTTCTGGCGTCAATACGGTGTTGTAGTCAATCTCGCAGGACTTGTATTCCTCACCATCAAGGATGTAAGTCAGCAGGTATTGGTTGATAGTAAAGGAGCCTGTCACGGTAACATCTTCCGCAGGCATTGTCCCTGGTATCTCGCTCCAACCGGAGAAGGTATAGCCTTCCCTGGCTGGCTCTTCCTCTGGAGTGATGTCTGTGCCGTAAGCAATAGACTCAGACTTATATACTTCACCATCTACTATAAAAGATAATGTATAGAAGTTGATAGTAAAAGAACCAGTAATGACCACATCATTTGCTGGCATCGTCTCCGGTATTTCACTCCAACCAGAGAAGGTGTAGCCTTCCTTTGTCGGTTCTTCCTCTGGAATGATTTCAGAGCCATAGACAACGGTCGAAGTCTTGTGCTCTTCGCCATCCACCATATAAGTTAAGGTATAGCTATTGGCTGTGAAAGTTCCTGTTATAACAACATCATGGGCAGGCATTACCTCTGGTATCTCGCTCCAACCGCTGAAGGTATTGCCTTCCTTTGCAGGCTCTTCCAATGGAGTAATTCCTGCACTATACTCTATTTCGCTTCTGCTGTATTCCTCACCGTCAACAATGTAAACAAGGGCATAGCTGTTGATTTGCCATATAGCTTTCACAACCAATCCTTCCTGTGGCATCGTTTCTGGAAATGCAGGTTCCCATCCAAGGAACGTATATCCCTCTCGTGTCGGGTCTTCTGGAGGAGTTATCGTGCTGCCTGCTTCCCCAAAGAGGCTCTGTATTGGGCTGCCGCCATCCGTATCGAAGACAATAGTGCATGGATTGATAGTAAATGTTCCTGTGACAGTGACATCATGATCGGGCATTGTCTCTGGTATCTCGCTCCAACCGGAGAATGTAAAGCCGTCCCTAGTTAGCTCTTCCTCTGGAGTGATAGGAGTACCATATACAATAATTGATGATTTATATTCCTCATTATCAACCAGATAGGTTAAGGTATAGCTATTGATGGTGAAAGTGCCCGTTACAACAACATCGTGGCCAGGCATAGTTTCAGGTATCTCACTCCAACCGGAAAAAGTATATCCTTCTTTCGTTGGTTCTTCTTCTGGTGTGAGTTCGGTTCCGTATACATAGCTTGACGTTTTGTATTCCACTTCATCTACCAGATAGGTTATAGTGTAACTATTGATAGTGAAAGAACCAGTTACAACAACATCATGGGTTGGCATCGTTTCGGGTATTTCGCTCCAGCCAGAGAAAGAGTAGCCTTCCTTCGTTGGCTCTACCTCTGGAGCAACGGGCTGTCCCTCACAGAAACTATACGATTTGTATTCTTCACCGTCAACCATATAGGATAATACATACGAGTTAAGTCCTACAATGTTTCCAAAAGATTTCCATGAACTATATGCTTTATACGACTCAACGGAACTAGATGGGACATAGAGGGTTGCTGATCCAATGTTTGTATCTTGAAAGACTCCATAAGCGGTGTTAGGAACTTGTTCTGCATAGCTGTAGACATTACTAAGATTCCTACACCACCTGAAAGCTTGCTCTCCGATAGTCTTCAAACCGTTGCCTAGTGAGACTATTTGCAGGGAGTTGCACTCTTCGAAGCAATTATTGCCAATACTTGTCACATTGTCGCCGACAATAACAGTACTCAGGCTTAGGCACCTTTGGAATGCCCCCTCATCAATACTCTGTACACTGTTAGGAATAGTAATAGAGGTCAGGCCGCAACCATTAAAAGCAGAATTACCGATGCTTGTCACGCTGTTGGGGATGGTGACAGAGGTCAGGTTGCGGCAATACTCGTATTTGCAACTTGTTGTGTTTCAATTTGTTTTGCTTAAAACGGTAGAAAAGTGGTTGTGTAGATTCTGTTGAAGGATAAAATAGCGAAGATTTAACGTTTTTAACATTTGAAAACCACAAATAGTAATCGAATGTGCAATGATTCGTTTAATTTGACTACACTTCATTTTTGAGAGCATAATATGGTTTCAAAATGTGGAAACTACAAATAAAATCTTATGGAAATGTAGTTCAAATGATAACAAACTCGCCTTTTTCAGCCAAGAAAACTTAATTTCAAGGGA
>JAFRQD010000056.1 GCA_017428785.1 Bacteroidaceae bacterium
GAAGCAAGAATCGATGGCAAGGGTTGAGCTGTAATCTATATGCTCCTCTTCTTGCGATGCCCTCTTGAACGTGTTGGTGAGGTAAAGCGTCCGGCTGCGGTTCACTTCCGGCCTGATGTCCGCGAGCATGATGTTCAGCACGATGGCGACCACCATAGCGGAGGCGATGGCAACGGCTGTGCCCACAATGTAGATGGTGGAGAACAATTTGTCGGCGCGAATCAATGCGAAGGCGTGGCGCAGGAATAGAATGAATTTACTCAACATATAAATTGTAAATCGTAAATTGTCAAATTGTACATTACTGGATTTGCCTTCCGTCCAAGAACTTTATAATCCTATCTGTCTGCTGGGCTTGCCGCTCGTTGTGCGTTACCATCACGATGGTGCGGCCGTCCTCGCGGTTCAGCTTGTGCAGCAGCTCCATGATTTCGGCACCCATCTTGGAGTCAAGGTTACCCGTCGGCTCGTCGGCAAGGAGTATTTCGGGGTTGCCGATGATGGCGCGGGCGATGGCGACGCGCTGGCACTGACCGCCGGAGAGTTGCGAGGGGCGGTGCTTCATGCGGTGCGAGAGGCCTACGCGCTCGATGACTTCTTTGGCAAGGCGCAGACGCTCAGCGCTACGAACACCACGATAGATGAGCGGAATCTGCACGTTGTCCAGTACGTTGAGTGTACTGATGAGGTGGAAGCTTTGGAACACGAAGCCCAGCGTCTTGTTCCTCAGCTCAGCGAGTTTGTTGTCCGGCAGCTTGGGGTCGATGACAGTTCCGCACAGCTCGATGGTGCCGCTTGTAGGTTCGTCCAAGAGGCCCATAATGTTGAGCAGTGTCGATTTACCGCATCCGGAAGGCCCCATGATGCTGAGGAACTCGCCCTTCTTTACTTCAATGTTCACATTCTCCAACGCCTGTGTCTCCACTTCGTCGGTACGATAGATTTTGTTAATCTCGGTTAGTTTGATTACGTTTTCCATAATGTTTGTTATATTAATTTTGAATTGATTAATTTTGAATTTCCTCTAAAGGAGAGTAGGGAGTCTATTCTTCCCTAAGTGCATCTGTTATCTTTGTTCCAAGAATCTTCAGGGCAGGTATCGTTGTGCCGATGAGGACCGTACATAATATAATAATATATACGCACGCGGAGACGATGAGGAAGTGCGGCCAGAAGTGATCGACCCAAGTGAGGTCAGAGAGAGGCGGCATGTTCAGTTGCGAAGTGTACATGTTGAAGGTCTCGAATCCGCCTTGCGTCTCGTAGTACCCGCTATGGGCATAGTTCAGATAGATGATGCAGCCGATGACGATGGCAACGGTAGCCATTAAAGCTCCCTCGGCAAGGAACGACAGCAGCAGGCGCGGCTTTGTGGCTCCGAAGGCACGGCGCACACCACATTCCTCTGTCCTGCGCTTCGCCTGTAGCCATACGGTACCTATAACAGCCAGACTAAGGTTAATGAGGAAGAACAGGGCCAACGCGAGGTGCATGTTCGTCTCCTGCGGCAGACCATCCTGCAGGTCGTCAGCCAGAAGTGAGTCCTCGTAGGGCATGATCTTGCTGATACGTATGAAGGGTGTCTTTGCCAGAGCCATGACGTCGCCGGCATGTTCTTCGACGTATCTTGCAGGCTTCACGCCTTTCCTGAGACGTAGCACGAGGTATTTGGTATAATAGGAAGGCCGGCTTGGAGCATAGAGCGTGCTGCGGGAAGAGCCGAAGCGTTCATGCTGCACGTCCTCCACTACGCCTGCCACCGTCATTGGCGGCGTGTTCTCTCCCTGCCCGGGTTCTGCGATGCTTCGCCCAACGACGCCTTCCGTCGTGCCGAAGATAGCCTTGGCAGCCGACTCGGAGAGCACCACCTGCCGCAATGTACTTGTCAGCTCTGACAGCTCTTCCGTCGAGGGACTGCCTGGCAAGGGCCTGAGGCCGTAGGTCTCGAAGAAATGCTGACCTTCGCAGAATGTGACGCTGTAGATGCCTATCGTGTCATGCTCCCGGCAGCAGATGAGCCGCAGGCCGCCGTATCTGTGTGAGAGCGCCGAATAGGGGTTCTCGTAGCCATAGACATTCTCTATGTCGTCCGTGGCTTTCAGCTTCTCCACGAGCCTCGGCAGGTATTCGTTCATTTGCTCCATAGCATTGGCAGAGCCTGTGCCGTCGCTGTTGTATATCCTTTTTATTTCGGTCAAAACGAGGCGGTCGCTGTCGTAGCCCACCGGCTGGTTCATGTAGTAGAGGTTCACTACGGCAGGGTCGATGACGACCCAAGCGACGACGGTTATCACAATTAGTTCGAGGAAGAGCCATACGGAGCCGCTCCGGACCCTCTCTAACTCCCCCTTAAAGGGGGAGGACTTTGTAGTTACTTTTGGAATATTATTCATTATGTATAGTGTTGTTTTATGTTATGTTTAGCGGGAATGAACTCCTCCCCCCTCGGGGGAGGTTGGGAGGGGGCTTCCTATCTTTTCTCCATCATACTCTCCACAATAGGTTTCCTCAGACTGAGCCATGCGGGCAGCAGGGCAGACAGCAGATTGATGATGAGGATGGCGGCGAAGGCTCCCACGAAGAGCAGCGGTGCAAAGAGCATTTCCCCCGTGACGATGGGCGACGCGCCGATTGCACTGCTGTCGAAGAACATGCCCAGCAGCTCCACGCGGAAGACGTAGATGCTGAGCCATGCAGCCACAAGGCCGATGAAGCCGCCGATGCCGGTCAGCACGAGGTTCTCCGCGACGACTTGCCACAGCAAGGTAGAGCGACGGGCGCCGAAGGTCTTGCGGACAGCCATCTCTGCCGTGCGCCGTTCCATCCGTCCCGCCACGATGCCGCACAGATTGAGGGCAGGCACGAAGAGCAGGACGAACAGCAGGCCGGCATAGTGCTTCACGACTTGCCAACTGGACACGTCTTCGAGCAGCGAGCCGTTGGAGCACTCATTGCGCAGGGTGTGCATCGGGTGTGTCTCCATCGCACTTGTCAGATGGACGGCCTTTGTTGCTCCTTCTTCCATCCAGTTGCTGGTATGTATCTCGCCCGACTGCGTGAGCCGTGCAGCTATCTCGTCCAGCTCGCGCTTGAGGGCTTGCAGCTGCTTGCCATCCTTCACGGTCAGCACGATGCCGTAAGAGCCGCAATAGGGATTGTCGCTGTGTGCTGTGACACGTAGCGTGTAGGGCTTGAAGACCTGTATGTAGCTGTCGGGCGTCAACCCGCTTGAGCCACGCACCACACCCACGACTCGCACCGCCTCGCGGTTCTCTGTCTCCACCATCTTACCCACGGCACTCACGCCGCGACCGAAGTATTGCTCGGCAAAGTCGTGGCTCACGACGCAGACCTTCTCGTGGTTCTCCACGTCCTGCTCCGTGAGCGGACGGCCTTCGAGGAAGTCATACTGATATATCTTGAAGAAGTCGGCATTCGTGTAGTTCGTGATGGTCTCGATATACTCATCCTTTCCCTTCACGGCGCATTCCTTGTCGTAGGAACTGACTATTCCGCTTCCTGCCATTGCGAGCGTCGGGGCACAGTACTCGTAGTTCTTCGATGGCAGGAACCACTCCTCGAACGCCTTCTCGCTGAAGCAGTAGCCGGTCGCGCCCTGCGCCTTGCCATCCTTTTCCACACGGACTTCAATCATGTTGAAGTACACCGTCCGCGGGCGGTTCACTTCGGGATAAATAGGTGCGAGCTTGATGTAATACACTACGGCCATGACCATCGTGAAGGCTAGCGCCATTGCCGTTCCCGCGATGTGAATGCTAGAGAACAGTTTTTCCTCGCGCATCATCAATAATACTTGTCTAATGTGTTTCATTTGCGATTTACTTTATAACAATTCACATTATAAGTAGCAAGAAGCGTGCCAAACTCATAACTCTCTGAAAATCAGATATAGGCTCAAAAAGAAGTGTCCATTTCCGGACACATGACTGTTCGGAAACGGACACTTGTTCTATTTCCAGCTCCGATTTATTACATTATCCCTCCAGAATCCACCATTCCTCCAGAGTACTCACTTTGGGGGAATTTTTCACACCCGATGAACAAGGTATCGAAGGCATCTGTACCATCGGTACGGTGTTCGAGGAGATCCTCTTCCGACTCAGCCAGCTTTTCACCTGCTTTGTTCTTGTGGAAGCCATTTCGCCCACGAGTAACCCCAGCAGCCTGAATAGCGAGAATCAGGTCATCGTTATTCTGGCGATTAAAGAACGGCATGAGACGCTGTTTCCCAGCGAAAGCCTGGTTGATGAGCAGGTACTTCTCATCATGCCGCATCGGATTCCCTAGATAGACATCATTGACAGTCCATCCATGGCGTTCAAACTCATGGATGATAACCCAGCGGAAATCCTGCTCGTTCACCGCATAGTTTGAGCCAAGGGCCGTCGTGTCATAGTAGAACACGACAGTCTTATTCTGGTGAAACTGGTAATATGAGCAGAAATCATCAATGAGAGCCGGCAGTTTACGTTCGAACTTCACATAGAAGGATTTGAGCACGTTCAATCGTCTGCCAGACGGTTGACCTGCGACAATCCAGTTGATGTTCGCGTTATAGTCCATGCCTATGCAGATAGGGGCCAGCGGATTGCAGTCGCGGTCAGCGCGGCAATCCAGCTCACCGCCAAAGCCTTGCCCCTCGTTCTCGGCATAGAACGACTGTGCCACCTGATCCAGGTACTCAAAGTTAGAAGCATCATATTTGTGTTTCTCGCGCATAGAAGAGTAGAACCCATCCTTAGCGATGCCTATCCTCTGGCATAGGATGGAAGTCTGAAAGGTCAGCGGCGTAAGGTCACGCTTCATCTGCCGGATGTAGTTCTCACCGAGCAGCTGCAGATTCTCGATAGACGAATACTCCTTGTAGTATGTCGCCACAGAACGCAGCTGATTCATTTGCTTGTCCTTATGCCGCAGCTGATAGACCAAAGCCTTCGGGACTTCTTTCCCGGACTTCTTTAAGGCTTTCATGCGCTCCTTCAGCTTCCAGATGTCATATACCAACCCCTCGATGCCCCGAATCACCTCCACGTCCATCTTATCCTTGTAATGCAGGAACCACGAACCCTTCTGCGTTTGTGGCATATCTGAGAGGATAAGGATAGAGTGATTGCACGAATGCTTCCCGAAGTGCGACTTGATACCACCATTTGCCGGAAGCGTTTCCTCCTTCAGGCGATTGTAATCAATGAACTTCGCTTCGTCAATCAGCAGCCACGAAAGGGTAAGGGAGTTAGAAGAGCCAGGCCTGTCCTGTGAGATAATCACAGCACACGAGCCGTTGTAGAAGGATATGACATGCTCATACTCCGCAGGCTCTATGATGGGCTTGGCAAACGTCTTAGGCGGCTTTCGTCCTATGACATAGTGAACACCTCTGATAAATCCCCACCGCTTCCAAGCCGCAAACAGCCCAGGCAGCGTGTTAGTCAGACCATGCTTGAATGTCGGTACCAAGATGCCCCCAGTACTGCCAGGCATACGTTGCATGTTCCGCAGAACAAAGGGAGCAGCTATAGAGTCCGTCTTACCAGTACGGCGGCCAGCGACAATCACAGAGATATTGGCTCCGATAAGCTGAGTGAGCCTTTGCGGCTTGTTAAAATAGACCCTGTTTGAATTCATAATTCACAATTCATAATTCATAATTAAGGGAGGAGAACACAGGTGGACAAAATGCGTTTGAGGTCGTGAAAAAAATCTACAATTTATTGTTGATTCCACAGAAGAAAACAGGATTTTTCCCGAGTGAGTGCAGCATGTTCTTCATGGCAAGGATAGTGGAGCCAGTAGTAACGAAATCATCGAACACAATCACATTGTGCTCGATGGGGATGTTGTTTGCATCGTACACAGCTCCAACACGTTGCTTAGAGCGACAATGCGCACAGTCATAGTAGAACGGAATGCCCAACGCTTCGCCAAGCTTTTCGGCGATACGCGAAGCAAAGTTCCGTTCAAGATGCCTGCGCATCGGCGTGGTAACAATCGCCCAATCTCCAGCAGAGAGATTGTACCCAATCATCTCTTGGATGACAGGCAGAATATGCTCCACGAAGTAGGACACCATCGCATCATCCGACTTGATTTCCGTAAGTGTTTTCCCGAACACCGACTTCTGCCAAATTGTGACGAAGTTAGTTGAAGCCCGTCGTGTCAGTCGGAGGTGGTACTGGAAATCGCAGCGTGCCTCCTCCGTCTTATCCCATGCCTTACGCTCCTTTGCAGCGAAGATGTCCTTGCCAGAGGACTTCTGTTCAGGCATGGATAAGTCCGGAATGACGGGCACAGGAATATCCGCAGTCAGCGTAGCAATGTCTGCTGGGAGATTTATTTCATTTGTGATTACATCAAACATGAAATAAAGATTAGAGATTAAAGATTATAGATTAGTAATCAAAAACGCCCGAAGATGTGAAGCACACCTCCGGGCGCGACCACGAGAGACTAAGAAACGCACGAACCGAAAGAAAGGAGCTTATGGAAAGCAGTTAATCGTCATACGGAATACAGTTGATGATACCATCCTCCGTATCGAGGGTGCCTACATAGAAGGGAGCAGGTGTCTCGTCCGTAGCCTCCACGTTGATAGTGGTGGCGACAGTACCAGTGGGGCCCTGGCCATTGTCCTGTGTGACAGTTGTCTTGGTGACCCACTTCTCGCTGCCTACGACGCGATACCATCCCTTGGTGTCCTCTACGATGAACACATTGTCGCTGTTGTTCAAGTAGCAGGCAGCAGCCGAAGCCTCTGTCCCGACACCAGGATGCACGGCAACCAGCTTGTTGAGCTGTGTCTGGCAGGGAAGTTCACCCTGAGCCTCGGAAGTCAGTTGCGACTTATCCGGCAGGATGTCGATGTACTTCCAGTGGGCATCAGCAACGAGCGTGAAATTGCCTGTCAGTACAGCCGTTTTCGCTCTGTAGTTGTCATCGCGATTGAAAGGCGGCCACTTGGCAATCTGGTCCTTCGAGATGTAGTAGATGCGCCTGCGAATGCCGGGCAGTTCAGGAATGCCCATGCACCATGC
>JAFRQD010000057.1 GCA_017428785.1 Bacteroidaceae bacterium
GCCAGAATGCCATAGAAATGCTCGAAGCCTCGCTGCAGCGGCCATTTCTCTTTTCCATGCAGTCCGACATGCCATTTGCCCGTCATATAGGTGTGGTATCCAGCATCGCGAAGCACCTCGGCCATCGTCAGGCAATTGCGGTTCAGGAACCCCATGTATCCGTGCTCGCCTTGGTGCTCAGGGTCGTCGCCGTCTTTCAGCTCAGGGTCTTCCGACATTGCTCCGATGCCGGCTTGATGGGAGTAGAGGCCCGTCAGCAGGCTTGCTCTGGTGGGACAGGAGCGTCCGCAATTGTAGAACTGGGTGAAGCGAAGCCCACGAGCCGCCAAAGCGTCGATATTGGGCGTAGGAATCTCGCCTCCGTAGCATCCGATGTCGGAATAGCCCATGTCGTCGGCCATGATGAGCAGTATGTTCGGACGCTTGTCCGTCTTCTTTGCCGACCAGCATGGGAAAGCCGTCAGCAGCGCCACGGCAGAAAGACTGCCTTTGATGATAATGTGCTTCATAATGTGTCAACTTTTCAACTTTTTACCTTTTCAACTTTTCACCTTTAGTAACCCGTTATCTTCCATTCCTTTGGTGCGACGAATCCCTTCTGCCCTTTCCCATAAGGTATTTCTTCCTGATAGGGCACAATGGCATCGCCCTGCACTACCGTTTTTCGTAATAGCTTGACTCTGTCAGGGTCTTCATAGATGCGACCTTCTCGCTTTTCGTAAGGGTTCTGCAGGATGTCTGTGATGAAGTCCTTCTGCAAGCCAAGATGCTGACCGGCCAGGATGAGCTTGTATTGCTGGCAGACGCCTGCACCGCATCCCAGATACATGTCGCGGTCTATCTGCTTCTTCTTGCCTCGGAGCACACCATAGATGCTGATGCCGTCGTACGGATTCTTTGGTTTTCCCTTTGCCCCGATGATGTCGGCCAAGGTGGGAAGGATGTCCACGAAGCCCGTGACTTGCTCCAGTTTCCTGCCGCCCTGCTGGAAGCCTTTCTTCCAATAGATGCCGGCAACCGTACGGACTCCACCTTCCCATTCGTCGAACTTTGAGCCACGCAAGGGACGGTTCACACAATAAGGTTCCATACCCGGCACGCCTCCATTGTCGCTCATAAAGAGGATGATGGTGTTGTCCCACTCGCCACTCTGACGAATGGCATCGAGGATGGTGCCCACGCCTGTATCCATTCGAGAGACCATTGCCCGATAAGTCCATCCCTTCTGGTCTTTTTGGGGAAGGGCATCGAACTCCTCTTTGGAAATGAACTTACGGATTTCCTCTTCTGGTGCCTGATAAGGGGCATGAGGTGCATTGAAGCAGGCATAGACGAAATAAGGCTCGCCCTTGGCGTATTCCCTGATGCATCGCGAAGCCTCAGCAGCAATAAGGTCTGTTGAATAGCCTTCTTCGTGGCAAGACTCCCAATCGTTGTGCCAGTCAAGCTCTTTCTCTCGCGTATGGTCGAAGTAATCGAAGGCTCCGTTCAGCGCTCCATGGAAATGCGTGAAGCCACGATTGAGCGGGTAGTAGCGCAGACGACTATGTCCCATGTGCCACTTGCCAATGGCTGCCAGGTTAGTGTAGCCGTTTCGTCCCAGCACATCTGCCATCGTCTCTTCCTCCACAGGAAGCCCATAGTCTCGCCAAGGCGGGATGACTGTCTCGCGAATGCCAAAGCGACTGGGGTAGCGACCCGTCATGAGTCCGCATCTGGTGGGCGAACTGACAGGTGCCGTATAGAAGCGGTCCAGCTCGATGCCTTCGCCGATGAGACGGTCGATGTTGGGCGTCGGGATAACGCTGCCGTGATAGCTCACATCGCCCCATCCCAAGTCGTCGGCCACGATAATCACCACGTTGGGACGTGTAGCTCCGAAGGCGTTTGCTGCGGTTGCTGCCCCAAGCAAAACCAAAGTCTTTTTTCCCTGCATTACCATTCTTTCAGTCTGTTTTCTTCGTACCAGGCACACACCTTTTCTGCCAGTTTGCGGGCAAGGCGTGGGTTCTGGTCTGCCAGATTCTTTGTTTCGTTACGGTCAGCCTCGAGGTCGTAAAGCTCCATATCTGTGCAGTTGTCGTTGCAAAGCAGTTTCCATTTGCCCCGACGAATGGCCAGATGAGGGCTACGGTTCTCCTTCCTGCCAGGGAAGTTGAAGCTCTTGTTGCGACCGAAATCCCACATCAGGTCTGTCGAGCGACTCTTTTTGTTCTTCCCCAAAAGCTGGCGCGACATATCTTCTCCCCTGCTCTTATAGCCCTTTTCGGTAGAGATGCCTGCCATTTTGCAGAGCGAAGGATAGAGGTCCATAGCGCTGAGAATGGTCGTCTCGTTGCGCTCTCCAGCCTTTATCTTGGCAGGATAGCGAATGATGAAAGGCATATTGATGCCGCCCTCATAAAGGCTGTTCTTTGCGCCTCGCATCCCTAAGGTGCGGCGTTGCATGAAGCTGGGAGCAGGACCATTGTCGCTGGTAAAGATGACGATGGTATTTTCCGCAAGTCCCATCTTGTCGAGTTCGTTGAGGAAACGTCCCAATTGCACATCCATCTCCTTCAATACAGGTTCGAAGGCATCCTCCTTTTCCCACTTTTCACGCTTCTCGGCAAAGAATTCAGGCACCCAAGGCGTGTGCATATCATCAGGCCAAAGGTTCAGGAAGAAGGGCCTGCCGTTCTGTTTCCTGATGAATTCGAGGCTCTTATCCACGAAATAAGCCGTCCTGTTCCAGCGCTTCACACTATCGGAAGCCGCCCATATCCAACGCGTCGAAGTGATGATAGGGTCGGGGTCTGGACTCTCGTAGGTTGAGACGTGCTCGTCGTAGCCATAGTTCTCGAAGCCAGGTGCATCCGTCACATCACGACCGCCGCCAAGATGCCATTTGCCGATATGAGCCGTAGCATAGCCTGCTTGCTGGAAAGCCCTCGCGATACTTGGAGCGGAAGGATTCAGGTAGTTGAGCTGCTCAACCCTCTTGTTGGCAGCACGCGTGTCCATAAAAGTATTTATCCCATGCTCCAAAGGGTATTGCCCAGTAATAAGGCCGCAACGGGAGGGGGAGCTGACAGGAGCGGCAGAATAATACTGCGTGAAGGAAAGCCCTTGCTGAGCCAGTCGGTCGATGTTGGGCGTCGGCGTATATGAGCCTCCGAAACAACTCACATCTCCTATGCCCATATCATCGATATACATGATAATAACGTTCGGCTGCTTGTCTTGTGCGCAGAGCGTAACAGGCAGCACAGCAAGCCCTGAAAGCACTTTACGGTAATGGGACTTTTGAATCTTCATTGGTTTATGTGTTTTATTTAACGTGCCAAGTTGACTAACTTAACGTGTCAAGTTGACTGACTTAACGTGTGTAGTTTGCAATCTCTCCTGCCGGCGTTTGGGATATAACTCCTTATTCCAAGACATCCATGCCGATGCCTGTGTCGCCCATTTGCTCCATCCATTCGAGAAGGGCACTCTTCATCTCTGTCACGCGAGCAGCATATTCTGGCAATTCGGCCAAGTTGTTGAGTTCCCAGGGGTCTGTCTGGTGGTCGTAGAGCTCTTGTGCAGGACGATGGACGAACTTGTCTATCAGCCAAGATGCCCGCTCGTCGGTTTGAGCCGTCACAATCCACGAACCCCACATATCGTTGGTATCTTCTGGCTTCATCATGTGCTTCTCGCTATACGGCCTCTCGTGCATCAGGTTCATGATGAAACGATAGCGCTTGTCCTGAATGCTGCGAATGGGATACGCAGGCCCTTCCGGATGGTTGTTGTGAATGCCGTATGCCCACTCCCTGACTTGCGCCTTCTTCTTGCCATATAGGATGGGCAAGAGACTGCGGCCGTCCAAGGTATCGACGGGAGCACCTCCGGCAAAGTCGATAAGTGTGGGCAAAACATCTTCGTACTGTACAAGGGCATCGCTGACAGAACCGGCCTTAATCTTTCGCGGATAGCGAGCCAAGAAGGCGCTGTGCTGGCCGTAACGGTAGCAAGTCCATTTGCCAAAAGGCATCTTGGGGCCTTGCTCTCCAAGGAAGATAAACAGCGTATTGTCCAATTGTCCTGTTTCCTCCAAAGTGCGAAGCGTCATCCCCACCTCATTGTCGAGCATACGAATCTCTGCCAGGTAGTCGCAAAACATTCGTCTGGTTACGGCATTATCCACACAGTTGGGCGGCAGATGCACACTATCGGGATTGAACTCGGAGGCATCGCCTGAATCCCAAGGAGCGTGGGTGTTGATGCTACAGACGAAGAGGCAGAAGGGCTGCGAGTTGTCGCGGCTCATGAACTCACGAATGCCATCGGGAGTGGAAACAGGAGGATGCGACATCGTGCAGCCCACAGCAAAGCCTGGTATCTTCTCGAAGGGGAACACCTTCAGCTGCTTTACTGGATGGTCTTTGCCTGTTCGCCCAACACGATACCCAAGGTCGGACATATAATGTACCACACTTCTGAGGCCGCGATTCACAGGTTTATGGTTTCGGAAAGAACCATGATGCTGCGGATACAAGCCCGTATAGAGGGATGCTCTGATGGGAACGCTCACTGCCATAGAGCAGAAGTTGTTGGTAAGCAGCATGCCCTCCTTAGCCAAACGGTCAATGTTGGGAGTCTGCAGGTTTTCGCCTCCGTAGCATCCAATCTCGTTAGTCCCCAAATCGTCGGCTATGAAAACCAGAATGTTTGGACGCGGCGTGGCCTGCCCTGCGTATGCAGCAGAGCAGACCAAGCCAGGAATCCATATCAGTTTGTTTGTTTTCACTTAATTGTAACTTTTTTGCCATTCATGATGTAGATGCCCTTAGGCAAGGTTCCTTTCGACATCTTCTGACCGGCAAGGTTATAGATGCCGTCTCTCGAGCCAAATGTTCCTTCGATTGTCTGAATGCCATCAGGATCGATTTCATCATCGACTTTGACACAAATAGAACGATTGTTCATGTCGAAAGCGACAATATAGTTTGTCGGACCGTCACCTGCTGGCCATTCAATACGCAAACGATGCTGGTTGCCCCATCCGCGTACCAGATCTCCAACCGTTTCGCCGAGAGTGAGGATGCTGTCGTTCTTGGCAGTTGCATAGCTTGCCTCGAGCCAACCCGGACGCGTCGTCGTGCTGTTCTCCACATCATCGAGAGTAGAACGACTTGCCATGATGAGGAAGGTGGCATAACCTGGATATACATAGTCCTCGAAGAAGCGTACAGTTCCCACATACAGGCCATCGCCCACATGCTCCAGCGGCGCCATCTCATCGTTCTTCCAGCGATGTTCTTGGCCATCCTTGTTAATAATAGAGCCACAGACAAATACACGGTCGTGCCATGCGTATTCAATAGGATCAAATACAATAGTACTGTCTTTTGGATTTAGCGTAACACGCATCTCTGCACCTATCACCTGATAGTCCTGACCGGCACCAGCTATGAGCGGATGTATGTTGTATGCAGGTGTGACGAATCGACGATACTGCTGGTTGGACTTGAAGGTCTGGTCGAATCTAGTGAAATAGATGTTTGCACGAGCATCAGTATGAACAAGGTTGGCACGATTCTGAGTCTTGAATGTTCCCGTATATGTGCCGTCATCTTGACGCTGAAGCGGATAAACATTACTCTTTGTATCTTTCGGTATGTCATTACCTTCGGCATCGAGCAATTCACCTTGAACATAGAAGCCACCACCAATCGAGGCATCGTCTCTGATGTCTGTCTCGTATTGTTTCACCTCTTCGTCAGTGAGGTCACCGCTTAGCAAATGTTCTTGAATTTCGTCACCCTTCGCATACAACGCATTGCTCAGGTCTGTGTCTGTTTCAAGAATAACATCGCCTTGATTGTAGCAGTACTCCATCAATCCACTCAAATCATTATATATAGCATAACTGCTGTTGATGGCATTGAACTCAGCATTGATTTGCTTGGCAAGTTCCATCTTCTCTTCCACATTTGTCTTGTTCTCTGCCTCGTCAATGAGGGATGCAATGTGGTCGAGATGGGCCATGCTGATATAGAACTTCTGTTTTTCCTGTGCCAAACGCAAGTTTGCGAGATGCTCTCCGAAATTATCCATCATGGCTTGGATTGCATCCTGATTCTGCCCACGATATATGAGACGGAACTTGCCCCAGGCTGTCACGCCGCCCTCGTACCAAGGCATGCCAGTGTTCTGAATGCCAACGCGCAAAGTGCCGTCATCAACGATAGCATATGCATGGTTGACGAAACGACCTGCCCCGAAAGCAATACTCATAGCAAAACGACCATCAGGAACCCAACCTGTGCCGGTTTCTCTGTCGTATGAATGTGTCTCCTCACCATTGTGCGGAGCATTGGGGTCGTTCGAAGGATCGAAGCGGCAGTTTATGCCATTGATAGCCTCATCGTAGGGGATAGCACATTTGTAAAGGTTCCAAACAGGTGTATGGAAGTCGTTGATGAAGATGTCGGCAGCCACCAATTCGCAACCAGACTGGTCGCCCTGACCGATATCGCCAGTACGATGGTATGCAGGAACAATCAGTTCGTAGAGACCATTAGGCAGACCTTCTTCCAAATCCTGATAGACATAGAATGCTGTGTTCTTGCTGGCGCTCACGGGATATATGTCGAGGAAGCCTGTATTGGAAGAGAAATTCCAACCAGTACCCGTTTTTGTTGTCTTTGCCTCCCATCCCTTGAAATTGCCGTCTTCTGCGAAGTCAGCATTATAGATAAGGTTAGAGAGGTCGGAGCCATCGTTGACGCTATTCTTGATGGCAAGAGTGAGCAACTCCTGGACGAAGGCTGTCTCTGCTGCCAATTCTTCTACAGAGAGTGTCTTGACTTCGAGAATATGCTTGGAGGTACCGTTAGGCAGACCTTCCACCTCTTCCTCATTATCGTTGATGTAACTATAAAGCAGTTCGGCATATTGACCATTAAGATGTTCGCGATTATCAAGGTCGTCAACAACGGCCTGCACAGCTGCAGCATAGTCAATATAAGCCATGTGGCTCAGACGGATTTGTTCTGGCAGACGCGAGAGCTGGTCTGCAATGTCCAAGATTTGTTCTAACGAAGTATATTGTTCAAGATCTTCACTCGCCTTTTTATATTCTTCAACCAAGCTAGTTTGTGCTTCCAACTGGTCAAGTTCCTGCAGGTTCTTTTCCTGTTGAGCTTTGATTAGTTCTGCAGCAGCATCGGTATCGCTCATACGCTCCAGACGCCATGTGTCCCATACAGTCCAGTTGCCAGTCAGATACATTCTATTCTCCAGACCAACTTTTACAATATCTTGGTCATTTTCTACAACGAAGTATATAGGCTCATTCCAATAAAGACCCTTTTTGAAGTAATCACGGCAAGCAGCCAATGAATTTGGCACATAGTAGCCAGCACTATGATAAGTCTGGGTTCCTGTGCCTATTGGGTTTTCTTGTCTGCCTTCGGCAATATCCATGAAAAGATTGCCAATGCGACGCTCTCCAACCTCAACGTAATATTGACTATTGTGGTAGAGCTGTACATAGTCGGGGTTTAGTTCTGCTTCTTCGTATGCTACGCAATCATCATCCTTCCATGCTTTAACACGGGAAAGACCTTGAACACGCAACTTATAAAGGCCAGGTTCAAGGCCAGTCAGTTGCTGATAGCTTTCGAACCACTTCTGGTTCCAATGCTCTGCCACGCTATTGTTGATGGCAAGGCCGGAACCGTCATTACTCTGATTGTTGACATACCCGCCTGCAGCATCATGGTCGGCATTGGCAAAGATGCGAATGAAGGGATAGTCGGCATCTTCCTGTGCACAAACCTGGCAGAAGCCATCTTTGTATGTATGAGGAGGAATTACCACTTCACCATTATTGGAGAAATAAGCAGTTTCTTCATCGTATGTGCCGTCGCAACGCATTTCAGCCTGCACCACAACTGTTCCGTGAGTAGGAATGAATGTGGGGAAGTAATCCTCTTCTTCACCGTTATCAAGGTTCTGGAACCAGCGAATGACACTTTGGTCGCCATTGAGGCGATAGCATAGCGAGCCGCTTTCCAGTTCAAAGTCTCCAATACGTTGTGCCTGTGTGCCATACATACTGAAGCAGTTAGTTATGATAGCGTTGTCGTGACGGAAAGCATATTTTTCCTCGTTCTGAATGCCGGAAGCCGTTGCAGAAGTCCAGCAATTGCTGATGACAGCACCATTATTGCCAAGCCAACCTATAAGAGCAGCACTCTCGGAACCACCCTTGACGGAACCCGTGCTGTAGCAGTTCTCAACCGTAAGTTTGGCAATGCTTTGATAGTTGGCACCCAACACGGCACCAGCAGTAGTGGTTAAGCCTTCTACTGTGCCCTCGAATCCCAGATTGCGAAGCAGCACATTACCTTGCAAACCACAACCGCCAATGAGACCAGTTCCCTTTGCACCGGTTATGTAGCAGTTGTCGTCCAGACGCAAGTTCTCGATGGTAGAGCCGCCACGGATAAAGTTGAAGAAGCCAGACCAATCGTGGTCTACGCCATCCATCACCAAGTTGCTAATGGTGTGATACTGTCCGTCGAAATGTCCGAGGAAGGGAATGGCAAGCGAACCTATTCCGGCAAAATACTCACCATCCATATCTATGTCATTATCCATGACAACCTCAAGGTTCTCATAACCAGCTGCCACATATTCAGCCAACCATTGCAGTTGAAGTGGTGTGCTCATGTGCAACACACCGTCCACAGGTGTCACAAATTTATCGTTGAAAGCTCCGCAAACGGTGCAATAGAAGTCGCCATCTTCGAAAGTATGTGGCGGCAGAACGCTGCCTTCGTTTGAGTTGCTATATGTTCCCTCTTCGCCATCGGGAGTACCGTCGCAAAGCAATGTGCCTTGCATATAGACTTGCAGACTCGTTGCAAACGGAACGGGATAAGCATCTTGTCCGAGAGTCTGATAAAAAGAGATGTTCGACTGGTTGCCATTGAGGTAATAGCAGAGGCGACCGTTTGCCACATCTTCTGTCGTGAAGTCGTGGTCGATGCCTTGTGTAGCACCTTCGGTTCCACTGATATCAAATACATTTATGAATGTACCCGTGAGACGTCCCAATTGGTTTCCGGCATTAAAGCCCGTCACGATACCCAGGTTGATGATGTTCTCTTGGAAGTTTTGCGCATTATTTCCATAATAACCAGCAACGACGCCTGCATAGCCGTCGGCGGCTGTGCTGGTGATGGCTCCTGTATTGACAATATTGCGAATGCGCCATGTTGGAGCATTGCCAGTTTGACCGCCTACCAGGGCAGCTGCATCTGTACCGCCCTCAGCCGTCACATTAGCCTCGTTGACGATGTTCTCCAAGGTGATGAGACCTGTATTGCCTTGGCTGCAACCTGCAATGGCTCCCACTTGATGATAAGCCGTGAAGGAGCAGCTCTTATCAATAATAAGGTTACATACGCGCGTGTTACTGTCGTTATTGCCACGCAAGTAACCGAAGAGTCCCTGTATGTTTTCTGTCGGACGATTGATGACAAGGTTCTTGATTCTGTGTCCCTGTCCGTCGAATGTGCCACGCCAGCGCAGGTCAACGCTCTTTGCAATAGGTGTGTGTTCAATGCCTTGCATGTCGATATCGTTCATCAGGCGTGCACACAAATCGTTCTTTCCTATATTGACCATAGCAGAGAACCATTCCAATTGGTATCCGTCGCTAATCTCATAGAATCCGTCTTCTGCTTGCTCTACATAATTGAGGTCGAGTGCACCGCAGATGTTGCAGATGCCATGCTCGAAGTCGTGCGAGCCAATCAGGCACGATGGCGGTTCAGCCTCACGGAAGAACCAGAAGCTCTTGTGGTTGGTTCCTATTGCTGCCATGTACGACTGAACAATCTTGTTGTCCTCGTGCCAGTTCATGGCAAAACATTCAGAGCTGTTGAAGGCAAGATTAACGTGGTTTGAACTCGTCATGCCGAAGCAATCGGTGCCTTCGCTTGGGGCAGACATGATGAAAATCTCAACAGGTTCTGTTCCCATGTTTACCGCCACTTCTCTCGTTTCTGCTACAGCCTGGATGTAACGTTTGCTGTAGAGGTTCTGAACATAATAGCAGCCTTCATTCTCTGTCGGAATGAAACGCCAATAGGAATAGGTGTCCAATCCTACGTTGCATTGCAGGACGTCCTTCCCCGTGTCCTTCATGTAAGCGTCATGATTGTTACGCGAGGAGATTGTGTAATACAGGTTCTTGTCGATGTCAAGACCCATGGCGGATGCCAAGCTCAGCAATGGCATCAGCATTAAAAGTAAAGTCCTCTTCATAATGATGTTATTAAAGGTTATTAAATAAAGTTTTGCCAGTTATGATTGTAGTTAAATAGGAAATTCTTGATGCTTTCTGTTGCTCTCGTGATGTTGGGCAAATCCACACGAGGATTTCGGCAAATCCACACGAGGATTTCGATAAATCCACACGAGGATTTTAGCGAATCCATACGAGGTTATTTATCATTTGTTGTTGATTGCATGTCGATGAGCAACTTTCTTGCCGTTCCGTATATAGATTCCAGGATGCCCGACTTCATTTAGCGAACGGCCTTGCAGATCGACCCATTTACTATTTGAAGATTTGCTATTTACTCTTTGTAGAGTTTTAAGGTCGGTTATTCCTGTGATGATGTCATCCGGCACAACGGCGAGTGTCCAAAAAGAACGATGGTTTGTTCCGGCTGCGGCGGCATACGTTTGGACATAGCAGTTTGCCTGATTGCTCTCGGCACGCAGGTTGAGTCCGATGGTGCCGGATGAGAAGTCGTGTGGCGTGACTGAGGTGCAGGCAAAGCCATACCTGCCGCCTTCGTTCGTTTGGGCTGCCACGTAATATTCTGCGCTCTGATTGCCCATGCTGATTATCTGTCCGGAAGACTTGGTATAGCCTTGAATGTAACGACCCGTCACGAGGTTGCGGACATAATAGCACTGGGCGTTATCGGTCGGTTCGAATATCCAATAGGCAGCATCGCTTGTGCTTCCCTCGCAAGTTATGCGGTTGTCGCTCTCCACATTGTCAACCATATAAGCAGGTGTGGCAGAGAAATTGCGGATGGTATATGCGTGGTCTTTCAGAGGCCAGTCAGAAGCTGTTGGGTCATCGTCGTGGTTGCCTGGGTAATATGGTGTGGGGTCGAAGGTGTTATCACGAATCTGACGGATCTGTTCGGGCGTGAGAAGCCCCTTGAAGAACCAGGCATCATCGATATAGCCCTTGAAGTAGCTCTTGCCCGTCTTGTGTCCTCCGATGCGGAAACCGCCGGTGCAGGTCTCGAAAGAACCTGTCGAAACGGTGCAGTCGCGCTCTCCATTTATGAAATATGTAAGGCTCTGGCTGACGGGATCGCACACGATGGCGACATGTTGCCAAGTGCCCGGCTGGAGGGAACCCGCGTTTGCCCGATGCTGACTGCCGCTCAGGAAGCTGTTGTAGAAGAATGAAGGCGTGCCGCCACCAACGGGAGCTTCTGCTCGGGCATACAGATAGATGCGTCCTGTGCCTGCATTATCTTTCTGAGCAAGAATGATTTCGTCACGGACATAAATGCCGTCTTCTGTCAGATTGCTGGCATTGGGAGCCGCAGTATTCTCGTCGTAAACCCACGCGCAAAAGGTGGTCTGCGTCGTTCCCGTGTCGAAAATGCCTGTTGTATTCAAGTCGAGATACTGGGCATTACCATTGAGGTGGAGTGCGCGACCGAGTTTTCCCGTTCCGTATGTAATGCCGTCGGAACTGGGAGTAAGCACATACTTGGAAGGCGAAGCGTCGTCCGTGTTGTCGTCAAAAGGGTAATGGAAGATGAGTTCGGTCTTGGTTTCGGGAATATCATCGGGTACATTCAGGCCGACACTCTTTGCCCAAGTGTTCCAGAGACTCTTCATCTCACGCACCTTCTCGGGATGTTCGGCTGCAACATTATTGGTCTCGGAGAGGTCGTGGGCGAGGTCGAAGAGTTGCCAGCCGCCATTGGCGAGAGCCGTAAGCCGCCAGTTTCCCTTGCGGACGGCTTTTCCTCTCTCGTGTTCCCAATAGAGAGTGCGCTCATCATCCCAGCTATTCTTGTCCTTAAGCAATGGCACGAAGCTCCGGGCCTCATTGCATAGCGGCTTGATGCTGTTGCCGTTATAGAAAGAAGGATAAGTCGCGCCGGCAAGTTCCAAGCAAGTCGGCATCACATCAAGGAAGGTGCAAGGCTGCGACATAATGGTTCCTTCCTTTTCCTCGGCCATTCCTGCGGGCCAATGAACTATGGTCGGTGCTGCCGTGCCGCCATGGAACTGCGTCGTCTTCCAGTATCGGTAAGGCGTATTGACTGCTCCTGCCCAACCATTATGAAGATAGTTGTAGGTGAGCTGACTACCTGGTGTCGGAGAGTTTCGCACTACCATTTGCCCGTCGCGAGTGCGGTCGTGACGGTCGAAGTCACCGATAGTGTAGTTCTCAGACGAGGCTCCATTGTCGGAAGTAAAGATGATGAGGGTATTGTCGAAGATGCCTCTACGCTTCAGCTCCGCGATGATGCGACCGATATTCTGGTCCACGCAATCAATCATGGCTGCATGTACCTCCATGTTTGCCGACTGAAAAGCCTTGTTTGTCTCGTCCTTCCACTTTCGTCCGGAAGCATTCGTGGCGACAGGCATCTCGTCGGAATTGATGAGACCAAGTTGCAGCATACGCTGGTAGCGACGTTCGCGAAGCACATCCCAGCCGTCGTCGAACTTGCCTTTGTACTTCGCGATGTCCTGAGGCTTTGCCTGAACGGGCCAATGCGGCTCTTGAAAAGCGACATACATGAAGAAAGGTTTGCCGTCCGAGGTCATTTCATCCATCATGTCTATCGCTTTGTCTGCCACGAAATCGGCATAGTAGAAGTCCTTCGGAATGCTTTCCGTGAAGATAGGCTCCTCGTTATGAACAAGCGAGAAGGGGTCGAAGTGGTCGGTCACGCCCCATATAGTGCCCCAATGCTGGTCGAAGCCTCGGTTGCAGGGATAGGTCTCGATTGGGGCAAAAGGACGGTTGTTGAAGGTGCTTTGATGGGAAAGCCACATCATCTGGTCTTCTTTATTGCCAATGCCTTTAGTGAGCGAGAGGTGCCATTTGCCGCTCATTCCGGTGTGATAACCCGCTTCGCGAAGCACTTCGGGAATCGTTACGCAGTCGCGTGTCAGGCTTTGTCCCATGCCGGTAATGCCTACGGTTTGTGCGTAGCGACCCGTCATGAGCTGAGCTCGCGATGGACAACTGCGACCGGAGTTGTAGAACTGTGTGAATCGCATACCCGAAGCGGCAAGCGCATCAAGGTTAGGACTCTCCACTTCGCCGCCAAAGCAACTGAGGTCGGAATAGCCCATGTCGTCAACAACAATGAGCATGATGTTCGGACGCTGTGTCTGTCCTTGAGCGTTAGCAAGCAAGGGAAGCAGGGCTGTCAAGGCGCATTGATATTTGTGTCGCATAGTCTGTATTGAAGAATAATGTTATTATTAGTGGCTATTTATGTCTCGATTGTTGTCGTTTCTTGCTTTGTTTTGTAACTTGATGTGCTTGGTGAGAAAACTTAACATGCTTAGTTGGCAAACTTAACATGCTTAGTTGGGCAACTAAGCGTGCCTAGTTTTACAAGCCTTCTCGTATCGTTATAACTCTCTGTACTTTATTCATTTACTTTATACTCACCTTTTTCCCGTTTGCGACATACAGTCCCGGCACGCTGAACGAGTTCAGGAAGCGGCCCTGCAAGTCATAGACATTCCCTATTTTCAAGTTGGCGGAACGCTTATCCGTTCTGACCGGAGTCAGACTGTCTGCTGTGTCGAGTTTGAAAACGGGGTATTCTCCTTCTTTAATCGTCCAGATGTTGTCGAAATCCCACTTTAGCGTTCTGGTGTAGAAACTTTTTGTGCGGAACACACCATCGCTTTTCTCGCGAATGGTGCCTTCCGGAATCTGTCCGCCTACACCTTTGTCGTCATAATATACCAGCTGAATTCCTTTCCTGACATACAGTCCGGACATATACTCAATTACGTTTTCGGGCGCAGCAGGCAAGCGACGGGAATAATAATAGTTAGGCGTCGCTCCCGTTATGCTGTTTGCAAGAACCAGAACATCCTGCAAGCGGACATTCCGATTGTTGTCTGTGAAGCCTATCACGCCTGCAGCACAACCAGATTTGTGGATGTTTTGACTGGTGGAGACATTGCCTGCGAAATAGGTTCGGGCGATGTCCAGCTTTGCAACATTCGTGCCGTTGTTGGAATGTATGAATCCCACGATGCCTCCTGCACAAGAGGGAGCATTCATGTCTGTGCTGAGTCTTGTGGCTTTTACGTCAGCCACAACATAGCAATCGTGGATAGTATTATATTCGGTATTCGCGCCGTCTCGTGCCACTCGACCTGCCAATCCGCCCACTTCGCTGTCGCTTGTAATCTTGCCTGTCACAGCAACTCGTTCCACCGTGCAAGCTCCTATCATAGCTCCGGTGATGCCTCCTGTTGGAGCTTTGCCGGTGATGTCCACATCTTCGATAATCAAATTCTTTATCGTCGCATGATACATTCGTCCGAACAACCCCTTGAAGGCTGTGCCGTTCTTTATCTTGAGACCTTTTATGGTGTGTCCTCTGCCGTCCAGGATGCCGGTGAAACGTGCCGGATCGCCATCGTCTTTGTCCGACGCTCCGATAGGAACCCACTCTTCTCCCTCAGGTATTTCTATGTCGCAAGCAAGGTAATAGTTGTTTGTCAAATCCTCGCGAATGGCATTAAACTCTTCATAGGAGCTGACTGGCTGTGGCGTCTTAAGCGACGCATCTTCTGGATTCTTCGTGTCCATCAGCACACCTCTGTCGCCTTGCTCTTCCATCCAACGATGCAATTCACGATGCATCGTCCGGATACGCTCTTTGTATTCAGGAACGTCTGCAAGGTTGTTGAGTTCCCAGGGGTCTGTCTCGTGGTCGTAAAACTCGATAGCCGGACGATGGACAAACTTGTTGACAAGCCAATTGGCCCAGTCGTTCGTCTGTGCTGTCTGCAACCAAGACGTCCACATGTTGTCGCCCTCCTTCATCATGTGCTTCTCGGAATACGAACTATCCGGCAAGAGGTTCTCAATAAGCTTGTATCTTTTGTCTTGGATGCTGCGGATGGGATACGATGGTCCCTCGGGATTATTGTTGTGCAAGCCATACACCCATTCGCGTTTGTCACTTTCTTTCCCTAAGAACACATCAAGCTGGCTGATGCCATCAAGGCCTTGCACAGGTTCTCCTCCTGCTGCTTCGATGAGAGTGGGCAGGATGTCTTCGTACTGAACAAGTGCGTCGCTGACACTTCCGGCTGCCACTTTCCCCGGATATCGAACAATCATCGCGCTCGACTGCCCGTAGCGAAAGCACGTCCACTTGGCAAAAGGCATCTGCGGACCTTGCTCGCTCAGCACAATCACAAGTGTGTTCTCATCTGCTCCGGCTTGTTTCAAAGCAGACATCGTCATGCCTACCTCGTCGTCGAAAAGTCGTATCTCGGCCAGATATTTGCAGAAGTCTTCGCGTGTCTTAGCGTTATCTACACAATTTGGAGGTAGCTTGATGTCTGAAGGATTGAATTCCGATGGGTCACCAGCATCCCAAGGTACATGGCTGTTAATGCTACAAACGAAGAGACAGAATGGCTGACTGCTGTCGCGTTGCATAAATTCGAGAATGCCTTCGGGCGTTGACTTCTTTGGATGCGAGACTGTGCATCCTACCACAAAGCCAGGTACCTTCTCGAAGCCATACACCTTGGGCTGGTTCACTGGATGGTCTTTTCCTGCTCTGCCCACACGATAGCCGAGGTCGGAGAGGTAGTGTGTCACACTCTTCACTCTGGAATATGTGGCTTTATGATTCAAGAAAGAACCATGATGGGCAGGATAAAGGCCTGTATACATTGAGGCACGAATCGGCACACTTATTGCCATCGAAGCAAAGTTGTTGGTCATAAGCATACCTTCACTGGCAACACGATCGATGTTGGGCGTAGCAAGGTTCTGTCCTCCATAACAGCCCAATTCGCATCGTGCCATGTCGTCGGCTATGATGACAAGGATGTTCGGCTTCTGCGCCATAGCAGAAGTCACTCCCAACGGCAACAAAGTCAATGCATACTTCCTCATAATCTTTTTACCTTTTCAACTTTTTATCTTTTTACCTTTTTAATATCTTCTTGCTGCTTTCAATAATGATTCCTTTATAGGATTGGCTGTCATGCACTCTTTGCCCTGCAAGATTATAGCTTTTACCTTTTAACCTTTTCACTTTTTCACTTTTTCGTATGCTTGTCGCATCGTCATCATATTCGAAGGCACCCATGTCTATATGAGTACCACGAACTCGATTCTTTCCAGCAAGGTCGAAGCTACTGATGGCGGCAAAGTTGTCGTTGCCGGCATCGATGCAAGGCGAACCTTTCTGCAATTCGTAACAAGCTTCTTCTATTTCGCTGAGACTTGTATAGCCATCAACAGAAGGAACGTTCACAAACATTGGTGTATTCTCCTGAGACAAAAAGATGTGGCCTTCGTCGTTCCCATCCGTAAACTTCGTACTTGTGCTTTCTATTGCGGAAGAAAGAGAGACAACCGTGCCGCCGCCATTGATGTCGGCATTCTGTCCGTAACTATTGAAACCGCTCTTACCTGTGTTGTGCCAGGCGATGCAGTTATAGACATTCAGATTGGAGCCATTTGTACCAAGGCCGAAAGCACCGCCTGGACCTGTTGCGACATTGTTGCTGAGTGTACAATTGATGATGGTAGCCGTTGTGCCTCCACCTACTTGAATGGCTCCTCCATTGCCCGAAGAAGTGTTGTTGACGAAGAGACTGTTCTCGATGCTTACTTGTCCGAGATGGCAATGAATGGCCGCACCGTTCTTTCCATTCTGCGTACGATTGTTACGAAAGATGCAGTTGCGGACTGTTGCACCGTTTGTTAAGATTGCTCCACCGCCATTACCATTGCCGTTTGCTCCTGCTTGGTTGATACCGTTCTGCACAATAAGACCATCGAGAACAGTTGTTACTGTTCCGTCGAGGTTGCTGTTGCGAAAGGGACAAACCTGTCCTCTTCCGTCGATAATGGTTTGGTGAATGGTGATTTTACGTTCCTCCGGCGTCAGCTCGCTGCCTTCGAAGCCACCATATATCTCCATCTTGTCAGGATGAATGGGTGTGGCGATGGGATATGTCCCTTCTTTCAGCCATAGCGTAGCATTGCCAACATAAGTGTCTGCAAGGGCAAGGGCATGACTGAGGCTTGTGGCTTGTTGCCATGATGTGCCGTCGCTTGCGTCGTCACCATCAGGAGAGACATGGATAACAGAGTTTCCTACAGTCGGTTCTCCCTTGTCGAACTCGTATGCACCCATATCTATTTGTGCTCCCGACAGTCGGCGATTCATGCCCAAGTCATAATCAAGTCCGGAAGTCAAATTGGCGTTGCCTGCATCGATACAAGGTGAACCTTCCATCAATTTGTAACTGTCCTCGCGGAAAAGCGGAGTCGTTTCGGAAAGTGACATGTGGTTGGTGTCGTCGCCATCCGTGAATTTCGTGCTGACACTCTCAATGGCAGAGTATTTGGAGACAACCGTTCCGCCGCCATTGATGTCAGCATTCTGGCCGTAACTGCTGTAGTTGCCACCAGCCATATTATGCCAGGCTATACAATTATAGACATTCAGATTGGAGGTATTTGTGCCCAAACCGAAAGCTCCACCAGGTCCTGTGGCTTGATTATTAACTAATGTGCAATTGACAACTGTTGCCGTCACACCACCTCCGACTTGTATCGCGCCGCCGTTACCTGTCGATACATTATCAACGAAGAGACTGTTCTCGATGCGCAATTGTCCCGTGTGGCAATGGATAGCCGCACCGTTCTTGTTGTTCTGGGTGCGATTGTTACGGAAGATGCAGTTCCTTACGACTGCTCCATCATTGAGAATCGCTCCGCCGCCGTTGCCGTTGCCATTCGCTCCAGCTTGATTGATGCCGTTCTGAACAATGAGACCATCGAGGATGGTGCTGACAGAAGTCGCCAGACTATTGCGGAAAGGACTGACCGCACCGCCGCCGTCGATGATGGTCGGGTTGCGCTTCCAGTCGCGTTCCGCCAGCTTCTTCTCTGTCCCATTGAAGCCTCCATAGAATGCCACATTATCGGAGATAACGGACGAGGTGACATCATATTGCCCTTGCTTCAGCCAGACTTGCGTACCAGAAGCACCTTCGGCAAGCGAGACAGAGTGGCTCAAGGTCGTTGCTTTTTCCCATGATGTGCCGTCGGCACTTTCGTCGCCATCGGGTGATACATATATTATATTGTCGGCATACTCGCGATAGGCTTCGTTGAACCATTCGATGGCTGCTTTCTTCAAGCGTTCTGCAAGAGCAGGATAAAGGGATGCAACATTATGCTTCTCGTTGAAGTCGGAGGTCATGTTGTATAACTCGGTCCTCGAACCGTCGGCATTGACCAACAACTTCCATTCACCTTCCCTGACGGCTATGTGCGGGCTGACCCTATCTGCCTTGCATTTACCGAACTCCCAAAAGAGAGGTGTGGTGCGTTCGCGTTCCGACTGACCAGTTATGACGTCGCTCATGTCCAAACCATCCAAGGGATAGTCCGTCGGAAGCGCTGCTCCTGCTATCTGGCAGAGAGAAGGGAAGAGGTCCACCATGCAGACAACCGAGCTTTCATTCTTTACTCCTGCTGGAACATGCCCAGGCCAACGAATGATGAAAGGCATGCGTATGCCGCCTTCATATAGAGTACCTTTCTGTCCGCGGAAGTCGTTGGTGCGATGCCCATCGAAGGCTGGAGCCGGACCATTATCGCCTGTGAAGATAACGATGGTGTTCTGGTCGATTCCCAAATCCTTCAATCCTTGCATGAAACGCCCGATTTGGCGGTCAAGCTCTGCAAGCACGATGGAGAAGGAATGAGCCGATTCTCGCTGAGATGCCTCGTCGCCTTCATAAACCCATGGTGTGTGAACATCATCCGGCCACAGGCTTACGAAGCAAGGTTCCCCTTTATGACGAGAGAGGAAGTCAAGTGTCTTGTCAACGAAGTAAGCCGTTCGGTTCCAACGTTTAATGGGATCTGTAGCAGCCCATATCCAGTTGGAGGATGTTATCATTGGGTCTGGGTCGGGACTTTCCCAAGTGGAGACATATTCGTCGAAGCCATAGTTGTAGATAGACGGCGCATTCTTCACGTCTCGACCGCCGCCCATGTGCCATTTGCCGAAGTGTCCGGTAGCATATCCGCTGTTCTTCAAGGCACGAGCCATCGAGGGAGCTTTGTCGCTGAGGAAGTCGTTCTGCTCGTTCTTGGCATTGTTCACACGCTCCTGAAGGAAGGTGTTGATGCCCCATCTGGTGGGATACATGCCGGTCGTCAAGCCTACTCTGGACGGCGAACTGATGGGACAAGATGTGTAGAACTGTGTCAAGGAAAGTCCCTCGTTAGCCAGTTGGTCGATGTTTGTCGTGTTCACATAGTCGCCTCCAAAGCACGAAGGGTCGGAGTAGCCCATATCATCGATGTTCAGGATGATGATGTTGGGCCTCTCTGTCTGTGCCAAACCTAAAACAGGAAGCAGCGATGCCGATGAAAGCAAAAGGTGTCTTGTCTTCATATATAATAATGTATTATACATTATATAATAAGGCGATTCAAAACATCACACGGGTAAATTGAAAACATCACACGTTAAGTTGGGCAACTAGACACGTTAAGTTGGGCAACTAGACGTGTGATGTTTCTTACCTACTTGAGAGAACTATTCTTCCGCGTCTGCCTCGTCTTCCCAAATATCCCATTTACTGGACTTTGTCAAGGCATCATCTGTTGTTGCGTTACCTTCCTGAATGGAAAGAGCCATCATCTCTTCCACTTCGGCAAACTGAATCTCTATTGCGGGATATATATATGTCTTTTTCATAATTCGTGAATTTGATATTAACAGAATACGTTAAAGAGAATCTAACTATCTCTTATTTAACCACTACTTTCTTTTCTCCAACAATATTGATACCCTTTTGCATCTTGCTCAGGCGTTGACCTGCAAGATTGTAGATAGCACCCTGTGTTGTCTGTTGTCCGTTGCCAATTGTTTGAATAGAGGTAGCATCGCCTCCGAAGTAGAAAGCCTCCTTCGCACCAGATGAAGGTGCTGTCAAATAAGCACGATTGGCATTCACATAAGGAACAGCGTCTTCCTTAACAATGAAGAAGCCAACCAACTCTCCTTGCTTCTGAAGCACATAACTGCCTGCAGGAGCAGGAATTCTGCTGTATGTACCAGTCAGAGCGCCGAAGGTGGGAGCTTCAACGGCAGGAACTTTGCTTCCTGTGAAAGTGTATGTACCAGTTTCTGCCTCCAAAACGACAGGCGTATTGGCTGGAATAGGATCAACAGGAGTAAGGTCTATAGTAACGCCATTGGCATTGACTTCAGCTGTGTATGCACTTACACCTTCGGGAACAGCAGCTTCCATAGGAGCAACAAATGTAGCATAGCCAGCATCGGTAACATCAACAGTCAAGGTCAAGCTCTCTTCTGACTGACCGAGATAATACAACTTCACTTCGCTCAGACCAATCCAAGCAGAAGTTGGACAGCCTTCTGTCGTCTTGACACCTAAAGTCAACAAGCCGTCTGTAACGGTTACGGTAAGCAGTTCCGACTGGTAAAGACGATGACCTAAAGAGCCATTTGCTTGGTCAGGATTGCCGGGGAAGAAAAAGTCGCCCACCTTCTTCTGGTGTACGTTGGCAATATTCTCTGTTGCTTCCAAGGAATAGACAGAAGGAAGCTTGATGGTCTCATCGTTGGCATATCCCACAGCAAAGACTGCAGCATCGCCATCAGTCTTGTATGTGTTTAAGTCCGTAGCATTGAGTGCGCCCAAACCTGTAGGAGCATAAAAACCTGTGAAAAGCACTTGGTACGTTCCATTCGGCACCTCTATTCCTGTTTGAGAGATGTTTACATTGCCAGAACCTTGTACTTGGCAATGACGGTTGAAACGATTGAAGTCGTTCCATTGCTCGTTGCCGCCTTCGCGAGTAACAACCCAATTGTTGCGCTCGTTGTTGTTCGACAGGTCGGGGTTGTTAACAAGGAAGGTTACATCAATGGGATTTGTGGCAGAAGCATTATCCTGAACATACTGCATACGCTCTTCGAGAGTGACAACCTGCCAAGTTGTGGCACCTAAGTCAATTGCTCGGAGATAATTGTTCGCGTCGGCACCCAAGGTGGCAAACTCACATTCTATGGTATAGGCATTGGTGATACCATCAACAGCAATGGGCGTGAACTGCCAAGAAGTAACGGGTTTGTTGGTATCGAAATAGAAGCCGTCACCGTTTATTGAGTTGTTCTTTGTATAGTGCGGACCAATCTGATAGCCGCCTTCTTCAAGAGCAATCAGTTCAAAGTCAAGGCCGCGGTCGCCCAGTTCGCCACGAGTTGTCCAGAATTGCAAAGTCAGCTCAGGATTGTATCTGTCGTTGTTCTGGAGCCACATGCCGCTTTCAACGTTGTAAAGATAAACGCTGCCATCCAATACATCTGTGCCCACATACGGACTTGAGAGAGATGTCTTCTTGGCACTTGGCACTTCGAGGATTCTCCAAACAGACCATTGGTTTGCACCCACAACAGAATTGAAGCCCTGAACTTTTGTGTTGTCGCCAGCACGATTCAAGCCAATGGTGCCATCGCTGAAATTGTTGGGAGAGCGGTCAGTAGAAGTCATGCGATAGAAGTTCTCGCCTGCCTGACCACCACTGGCATCGCCTTTTATGTAATACTCAACGGGAGTTGTTCCCATATCGACGGGTACTTCCAAATCCGGGCAAGCCTGAATGTAGTTGCCTGTCTTGACATTCTTCACATAGTAGCAGTCTGCATTTCCTGTCGGCTCAAAAGTCCAAAGACTGCCAGACACTTCATAACCAAGAAGCAGCTTGCCTGTTCCTTTGTCCTGCATGAAGGTGTTGAAATCGGGTTTGCAGACAATTGTATAAACTTTGTCTGAACTGAATGACTGAGCAATGGCAGATGTCATTGCAGATGCAAGAAATAGTTGCACCAATAAAAAAAACTTTTGTTTCATGATTACATTTAAATTTATAGGTTTTGTGCTGCAAAGTTATCTTTTTTTGTGTTAAGTTATACACACCTACAAAAATATATACTCATAATATAACTCAACATAATGCTTATATTATTGATTCAAAATAATATACGCAATTATTTAAAGATATATTATATGTGTGAAATATATAGGAAATATTGAAGCAAAAGCGGCACAAACAAAGGCTTTATAAGCCTATATTCTGCACATCTTGCTCAAAAGTGTCAGCGTTGATGGCCATTGCTCGAGTGCGGACTCTATAGTTAAGTATGGTGTTGTATGAGTAGTTCAACACGCGTGCTATTTGGTGATTACTTGTTATCCCAAGCCGGACAAGAGCGAAAATGCGCATGGAGGGCGTGAGAAGAGCATCGCCTTCATGTTTCCTATATTCAGGCATCAACAGAGCATTGAAATCAGCGCTGAAGGTCGGGAACATAGACATAAGCAGCTCGTCGAGCCTATCCAACTGTTCTTTCTTGCTGAAACTCTTTTGCAACTCCTTTATGGATTTCTGAACCTGCTCATATTGTGACTTCTTCAGTTTCTGCTCTGCCTTGATGGCAAACTCCTCAAACATGTTCGTAAGTTCGCTATTTGACTCAAGGAGTTTTCCCAGATACGCATCTTTCAGGCGATTCGAGTCGCGCAACAGTGTATTGGCTCTGGACAAACTCTCGTTTTCGCCCTGAAGGAGTGTGTTCTCGTTGTTTACCTTTTCAGTCAAATCAATATGATTCTTCAGCAGCTTCAAGTTCTTCTCGCTGCGGAACAGAAGATACAGAATATATAAGAAGAAAAGGGAGACAATGGCAATCAAGAAGACGATCAGGATGGCACTCTGCCTGGATTTCTCTTTCGTTATGTCTGGAATGATTTTGTCTATGTGGGTGATCTGCGAACGCATTCCATAGAACTCACCGTTTTCTATGGCTATGTTTACGTATTTGCTCACGCTGGAGGTCAGATGATACTGCTTAAACAAATGCTCCGTCAAGTCGATGATGGATATAGAGGAGTTGTGTGCGTTCAGGATATCATTCTTGGTGGCCTCTATATAATAATGTGTAGCCTGTTCGTGCTTGCCTTGATGCTTGAAGCACTTTCCCAAAGAGGCATTGGCGAGCGTGTAGAGGATGTTGTTATCCTTCTTGATATATTTCAGAGCCTCTTCGAAATACTTTTGTGCCACATCATATTTTTCTTGCCTGCCATATACTCTTCCCAAAACGAAATTGTTCATTCCCTGGTCTTTTGAATAGTCCAAACTCTTCATGAACATTTCTATGCCAAGATTATTATATCTTTTAGCATTGATGGAGTCATTCACATATACGGCAAGGCGCTGGTAGGTTATGCCATAATAGAAATAGTACAGACCGAGAATGCTGTCATTTACATTGGGAAATTCCAAATCGACAGACTTCAACATGTCCAGCGCTTCGACAAACAGACAGGCTTGCGCCATGTTGAAGCTGGAGAGGATGCGCGACTCAGCCATCAAGTTGCCATCACCAATCTCATCGGATATCATGCGCATCTTTTGAGAGAACTCGCTGGCATAGTCATACGAGAACATCTGGGCATCCTGCAGCATGCGGCGGTTGGTGTAATACCTGAAATCGTCACTGTAATCGGTATGCTTATGGAGCTGCAGCATGACAGAGTCCATCTGGTATTTCAGGCTGTCACGAAAGAAGATTTTTTTCTTTATTAGCCCGTTCAGGATATTCAATTCACGGCGATTGTCGTCACTCATTTCTTTTTGACTATCTCTGGAGTAGAAGAAATAAACGCCAGCCAAGAAAAAAATGATTACGAATACAAGTATATGACGAATATATCTGCCCATTATGATATCCTTTTGGGAAAATCTGTACTTTTTTGCTGTCTTTGTGCCGCAAAGTTAAGGCTTATTTCCTAAAAGCGCAAAAGATTTGTCAAGAAAATACTATTCAAAAGGATAACTTTAGACAACTAATAATATATCGACACTATGATGGCATGTAAAAATAGCAGTCAAACAGATGCTATCGTGATGTCTTGAAAATCCACACGAGGATTTTGATAAATCCACACGAGGATTTTGATAAATCGACACGAGGATTTTGGAAAGTCCACGTGAGGACTGATAGTAATCCCTTGGTAAGTTGTTATTATTGGTCTCTTGGGAAACAGATTTCAAATTATAGGTGTCCGCTAAAAATTGAGAAGCACAGACTTATGTGAAAACTTTTAGCGGACACCAATCCTGTTAAAACAGCTTTATCGTCAACTTACGCTCATATCGAGTGGGCTTGACTTGATAGCCGGGCAGTACATAGCAGGCCGTACAACCTACTCCTGTTGTGTTGTAATCTAAGTTCAGCGTGATGCCGTCTTGTTGTTGCAGCTGATAGGTATATACCGCCTTCGTGAGGCGGTCGGTGCTGTAGTGGTAGGCGTTGAAATTGAACGGCTGGTCCATCGCGAAGCGCAATCCCTGTCCGGAATCACTGCTCATGGCGAGCCAGCGGTTGTCGCAGCGTAGGCCGCAGTCCTGCGGTATCAGATAGGGTTCGAACATGTCGTCCACGGTGGTCTCGTAGATTCCAATGGCGTAACCCGTCTTGCGGTCGGGATAGTTCTCCTCTGGTCCGCGGCCGTACCACTTCACCCGCTGCATCTCGTCGCAGAGCGTCATGGTCAGTCCGATGCGTGGCAGAAGTGAAGGCATCTGTCCCTCGGGCTCCATTATATGATGCAGGGCGATGGTGCCGTCTCCATTGATACGGTACTCATAAACCTCCGAAAATCCCGAATAACGCAGTCCCGCGATGTAGGCGTCGAGCGAGGTGTTGACAGGGGCACCGAACTGCGAGAAGCAGCGTACGTTGACATACACCTGTCCGTCGGCTTCGAAGGCCTGGCATGAGATGGGTATTCGGGTGATGTCCTTCAGGTTATTGCTGTAGAACTCGTTGGCTATCTGTGCGCCGTTCCAGGGCTTGCGGTTGTTGTAGGCAATGTTGTATTGATCCCATCCGTCTAGTTCGAGGGCCAGCGGAGCGCGCCATACGTTCATCCGAAGCGGTGATTTGAGAAGTTCCTTATCGGCCTGGCGGATACTGAAGAGTTGACCGTCGGGGGTGAACGCGTAGGAGAACCCGTCGCCACTCACCGTGATGGTGTCGTTCGTCCGACTCAACACTGCTTTCCCTACGGTCTTGTCAGCAGGTATTGCCAACTGACGCCAGGGAAGTTCCATCTGGTCCCAGGCAATGACATGACCTTTCTGCGCCCATATCTCATCGGCCTTCAAACTACTGGTTATCATGAGACGGTATTCGCAACCAGGTTTGATGGCAGGGCGACTGTAGGGCAGGGTGATGACTTTCTTACTGAGCGGCTCCACATCAGGACTGAAGCTGCCTTGCTGCAGGCAGACACCGTCCTCATAAAGTTCCCATTTCATGTCGTAATAAGAGGTGTTGAGAAAATGGTTCCTGTTCCATATCTCCACAACACCGTTATCGGCGCTCAGCAGCGTGCATGATATGGGCTGTGCCGACTTCTTCATCTGATAGATTTCCGGCTGGACGGTTCTGTCAGGCCATATTGTGCCGTAGGTTCGCGCACCGATGCCGTAACTGAAATACTTACCCTCCTGCTGTTCTTTCTCAAAGTCCAGATTCAGCAACTGACCCGATGCATCGGCAATGATGACATTGTCCATCAGTGCATCACAGATATATACGCGAGTGTCCTGTCCGTGAGTCTGCTCATTACGGCCTATGTTCACGGGGAATGGCGCATTGATGATGTTGCCCTGTGCCTCCGCTTGAGCCACCTGTACGTTATCGATGCTTACCGTCATCTGCTTGCCGTCGTAGCAAGCCTCCACATGGTGCCACTTATTCTCCCAATCGTTGGGCAAAGCGGCCGAAAGTTCGTACTTATGATTCGTTGCCGCAGGCCTTCCTCCGAAGGGACGGGCATTGGCTTCGCCCTGTGTTGAGGGAGCCTTGTCGGTATTGATATAGAATAACAGTTGCTCCTTGCCGGTCTGCTGGACGCCAAACTGCCATTCTCCTTTGGTCACGAATGAGCCGCAGGAACTGATGAGCTTGCGGGGACAGACATCAAAACTGATTGTCAGGGTGTTGCCGGTCACTTCCAAACAATCCTCGCGATAGACTTCCACCCACTCATCGTGCCCGCTCAGGTCAATCACCTGATTTTTGCGATTACGGGTGTCGGCCACAAGCTTGGCATTTCCCATGATATGCGCCATGACATCATGACCCGATTTGTCCGTGAGCCTGCGTGCAGGCTGCGTAAGACCTGGCGACACAAAGTCCCAGACTGCACCGCCAATGCAGCGCTCATGGGTATAGACGGCACGCCACATCTCGTCGAACATGCCGCCACCGTTACCGGCCACTGAAATATACTCATCCATGAACGACGGGCGCACATCGCCATCGCCATGAAGACCCACCCTGAGGTCGAGAGCCAGTGCTGTCGGATAACGCGGACCAATGATGTCTTCGGCGGGATGGCTGTAAGCATTGCCGCCATACATCCACCAGCGAGTGTGATCGTATTTGCGTCCTTCGACAATCACTTCACCAATATTTGGCCCTTCGCCGCTCTCGTTGCCGGCACTCCAAAACAGCACAGCCGGCTGGTTGCGGTCACGCAGAACCATACGGCGCACACGCTCCCTATACATCGGTATAAAGCGCTTGTCGTTAGAGACCCATTCTGTGGCATGTGCTTCTACGCCAGCTTCGTCGATGATATACAATCCGAAGCGTGCAGCATATTCAAGATAACGCGGCACGGGCGGATAGTGGCTGGTGCGCACACCGTTGAAACCAAACTGTTTCAGGATGGTCATATCCTTTTTTATCAATTCGTCTGTAACAGCGTGACCGTTGTCGGGATCCTGCATGTGCGAGCATTGGGCATTGACCTTCAACGGCTTACCATTGAGGTAAAACACATTGTTGCGTATTTCTGTCTCTTTGAAGCCCACATCCTGACGTGCATCCTCAGGCGTGCTTTCCGATAGGCGCTTGCCGGTAGCCGCATCTAAGAGATACATCTTTAGATTATAGAGATTCGGCGTCTCGGCAGTCCATTTCAAGGGGTTGGCAATATGCTTGCTCATGTTGAGCTTCAATGTGCTGCTCCCTGCTGCGAATGTTGCTGTCTGGCTCTCCAGCCGCGCCACCTCCTGACCGTCCGCAGCGGTCAGGACGGCCTGAACCTTGAGCGGTGTCGTGACAGGCTGCGTGTCATAGCTTCTTACGGTCACCTCGATGTTCAAGTCTGCGTCGCGATACTCCTTATCCAAATCAGTTGTAACATACCAGTCAAACAGACGGGTTTTGGGCGTGGCATAGAGATATACATCGTCGAAGATTCCAGCCAGGCGCCAGTAGTCCTGTCCCTCCAGATAAAAGCCGTCGCTGTATTTAATGACTTTCATGGCCAATGTGTTGCGGCCTTTCTTCAGATATGGAGTGATATTGTACTCGGCAGGCTCCTGAGCCCCCTCATTGTAGCCGACCTCCTGACCGTTGAGCCACAGGAACGATGCCGATGCCACCTTCTCAAAACGCAGGAACACCTCCTCGCCGCTCCAGTCGGATGGAATGGTGAATGTGGTGCGATATGCTCCTGTCGGGTTGTAGTCTCGTGGCGTCATCGGCGGGTCGGCCTTGAAAGGCGCAGCCACATTGCGGAACAGCGGGTCGCCGTAGCCTCGCATCTCCCAGTTCGACGGCACATCGATGGTGGACCACTTCGCATCGGAGTATTTCTCCTCGAAGAAGTTGCTCGGTATCTCCTGCGGCGTGTCGGCATAGAAGAACTTCCACTTGCCATTGAGCAGGATGTTGTGACCAGGGATGTAATACGCACGCGCCTCCTCCTGACCATACTCAAAGACGTCAAGATTCTCGATGAAATAATAGAGGTCGTCAAACCCACTTTTCTTTTCTGTCTGTGCCGTTACCGCCACAATGGCCGGTAATATAAACAGTGTTGCGATAATCTTTCTCATAGTTCATTTCTCTTGATGGCCCACCATGATGCCCACGCATGCGGATGATACTTACTTTAACATTCCTTGCTCTTGGCAACCAATCTTTTGCCAAGTTCGTAGGCATTCTTCAGGTCTGTGTCGAAATGCTCGTCGCGATACTTACGCTTTTCTTCTTCCGAGAAAAGGTTAAAGTCATAGCGTGAATAATCGTTGAACTGATAGGTGTTGCAGACATAGAACGTCTCAGAGTACCCAAAGATGTCGGCCATAACCTTCGTGTTCTCCTCAAGAATGGGAGGATAGCCAATCTGACTCATATAGTCCCTCGGGCAGTTCATTGTGAAAATCATTGCTGTCGGGATGACCTTGTCACGCAAAGTGATGTGCTTTCCGTTCTCGTACAGATATGTGCCTACAGGAAACATCAGACGCTCCATGAACGAGCGCAACACTCCAGTCGGATAACTGTAATACACGGGTGAGCCAAGCACGATGACATCAGCCTGACGACAACGCTCCAAAACAGGGCGAAGGTCATCTTTCAAAGCACATACGCCATTGGTCTTTGAGTTCTTGAGCTTGCAGGCAAAACAGCTCTTGCAACCCTTGAAGTCGATGTCGTAGAGGTTCACCAATTCGCACTCGGCACCAGCCTCCTGAGCACCTTTCATGGCACTCTCCAAAACCTTTGCTGTGTTCCACTTCTTACGCGGACTGCCGTTCACAAAGACGGCCTTAATCTGTTTCTTTTCCATTTTCATGTATTTGGTATTGGGGAATATAATTCTTCCTCTTTCTGATTGATATAAATACCGATAGAGCCATATTAGGGCTTTTAATCCGGCTGCTGACCATCATGTGCCTTCCATGCACACTCCGTAATCTTCATATCAGAGAAGACGGCTGTGAATGATGATTCTTCAGGAGAACAGGCGTAGATGCCAAATTGTATTTCATCGGCAGCTGCATACATATGGCAGACACGCATCTGGCTGAACTCTGTGCCGTCGGTTGAACACTCAATGCAGTAGTCATCCTCACGGCGAGAGAAACGATACCACATTGTCTTTACATCAGCAGGAATGGCCGTTGTGGCCCAGTCGGAATAGCCCTTGTTAGTGGCTACGCTGCCAAGATGCTGAAATTCCTCATTCTCATACTCCACAGAGCCTTTCAACCAATTCTCGCTGTCGAGATACATCACAATGCCACACTGGTCAAAGCGATGATGGCTCTGCGTGAAGTCAGTTTTCACGACGAAACTGAAGAACTTCTCCCGTGTCTTCATTTGCAGCACAGGGGCATTGTCGTTCTGGAAGTGATAATAGGTGCGCTGCCATAGGTCGGTATGCGGAGCTGTTGTAATACACAGCGTATCACCTTTCAATTCATACCCCGCAGGCTCCCTCGTCCATTGAAGTTTGCTCAGGTCGATTCGCCCGTTATCTGTCAGAGCTGCCTTGACAGCATCCTCGAAGTCTGGTGCCTCAACCTTTCTCTCTTTGTTGTTACAACTCGTCAGGGCAGCTGTTAATATTGCTGCCACAAGCAACATGTCTTTTCTCTTCATAAGCTTTAGTCTTTTATTTCGTTCTATGAGTAAAGATATCGTTATTGCATCAATTATTCTTCACGTTATGATTAGATGCATCCATTGTAAAGTTATAGGTGCCTTGAGCTATATCCACTTTGATTATGCCGTTTTGAGGCGGGTTGATGCTGAGGATGCCGGACTTTCCTGCTTCCTTGATGGTGAGTTTATCAAGCTTGCGGCCGCTCTCCTTGAGGTCAAGGGCGTCGGCAGGAAGGAAGACACTTGCCGTACTGCCAACAGGAACTGTGACGACGAGTTGACGAAGCTTGCCGTCCTTGCTTCGGACTTTCGAACTGACGAGGCCTTGAGGCGACTGCAGGCTGTAGCAGACGCTATCCAGTCCCTCCGCCGGCATTGGCCGCACCTCGAAATGGCGATAGCCCGCGCCGTCTTTCGTGACATTCACACCTGCCAAATGACGCGAGAACCACGTCAGGCCGCCACCAAACATGGGATGATTATGCGAGTTCTGGCCGTCCCATTGTTCCCAAGTGACCGTTGCCCCTTGCTGAATCCAGTTGCCGAAACTGGGATAGTCCGTCTTGTTCATGACTGTCATTGCCACATCGTGCAAGCCATTGTTGGAGAGGGTTTCGAAGAAGAACTTGGCGGAGACGAAGCCCGTGTTGATGTGTCCTTCATGTTTCTCCATAATCTCTTTGCGAAGCGAGGCCACCACATCGGCTTTCCTTTCCTCGGGCACTCCCATCCACAAAGCCAAGACATTGGGACCAAAGTCGCCATAAGTCTTCTCCTCCTCGTTGTAGAATTTCTTATGGAAAGCCGCCTTTGCCTTCTCTGCTATGTCGCGAAAATGCGCCATTTCATCGGGATTTTTCAGTACTTCTGCCGCTAACGCAGTGTTCTTGGCACAGAGCCAAAGATAGAAGGTGTGGACGATTTCATCGCTCGGCAATTCGTAGGGAGGCACCCAGTCGCCCAGGTTGAACCAATAGCAGACCTCTTTGCTCTCTTCGTTGAGTTTCTTCTGCAACATGGTGCCGTCGGGGGTGAGCCAACCAAGCATGTGTTTCACCTGAGCCTTCATCGCCTTGTAATTCGTTTCCAGTTCCTTGAGGTCGCCATACTGCAGATAGTATTCCCAAGGAATGACGTTCATGGCAGCTCCCCAAGCCACTCCGCCACCGCAACCAGGCTGCCAGGGAGCACCATTGGGCACATAGCCGCTCTTCGGGTTCTGCGCATCTCGCATATCTCGCAGCCATTTATGGTAGAAGGCCGCAGCATCGAAATTGAGCATCACCTGAGCTGCCGCTATCTGCCCGTCGCCGGTATAGGGCGAGCGTTCGCGATGAGGGCAGTCGCTGGCCACACAGCCGTGCATGTTATCCAGTTGCGAGCGCTGCCAGATGCGGTTGATGGTGTTGAACAGCCCGTTGCTGGTATGGAATTCGGAGTTGATGCGCACATCGGTATTGACGGCCTCTGCCTGCACTTGCTCCTTGCTGAGGTGCTGCACGCCGCTGATAATGGCTTTTGAAAAGACATACCAGGTGAAGCGGGGAGCATAAGTCTCTTTGCCTACACCTTTGAACAGGTATTCCTCGACGCCCAAAGGCGATTCGCAGACATACTTCACCCCCATCTTCTGCCCGGCCTTGCCCTCGATGTCCTTCAAGCGAAGCCAGCCAGAGATTTCCTTATCGAACTCCACTTCGTAGTCGCCATTGTCGTTTCGAGTGAACTGAACGGGTTTCAGCACTTCGCAAATCTTATCGGTTGGGGAGGTGTGGGCTGTGAGCTTGCCTATGGGTGCCTGAGCCATCTTGACGGGTTTCCATCCTGTCTCGTCGCAACCAGCCTCTGCCCACTGAGGCGTCTCCAAACGGGCATCGTATATCTCTCCGTCATAGACGCCTGTCATCGTAATGGGAGAAGGCTTCGTGAGCCAAGAGCCGTCGGTGGCTACAATGTCCTTCGAGCCGTCTTCATAAGTCACCTCAAGCTGCACCAGCAGGCACGGCTCGCCGAAGGAACGCACCCAGTGGCTCGAGCAGCGATAGAAGCCATCGCCCAGCATTGCCCCCATCGCGTTTTGTCCTTGATGGAGCATGGCTGTGACATCATAAGCCAGATACAGGATGCGATAGGCCGTGAAGCTGGGGTCGAGCGCCAAACCGCCTTTGTCCAGGTCTTTGCGAGTGGTATAGTTCGTGAAATTGGGCACCAGATAGTCATCGCCCACTCGCTGGCCATTCATATAAAGTTCGAAATATCCGCCCCCCGTCACAAAGACTTTCGCCCCGCGAACGCCCTGTTTCAGGGCAAATGCCTTGCGGAAAAGAGGCGCTCCCTTCTCCTGCCCTGCACTTATCCATCGGGCTTTCCAATCACCGGAATTGAGCAAGCCCATACCCCAGCAGGCAGGCTCGCTCCAAGCAGAGACCTTGCCCTTCCCATTCCAGGTCTGCACCTTCCAGAAGCAGTCCTGACCGGAAACGAGCGGCTTCCCGTTGTAGGGAATCAGCGTCGAGCAGTCGTCCTCCACCTTTCCGGAGTCCCAAAGATCGAAGTCGCCAGCCTCGAGTTTCTGCTTCGACGAAGCCACTACGATACGATAGGCCGTCTGAACCTCGCCACGAACCCTGTCGTTTTTCGCTTCGTTAATCCACGACAAACGCGGATGAAGCTCATCTACGGTAGAGGGATTTGTCATGTGTTCTGTGGTGAGACGGGTCACTTTCAGCTGTGCAGAAGCCATTGCCGAAAACGCCAGGACAGTGGCCAAGCAGAGGTAATGACGGATGGATATGTATCTGTTCATGGCATTTATGTAGAAATCTTGGTACAAAGATAGATGTATTTTCTGAATTTAAAGCATGTGCGATAAAGAAAAACACGCCTCATCCACCTTTTCCCCCTTTTATCTTTCCGTTTTCCCCCTTTCTTTATTGCTTTTTCCGCGTTCGCGCTACTGACTTTCCGCCTTCTTGCTTCTACTTTTCCTCTCGCTTAAATCTTGGTACGCAGACTGCGTATGCAGAATCACAACTTGCGCATCTGCATTCACAGGTTGCGTATGTCGGGCCGCAGACTGCATATCGAACTTGCCGTTGCGCAGAAAAGAAAACGCAGAAGGCGGGAAGGAGGAATGCGGAAGGAGGCGATCACATTGCTGGTGCCCTCTCATCCTCACTCTCGGCGTTAGGGGGCTTGGAAACTCAATACTAAAGAATGTGATGCCACGCATACGAGGCACCTTTTCCCGCTTGTCTTATGCACAATAAAAAGACCGACACCCTAAAAGGATGCCGGCCTTGCAATCATCTTATGAACTTTTTATTTATCTGCGACCACCGCCGCGGCTGCTGCCGCCACCGCCACGGGAACTGCCTCCGAAGCTGCCGCCTCCACGGCTACCACCGCTACTGAAGCCTCCGCCGCGAGAGTCGCCACTCATGCTGCTGCCACGAGAGCTGACACCCATGCTGGGGGAACTGATACGGGTGCTTCCGCCGAAGCTGCCACGAGAACCGCTCATGACGGATGAGCTGCTACGAGAGGGAGAAGAGTAGCTGGAGCTGCCACGGGACATGCCACCCATCCTTGAGCTGCTACCGTCGAAGGAATTGCCACGACTCATGCTGCCACCGCGACTTGCACCGCCTCCGGAAGGACGGTCACCACCAGGATTCACACCACTGTGAGAGCCACCATTGTGATTGCCGCTGCCGCCAGAATCCATGCCGCTGTGAGAGCCACCATCGCGACTGCCGCTGCCGCCGGAATTCATGCCGCCATGATTGTTGCCATCACGATAACCGCTGTTGCCTCCAGAATGGTGCCCATTCAGATCTATATGGTAACCATTGCCTTGGATGCGGCCACTACCACTGCGACCACCTGTTCCATAACGATGTCCTTCATTATGGCTGCCTCTGTGACTTACTATGCGATGCATGTCGTGACCCCTCAGACCACCATTCCAAATAGGACGGCGATTGCCATAGAAGCCGTTGCGATAGTAGCTGCGACCATGTCCGCCATAATAGGAAACCCATACCGTAGGACGGCTATAGTAGAAGTAACCGCGATTGTAGTAGCTGTAGATGGGGAAGTACCAACCACCTGCACGCCAAGCTATCGGGCGGAGGAAATAATCGGCTGCCACCAAGAGATTGTACTGCCAGTCGTGCAAGATGCAGCGGAGGTCGTAGAGACGATAAGAGTAGTAGTTGCCATAGAGATCGGAGGGAGTGTCGACACGAAGGAAGTAGTCGAGGTTGATCTCATAGGCGTCATTATATTGCTGGTCGTTGAGGTTGAGCTCATAGGCCATCTTATCGGTCAGGTAGAGAGCCTCTGCCTGTGCACGCTCGAAACTCATTGCGCTGGCACCCATCCAGGCTGCCATCATGATTACGAAGGAGAGAAAGAACTTTTTCATAGCTGTATCTTTTTGTGTTGTTTGACAATGCGATTTCTAATTCACACTGCAAAGGTAAGGCAATAATACAACAGAAAAACGAGGATTTTCCCTAAACAAAAGGGGAAATGTCCTAAAGCTTCAATCCATCCTGTCTCTGTAATCTTCGTATGCGTACTCGCGCAATGTCTCACGACTGCCGTCCTCACGCTCAAGAACGATGGAGGGATGCATGATGCCGTTGAACATGGTGGTCTTGACCGTCGTGTAGTGTATCATGTCCTCGAACACTATCTCCTGCCCCACTTCGAGAGGCTTGGGAAAACGCCAACTGCCCATGTAGTCGCCACTCAGGCAACTGTTGCCGCCAAGACGGTAAATGTTCTCCTCCTTCGCACCAGGCGCCGAAGCAGCCTCAAAAGGAAGGCTCTCGGCTCCGCGCACATCGGGTTGATAAGGCATCTCCAGGCAGTCGGGCATGTGGCAAGTGAAAGAGACATTCAGGATAGCGGTCTGGATGCCATGATTCTCGACGATATCGACCACCTGAGACACCAGAGGTCCTGTCTGCCATGCAAAAGCACTACCCGGCTCAAGGATGATACGGAGATGAGGATAGCGGCGATGCAAGCCCCTTAATATATAAATAAGGTGTCCCACATCATAATCCTTTCGTGTCATCAGGTGTCCCCCTCCAAGATTGAGCCACTTGAGTTGCGGGAACCAACGGGAGAATTTCGCCTCGAGATGCTCGAGTGTATGCTCCAGGGCTGAAGCAGGACTCTCGCAATGACAATGGCAATGGAAACCTTCGATACGGGCAGGAAGCTTTTCGGGCAATTGCTCTGCAAGCACCCCGAACCTGCTTCCTGGTGCGCAAGGGTTGTATAGCTCGGTTTCTATCTCGCTATATTCAGGATTGACGCGAAGGCCATAAGACACAGGGTGCTCGATGAAATGGGACATTTTGGGAAGAAATCTCTCATATTGAGAGATGGAATTGAAGGTCACATGGCCGCTACAATGCAATATCTCGTCGAACTCATCCTCCTCGTAAGCAGGGCTATAAGTGTGTGCAAGCGAACCGAACTCCTCCAGCGAAAGGCGGGCTTCGCAAAGGCTGCTAGCAGTAGTATGCCCGATGAAATCGCGGAAAATGGGGAACGTTCGCCATAAAGCAAAGGCCTTGAAAGCAAGGATAATCTCCACATCGGCTTCGTCCGCAACGCTCTTGATAAGTTGCAGATTCCTGCGGAGCAACGATTCTTGAACAAGATAATATGGTCGCATTCAATACACAAGCTTCACATTGTCCAACCAAAGGGTGTTGCCGACTGTGCCGACGTATGCTCCCCCATAACTGCTGTCGAACTTCAGGATGATATGGGTCGGCACTTCATCGGCCTCGGCCCAACCTTCCTCCTGAACTGGGACGTTCTTCCCTTTGCTGTTAAGAGCATAAAACACATTCGTGCCAGACATCAGGCCCATATCTGCCTTGTAGAACTTCTCGCGGGTGATGTCGCCATAATGAATGGTGAAAGTCTGGCCTTCCTTCCAATCGCAATTCTGACTGAACTGCTGACGCATGGTGCCGATGCGTAAAGCATGAATGTTTCCCTCGGCATCTTCCCACCGTTTCTGCAGGAGGCAAAGGCATTGCCCCATATCCTTTCCATTCACCTTCTGTCGCTTGCTGAAACCCGTCTCACGAATGCGTTCAGTGCCTGGCGAGTTGTATTTGTAGTCGAACTTCACGGCCTTAGGCTTCTTGGTAAAAGGAATTCCTATGCTCATCTTGCTCATCGGGTTGCTCGAGCCTGTGATGGGCTCCAACATGTTGCCGAGGAAGATACTTCCTGTGGCAAGGACGCTGATATTGACAACGCCGATGGCCTTGCAGTTGACTATATGAGTAGAAAGCTTTGCACACTGGCCGCCTTGATGCTTGTCGGGAAAGACGCTGACATTGGTCTTGACCACGCCTGCCACTTTAGCATAAATGTTGCTACACGCCCAAGGGGAACCGCCTTGATTGGTGTAGGCTCGGGCACCGTCGAAGGTTCCCTTCGGACCTATCTCATAAAGCGTTTGCGTTTTCCCTCCCACCAACACACTTTCCTTGATGCTGCGTGTTATCCAGGAGTCAAAGTTACCGAACTTTATCAGTTCCTCTTCAGCAAACATGCTATGAGAGGACATGCAACAGATTACTGCTAATAATACTTTGTTTAGTTCCATTATAACTGTTTTGGTGTGCAAAGGTATAATTAAGCAAGCAATTTGTCAAACAATTTTGGTCATTTTGAACGATAATACCCTTTTTCTCTTATTTCTTGCCAGACAGAGGGGGCAAGTCCTTCTCCATCATAATCTGGTTCGGAGGCAATGCGACGGCGTATGTCGGTACTGCTGATATCGAGCAACGGCGTATCGGCAAGCTTCACTCGGCGAGGCAGTTTCCCGAGTTTGTAGCCTGGCCGGGGATAGATGATCACACGAAAAGAAGCAAGGATGTCCTTGCTGCGATACCAGTCCGGGAAGCGCTCCCAGTTATCGGCACCAATGACGAGCACGAACTCGCGGTCGGGATGCTCCTGGCTCAAAGCCTGAAGCGTATTATACATATAGGAAGGACGCGGCAGGGCGAACTCTCTGTCGCAAACCTCCACGCCGGGCACATCGGCCACAGCAAGCCGGGTCAGCCGCAGCCGTTCGTCATCATCAAGAAGGTCGGCATCCACCTTGAAAGGGTTCTGCGGAGAGACCAGCAGCCACATCTCATCAACAAGGCCGCTTTCGGCTAACGCCTTTGCTAAGCTAACATGCCCTACATGGATAGGATTGAAGCTGCCACCATAGATGCCGGTCCTTATTTTCATCTGCGGAGTATTCGGAGTAATCAGAGCTATCTGCGTATGCGGATTATTCAGGCTTCAAGAAGTTGCTCACAATGGCAACTGCCTCTTGTTTTGCCACATCGAGGTCGTCGTTGATAAGGATGCGGTCGAACTGCGGAGCGAATGTCATTTCGTACTCTGCCTTAGCCAATCTTTGTTCAATTTGCGCCATTTCATCGGTATTTCTGCGTATCAAACGCTCTCGCAACACCTCGACCGATGGCGGCTGAATGAAGACGCTTAAGGCTTCCTCGCCATAATATCTCTTTATATTGATGCCGCCCTTTACATCGACGTCGAACACAACATTCATGCCCGCTGCCAGTTTTTCCTCGACCTGGCTTTTGAGGGTGCCGTAGAAGCGACCTGCATAGACCTCCTCATACTCGAGGAAATCGTCGGCCTCAATGTGCTGGCGGAACTCTTCGGGCGTGAGGAAATAGTAGTCCACGCCGTTCTGTTCCTTGCCCCGCGGCGGCCTACTGGTAGCACTCACGCTGAAAGCCAACTTAAGCTCTGGGTGCTCCTTCATCAGGTAGTTCACGATTGTGCTCTTCCCGCTCCCCGAAGGAGCAGAAACAATCAAAAGCCTCCCCATACCTACATCACATTTAGCACTTGTTCCTTAATCTGTTCGAGTTCGTCCTTCATCTTGACGACGATGTTTTGCATCTCTGCCTGGTTGCTCTTGCTGCCGGTCGTGTTTATCTCGCGACCCATCTCTTGAGCGATGAAACCGAGCTTTTTTCCCTGTCCGTGCCCTTCTTCCATAGTCTTGCGGAAGTACTGAAGATGGTTGGCCAGGCGTTGCTTTTCCTCGTTGATGTCGAGCTTTTCTATGTAGTAGATCATCTCCTGTTCGAGGCGGTTCTTGTCGTATTGGACATCGGGAATAGCGGCCAATCCATCGACGATTCTCTGTCGTATCTTCTCTACGCGTTGCTTCTCGAAGGGTTCGATGCCGGCCAGCAAAGCGGCGATGTTGTCCAGCTTCTCCTCGAACTTATGCTGCAGCGCCTCGCCTTCCTGATGACGGAACGCCACGAGGTGGTCGATGGCCTGCTGCACCACTTCTCGGGCAACCTGCCATTCCTCTTCGGAAAGCTCCTGCTGGGTATCGTTCTTCGAGAGCACATCCGGCATGCGGACTATCGTATGCCAATAGTCGTCGGGCTCTGGGATGCCATACTTCGCCGATATCTCCTTCATCTGGCGGCAGTAGGCAGCAGCCAGTTCGCCGTTGATGGGACAAGCATCCGCCTGATCCTGTTGCTCTATCCATAGGTTGAACTCCACTTTGCCACGCTCCAAAGCCTGCGTCACCATTGCCCGCACCTCCATCTCCTTTTCCCGATAGACAGGGGCAACGCGTGTCGAGAGGTCGAGGGCCTTGCTGTTGAGCGACTTCACCTCTGCTGTAATCTTCTTTCCCTGGTATTCGGCCGAGGCTTTGCCGTATCCGGTCATAGATAATATCATCTTGCGATTATTGTTTTTTTGCCACCAATGATGTTGATGCCTACTGAATTATATAGGCTTTTTCGGGTGCAAAGATACAAAAAATAAGTGAAAGAAAGAATACTAAAAAGTAAGAAATGTGCATTCGTCTTTGTCTGGAATTGCATTTCTGCAACGGGAAAATAGTGAAAAATTCTTTACAAAATTTGAAGCGAGAAACGCGGCATTTGCCGGCGAGGCACAGAGGAAATGAAAACGCCGCACGCGATGTTGGCCAACGCCGTACGCGGCGTTTGCAATTTCCCCTCGCTGCGTCGGTAAACCCCGCAGGCGGAAATTGGCGGTTTTCCACGCTGATTTCTACATTTCCATGTGCCGAGGTTATACTTTCTTTGCCCCCTTCTTCAAAACACCTCTTCGCAAACCATTGATTTCAGAGGGAAACGCTATTTAAGCCCTTATTTTGCCTCTGGGGTTCCCAAGTGCCACAGGACAAAAAACAAGCCGTCAGAAAGCAAGCCGCTGGAAAAATCCTGACAAATTCCGGATGGTTTTCGGGAGAGTTAAAGGAGTCAGAAGAGTTACAGAAGTCAGGGGAAGATGCTTTTGCCGGCGCAAGACTCGAAAATTTATGGAGCCCGAACCATGAACTATGAACTTTTATTCGTACCTTTGCACCCATGAAAAAGACAAATGTATTGCTGTCCGCATTGTTGCTGTCCTGCTTTGCATGCGCAGGCGGAGGCACCTCCCTTACCCCCGAAGAGCAGCGGCTGCAGAAGATTGCCCACATGGACACTACCCTGCAGGACTTCGTGCCGCTCGATTCCATCGCGGGCTACGACCGTCTCGCCTCGCTCTCGGCAGAAGCCTGGATGCTCATCGACGACTCCACAGGCTTCGTCATCAGCCAGAAGAATGCCGACAAGAAACTCTTCATCGCCTCTATCACAAAGATGATGACTTGTCTGCTGGCGCTCGAGGTAGGGAACATAGCCGATACCGTGTGCATCACCGACGAGGACTGCATCGTGAGAGACTCCTGGATCAAGCCAGGCGACAGCTATCTGCTGGGCGACCTCGTCTTCGAGATGATGATGGTGAGCGACAACAACGCGGCATACGCTGTGGCCAAGCATATAGCCGGCGACACGCTGACATTCTACGACATGATGAACCTAAGGGCTCAGTATCTGGGTATGGACAGCACGCATTTCGCCAGCACAAACGGTATGCCGAACAACGAGAACTACAGCTCCGCATGCGACCTCGTGCGGCTGGCCAGATACTGCATGTGCGACAGCATCTTCGCAGAAATGGTAGGAACTGCGGAGAGGGACATCCCGTTGCTCGACGGCCGGCACTTGCCTTGCTATAACACCAATCTGCTGCTCAGCACCTACGACGGCTGCATCGGCATCAAGACAGGCTACACCCGTCAGGCGGCAGGTTGCCTTGCGTCGGCCGCCACACGAGACGGCACCACGCTCTGCCTCGTCCTCCTGGGCAGTCGCAGCAGGTCTTCCCGCTTCAAGGAATCGGCCGCTCTGCTCGACTATGGTTTCAACGCAATGAGAGCCTATCGCGACAGAGCTTTAGAGACTAAAAATTAGGGATTGGAGCCTTTTAGGCTCTGAAAGACAAAAAAACTCCATCCTCTATTCCCTAATCTCTATTCTTTTTTGTATCTTTGCAGCGCGAAAATAAAGAAGAAGCAAAGAATGTCCTGCATCCTGCATATTGAGACAAGCACAAAAGCCTGTTCCGTAGCGCTAAGCGAGAATGGCAGCCTCATCTTCAACCAAGAAGACCTTGAGGGGCCGAATCATGCCGTTGTCTGCGGCGTATTTGTTGAAGAAGCACTCTCTTTTGCCAACTCGCACGCCATACCCGTCGATGCGGTTGCAGTAAGCGAAGGCCCCGGCAGCTATACCGGTCTCCGCATCGGCGTCTCGCTGGCAAAAGGCGTCTGCTATGGGCGCGACCTGCCGCTGCTGAGCGTGCCCACACTCAAACTTATGTGCGTCCCCGTCCTGCTCAGCAAAGAGGAACTGCCCGAAGACGCGCTTCTCGTTCCCATGATTGATGCACGGAGGATGGAGGTCTATAGCACCGTCTATGACAGAGCGCTTCGCGAGGTGCGCCCCATCGGCGCAGACATCGTGGAGCCCGACACATACCTGCCCTGGCTCGAGGAGCATCCCGTCTATTTCTTCGGCAATGGCTCTACGAAGTGCAAAAGCGTCATCCAGCACAAAAACGCCCATTTCATCGAAGGAATCGTGCCTCTTGCCAAGTGGATGTTCCCCTTGGCAGAGCGTTCCCTGCATCTCGGAGAGAAGCAAGATGTGGCATACTTCGAGCCCTTCTACCTGAAGGAGTTCGTCGCGATAAAGTCTAAAAACCTATTGTAATGCAATACAACACACAAAGAGAACAACTTGTGATGCCCGAATATGGTCGCGGCATACAGATGATGGTCGATCTGGCTGTCAAGATAGAAGACCGTGAGGAACGGCAGCGCTGCGCTCAGACTATCGTAAAGATTATGTCGAGCCTGCTGCCATCCACAGCCAGCAAGGAAGACAACGAGCACCGCCTCTGGAACCACCTCGCACGCATCGCTCACTATCAGCTCGACATAGACTATCCCGTCAGCATCGTGCCGCAGGAAGAGGTGCAGGAGCATCCGGCACCACTCCCCTATCCCATGAAGACCATCAAGCGCCGCCACTACGGCTATCTCGTCGAGCAAGCCCTCGATTATGCAAAGACGCTGCCGGAAGGAGAACTGCGGGACGCCTTCACAAAAAACGTCGCCAACCAAATGAAGCAAGACCTCTTTATATGGAACCGCGACTCGATGGATAACGCACTCGTCGCCCAAGACATCGAACGCTATTCCGACGGCAAGCTCCACCTGGAGGAAGGCTTTGTCTTCGATGCCGTCGGCGAGTCTCCTTTGCAACCATCCGACGGGGGAAAGAAACGCAAAAGAAAGAAGTAGGCTATGGCATCATTCATCATAGAAGGCGGCCACAGGCTGAAAGGCGACATCACGCCCCAAGGAGCAAAGAACGAGGCTCTGCAAGTGCTTTGCGCTGTGCTGCTAACCAATGAGCCCGTGCGCATCAAGAACATCCCCAACATAGTCGATGTCAACAACCAGATACAGCTGCTTCGCGACATGGGCGTCGAGGTGACGCAAAACGAAACGCCGCACGACTTTACCTTCACAGCCAAAAGCCTCAACAGCCAGTACCTCAGCAGCGAGGCCTACATAGAGCGTTGCCGGCAATTGCGTGGCAGCGTGATGATGCTCGGCCCCTTGCTGGCCCGATGCGGCAAAGCAATCGTGGCAAAACCGGGCGGCGACCAGATTGGCAGACGACGCCTCGACACACACTTCCACGGCATACAGCAGCTCGGCGGCCGCTTTATATATGACGAGGCCCAACACCTCTATAATGTGGAAGCCACACAGCTCAAAGGCGCTTACATGCTTTTGGACGAAGCTTCCGTGACCGGGACTGCCAACATCATCATGACGGCTGTGCTGGCTCAGGGCGTCACGACTATCTACAACGCTGCCTGCGAACCCTACATCCAGCAGCTTTGCCGCATGCTTTGCCAGATGGGAGCACGCATCGCCGGCATCGGCAGCAACCTGCTCACCATCGAGGGCGTCGCCTCTCTTCACGGCACAGAGCACACCATCCTGCCCGACATGATCGAGGTCGGCTCGTTCATTGGCATGGCGGCGATGGTGGGCGACGACGTCCGCATACGCGATGTCGCCCCAGAGCACTTGGGAATCATCCCAAACACCTTCAGGAGGTTGGGCATCAGCATTGAGAAAGATGGCAACGACCTCTATGTGCCCAGGCAAGAGCACTATGAGATAGAGAGCTTCATCGACGGCTCGTTCATGACACTCAGCGATGCGCCCTGGCCAGGCTTCACGCCCGACCTGCTGAGCGTCCTGCTCGTGGTCAGCACACAAGCCAAGGGTTCCGTGCTCATTCATCAGAAGATGTTCGAGAGCCGACTGTTCTTCGTCGACAAACTCATCGACATGGGAGCGCAGATCATCCTGTGCGACCCGCACAGGGCCGTTGTGGTGGGGCACGACCATCAGCGCCAGCTTCATGCAGGCCGCATGACGAGTCCCGACATCCGTGCTGGTATAGCTTTGCTCATCGCAGCCATGAGTGCGCAAGGCACGAGCCGCATCGACAACATCGGGCAGATAGACCGAGGATATGAGAACATCGAAGGACGACTCTGTGCCCTCGGAGCAAAGATAAAGAGAGTGGAATAGTCCCCTTCCTGCCTCACATGGAGAAGGAGATTCAGTGGTCAATGTTCAATGGTCAATATTCAATGATTAAGGAAGACGAGGTTTATAAGATAGGACAGATTGGCCGGACGCACGGCATCAAGGGCGAGGTGACGTTCTGCTTCACCGACGATGTCTGGGACCGCGCCGAGGCGGAGTACCTCTTCCTGCGTGTGGAGGGCATACTCGTGCCGTTCTTCCTTGAGGAATACCGCTTCCGCAGTGACACGACGGCGCTCCTGAAGTTTCTCGACTACGACAGCGCCAACGACGTGCAGTTCCTCATAGGATGCGAAGTCTTCTTCCCGCACTCGCTGACCCCCGAGGCAAGCGAGGACGACGAATACACTTGGCGATACTTCACGGGCTTCGCTCTCTTCGACGAGACGGCAGGCCTGATTGGCAATATAGACAGCGTGGATGACTCCACACAGAACGTTCTCTTCCAAATCGGGACGCGCCTCATCCCTGCTGCCGAAGAATGGATTACGGACATCAACCACAAGGAGCGAACCATCCGCATGGCGCTGCCGGAAGGACTGCTTGACCTGTAATTTAGTTAAGAATTAAGAGTTAAGAGTTAAGAGTTAAGAATAAATGAAACGAATCTGCATATTAGGCTCTACCGGCAGCATCGGGACACAGACGCTGCAGGTCATCTCTGAGCATCCCGACCTCTTCGAGGCATACGTCTTGACCGCTAATTCCAAAGCCGACCTGCTCATAGAGCAGGCTAAGCAGTATCGGCCGCAGTGCGTCGTCATAGCCGATGAGAGCAAGTACGAGTATGTGCGGGACGCTTTGGCCGACGAACCGGTTCAGGTGTATGCCGGAGCCGATGCTCTCTGCCAGGTGGTGCAGATGGAGCCGGTGGACATCGTGCTGACTGCCCTTGTGGGCTTCAGCGGATTGCGCCCCACCATCAGTGCCATCAAGGCCGGCAAACCCATCGCCCTCGCCAACAAGGAGACGCTCGTTGTGGCCGGCGAGCTCATCACCCGGCTTTGCCTGGAGCACAAGGTGCCTTTGCTGCCTGTCGACAGCGAGCACAGCGCCATCTTCCAGAGCCTGATGGGCGAGGTGAGTCCCATCGAGAAAATCATCCTGACGGCCAGCGGAGGTCCGTTCCGCACCTTCACGCTCGACCAGCTGCGCGACGTCACCCCTGCTCAGGCCCTGAAGCATCCCAACTGGGACATGGGGGCGAAGATAACCATCGACAGCGCTTCGATGATGAACAAAGGCTTCGAGGTCATCGAGGCCCGCTGGCTCTTCGACGTCACACCCGAGCGGATACAGGTCGTCGTGCATCCCCAAAGCATCCTCCACAGCGCTGTTCTGTTCGAGGACGGCGCCGTGAAGGGACAGCTCGGCATGCCCGACATGCGCGTCCCTATACAGTTCGCGCTCTCTTACCCCAGGCGGCTGAAGAGCACCTTCCCGCGCATAGACTGGTGGAACCTGAAGGACTTGACCTTCGAGAAGCCCGACCCCGAGAAGTTCCGCTGCCTCCAGATGGCTTACGAAGCGATTCGGCTGGGCGGAAACGCCGCTTGCATCGTCAATGCCGCCAACGAAGTGGTCAACCTCGCCTTCCGTCAGGAGCGCTGCGGCTTCCTGCAGATGGCAGACATCATCGGGGAGACGCTTGGTCGCGTGCCGCATCAGGACAGACCGACCCTGCAAGATTACCTCGACTGCGACCGCGAGTCGCGCATCGTGGCAAACGAAATAATAACCTCTTAACAAGAAAAAATAACATTGCTCAAAGCCCGATTTTCATCCCCCTATGGGACGGTGCCAAACGCCGCACGCGGAATTTGCAATCGCCGCATGCGGAAATGGTCATCGCCGCACGCGGAAATTGCAATCGCCGCAGGCGGCGTTTGGAGGCCCAGCACGCCCCTTGATAATCAGACACTTACGGAAGAGCAAAAACAAGCATTCGGAAAAATCATTTATAAATGGAAACAGTTCTCATAAAAACCTTGCAGCTGTTTTGCTGCCTCAGCATTCTTGTCGTCCTGCACGAAGCAGGCCATTTCGGTTTCGCCAAGCTTTTCAAGACACGCGTCACCCGATTCTATATGTTTGCCAACTACGGCTTCCATCTCTTCAGCACCTACGACAATTGGTTCCGCCGCCTCCTGGGCAAGCCTCTTGTCACAAAACGCGGAAAGGAAGGGCAGAACTTCTTCGCCTGGCTCCGCAACAAATATTACCGCCTGACCGGTCAGGCAGACAAGGTGGTGACCGAAAACATCGGCAACAAGGAATACGATCCCGAGGTCGGCACAGAATACGGCATAGGCTGGCTGCCCATTGGCGGCTATGTGGCTATCGACGGCATGATAGACGAGACGCATCAGAAGCTTTCGGGAGAAAAGAGGCCCTGGGAGTTCCGCTCCAAGCCTGTGTGGCAACGCTTCCTCATCATGTTCGGCGGTGTGCTGATGAACCTCATCACGGCCTGGGTCATCTATTCCTTTGTGCTTCTTGCATGGGGACGCGACTACTATCCGATGGCCAGCATCGAGGACGGCTTCCAGTATAACGAGCAGGCACACAACATCGGCTTCCTGGATGGAGACATTCCCATAGCAGCCGACGGCAAGGAGATTGTCGAGTTCAGTCTCGGACCTGTGATGCGCACCATCTCCAACGCCTCCACCGTAACCGTGCTGCGACAGGGCGAGAAGATTGATTTGACGATGCCCGAGGACGGACTCTCGATGCTGAAGATGCTGCAGTCGCAACCGCAGTTCTTGACACCTTTGGCAGAAGCCTTCATCGATTCCGTTGTCCCCAATTCCCCTGCAGACAAGGCCGGCATCGTGAAAGGCATGAGGCTGATGGCAGTCAACGGAAAGGACATCAAGACCTGGGCAGACTTCGATTACGAGGTGACGCTGCGGCGTCAGGATGTGCTCGGCTCTCCGGATTGCACGGCCGAGGACAGCCTCCGCTGGCGCACGCTCGAGGCCGTCGTGGCCTCTGCCGACATGAGCCAGACAGACACCATCAGCCTGCAACTCGACAAGAACTATATGATGGGCGTCACACGCCACATTCCCGACTACAAGACAGTGCACCTCAGCTACAACCTGCTGGGCTGCTTCCCCGCAGGCCTCAGCTACGGCTGGCGCGTGCTGAAGAGCTACGTCAACGACCTGAAGTATGTGGCAAGCGCGGACGGTGCGAAGAGCGTCGGCTCGTTCATCACCATCGGCAACATCTTCCCGTCTGCATGGGACTGGCAGCAGTTCTGGATGCTCACTGCCTTCATCAGCATCATCCTCGCAGTCATGAACATCCTGCCCATCCCGGGGCTCGACGGCGGCCACATCGTGCTGCTCTTCTACGAAGGCATCACCGGTCGACAGCCCTCAGAGAAGGCAATGGAATGGATAGAGAAGATAGGACTCTTCATCATCCTCGCCCTCATGATTCTCGCCATGAGCAACGATGTTCGCAACTTCATCCTACCACTCTTTGGCTTATGAAAAAGCATATCATCCTAATCCCTATAATCGCCGCCCTGCTGGTAGCCTGCACAAAGGACTCGCCGGATGAGCGTGCGGCGGCTATGCTGAGAGAGGCTCGCTATGCCCTGCATCACCATCTCTGGAACGAGGCTCGCGACACAATCTACTCGCTCCGCAAGAACTGCCCCACCGCCATCGAGGCTCGCAAGCAAGCCATCCTCTTGCTGGACAGTATCGAGATGAATGCCGCAGCCGACAGCCTTCGCTTGGTAACCGGCGAGGAATGGGAACGCCTCAACGTCAAGAAACAGTTCTTCGAGCGCAAACTCCAGGAAGACCTGAAGAAAAGGTGAAAAGGTGAAAAGGTGAAAAGTTAAGATGACCATACAAGAGGCTATAAAGGAATTCGACGACTTCCGGCAACGCTCCCGCCAGACGGACTCGCTTCGAGCTATTGACAATCCCTTGCTGCACCGCATTGGCAAGGTGGCCGATGCGCTGGGGCTGGAATGCTACGTCGTGGGCGGCTACGTGAGGGACATCATCCTTGAGCGGCCCTCGAAGGACATCGATGTGCTGGTGACGCAGACCCCCCAACCCTCTTTAGGGGGAGAACAGTCAGCTCTTAGCGAGGAAAACACTCACCCTAAAGGGGGTTGGGGGATCATGCTCGCTCAAGCCCTTGCCAAAGAGCTCGGCAGAGGCGCTCACGTCAGCATCTTCCGCAACTTCGGCACAGCACAGCTCAAGTGGCACAACAATGAGGTGGAGTTCGTAGGTGCCCGTCGCGAAAGTTATCATCGCGAAAGCCGCAAGCCTGTCGTGGAGGACGGCACGCTCGACGATGACCTGCATCGCCGCGACTTCACCATAAATGCGCTCGCCTTCTGCCTCAACGAAAGTCGCTACGGCGAGTTCATCGACCTCTTCGACGGCTTGCTCGACCTCGAGGACGGCATCATCGCCACTCCCCTCGACCCTGATATCACCTTCAGCGACGACCCCTTGCGAATGTTGCGCTGCATCCGCTTTGCCACACAACTGCGCTTCGAGATAGAGGAAGAGACGGCAGAGGCTTTGAAACGCAACGCCGACCGCATCAAGATTATCTCACAGGAACGCATCATCGACGAGCTGAACAAGATTATGATGGCGCCCGTGCCCAGCATCGGCTTCATAGAACTGAGCCGCAGCGGCCTGCTCCCCATCATCCTGCCCGAAGTGGCTGCCCTCGAAGGCGTCGAGTCACGCAACGGCCGAGCACACAAGGACAACTTCTACCACACGCTCGAGGTGCTGGATAATGTGTGTCAGGAGCAAGGGGCAAGGAGCAAGGAGCAGGAGAATAGTGACTGCTCCCAAGGCTTTCCCGAAGGCAATCCTCTTGCCCCTTGCCCCTTGCCCCCTGCTCCTCTTTACTTACGTTGGGCCGCCCTTCTGCACGATATCGGCAAGCCTCGCAGCAAACGCTGGGACAATGTGGCAGGCTGGACTTTCCACAACCACAACTATATCGGTCAGAAGATGGTGGCGCCGCTCTTCAGGAGGCTGAAGCTGCCCCTCGACGAGCGCTTGGCTTATGTCGAGAAACTCGTGGGGCTGCACATGCGCCCCATTGCGATTGCCGACGAAGAGGTGACCGACAGCGCCGTCCGCCGTCTGCTCTTCGAGGCCGGCGAGGATATCGACGACCTGATGTGCCTTTGCGAAGCCGACATCACAAGCAAGAACCGCGAGAAGAAGCAGCGTTTCCTGCAGAACTTCCAGCTGGTGCGCGAGAAACTCATCGACCTGCAAGCCCGCGACAACTACCGCACCTGGCACAACCCCATCACAGGCGAGGAAATCATGGAGACCTTTGGTCTGCAACCTTGCAGAGAGATAGGCATCCTGAAGCAAGCAGTCAAAGACGCCATCTGGGACTCGGTTATTCCGAACGAACACGAGGCTGCCTTCCAGTTCATGATACAGAAAGCGAAAGAACTTAACCTGGTCCCCAAAACAACACCTCAGCAAGCAACATGAAACATCACACGTGAACTTTGCAAATTTCACACGTGGACTTTCCCAACTTCACACGTGAACTTTTACAACATCACACGAGCACTTTTACAACGACACCGAATATGATTCAAAGAAACATACAGACTCAGGAACAGACACAGCAGCAAGTTCAGGTACAACAGATGTTGCCTCAGCAGGTTATGCTTGTTCGTCTGATGGAGATGCCTGTCGAATCCCTGCAGCATCGCGTGGAGCTGGAGTGCATGGAGAACCCGTGGTTGGAAGTCTCCCCCAGTCCCTCCGAAGAAGAGGAGAATGGTGGCGTAGAAGAAAGAGATATGTTCTCCTCTCCCTTGGAGGGGCAGGGGGAGGCTGTCGAGGCTGCCTACGACTACCGAAGCGAGGACGACATTCCCGACTTCCTCGCTGGTGCCAGCCACAGCAACAATGCTGCCGAGTTCATGGCTTATGACGACACGCTCTCCCTGACCGACCGTCTCAGGGAACAGATGGCGGACTTCGAACTGACAGACCACGAGAAGGAGCTCATGGAATACCTCATCGGTTCGCTCGACGAAGACGGTCTCCTGAAGAAATCCCTCGCCATCCTGGCCGACGAAGCCGAGATTTATCAAAACCTCGACACGAATGTCGAAGAGCTGGAGCGTGTGCTGCAAGTCCTCCAGCAGTTCGATCCGCCTGGCATCGGAGCGCGTTCCCTGCAAGAATGTCTGCTCATACAAGTTCGCCGAGACGAGGACAATCCCAATCGCGACCTGCTTATCAAACTCTTCGACAAGTGCTTCGACGACTTCATCCACAAGCGCTGGCAACGGATACAGCAGCGTCTGCATATCAATCAAGCACAAGCCGAAGAGCTGCAACACGAGATTCTGCGGCTCAATCCAAGGCCAGGAGGAACGCTTGGAGCCAAGAGCGCCGACCGAGCACAAAGCATTGTTCCGGACTTCCTGGTCGATACAGATGCCGACGGAACGATTACCGTCACCCTGAGCAGCGGCAACCAGCCCTCGCTCATCATCAGTCCCGATGCCGGCAAGCAACAAGATGCCTTCGTCCGTCATTATGTGGAACGCGGACAGATGTTCATCAACGCACTCAACCAACGCGCAGAGACGATGATGCGAACCATGCAGGCCATCGTCAAGCTGCAGAAGCCCTTCTTCCAGGAAGGCGACGAGACATTGCTCCGACCCATGAAGCTCGAGGACATTGCTGCAATCACGGGCTACGACATCAGCACCATCAGTCGCGTCTCGAACAGCAAATATGTGGAGACTCCCTTCGGAACATTCCCCCTGAAATGGTTCTTCACACACAAAGCCACACAGAATGACGAGGGCAAAGACGTAACAGCAAGACAGATTATGGCTGCCTTGCGACGCTATATAGACCAAGAAGACAAACGACAACCACTCAGCGACGAACGCCTCACACAAATGCTCCATGCCGATGGCTTCGACACAGCTCGGCGAACAGTAGCAAAGTATCGCGAACAGATGGGCATTCCCGTTGCCAGAATGAGAAAGTAAGGACCCACCTGCCCCCTTCAAGAGGAACTAAACAAAAGGCATATGAAAAGTGCACTGTTCTTAGCACGCATCTTCTCCACAATCTTCCGTCCGTCGTACTATCCGACAGTCGGAACATTCATCCTGCTTAGCTTCACCTACCTGAGTCTCTTCCCGTGGACATTCAAGCTATGGATTCTTGCACTCGTCTATGTCTTCACATTCTGCCTGCCAGCCTTAGGTATCTACATCTATCGCCGCCTCCATGGATGGAGTGCATTGGAGCTGCGCAAACGCCACAAACGCGTTGTGCCATACATTATCAATATATGTTGCTACCTCTGCCTCATGCACATCTTCGCCGTCACACACATGCCGCACTTCCTCATGGCCATCGTCGGCATCTCGCTCCTCATCCAGTGCACCTGCATCATCATCAACATCTGGTGGAAGGTCAGCATGCACTCGGCAGGCGCAGGCGGCGTCATAGGCGCCATCATAGCATACGCGGCCATCTTTAACTTCAATCCCGTCTGGTGGCTCTGCTTGGCCATCTTCGTCGCAGGCTGTGTGATGACCAGCCGCATGGTGCTCCGTCAGCACACCCTCGGCCAAGTCCTCGGCGGCACCCTCATCGGCATCATCTGCGGCATCGTAGGGACGATACTCATGTAGCCCTGCGCACCACCCCATCTTCCGCCTCATCATCTTCAGAAAAAGAAAAAAACAGAGAAAAATCTTCCCAACCCGTGCAGTCTTTCTATAAAAGAGGTATCTATGTCAATAGAGGCAATGTGTTCCCGATGGACATAGAAAAACTCATAGAGCAAGGCATACAGA
>JAFRQD010000058.1 GCA_017428785.1 Bacteroidaceae bacterium
GAATGAAGAATGAAGAATGAAGAATTATTTTGCGATTTGAGGCATAATGGACAATCTGAACCTTCCGAAAGCAGAGCTTAAGGTCACGACAAAGGCCGGCAAACCACATGTTTTTGACGTTTTGAGGCGGAAATATGTGGCTCTGACGCCCGAGGAATGGGTTCGGCAGCAGTTCGTCCACTTCCTGATTGGGCAGAAAGGCTATCCTGCCGAGTGCATCGGGAACGAGGTGTCTATCAATTTGAACGGCACCCGGAAGCGTTGCGACACAGTTGTTTATGGATGCAACGCACAGCCAACTATGATCGTGGAGTACAAGTCGCCACGAGTAGAGATTAGCCAGCAGGTCTTCGAGCAGGTGAGCCGATACAACATCAAGCTCCGGGTGAAATGGCTCATCGTGAGTAACGGTCTGCAGCACTATTGTTGCCGAATTGATTACGAGAGCGGCACCTATCAATTCCTCGAGGATATTCCATCCTACGACGACATCAAAGGAAGTTCGGGAAACCCTTCACAATCAATCTCTTAACGTAAGGAGCAAATTCCCTCCAAGGGTAATCGGAAACGCCGCGTGCGGGGATTGCAATCGCCGCACGCGGAAATGGTCATCGCCGCACGCGGAGTTTGCCATCGCCGCACGCGGCGTTTGAGCGCCCCACTTCGCCTGGGCGGAATTGTAGCAAGCCATACGAACAAATCCCTGCGCTTTTCTTCCTTATTTCAACTTTTCTTCGTACCTTTGCGGGCTGTTAGATAAAACAATCCGCCGCGTCACACAATAAAATGACGCGCGCGCACGTTGTATATATATAATGTATGGAGTGTATCCGTAAAGAACAAGAATAATAAAAACACATCATAATGAAGACTAAAATCCTATTCCTGTTACTCCTCTTGGCCCTGCCTCCCTTCCTCGGCTCGGTGGCAAAGGCTCAGAGCATGTCCGACGACCAAGTGCTGTCCTATATTGCGAAAGAGACAAAGAACGGCACTTCGCAGAGCGCCATCGCGACCCAACTAATCAGCCAAGGCGTAACCATCACCCAGCTTCAGCGCGTACGCCGTAAGGCAGAACGTCTGAAAGCAGAAGAACAAGCCAGCATCAATGCAGCATCGCATCAAGAGGAAGTGGGCATCGTGAACGAGCCCAAGCCAGACGACGAAGCGGCTGCCGGTCAGGACATCACCGTAAAGGAAGACCAGAAGAACGAGCGACAAGTATTCGGCCGCAACATCTTCTCCTCGAAATACCTCGACTTCCGACCTGCTCAGAACATCGCCACACCCACCAACTATGTCCTCGGGGCTGGCGACGAAGTGACAATAAACATCTGGGGAGCCAGTCAGCAGACAATCCAACAGACCATATCGCCCGACGGCTATGTCGTGGTAAGCGATGTAGGTCCCATCCGTCTGGCCGGCCTCACCATCAGCAAAGCGAAGGAAACACTTCGCTCACGACTGGGGCAAAGCTATGCCGACTGCCACTTCGACCTCTCGCTGACCGACCTGCGCTCGATGCAGGTACAAGTGATGGGCGAAGTAGTACGCCCGGGCACCTACACCCTCTCCAGCCTCTCGTCAGCCTTCAATGCCCTCTATGCAGCAGGCGGCATCAACGATATCGGTACGCTCCGCGACATTCGCGTATATCGCAGAGGACGCCAAATTGCCTCCATCGACGTCTATGACTATATCCTGCACGGCAACACGACACGCGACATCCGCCTCACCGACGGCGACGTCATCAAGGTAGGCCCCTACGACTGCCTCGTGAAAATAACAGGACACGTGAAACGCCCGATGTGGTATGAGATGAAGAAGAGCGAGACCGTGAAAGACCTGCTGGAATATGCAGGCGGCTTCGACGGCAAAGCATACACCAAAGGCGTCCGCCTGAAGCGCACCATGGGCGCAGAGTACTCCATCTACTCCATCGAGGAATCACAGATGAACTCCTTCCAACTGGCCGACGGCGACCTCATCGAAGCCGACGAGAACCTTGTCCGCTACAGCAACATGGTAGAGGTACGCGGCGCCGTGAAGCACCCTGGAGAATATCAGCTGGGCGACAAGATACAGAGCGTGAAAGACCTGCTCACCGCAGCCGACGGCCTCATCGAAAGCGCCTACACCAAACGCGCCATCATGCATCGCGAAAAAGAAGACAAGAGCCGTGAAATCATCAGCATCGACGCAAAAGGAATCCTCGACGGGACAGCAGTCGACATCCCACTCCACAACGGCGACGTGCTCTTCATCCCCGACAACCTCGACATGCGAGGCAACCTCACCGTACAGGTGAACGGCGAAATCAACTACCCGGGCGACTACCCCTACGCCGAGCATACAACGCTCAGGGAAATGATTCTCCTGGCAGGCGGCATCACCCAGGCAGGCTCCCTGGCACGCGTGGATGTGTTCCGCAGAGTGCGCGACGTGAATGCGACAGAAGACTCATCCAAATCCGCCGAACACTTCAAGTTCGCCCTCAACGAGGACTTCAGCCTGATGAGCGACACCCTCTTCGAACTCAAGCCCTTCGATATCATCTATGTCCGCAAATCCCCTGCATACGAGCAGCAGAAGAATGTCAGCATAGCGGGACAAGTGAACTTCCCCGGCACCTACACCATGACAAAGAAGAACTACCGCCTCTCCGACCTAATCCGCGACTGCGGCGGCCTCACCGACCAGAGCTATATCCGCGGAGCCTCACTGCTGCGCATAATGACGAAGAAGGAACGCGAACAGCGCGACGCCAACAACCTGCGAGCCCAGATTGACATCTACGAGAGCGGACTCCGCGACGGCAAGGACCTCAACCTGCAAGTGGCCGACTCCCTCCTCGCCCTGAAGTCCGTCACAGACAACACCTACTCCATCGCCGTCGATCTGGAGCAAGCCCTCAAAGAGCCAGGCGGCACCTACGACCTTGTATTGCGTGAAGGCGACTTGCTCAGCATACCCCAACCCAACAACACCATCAAGGTAAGCGGCGAAGTGATGCATCCCGTCTCCATGGCCTACGAAAAAGGCAAGAACGTCAAATACTACATCAAACACGCAGGCGGCTATGCCCGCAAGGCATACAAGCGCCATGCCTACGGCATTCACATGAACGGCAGCGTCATCAAGCTCACATCCCGAACCGCAAAGCACATCGAACCCGGCACCGAGATAGTAGTTCCATCCAAGGCAGGCCACAAAGGCATGACGACACCCGAAATCATGTCCACCGCATCAACTGCCGCCTCACTCTCCTCTGTCATCGTAGCAATCATGCATATCATCACTAAATAAGAAAGAGCACATGACTGAAAATAACAAAGAAGTAATAGACCTGCGAGACGTAGTCCTGAAAATCTGGCGCAAACGCAGACTGTTTTATTGGGTTTGGCTTGTAACATTCATATTGTCCTGTCTCTATATCCTGCCCGTTCCCCGAACATATAATGCAAGCGTATCGGTGGCTCCGGAATCCACCAACACCATGCAGGGCAATTCACTGACCACTATCGCAAACTCCCTGGGGTTCGACATGGGCGGCACCCAAACGACAGACGCTTTCTACCCCGGCATCTATCCCGAGGTGATGGCATCCAACGAATTCATCCTTAACATGATGAAGGTAAAGGTAAAAACAGCTGACGGACGCGTTCAGACGGACTATTACCACTACCTCCTCTCACATCGGAAGTATGCGTTTTATAAAATTCCCATGAAATGGGTAAGGCGGACAATCAAGAAATTGACAGAAGGCAGCAAAGCCAAAAATCAGGGTGCCGAAGGTAATGGCAACGAGATGAACACCTTCTACATGTCGGAGATACAGTCTGGCTTATTTGGGCTGGCACGTAAGAGTATCACCTGCGATGTGGACAAGAAGACAGGCATCATCAACATCAATGTAACAGACCAAGACCCTTTAGTCTGTGCCCTCATTGCCGACTCTGCCCGTCTGCACCTACAGGATTACATCACTCGTTACCGCACCAGCAAGGCTCGCATAGACTATGAGTACTATCTGAAACTGACAAACGAGGCGCACGAGGACTATGTTCAAGCCATGCGACAGTATGATATATACTGCGACTCGCACCTGAACACCACTCTTCAAGCAGAACGGTCGAAACGCGAAAAGCTGGAGAATGACCTCAACATGAAGTTGAACACATACAACTCCATGAATACTCATCTCGTCGCAGCCAAGGCAAAGATCCAAGAATGCACACCTGTTTTTTCCCTGCTTCAAGGCCCTTCCGTGCCCAACAAACCATCAAAGCCCAAACGCATGATTTTCGTCGCTGGAATGTTGTTCTTTGCCTCATGCGCAACTGTCCTGTACATATTCAGGAACGGCATCAAGCATGTGCTGCTCGGTGCTCCAAAAGACATTTCCTGACATCCATTGGATAATGGCTAATCCCGTAATTGCACCAATTGTATGAGAAATATATGGCAAATTGACATATGCAGGTTACAGCGAATCTTCTGCGTGCCGATTCCTGATTTCTCTCAATATTTGATTATCTCAAAACGGGACGCGGCTCTATGCTTATACTATGTCGGCATCTTCTTTGCCTTTTATACATCATTGGCACCATACTGCTTATGGAAGTTTTATATGTATGAGCAGTACATCGCCTTCTTTCCTGTTTTATTGGCATTCCTGATGTCGCTCTCTCTGTCTTTGCCATTGTTCAATCGAAAAGATTACCTTTTACCCTTTATCGCCTACTGCTTGTGCTCCGTTGTGATGAATGTACTCGGAGGGAAAAACCTCAACGGCCATATCGGTAGCTTGTTCATAGGCATCATCTTCCTCTCACTTTTCATGTTCGACAGAAAAGAACTGGAACGGCTGGGCGATGCATTGTCTGCCTCTATGGGTATGATTCTTATCCCCTCAATGATTACATTTCTATTGTTTCTGAATGGAATCCATCTGCCGCATTTCCATATTGTAGGGATTGGAAATTATTCCTATGAGAACTACATCTTCTTTTTACTCGATGACAGATTCGCTATGGATATTTATCCACGCTTCCATTCCATCTTTCTGGAGCCCTCCCACATGGCTATGGCATGTATCGCTTTGCTCCTGACACAAGTGGGTCGATGGAAACGATGGTACAATCTGGCTATGTTTGGCGCCATCATTCTGTCTTTCTCTCTGGCTGGTTATTTGTTCCTTGTCACCATCCTCTTCTGCGCATCATGGATGCTACATAAAGGCATTCTGAAAAAGTTACTGATAATGATAGCAGGCGTTTCTGTGATTGTTTGGCTATCCCTCTCCTATGAAGGCGGCGACAATTTGGCAAACCGGCTCATCATCGAGCGTCTGGCCGTAGGAGACGATGGCAAGATTGAAGGTGACAATCGGGTAACAGAAGGATTTGAAAGAGAATATGAAAGTTTCACCAAGTCGGACAAATTCCTATTCGGTGAAGGCGTTGTCAAATTTGAGCGCTACAATGTATCAGGCAACGCCGGCTACAGGGTCTTTCTATATAAGTTTGGATTACTCTCTCTCATTTTTTTAGCCCTGTTTTATTTGACCTTTGCCTCAATGAGCACACAAAAACGTTCTGTTGCCGTGATGTTCCTCGTCAGCATCATGTCGTTCATTCCTCATGGCATCCCGCTGAAATTCTATTTCTTCATTCCTTTATACATCCTTACATTCAGAGACCTCACCCCATATATTCACCAACAGCAAAAACCCTAAGATAATTCGCATGGAACGATCTAAACGGATAATTATGAATGCCACTTCCCAGTATCTGCGTACTGGCATCTGTATGGTTCTGTCGCTCTATTCGACGCGTATCATCTTGGAGGCTTTGGGGAAGTCTGACTTCGGACTGTATTCTCTCATCGGCAGCGTTGTAATGATGCTTGGCTTCGTTACTTCCTCGCTGTCAACAAGCACACAACGCTTCCTTTCCTTTTCATGGGGAAAGAACGACATCAACACCACGCGCTCTATCTTTTCCAACGCCATGGGGCTTCACGCTATCATTGGAATGCTGCTAATGGTAGTCTTGTTGTTATTGGAAAGGCCACTGGTTCATTCATACCTAAACATAGATCCTACACGAATAGAGACGGCCGATTTCGTTTATTACATGGTGATACTTATTCTTGTCATGACAATTATCACCGCTCCCGTCAAAGCATTATTCATTGCACGTGAGAACATAGTATATTCTTCAATTATTGACATTATTGACGGCACCATCAAACTGGCAGGCGCCATCGGCCTTTCCTGGATAGCATTCGACAAATTAAAAGCTTATGCCATGCTGATGGCTGGCATCTCCATATTTGCCTTCCTGGCCTACTTCGTATATGCCAAGCGAAAATACGAAGAATGCCATATCCCCCGTATTCGCGAACTATCTGTAGCAAGCTTGAAGAATCTGATGGGATTTACGGCATGGAATATCTATTCTGTGGGTAGCACAGTAGTCCGCACCCAAGGACTGGCAGTTATAATCAATCGGTTTTTCGGCACATTGATCAACTCCTCCTATGGCATCGCACTACAGGTTTCTAATACCGTAAATGCTGTTGCCGCGTCTGTAGTGAATGCCATGAATCCCCAGCTCATGAAGGCCGAAGGGCGGGGTGACAGGAAAGAGATGCTTCTTTTCACCACATTAGAGAGCAAATATTCCTTCTTGCTTCTCTCCACCTTGTTTATCCCTATTGTAGTTGAGCTCCCATCCATCCTTACCTTATGGCTGAAATCCTATCCTGAAAACACTTTGGAATTCTGCACTTTAGTTATTCTCACCGTCGTTATCGATCAATCCACAATAGGACTGACATCTGCAAATCAAGCAATTGGCAAAATCCGTAACTACTCACTACTCATCAGCACCATACGCCTTCTCACTCTCCCTGCAGCATGGCTCAGCCTCTATTTGGGCGGTCCCCCACTCTCTGTCATGGTTGTATATATGTTCTTTGCCACACTATGTGGTTTGGTGCGCATACCTTTCATCCATTACACGGCAGGATTGGACATTTACCAATATTGCAAGGAAGTATACCTCAGGACGCTTATACCCGTGGCAGGCAACCTGACAGTTGCCTTCCTCGTCAGCAGAGCAGTTGACGGGACATGGAGTTTCTTGCTGACTGAAATTGTTGCTGTTAGTTTCACTATAATACTTATTTATATATTCTCTCTATCCTCTGCCGAGAGAATGTGGATAAGACATCATCTCCCAATTAAGATTTTACGAAAATGATTAATCTATTTGCTACTCTACGTTTCAATATTCGAGCCTTTGGCCTGCGCCAAGGACTGAAGTTTCCTGTCTATATCTATGGGAACTTTAAGCTCAAGAATATCGGGAAAATAAACATCAAGTGTCCTGTCAGCAGACGCATGATAGTGATTGGCTCCAACTATGATATGATTGATACTTCCTCTACGGTTTTCAACAATCATGGGACTTTGGATATATATGGAAAAGTGTTCATAAATTATGGCACCTACATCTCCAACCAGGGTGTTATTGTTTTTCACGGGAACAATATCATCGGCAACACCGCGGAAATAAGGATATCCAGTCGTCTCGAGATTGGCTACAACACGTTTATAGGCTTTGAATCCCGTATCATGGACTCAAACATGCATTATGTGGTAGATGTGGAGACACGTCAAGTACACAGGAACTGTTCGCCCATCATTCTTGGCAACTACAACTGGTTGGGTAGCAACAGCTATATAAAACGAGGAACAGTTACACCAGATTATCTGATTGTAGCATCCCCTAATGCATTACTTTCCAAAGACTATAGCAACATCCCGCCTTATACCGTTATGGCGGGATGTCCTGCACGCCCAGTAAAGCAAGGAATACGCAGAATCTATAATTTTCATTTGGAGAAAATCATCAACAAATATTTCGAACAGCATCCTGATGCAACCTTCTATCAGATTGATGAAACGGCCGACTTGGATTCCCTCTGCACGTTCAGATTCTAGAACGCGTCATAATTACCATGATAGACATTACAGAACATACACAATGCTTTGGATGCACAGCATGTCAACAGATTTGCCATGCTCAAGCAATCTCAATGACTGCGGACACAGAGGGTTTCTTATATCCCAGTGTCGACAAACAGAAGTGTTTGGATTGCGGTCTATGTGAGAAAGTGTGTCCTGCTCTTCAGGAGAGCAACACGAACAAGTCCACAGAACAACATATCTATGCGCTTCGCCATCGAGATCCATCGATACTAAAAAAGTCGGCCAGTGGCGGGGCTTTTAGCGTATTTGCCCAACAAATCCTGGAACATAAGGGTGTTGTCTTTGGAGTGGCTTATCAGAATCATATGATAGCTCGCCATATCTCTGTGGAAAGTGTGGAGGATTTGTCATCCTTGCATGATTCAAAATATGTGCAAAGCTACTTGGGTGATACTTTTAGCACTATTGGGAAGCATCTTAAGGACGGACGGGAAGTAATGTTTGTTGGTACCCCATGTCAAGTAGCCGGTCTTAAGAATTACCTGAGAAAACCTTATCAGAACTTACTGACTTGCGATTTGCTATGTCATAGTGTAGCATCTCCCATGATATTTGCAAAGTATATAGACTTCGTAGAACGAAAAACAGGTAAGAAGGTAATTAACCTGAGCCTGCGTGACAAGTCAAAAGGATGGGGAGTCTTATCAAGCCGCATGGAGTTTGCAGATGGCTCCTGCTTAAAAGACTCCTACTGGGCAAGTACATGGGTAAGTGCATACAACAGTATGCTTGTCACACGGCCATCGTGCCATAACTGTCCATTTTGTTCATTCGAACGTTGCGGAGATATTTCCATTGGAGATTTTTGGGGGATAAAGAAATCTCACCCTGAATTCTACAATGCTGCCGGCGTCTCCATTCTGATGGTTAATACAGCACAAGGCCAAGCATATTTCAATCAAGTCAAGGAGCGATGCGATTTTATTGAGAGCAATCGAACAAAGGCTGTACAGCCCGTCCTCGTTGCTCCTCAACAAGTTTCCGCATTGCGCAAAGCCTTTTGGCATGACTACACGCAAGGAGGGATTGACAAGGTAATGAGAAAATATTGGGGATACACATTTAGCCGACGGTTAAAACTTTGGGCAATGCCATTGTATAACATACTAAAGAATCGAAAATGAGAATAGGAATACTCACTTTTCACTCGGCACACAATTATGGTGCTGTGCTTCAGTGTTATGCCCTGCAGACTTATTTGGAATGTTTAGGCCATAAGGTTGAGGTCATCGACTATAGGCTGCCTTCTATGTTGAAGGTATATCAAGTATTTGATTTCCGAAGATTCCTTTCGCTCAATCCTTTGCAGTGTTACCGTAAGATTACAAAAGAGTTGCGCCTCCTCCCATTACGGCGACACAGATATGCCAGCTTCGAGAGTTTTATCAACAATAATCTGCATTTGGCACCAACAACCAACATCACCGACCTTCCATATAACATCATCTTTATTGGGAGTGACCAGGTGTGGAACACACAACTCACCTCCGGCTATGACAAGTATTATTGGGGAGAGTTTACTCATCCTGCGGCTACTATACTTGCCACATATGCAGCCAGCATGGAGGGTAATCCGTCTGATGAGAAATGCCGAGAGATGATCCCCCTATTACATAATTTCTCATTCCTGAGCGTACGTGAGGAGATGTTGGCCCGCCGTCTTCAGGAGCATTGTCATGTAGAGGTACAAAGCACTGTTGACCCCACTCTGCTTTTAAACCCGTCTGCATGGCGCAGTTTGGCAGGAGAAAGAATTATAAAAAATGATTATGTATTGCTGTATGAAGTGCAGCCGAACAGCAGAGCAGAGCAGGCTGCAGCCATCGCAGCTAAAGAGTTGGGAACTACGGTCGTCACTCTTGCCTCTCTTTTGGAAGCAAACAAAGATGACTTTTCTGCCAGTGCTTCACCAATTACTTTTCTGAGCCTGTGCCGATATGCCACATTCATTGTTGCCGCCTCTTTTCATGGGACTGTGTTTTCTCTCCTGTTCTCAAGGCCATTCGTAAGTATAAAAAGCAACACAAAAAAAGATGGGCGAATAAACAACCTATTAAACCCGATGGGGCTGGAAGAACGCTTCGTCTCCTATTTGGACGAAACATCATTCTCCAAGTTGCGTTCTATGGACAAGATTACAACATTGGAAGGACTGGAGGCTATCGAGAAATCAAAACAATATATTAATAAGGTATTGGCTCATGTGCAGGAATCCTGACTGTCGGCATATACACAGAATATATAATAACTATGTCAAGTTCAGCAAGTAATGACACCCTGCATTTTTTTCTCACGTGGATTAGCAGAAATCCTCGTGTGGATTTGCCAAAATCCTCGTGTGAACTTGCTAAAATCCTCGTGTGGATTTTCCAAACATCACGAGAGCAAACAGAAATCATCCAACGACTTCCTGTTTAGCAGCATTCTTATTACCTCCAGAACTTGAGTAACTCCATTCAACAATGAAGATTGCATATATTCTCAATTCCACTGTAGCCAATGGCGGGGCCACAAAGGCATTCCTTAATATACTTGATGGTCTATCACAATATGACATCAAACCATATGTGGTAGTACCTGACAGGGACGGAGTATTCCTTGAACTGAGCAAGAGACAGATACCGACACTCGTCCAGACCTATCGCCCCTCTGTTTACCCGTACTCTCACACATTAAAGCAACGCATGCTGTTCCTTCCCAGACTCGCAGCACGAATCATCGTTAACCGCAAAGCCAAAAAGGCGCTTTCTAAATGGATAAGAGAAAACGGAATCGACATTGTGCATTCCAACACCGGAGTTGTCCGCATAGGCTTTGACGCAGCACGGAAGACTGGTATTCCGCATATCTATCACATCAGGGAATTTGCTAATATGCTCGGTTATCACTACTTCCCTATGCAAGCTTCGTTTGCCCATCAATTGAAATACAACTGTTCCTATTCCATTTGTATCACTAAAGCAGTTCAGCACCATTACTATCATGACCATAAAACCCAGAGGTCTCGTGTGATTTATGACGGTGTCTTTTCCCAAATGACGGATTTGCCATCTTCGGTGAGCAAAAGCTATTTCCTTTTTGCTGGTCGCATTCAGCCACCCAAAGGTCTTGATCAATTGTTGAATGCCTATAAAATATATGCAGACCAATCGCCTGCACCTATACCTCTGAAAGTGGCAGGAAGCAATGGCGATGACGCATATTATCAAAAACAACTGAAGTACATCAAAGATAATCACCTTACAGAACATGTTGAACTTTTAGGCAACCGTGACGACATCGCAGCTTTGATGCGAGAGGCACGTGCCCTAATTGTCTCGTCACTATTCGAGGGATTTGGTTTCTGTATGCCCGAGGCTATGCAGCAAGGATGTCTGGTTATCGGAAGAAACACCAGCGGCACAAAAGAGCAAATGGATAATGCTTTGGAAATGACAGGAAAGGAAATTGCCCTAAGATATGAAACAGCCGAAGAACTGGCCAAGCTCTTATCTGAGGTTGCCAGCAATCCGCCAGAATTCTACAGGCCTTACCTTGAACGGGCATTCAAAACAGTAAACAAACTATATACTGTTGAAAATAACACAAGACAAACATATCAATTCTACAAAGACATACTAAATGGCACAACTACTTAAATCTATCAGCAATAGGATTTATACCGCCCTTCATCGCCATCGTTTCGCCAAATGGGGCAAGGGGTCACACATAGGTTGGAAGGCCATGAGACTTGAAGGGTTGAAATATATTTCAGTAGGCGAACAGACATATATCGCTTCTGGAGTACAACTGACGGCATGGGACTCGCACAACGGCAACCACTATACACCAAACATTATAATCGGCAAGCGTTGCTCAATCCGTAATAACGCCCACATCACAGCCATCAACAGCATCCGCATTGGCGACAACCTTCTGACAGGCACCAATGTGCTCATCACAGATAACAGTCACGGACAAAGCACCCGTGAGCACATGAATCTGCCGTTTCACAAACGCCCTTTGTATAGCAAAGGCCCTGTGGTTATAGGCAACAATGTATGGTTAGGGAACAATGTCTGCGTGATGCCTGGTGTGACCATCGGCGACGGAGCAATTATCGGAGCCAACAGCGTGGTGACTCATGATGTACCGGCTTTCGCTGTAGCTTGTGGAATACCTGCAAAGATTATTAAGCAATTATAATATGATTATCACTTCAAGAAAAGAACTCCGATTCTTCTTAATGGCAGACAGGATGATGAACACAGGATCGTTCAAGAAATCATTTTCCACTCACTTGAAAGAATTTCTGTTGCCTGATTTGAAGATGAAATACCTCACTACGATGCGCAAGTTGTCGTACTATAAACATTCTGGCAACCCATTATGGTTGTTCTATCACTATAGATACCAGCGTTTATCTATAAAGTTGGGCTATACCATAGGTCCTGATGTATTCGGCTACGGATTGGTGCTTCCGCATTTTGGCACCATTGTAGTTGGGCCACAGAACACCATCGGTAATTACGCTGTGATGCATGTGTGCACACTTATCACCTCCACAGGCCATCACATAGGCAATAACCTTTTCGTCTCTACTGGTGCTAAAATTACATCTTGCAAGGAACTTGGTGACAATGTGACTATTGCAGCTAACTCCGTCGTCACGAAGTCATTCGCAGATGACAACATCCTGCTTACTGGAATGCCAGCTTATGTAAAAAAACAAAGAAAACCTTGGTATGAGGGCGACGAGCCTTTTGCTTCTCGTCACCAACGCTGTGAGGAGCTACGAACAAAAGTGTTTGGAAGTGGGGGGAAAAAATAACCACGTCTTTCCTGCCAGCAGCACATTTCATAAAATACGAATAATCTCATAATCACATAAACATGAAACCAAGAATCATCGCACTCTATCTTCCGCAATATCATCCTATCCCCGAGAACAACGAATGGTGGGGGCCAGGCTTTACTGAATGGAATAATGTCGTAAAAGCAAGACCATTGTTTCGTGGTCACTACCAGCCACGCATCCCTGCCGACTTGGGCTTCTACGACTTGCGTCTGCCCGAGGTGCGCGAGCAACAGGCTGAACTGGCACGCGAGGCAGGCATCGAGGGCTTCTGCTACTACCATTACTGGTTTGGCAATGGCAAGCAACTGCTTGAACGCCCCTTCAACGAAGTTCTGACAAGCGGCAAGCCCGATTTGCCCTTCTGCCTGTGCTGGGCTAATCATGATTGGACTAACAAGACTTGGAAGAAGGGCAGCAGTCTCCGACGCGACTCCATGATAGCAAAAATGGAATACTCAACAGAAGACCACATAACCCATTTCAACGCGCTTTTGCCTGCCTTCCGCGACCCGCGATATATCAGAGTCGAAGATAAGCCGCTCTTCGCAGTGTGGGAACCGAGAGCTATCCCTGAATGCCGGCAATTCATAGATCTTTGGCAACAGATGGCTCGTGAAAACGGGTTGCAAGGAATCCATTTTGTAGGCTACACGCAAAACTCGTCAGGTCGCTCGACAAAAGACGGTAAAATGACACTATGGGATGCCAACCAACCGGCAGAACGCTACCAAGAAGTACTTGATATTGGCTTTGATGCTGTGATGTCGGCAGGATTAGGGCGCGCACAAACCATCGTCAACGGGAAGTGGAAGAAGGCTCTGTTCTTTGCTGCCAACCATACCTTCCTGCCAATGTCGTTCAGAGCCGATTATGCAAAAGTGATGCGTCACTACTATGTCCCCGAAGATGCTTGGGAGAATGTATATCCTACGCTTATGCCCCAATGGGATCGCACTCCACGTGCAGGTATTAAGACAGACCCATTGGTGAACAGCACTCCCGAGAAATTCCAAGTAACAGTAGAAGAAGCCATCAGATTGATTAAAGACAAGCAGCCGGAGCATCAAATTCTGTTTTTGAAAGCATGGAACGAGTGGGGTGAAGGCAATTATGTGGAGCCTGATCAGAAATTCGGGCACGGCTATATCCAGGCAATACGGAAAGCAATAGACAATAACGCATGAAGAATCTCTACATTGTCGGAACTGTACCAGAGTCATCGTTTATCGGCGGTGTCAGCATACATGTAAAGCGTCTGACAGAAGCACTGGATGTCAAGAAAATAAACTATGCGCTGATAGACTACAAACAAAAAGGCGTAAAAAAAACCTGCCTTTTCCTCATCAGGCATAAGGGGGTCGTGCATATCCATGTAACACATCCCATCCTGTTGTTAATGTTCCTGACCGCAAGCAAGTTGGCTGGCTCGAAATGCATCTTTACCCTACATGCAGACTATGAACGGTTCTCTGGCTGGAAAAAACTTGCCTTCATTGCAGCTCTCAAATGTGCAGATGTCCCAATTCTCATCAACCATCGGAGCTACGAAGCGTGCCGGAAGATTAGTCGCAACGCATTATTTATCCCTGTCTTTATACCGCCGTACGTTGAGAACACCCTACAACCGGAAATAGTGGACAAGATAACGGAACTGAAAGAGAAAGGCAAAACCATCGTCTCAACCAATGCGAGCCGCTTATCATTTGACAGATTTGGGAACGAAATCTATGGAATCGCCTTTTTAGTCGATTTCTTCAAAGAAAAGAAACAATATGCTCTCATTATTTCTGACCCTAAAGGAGCATATCGGCAGCATTTAAAGGAAACTGGCGACAACATTATATTCATAGACTACCCACATCCATACTACGAATTACTTAAGCATATTGACATCTTCGTCAGGAACACCAGCACTGATGGCGATGCAATATCAGTAAAAGAAGCTTTGTATTTAGGCAGAAAAGTGTTGTGTTCGGACAGTGTTGACCGACCTTTGGGTGTTACATTGTTTTCGTATAATAATCGACAAAGCTTCGAAGACGCATTGCAGACTGTCCTTAAAACTCAAGTTCCAAACAATATGCAAGTGCAGGACTGCGCTATTGAGATAATTGACCTGTATCGTAAAACATGCCAATAATCACCTGCTGCCTCTCTTCTGATAGACTCTCACCCAGTCAAACTGAGTCTCATAAATGTCGTTGTACTGTGGCATGAAATGGGCGTAGCCACCCGAACCCACACTTTGGTTAAGCACTATAAACAGCGGATAGTCGAACGACCACTGACCTTTTGACAGCAACTGCGGGTCTTTGCTCTTACGATACTCGCCCACTTTCTTGCCGTCAAGTGTCCAAACAATGTTTTCAGGAGTCCATACCACGCCATAGACATGCCATTTCTTTACATTGCAGTCAATGGCAAAATGGTTTTTTGTCCCATGCTTGGGATTCTTGGTAGTAAGTTCTGAATGAACTGTATGGAGAGACCTCGGCAGGTTGCCCATCATCCCTACAATGTCTATTTCACTATACAGAGGCTGCTCCTTGCTTTCCCAAGTCCTTAACCACGCTGAGGTGAAATTGCCCACCTTCAGATTGGTCTTCATGCGAACTTCTATCTTGCCGTAGCGGAACTCAAACTTCTTTCTGGAGAAGACAGCACCAGTCAGCATCTTCGCTGTATCTGTCGGGTGTGCTCTATTGGGAATTGCACGGCAAACCAACTTCCCTTTTCTTATATATGCCACTTCAGGTATGTCTTTCACCCATCTGTTCCATCCCTTATTCGAACGCGGAGGACATGACCATACAGCCTTGTCTGGAGCGCTGCCATTCGGCTGATTGAATTCGTCGCTGAATATCAGGACATAGTCATCTGCGCTTGTCTCAGGCCGACCGACGGAGTCTGCCGAAATAAAAAAAAGAGGGGCAAAAATCAAAAAAATATATCTCTTCATAATCTACACAATTTTGATGCAAAGATATAACTTTTTTTGATTATTTGACAGGTATTTCCTAAAAAAATAGTACCTTTGCACCCAAAATGCTTTTATGACGAAAATAATGCTTGCATTGGGGACTTGCGCAAAGGCGATTTTGATGGCTCCGCTCGTCATTGGGCACCCTGAAGCAGTATTTCCGCGGCATCTTTAAATAAATGATGAAGGCATGAAGATTCTGATAGTTTCCTTTTACTATCCTCCGGAAATGGGGGCAGCTCCTTCGCGTATTTGCAACATGGCGGAAGCCATGACACAGCAAGGGATAGAAGTGAATGTCCTGACCTGTCTCCCCAATTATCCCAAAGGCCGAATATTCGAAGGTTACAGGAAACGCTTATATAAACAGGAGACCATACAAGGTGTTCGCATATTCAGGTACTGGACATACGCGACAATATCCAAGAACGCTATTGCCCGCCTCTTAGGTATGCTTGTCTTTGCTTTGGCCATATGGGTATTCGGACTCAGAATAAGCAAGAACAAGTCATACGACAAGGTCATCATACAGACGCCTCCGCTTCTGGTGGGATTTTCCGCAATCTTGCTCTACAGTTGCATCTATCGCAAACAAACCATACTGAATGTATCGGATTTATGGCCGTTGTCGGCTGTGGAGCTGGGAGCTGTCAAACAGGGAGGCACATACTATAAGATATTGGCATGGATGGAGCGCTTCGTCTATAAAAAAGCAAGTGCTTTCTTTGGACAGAGCGACGAGATTCTCCAACACATCCAGTCTTTTGGACATGACAAGCCGCGTTTCCTATACCGAAACCTTCAGCCGCAAAACATTCATGCCGACTCGAGTTTCCCCGAAAACAGGGCAAAGCTCAAACTGGCCTATGCCGGTCTTCTTGGTGTTGCACAAGACATTTTAGGCATCATCCGGCATATAAACTTCAAGGAGCTCGGAGCTGAACTGCACATCTATGGAGGAGGCAATCAGGCCGAGGCCATCCAAGAGTATGTGGCAAAGAACGATTGTGGCGTGATCTGTCACGGGTACAAAAAGAAGGAAGAGATAAATCAGATTTTGGGGACATTCCATGCTTCTATCGTTCCCTTGGTCGTCTCCATTAAAGGCGCTGTCCCTTCCAAAATCTTTGACCTGTTGCCGCATGGGACTCCCATCATCTTCTGTGGTGGAGGAGAGGGCAGAAACATTATCCTGCAATACAACCTTGGCGTTGTTTCCGACCCAGGGGATTATGAAGCCCTGAAGGAAAACATTATCCGACTTAAGGACATGACAGATGCAGAATACCATCAAATGAGGGAGTGCTGCCTTCAGGCTTCTGCAAACGAGTTCTCCTTTGAGCAGCAGACCAAGCGTTGCCTGGAATTCCTGGAAGAATTATAGGGAACGCCATTCCATAAGAAAGTCACCCCCATCGAATATACCCCACCCCTACCCCTCCCCTTAAGGGGCGGGGAGTGCTGCGTCCCAACTCCGCTACCATTTCCTTTAGGGGCGGGGAGTGCTGCGTCCCAACTCCGCTACCATTTCCTTAAGGGGCGGGGAGTGCTGCGCCCCAACTCCCCTCCCATTCCTTGAAGGCAAGGGGAAGAGCGAAGCGAGGGGTGGGGTTGGAAGGGAGGATTTTTAATGTTCGGAGCAGGCCATATTTACCAGGCTCCAACAAACCAAAAACTTTACAAAAATTGTCACACAAAATGTGGCAATCGGCATCGACGCGTGCTGAAAAAACAAACGCCGCACGCGGAGTTGGCCAACGCCGCACGCGAAGTTTGCAATTTCCCCACGCGAGGTTTACCTACCCCGCAGGCGAAATTCAGCAGAAAAGCACGCAGAGTTTAACAAGACACAACACGGGGTTTGTACTTTCTTTGCACTACGCTAGAAATTCGGTCCTCGGAAACTGCCTGTCGAAGGGAGAAACGCGATTTAAGCCCTTATTTTTCGTTCGGGGTAGCAAAGTGCCACCCGAACGAAAACAAGCCGTCAGAAAGAGTGTGTCTGCGAAAAATCTTTACAAAAATCCTTAGCGTCCGCATCACTCCGAGACGAAGATGACATCATCTGTCGGAGGGTTTATGAACTCATATTGGAGCGTTCTGGACAATCCTTCTGCAAGTGTATATGGAGCCTTGAAACCGCTGGCAAGCATCTTCGAGGAGTCGAATGCGGTGGTAGAGCAGAACTTCTTCACCCTCACCGAACTCACGGTCAGTTTCCTCCTGGTCAGGAAAGCGATGGCGTCGAACACATAGCCGCCTGCCATACCCATCCAGTAGGGGAAGTGTATGCCCGGCAGACGCTTGCCAAGCACCTTCTCCACCAACTGCACCAGTTCGTTCATCGTGAAGTCCGGCTTGTCTATGTAGTTATACACATTGTAGCCGCTGGTCTTGTTGTCAATAAAGAACTTCACAAAAGCCACCACATTTCCCACGTATGCCATCGACTTCTTGTTGTTGCCGTTGCCCACCATAAGGAATTTGCCGCTGGAGATCTGCTTCAGCAGGTTATATACATTGCCTCTGTTTCTCTCGCCAAAGATGACTGTCGGACGGACGATGTTGATGTTCCAGTCGCTATGGGTCTTATACCATTCCTGCAGAACCTGCTCTGCTTGCCACTTTGACTTTCCGTAGTGGTTGAAGGGATCCTTCTCGTGCTCCTCGTTCGGATTCTTCTTGTTCAAGCCATAGACGGCAACCGACGAGAAGAACACCAGCCTCTTCACCCCGTTCTTCTCCATGGCACGGAGCGTGTTCTCCATTCCCCCTACATTCGTATCGTAATAGAGCGAAATGGGAGTCACATCGTCACGATGTTGAGCCGCCAGCAACACTACCACATCGGCACCGGCCAGCTCCTTGTCCATCTGTTCCTGATTGCGCACATCGCCAATGGTGGTGTATTGGTTGAAGAAGTGACTGGGGAGCAGGTCGATATTTTTCAACTGATAATCGTTGCTGCTCTCGTCCAACAGATTCATCAATCTTGTGCCAACGAAACCGCTGGCACCTATAAGTGTTATCTTCATTATTATTATCGTAAAGTTAATGCCCGCACCAGGCCAGGCCCATCGAGCCTAGCCGAACAACCCTTTCCGGCGATGGCGGGCATGTAGCCCTGTTACTCTGCCCTCTTCGACGTGCGTTTGCGACTGCTTTTCTTTGCTCCTTCCTGGTTCTCCGACGGGAGGCCGGCAAGTTCGCGGTCAATCATGATGCGACCACAATACTCGCAGACGATAATCTTCTTGCGACTACGGATGTCGAGCTGGCGCTGAGGCGGAATCTTGTTGAAGCAACCGCAGCAAGCGTCGCGCTGAACAGAAACAATGCCCAAGCCGTTGCGGCTGTTGCGACGGATGCGCTTGAAAGCGTTCAGGAGACGAGGCTCGATGGTAATCTCAAGGTTCTTAGCCCTTTCGCGGAGCTTCTCCTCCTCAGCCTTTGTCTCGCTGACGATTTCCTCCAGTTCCTCCTTCTTTGTCTCGAGAAGCACTCTGCGGTCGTTCACCTCGAGATTGCATCGCGTCATCTCGGCGGTCTTAGCCTCCACGACTTCCTTTGCCTCGCGAATCTTCTTCTCATGAAGCTGATTGTCAAGCTCGGCATATTCAACCTGCTTGGTCAAGCTATCATACTCGCGATTGTTGCGAACGCTCTCCATCTGCGTGTTGTAACGCTCGATGTTCGTCTTGTTTTCAGCAATCTTACCGTTGCGCTCGCTGATTTCCTTCTTCAGCTCAGCAATATCGTTGTTAATCTTCTCGATGCGAGTCGTCATACCTTCGATTTCGTCCTCCAGGTCCTGAACCTCAAGAGGCAGTTCGCCACGAAGTGTCTTGATGCTGTCAATCTCAGAAAGCATGCTCTGGAGAGCATAAAGGTTCTTCAGCTTCTCTTCCACGCTGTAGTCAGCAGGGTCTTTCTTAGCTTTTTCTCTTGCCATAATTGTACTTACTATTTAATGATTTACCATTTACTGTCTTGTTGCTCCCCCGAGGGAGACGGGGAGAGGCTTAGAGATACTTGATGGGGTTCGTGCAGAGTGTCGTCTTGAAGAGCGGCAACCTGGGGCACCTCTCGCCTATCACCTGATTGAATATGTCCATCGTGTATTGCTCGCTCTGGTAATGTCCAAGAACGCCAATCTGTATCTGTCCGTCGTGCCCGAAGTACTGATGGTAGTGCATCTCTCCCGTCAGGAAAGCATCCGCTCCAATCCGCAACGCTTCTTGCAAGAGGAAGTCCCCTGCCCCACCGCAAATGGCGACACTCTCTATGGGACGAGACAACAACTCATTGTGCATCAAGCACTCCACACCGAAAGCCTGCTTCACCCTTTGCAGGAAAGCCAACGAGTCCTCGCCTTCAGGCAGATAACCAATCACACCCGAACCGGCTTGAACCGTATGGGCACTCGAACCGATGCCCACAGACACCTGACGAGGTTGCAGAAGCACCACATCCACCAGCCCCAGCCGCTCTGCCATCATGTAGTTGACACCATCCACAGCCGCATCCAGATTAGTGTGAGCCGAGTAGATGGCAATGTCGTTCTGCAAAGCCATACGGACGCAACGCTGCACAGCATCGCCATCCGTCAGATGCTTCAAAGCATGGAAGATAAGCGGATGATGCGACACAACCAGATTGCATCCCAGCTCCAGTGCCTCCCGTATCACAGCCTCGGTCACATCAAGGCACAATAAAACCCCTGACACTTCCGCTTCTGTCAATCCAACCTGCAAGCCAGCATTATCGTAGCTTTCCTGCAGAGGCAGAGGCGCGAAATCTTCAAGGGCGTCGATAACGTCTTGAACTCTTACGCTCATACGAACAATATGTTTTTCTGTGCAATCACATAGAATTGCGCTGCAAAGGTACGTAAAAAAAATGAATAATGTGTAATGTATAATGAAAAATAATAATCTGCAGCTTCCGTTTTTCGCTTTTCCCCTCAAGAAAAGCCCACAAATGACATCGCAGAGGCTCATAGTATTAGACTTTAGCTGTGCTTCCCTTTCTTTTGTACTTTGAGGATATGGCCAATTCTTGCAAAAATTCCCTTTCTTCTTGTTGTGAGTGTTGCAAATTATTCCTATCTTTGTGGGCGAAAACATAGAAAAAGCCTCTCCGAGGAGAGGCGATAGGAATTCATCCTTCGGCATATAGCCTTATTGTGATTTGATGATGAATCAAGCGCAAAGGTAAGGCATTTATTTGAAACATCAAAATAAAAAACATAGAAAATGAACAAAAAACGTATTTTAGGACTTGACACGGGTACAAACAGCCTGGGGTGGGCGGTTGTTGACCAAGAAGAAAGCGGTCAGTACACTTTAATTGACAAAGGAGTTGTCATCTTCCAAGAAGGTGTGAAAATTGAAAAAGGTATTGAATCAAGCAAAGCCGCCGAACGGACAGAGCACAGAGCCCTTCGCAGGCAATATTTCCGAAGGCGTATGCGCAAGGTTGAGGTCCTGAAGACTTTAGTGAAATATGACCTTTGCCCTTCTCTTACCGACGAGGACCTGAAACTATGGAAGTTGCGCAAAATCTATCCGAAAAAGGACGAGTTCATGGTTTGGCAACGCACGAACGACAACGAAGACATCAATCCATATCATTGCCGTCATATCTGCCTAAACGAAAAGCTGAACCTCGACAGGCAAAAGGACAGATATACTCTCGGTCGCGCTTTCTATCACATGGCTCAGCGCAGAGGTTTTCTGAGCAATCGACTGGATGCAGAAGAAGAGCAGGAAGGCGGCGCTGTAAAGAGCAGCATTGCCAATCTCAATAAGGAAATAGAAGAGAGTGGATGCCAGTATTTGGGCGAGTACTTCTATAAATTATATAAGGAAAAGGGGAACACCGTTCGCATCCGCACACGATATACTGACCGAGAGCAACACTACAAAAAGGAGTTTCTTGCCATTTGCGAGAAGCAGAGTCTTCCACAAGGAATGGTAGATGAACTGACGCGAGCCCTTTACTTCCAACGCCCATTGAAGAGCCAACGCCAGAATGTAGGAAAGTGTACTTTCGAAAAAGGGAAGCCAAGATGCAGCGACTCCCATCCTATGTACGAGGAATATCGAAAGCTCTCATTCCTGAACAATATTAAGATACAAGGGCCTTGGGATGATGATTTTCGTCCGCTCAATGAAGAGGAGTTGGAGAAGATAGAGTCTCTGTTTTACAGGAAGAGCAAACCAAACTTCGACTTCGAGGAGATAGCCAAGAAGATTGCTGGAAAAGGCAAATACCAATGGAAGGGAGATATGCAGACAGACTTGCCATACAAATTTAATTTCCGCATGTCGCAAGGTGTGCCCGGATGCCCCACAATTGCACAGTTGAAGGAAGTCTTTGGCGAGAATTGGAAAGAAGGTATTGCCGAAACATATACGCTCAACACCAAGAAAGATGGCACGCAGAAGAGCTTGGACGAAATGGTGAACGACATCTGGAATGTCCTCTTCTCCTTCAATAGCAAAGACAAGGTAAAGGAGTTTGGCACAGACCATCTGCAATTGGACGAGGAACAGGCCGAGAAGTTCTCGAAGATACGCCTCAGCCGCAATTATGCTTCTCTCTCTTTGAGGGCAATTCGAAACATCTTGCCCTTCCTGAAAATTGGAATGATTTATTCCGATGCCGCCTTCTTCGCCAAGGTGCCTGTCATCATTGGGCAGAGCACATGGACAGAGCGAAAGGAAGAGATATTGGAAGACCTCGCCTATACCATTCACATGGCTATGAAAGAGAAACGACGCATTGATGATGCCGTGAAGGACTATTTGCAGGACAACTTCGACTTGAAGCCAGGAGTGGCAGAACTTCTCTATCATCCCTCAATGATAGAAACCTATCCAGATGCCAAACCGAATAAAGATGGCGTCGTATTGCTTGGCAGCCCTCGCACAAATGCCGTAAAGAATCCTATGGCTATGCGTTCTCTGCATGAAGTCCGCAAGGTTGTAAACTCGTTAATCAAGGAAGGCAAGATTGGTCCAGACACAGAAGTGCACATCGAATATGCCCGAGCCCTGAACAATGCCAATATGCGAGCAGCCATCAATGAGATGCAGCGAGAGCAAGACAAACGCCACAAACAATATGCCGACGAAATACGCAAACTCTATAAAGAAGCGACAGGCAAGGATATAGAACCGACTGAAACAGACATCCTCAAGTTCCAACTTTGGGAAGAGCAAGACCACATCTGCCTCTATACAGGCGATAAGATTGGCATTGCCGACTTTATAGGAGCTGGCCCAAGTTATGATATCGAACACACTATTCCTCAAAGTGCCGGTGGCGACAGCACCCAGGAGAACATGACGCTATGCAGCAGCCATTATAACAGATTTGTAAAAAAGGGAAAGATGCCGACAGAATTAGCGGAGCATGAATCCATTCTCGCCCGAATAGAGCCTTGGAAGGAACGCATCGAAGACCTGACAAAGCAAATGGATCGCATAAGTACTCGGGGCGTTTGGGACAAGGCGACCAAAGACGCGAGAATAAGGAAGAGGAACCGTCTCAAAATGGAAAGGGACTATTGGCGGGGAAAATACAATCGGTTCACTATGACCGAAGTTCCTGAAGGCTTTGCACTTCGTCAAGGAGCAGGGATTGGTTTGATTTCAAAATATGCTGCATTGTACTTGAAGAGTTACTTCCACAATGCACAGGAGCACAGGCAAGTGTATAGCATCAAGGGAACCCTTACCTCGGAATTCCGCAAGATGTGGGGCATACAGGAAGAGTACGAGAAGAAGTCGAGAGACAGTCATACTCACCACTGCATTGATGCAATCGTGATAGCCTGTATAGGTAAGAACGAGTTCAACAAGATGGGCGAGTACTATCATTTAAAGGAAAAGTACGAAAGAGAAGAAGGACAGAGACCCGAATTCGCAAAACCTTGGCCCACTTTCACGCAAGACCTCAAGCAAATCTCTGAGGAACTTCTTGTCGTTCACGACACTCCCGACAATATGCCCAAAAAGGCCTCACGAACGATTGAAATAAGCAAGGGCAGGAAGGTTGTCGCAAAAGGCGATTGTGCTCGTGGCAGCCTGCATCAGGACACCTATTACGGTGCGATAGAGAGGGATGGGGACATCAAGTATGTAGTGCGCAAGCCTTTATCTTCCTTTACAAGCATAAAGGATTTAGACAATATCGTGGATGATGCCGTTCGCCAAGCCATCCTGAATGCCGTAGAAGGCAAGGACTTCAAGAAAGCCATTGCAGAGCCAATCTACATGAACAAGGCGAAAGGAATCTTGATAAAGAAAGTCCGCTGCTATGCACCTACCGTTACCCAGCCGCTCAAGATACGCCATCATCGGGACATAAGCACAAAAGACTACAAGCAGCAATATCATGTTATGAATGATGAAAACTACATGATGGCTATATATCAGGGAATGGTGAAAGGAAAGCGTAAAACCACATTTGTTTTAGTGAATGCCTTGGATGCTGTCAATTATTTCAAAGAGAGCACAGATAGAAGCGATTATCCTGCTATTGTTCCAGAAGAAAAGAAAGCTTGCCGTTGAAGTGGTGTGTCAGAAAAGGTACACATTTGTTAATGCTTGAAGAGGATGAGGAGAGCATCAGCTTGACAAATGCGGAAGAATTGAGCAACAGACTGTTTACAATTACTAAAATGGATAAGGTTGGACGTTTGACTTGCAGAAATAGTAAAGAAGCAAGAACGGCGGGTGACTTAAAAAGTTATGTAAGTGCAAATCCGTTTAGGTTACAAGATGGTTATCGCCCGATTCTTTGTATAAGCCCTATTAATTTCTGCTTCCTCGTTGAGGGCTATGACTTTACAATAACACCATTAGGAGAAATAAAGCTGAAACATTGATATGTTGAAACAAACGCTTGTCTTTACCAACCCATTCCGATTGTCTTTGAAGAATGCACAATTAGAGATTGCCTCGAAGGAAATGCCAACCGAAACACGTACCATTCCTATAGAAGATATAGGTGTGGTGATAATAGAGAATCAGCAGATTTCCATTACCATACCCCTGTTGAACGAATTGGTCGATGCTGGTATTGCCGTCATTCTTTGTGACAAGAAGGGAATGCCTCATGCTATGCTTCAAAACATGGACGGGAACAATCTTCAAGGAGAGTTCTTACGTAATCAAATAGAAGTTGGCGAAGTACTACGCAAACAATTGTGGAAGCAAATCGTTGAGGCAAAGATAAAGAATCAATCTGCTTTGTTGGAAAAGTTGCATGGCAGAGGCGCATTGCTTAAACCACTTTACATGAATGTAAAAAGTGGCGATAGCGATAACAGGGAAGGGATTGCTGCTCGGCTATACTGGGGAACATTGTTTGGAGAAGACTTTACTCGTGATAGGGAAGAAATTGGCATCAATTCGTTATTGAATTATGGTTATGCCGTGCTTCGGGCCTCAACGGCCAGAGCATTGGTCTCGGCAGGCTTGACACCATCGCTTGGCATCTTTCATCACAACCGAAGCAATGCGTTCCCGCTGGCAGACGACCTGATGGAGCCCTATCGCCCATTCGTAGATGAGACAGTATATCATCTATGCGAAGAGGGCAAGTTGGAGTTAAATAAAGAAACGAAAGTTAAACTACTTGGGATATTGACATGCGACACATTCTTCCCTAAAGTAACCAGACCCTTGCAAATAGGCCTTTCAATAACAATGGCATCCTTGGCCAAATGCTATGCAGGGAAACAGAAGAATCTTTCATTACCCTCGCTGAAATGAGTGAAATCCGTCTAAATGCATATAAGATAATGTGGCTCATTGCTATGTTTGATTTACCGACGAAGACAAAGAAGGAGCGTCACGATTATGCTGTGTTTCGTAAAAGCCTGGAAAAGGATGGTTTCGTGATGCATCAATATAGCGTATATTGCCGATTTTGTGCATCTTTAGAAGCAAGGGATGTGCATGTAAAACGAGTTAAATCATATATGCCAAGCAAGGGAAGGTTAAGTATAATAACGATTACAGACAAACAATATTCGGGAATAATAAACATTTGGGGGGAAATAGAACAAAAAGTACAGAAGAAACCTGTTCAATTGGAATTTTTTTAATAAATTTGCAAAGGATTTGATGTTCATCACGCCACTTCTTATATATAAAAAGGTGCTCTAAGGTACTAGAATCAAGAAAAATATATAATATAGGTTGTGGTTTGATGATGAAATGAAATAAGAAACAACTTTCCTGAAAACCGAGATTTTCAAATTCAGGTTGTGGTTTGATGATGAAATGAAATAAGAAACAACTGGTAGTCGACGTACTCACCCTCAGCTTCAGTTGTGGTTTGATGATGAAATGAAATAAGAAACAACCTCTGCAAGCGTCTTGCAAGCGGTTTGTATGTTGTGGTTTGATGATGAAATGAAATAAGAAACAACATAGCCGCCGTTACGGAATGCGACTTCTCGGTTGTGGTTTGATGATGAAATGAAATAAGAAACAACGAAGATTTTGCACCACCAACATAACGTGCCGTTGTGGTTTGATGATGAAATGAAATAAGAAACAACAGTGCGCTGGGCAAACCTCGTTAATTTTTAGTTGTGGTTTGATGATGAAATGAAATAAGAAACAACGCCATAACCGGCGGCGCCCTCTTCTATGCGGTTGTGGTTTGATGATGAAATGAAATAAGAAACAACCCATAACCGGCGGCGCCCTCTTCTATCCTGTTGTGGTTTGATGATGAAATGAAATAAGAAACAACACAGAACGCCGCCGCAGTTCAGGGAACACAGTTGTGGTTTGATGATGAAATGAAATAAGAAACAACAGAATGTATCTTTATGCCTTCTGCCTCCAAGTTGTGGTTTGATGATGAAATGAAATAAGAAACAACAACACCACAAACTTAATTAACTCACTCCCGTTGTGGTTTGATGATGAAATGAAATAAGAAACAACTTCCCCAGGACCATATATTTCCGCTACCGAGTTGTGGTTTGATGATGAAATGAAATAAGAAACAACTTCCGCTTTTAGACTACCATCATCAAACCCGTTGTGGTTTGATGATGAAATGAAATAAGAAACAACCTCTCAATCCACAATGATTACATCTTCTATGTTGTGGTTTGATGATGAAATGAAATAAGAAACAACCGCAACGCAGTAAACCCCAAACGCAATATGTTGTGGTTTGATGATGAAATGAAATAAGAAACAACGTGTTCATCTGTACGGCGGTCAACCACCTCGTTGTGGTTTGATGATGAAATGAAATAAGAAACAACAGCTTTTACAATCAATAAATCTACTCTTCTGTTGTGGTTTGATGATGAAATGAAATAAGAAACAACATTCTCGACACCTACATCACTCCGCCGTTTGTTGTGGTTTGATGATGAAATGAAATAAGAAACAACTGTCCTCATATTTGAGGTTTAGAAGCTCTTGTTGTGGTTTGATGATGAAATGAAATAAGAAACAACCTGCTTCTTCCACGTCATCCACTTGTCTTTGTTGTGGTTTGATGATGAAATGAAATAAGAAACAACTTTTCATACATTTTCCTTCTTTTCGTTTTTGTTGTGGTTTGATGATGAAATGAAATAAGAAACAACAAACCATGCTGCCGTGCTGGTTAGAGGGAAGTTGTGGTTTGATGATGAAATGAAATAAGAAACAACGCAAGCTAACAAGCAGAGAGAGCGGAAGGGTTGTGGTTTGATGATGAAATGAAATAAGAAACAACGACCAGTCCAACATCTGGAACATGAAAGGAGTTGTGGTTTGATGATGAAATGAAATAAGAAACAACAATTTACCTTCCGAAAAGCCTCGCAAACCAGTTGTGGTTTGATGATGAAATGAAATAAGAAACAACTGAATGGGAAGAAAATAATATATCCATGTAGTTGTGGTTTGATGATGAAATGAAATAAGAAACAACCAGCTGGTACGATGTACCGTTCCAAGCATAGTTGTGGTTTGATGATGAAATGAAATAAGAAACAACTGGAAACGGTCTTTAATAATTTTCGGAATAGTTGTGGTTTGATGATGAAATGAAATAAGAAACAACCGCTCGACACCGGCATCCTCGGCACGGAGGTTGTGGTTTGATGATGAAATGAAATAAGAAACAACGCGAATATCGCAAGGGCGTGAACGCCGGAAGTTGTGGTTTGATGATGAAATGAAATAAGAAACAACGTTTCTCCTTTCGTGAACTACGCTCTAAAGTTGTGGTTTGATGATGAAATGAAATAAGAAACAACCTACAAGAGGGGTATAACCCCGACTCAACGGTTGTGGTTTGATGATGAAATGAAATAAGAAACAACGTATAGGCTGAGAGTTCCCCGTTGCCCACGTTGTGGTTTGATGATGAAATGAAATAAGAAACAACTGGGCAGCTCAGTCTACCTTATTAACCACGGTTGTGGTTTGATGATGAAATGAAATAAGAAACAACGCCGTCCTCCACGTCGTTGGTGCGCTCATAGTTGTGGTTTGATGATGAAATGAAATAAGAAACAACTTATAACTTTGCGTCATCAATCAATCAATCGTTGTGGTTTGATGATGAAATGAAATAAGAAACAACGTGCTGGAAGAGGCTAAGCTGTACGTCAAAGTTGTGGTTTGATGATGAAATGAAATAAGAAACAACCTACGGTTCGCGGCTCAACTAAAGAACTTGGTTGTGGTTTGATGATGAAATGAAATAAGAAACAACACAAAAGGAAACAGAAATCAAAAACACTCATCACTCGTCACCAAGGGCACTTAATCCACTGAGATACAGCAAAATACAGAGGTGACGAGTTGGTGATGAGTCGTTAGGCACTCATCACCTCGTTACAAGACTAATAATCAATTGTTTATAGACAAAAGATGATGAGTGACGAGTATTTTGCAAAAAGTTTTTTGCGGCTCTATAACTTGTCCCTGTTCGTTTGTTCTTTCTCCCTTATATATGGGAGAGGAACGAAGGAACAAGAATTTTCAAAACAGCCTACATACTTCGAATTAAGAATTAAGAGTTAGGAATTAAGAATGATTCACACAGTATGCCGGAAAAATCTTTACATCATAAAGATGACAAATGGTTGGTCATCAAACTCTGCCTGTTAAGTTGGCAAACTTCACACGTTAAATTGCCAAACTTCACACGTTAAAATGGCAAACTTCACACGTGGATTTTTCAAAGTTCACGCGTGAGCTTGGCGAGCTGTGCTGCAGAGGTTTGAGGGAGCTTTGCGTGTGAAGAGCAAATGTCTCTATGTCATGCGGTTACATGAAATGCCATTCCTGGCGGTTGCAGGGCATGACTTGTGAGCCTTCATCCTTTCCTGCTTTTACGAACATTTCGGAAAAAGTTTTACATTTTCATCGGCAATTATTGCTTCCATTAAAAACATTTTCTTTGCCTTTTATTTTGCGGTTTGTTCTTTTCTTCGATAATTTGAGATCAATCTCGAAATTACTTTCGCTCGACAATAAAAAGAAAAACTTTTGTTTTCTTTTTGTATTTTGCTCGCTTATTCGTAACTTTGCACCTTAAAAGAGAGCTTTCCCTATGCCAGACAGTAAGATTTTCCTTCCGGCCGAATGGCATGAGCAGAGTGCCGTGCAGCTTACTTGGCCGCATGCCAGCACCGATTGGCAGCCGATTCTGGAGGCTGTGAACCGTTGCTATCTTGATATGGCGAAGGCTCTCTCTGCACGCCTCCAGCTTATCATCGTGACGCCTGAGCCCGCTCATGTTCGCAAGTTGCTCTGCGAGGCTTTGACGGCGAGAAAGCTTTCCCGCATCTCTTTCTGCAAAGCGCCTACCAACGACACTTGGGCCCGCGACCATGGCTTCATCACCTTGCTTGCTCCGGACGGTCCCTGCCGGCTCGACTTCAAATTCAACGGCTGGGGAGAGAAGTTCCCTGCCGACCTCGACAACCAAATCAACCGGAGGATGATGGAGCAAGGCATTTTGGAGGGACGCTACGAAGACCATCTTGACTTTGTGCTCGAAGGAGGAAGCATTGAGAGCGACGGCAAGGGGACCATCCTGGCCACGAGCAAATGTCTGCTTGCGCCGCATCGCAACCAGCCTCTGACAAAGGGGGAGATTGAGGCCCGACTGCTCGAGGCGCTTCATGCCGAGCGCATCCTTTGGCTCGACTACGGCTACCTGGCCGGAGACGATACCGACAGCCATATCGACACGCTGGCCCGCTTCTGTCCCGACGACGCGATTGCCTATGTGCAATGCCTCGACAAGAGCGACGAGCACTTTGCTGAGTTGCAGCAGATGGAAGCGCAACTGAAGGCGTTCCGAACGAAGGAAGGCGAGCCCTATCGGCTTGTCCCGTTGCCGATGGCAAAGGCTGTCTTCGACGAAGACGGCATGCGTCTGCCTGCCACCTACGCGAACTTCCTCATCACGAACGGAGCCGTCCTTATGCCCACTTATGGCGACGCTGAGACAGACCACATGGCAGAGGAGCAGCTTCGCAAGGCGTTCCCACATCACGACATCATCGGCATCGACTGCCAGCCCCTCATCACCCAGCACGGCAGCCTGCATTGCTGCACCATGCAATTCCCAAAGGGAACAATATAAGAATGAAAAATCAAGAATGAAAGATGAAGATAGGAATCATTCAACAACGCTGCTCTGCCAGCATCGAAGAGAATCGCAAGAAGATTGCGGCAAACATCGTTAAGTTAGCCAGGCAGGATGCCCAACTCGTCGTTCTGCAGGAGCTGCACGACAGCCTTTATTTTTGTCAGACGGAGAACACGGAGAACTTCCGCTATGCGCTCCCCATTCCAGGCGAGGCAACAGAATTCTATTCGAGGCTGGCCAAGAAGAACGAGGTGGTTATCGTGGCAAGCCTTTTCGAAAAGCGTGCAGCGGGGCTCTACCACAACACAGCCGTCGTCTTCGAGAAAGACGGAAGCATAGCCGGCATGCACCGGAAGATGCACATCCCCGACGACCCAGCCTACTACGAGAAGTTCTACTTCACCCCTGGCGACCTCGGTTTCCATCCCATCCAGACGAGCCTTGGCAAGCTGGGCGTTCAGGTTTGTTGGGACCAATGGTATCCCGAAGGGGCACGTCTCATGGCGCTTCAGGGAGCAGACCTCCTCATCTACCCTACTGCCATAGGCTACGAGAGCACCGACACGAAAGAGGAACAGCAACGCCAGCGCGAGGCTTGGATGACCATCCAGCGCAGTCATGCCATTGCCAACGGCATCCCTGTTGTGGTCGTCAATCGCGTAGGCCTTGAGCCAGACCCAAGCGGCATGACAGGCGGCATCAAGTTCTGGGGAAGCAGCTTCGTGGCCGGTCAGCAAGGCGAGCTGCTCTATCAGGCAAGCGAGTTGAGGCAGGAGGCCGTCGTCGTCGATGTCGACCTGCGCCGCACAGAAACCGTCCGCCAGTGGTGGCCCTTCCTGCGCGACCGTCGCATCGATGCCTACGGAGACCTCACGCGTCGATTCGTAGATTAGGAAAAAAGACGTCATAACGACATCACGACATCACGGCATAACGTTATAACGACAATCGTCAAATTGTAAATCGTAAATCGTCAAATAGTAAATAGATAAGATGTCCAGTACACTTAGGTTTCAGATTGTAGGCGAGGCGTTCAAGAAAAGGCCCGTCGAAGTGCCCAACCGCAAAGAGCGTCCCAGCGAGTTCTTTGCCAAGTATGTCTTCAACCGCAGGAAGATGCAGCATTACCTGCCCTCGGATATCTATAAGAAGATGTGCGACGTCATCGATGGCGGGGCTGCGCTCGACATGGCGACAGCCGATGCTGTGGCTGCGGGCATGAAGAAATGGGCGATGGAGCTTGGCGCGACGCATTGCACGCATTGGTTCCAACCTCTTACCGAAGGCACCGCCGAGAAGCACGACGGCTTTGTGGAGCACGACGGCAAAGGCGGCATGATAGAGGAGTTCACGGGCAAGCAGCTCGTTCAGCAAGAGCCCGACGCCAGTTCGTTCCCCTCCGGAGGACTAAGAAGCACCTTCGAGGCCCGAGGCTATAGTGCCTGGGACCCCACGAGCCCCGTCTTCGTCTTTGGCGACACCCTGATGATTCCCACCATCTTCATCTCCTACACAGGCGAGGCCCTCGACTACAAGGCGCCGCTCAAGAAGTCGCTCAAGGCTGTTGACAAAGCTGCCACCGCCGTTGCCCGCTACTTCTATCCCGACGTCAAGAAGGTCGTCAGCAACCTCGGCTGGGAGCAGGAGTACTTTCTCGTCGACGAGGGTCTCTATGCCGCTCGGCCCGACCTACTGATGACGGGCCGCACCCTTCTCGGACACGACAGCGCGAAGAACCAGCAGATGGACGACCACTACTTCGGCTCCATACCGATGCGCGTGGCTGCCTTCATGAAGGACCTCGAGATAAAGGCGCTGGAGCTGGGCATCCCGTGCAAGACGCGGCACAATGAGGTGGCGCCGAACCAGTTCGAGCTGGCGCCCATCTTCGAGGAGACAAACCTCGCCGTGGACCACAACATGCTCATCATGAGCCTGATGAAGAAGGTGGCCCGCAAGCATGGCTTCCGCTGCCTCCTGCACGAGAAGCCCTTCGCCGGCATCAACGGCAGCGGCAAGCACAACAACTGGAGCCTCTCCACCGACACCGGCATCCTGCTGCACGGCCCGGGCAAGACGCCGCTCGACAACCTGCGCTTCGTCACTTTCATCGTCGAGTCGCTGATGGCCGTCTATCGTCACAACGGCCTTCTCAAAGCCTCCATCATCAGCGCAACCAATGTGCACCGACTAGGAGCCGCCGAAGCACCGCCAGCCATCGTGTCGAGCTTCCTCGGGAAGGAAATCAGCAACCTGCTCGAGCACCTCGAGACGAGCACAGACGACGAGCTCATCAGCCTCTCCGGCAAGCAGACTCTCAGCCTCGACATCCCGCAGATTCCCGAACTGACGCAGGACAACACCGACCGCAACCGCACATCGCCCTTTGCCTTCACGGGCAACAGATTCGAGTTCCGAGCCGTCGGCAGCCAGCAGAACTGCGCGGCTGCCATGATTGTGCTCAACACGGCGATGGCAGAGGCTCTCACGAACTTCAAGACACGCGTCGATGCCCTCATCGCCGAGGGCTTGGAACCCACGAAAGCCATCCTCCGCATCGTTCGCGAGGACATCAAGACCTGCAAGCCCATCCGCTTCGACGGCAACGGATACAGCGACGCCTGGAAGCAAGAGGCAGCACGCCGCGGACTCGACGTGGAGACCAGCGCCCCCATCATCCTCGACCAATACCTCAAGCCCGAAACCGTAGAGATGTTCTCCAAGATGAATGTCCTGACGAAGGCCGAGCTGGAGGCTCGCAACGAGATAAAACTCGACACCTACATCAAGAAGGTACAGATCGAGGCACGCATCTTCGGCGACATCTGCATGAACCACATCATACCCGTGGCAACACGCTATCAGACGCAACTCATCGATAATGTGCACAAGATGAAGGACATCTTCCCTGCCGAGACAGCCGACCGCCTGAACAGCACCAACCTGAACCTCATCAGGCAGATGGGCGAGCACAACGCCTTCATCATCGAGAATGTGGAGCGCCTCATCGAGGCCCGCCGCGTGGCCAACCGCATAAAGGACGGACGCGAACGCGCCATCGCCTATCACGACACGGTGGCGCCCCTCATCGAGCAGATACGCTATCATGTGGACCACCTCGAACTCATTGTGGACGACGAGCTCTGGCCCCTGCCCAAGTACCGCGAGATGCTCTTCATACACTAATGGCAGGACGGAATAAAGAATAGGTGGCAGATGACCTGTCACCTATTCTTTATTAGAGTGTATTATGACACCTCTTCTTTTTTAGTATCCTTCTCTATTTCACAAGGACTTTCTTGCCTCGCCTGATGTAGATGCCTTTTTGAGGTTTGTTGAGGCGTTGCCCCAGCACATTGTAATAAGGCTCATCTTCCGTCGCTAAAAGAGGAGAAACGCCCGTTATGAAGTCGTCCTCTTCGCCTGTGTAAACAACGAACTCATTTACCTGAGGGAAGGATGTACTATTAACCAAGAAGATACCGTCGAAGGCAAATATCTCTGTGTTGGCTACGACAGGCATAAGCAACGGACTGCCTGGCGTCATGTGATAGCAATCAGTATAGGTTTGGTCTGCGAGGATGTGCTTGTACGCCGTTGAAAGGAACGATGCGAACTCTGTTTGGGAACTTTCTCCTCCATTTTTGATTACGACACTCTCGAAGACAGGATTGACGATGTCGGTGCCGCTTTCCCACCTTATTATATATGGTGTGCCCGCCTTCATTTCTGTCACAGGAGTAAGACAATTCAAGATACCGACATTTCCTTTGACTGTTACAGACTCCAATGTCCTTACGTCGGCTCCTCTGAGTATGCTGGCTTCCACATTTACGTCGAAGGGCAGGCAGATGCTTTGCCAAGTGCCATCCTTCTTGAGCGTACGGTTCTTGATGGTCACGTTTGCAATAGTGCCATTCTTTGATTCGATGGTGGCGTTGTTGTCCTGACAGTCATCCAACTCGATGTTTGAGCTAAAGATTCCTGTCTTGAAGGTAAAGATGTCGGTCGTTGCTTCACTGCCATTCTTGATAGCTGTTATGCGGCACTCGTATGTCGTAAACATCATCAAGCCATTAAGCAATATCTGTGTGTCATCTGTGGTTCTGGACCTCCATGGCCCTTCTACAATCGTATTGCCTTCGAAGCTGAAGTCGTCGATGTGGAGGTGGCACTTGTCTTTGTCCTTGTGACGAATGGCAATGTAGCCAACTCCATCCATGTCTCCAATGTCCCAGCTTCCGAAGCTGCTGCTTATGACGGAGTTCATGTCGATACTGACTTCTGTCCAGGTGCCGCTTGCTGCTTTCTTGGAACGGGCTACCTTCGTGAAGTCTTCTACAGCATTACTTTTCAAAGATACAAGCACTGAGAACTGGTCGGGATAATCTGGGTCGGAAGCCTTTTCCCAGAACTTCAGCGTGCCGCCTTGCAAGTTGAGTCTGGGTGTAATGAGCCAGTTGTCTGCATCGAAGACGGTTCCGCTTCCTCCTACCATCCAGCTCTTCGAACATGCCTGATACGAACCGCCGTGAGCATTATTTGTTTCGACACTCCAACCTTCCTCCCCTGCCGGGGCTTCGCCGTTTGTATAGATAGTCCATTTGTCGAGGCCATTCTCGAAGTCATCGCTGAACCTGCCGTTTGCTCCGGGGGTTCTATACTCCACCTTGTACTGGTCTGCATAGCCTGTCCAATAAATGGCGACACCTCCTCCTACTGCGTTTACCGCAATGTCTGTCGGCACAGGATTGCTTACCAACGTGGTGAAGGTACCGATGCCTGCAGAAGCGTCTTCCTGCTCTGCCACAACGCCTATCACTTCGTATTCATACGTCGTGTCTGGCTCGAGGTCTGCGAGCGTCACCTTCTTTTTTGTGGTTTCTGTGACAAGCCAAGAATCGCCTGCAGCAGTATAGTCGATGCTGACGTCGTCAATCATCAGGTATTCATTGTCGAAATCCTTATGGCGGAAAGCAATGTAACCCATTTGCCCTGCAAAGGTGTTTAAATCAACTGTGACTTGCGTCCAAGTCTCTGAAGCACTGCCGGGTGCGTATAGCAACTGGAAGTCTGAGATGTCTTTGCCTGTCGTCGATACATAGACGTCATAATGGTCGTGGTAATCTCCGCTGTCCCTTACCCAATACTTCAGCGTGCCATCCAGTCTGACTTTAGGTGTAATCAGCCAGTTGTCCACATCATACGCCACATTGTTATTCCAGCTTCTTGACATTGCCACACAGTCGCCGCTATAGTTGCTTCCGCCCGAGATGGTAGAGCCGTCGTGCTGTTGCCAAACAGTATTCTCGTTACCGTCGCCCTGGCGGATACTTGTCCAGCCTTGTGCATCAAGGCCATTCTCGAAATCATCAAAGAAGGGAGAGGACAACGCCTTCCTGTAGCGCACCTTGTAGCTGTCGCTTGTGCCTTTCCAAGTGATGGTGGCAGAGGTGGGAGTCGTAGTGACGGCAACATCAGCAGGTACGGGATTGGCGATGGGCGTGGTGAAGAGGCAAGGTTCGCTCCAGTCGCTGTAATCATTCGTTTCGGCATCATAAACAGAGCGCACCTGAACCTTGTAGTCGGTGTTTGGCTTGAGGGACAGATAGCAGGGATTGGAGCGGACATTTACGGTGCTGCCGTTTACTGAGACCTGCCAGGCAGTGGTCTCACCATGCTCTGTCCATTTCAGCTTGGCCCCTGTCGGTGTAACATCCGACACTTCAACGTCCGAAGGAGGGAAGCGTACGACAGCCGAGGCGAACAGCTGGATGTCGCCTCCGTTAGGGATGGCCTTGAAATAGATGTTCCCGTCGTCCTTGATTTCCGACTCCAGAATCTTGTTGTCCTGCGCCACTGTTACGACGGTCCAGCCGTCAGGCTTGGGCACGCGCAGGGAAAGCGGATAGTTGAACTGGCACACCTCGTTCGCTATGTCATGGGTGAGCGTGTAAGTTCTGGTATCGGAAGTGCTGCCCACCTCTTTGAAAGCGGAGGCATTGCGCTCCCTGATGTACATCACCACGCTGCGCAAAGGCGCTATCCAAATATCATCGTGATAACTGGCCCATTTCAAGGCACCCCCGAGCGCACCAGGGTCAGTCGGCGAATAGGTGGCATTGCCGTTATTCTTGCCTGAAAGGCCGTGTGTAAGGAAGACAACCCAGCCGCCCTTATTGATGGCTTCCTGCATCTTTGAAGTAAAATCCTGCGTGCCTACGACTAGTCCGCTCGAACCCGTCATGATGGCAGGCAGTTTGTACCAGTTGTCTGGTCCGTCTTTGCCCATCACATCGCCCATCACAAGGCGCCCTGCTATGTAGTTCTGCTGCATGGCCGTCAGGTCGCGAGAAGCATTGCCGTTGGGATAGGCAGCCGTGAGAACACCATATTCCTGTGTGATTTTACCATTGAGATAAGACTTCGAGGAAGCCTCCTCGCCTTCCATGTACTGACCGTGGGAATTACTGTTGCTGCCGATTTCATGACCATTGTCAGCCAGACTTTGGAAACCTTTCCAGTTGTTATTCCAATAACTCACCAAATAAAATGTTGCCCGGTATCCGTAACGCTCGAACATTGGCCCCACATCCGAAACATGACATGGTGCACCCATGTCGAAAGTGAAAGACGCTGCTCCTTTGCGGAAGCCTTCCCAAGTGGCAATCTCCTGTGCACTTGCCGCCATTGCCACAAACGCAACAAATAAGAGGACTAGTCTTTTCATAGTTGTATTCTTAAAGGTTTCTGCTGCAAAGTTAAGAATAATATGTGAAAAACGAACATTGAAAAGCAAAAAAATCATTGGTGTCCGGTAAAAATATTTCATCATCTCTTGCACCCTCCCAACCATCGGCATTTAGAGCAAGATGTAAGTGGCAGGGGCTTGGGACGCCCCAAAGGGGCAGAAAGATGTCAGCCCAGGGCATCCGCCCTGGGTATTGAAATGCCGCGGCAAATGACGCTCTGTAAGAGCAAAAGCACTAAAACACAAATCTTTTGCCCCTTTAGGGCGAATTCTACCGTTGCACCATAAACCCAGGGCGAATGCCCTGGGCTGACATCTTAACGGCCTTACAGGCCGAATTTCCCCGGACACCAATGAAAGAAAGCCCTACAGGCTTAAAATGCAAACTGACATTACTCTCTAGCGGCAAAGCCAATACCTCATTCGCCTGCTTTCTGCTTCCAAAGCATTCGGCTTAACTACTTAACTACTGTCTACTCATCTATCCCCCCCAAAAAGCAGTTAATTATTAGCACCTTAGGTGGGCCTCAAAACGCCGCGTGCGGCGATGGCAAATTCCGCGTGCGGCGATGGCAATCCCCGCGTGCGGCGTTGGTCATCCCCGCACGCGGCGTTTTGCAATGCCCCACAGGGGCTCTAAATACCCCACCTCGGCCTTCGGCCACTCCTCCACTTAAGGGGCGGAGAGCCGGGCTGCGTCCCAACTCCCCTCCCATTCCTTGAAGGCAAGGGGAAGAGCGAAGCGAGGGGTGGGGTGAAAGAATGAAAAATGAAAAAGGAAGCATGAAGAAATAGGAATTAGGATGGAGGCTTTGTCAACCCCTCTTTCCAACATACCCCACCCCTCTCCCTCCCCTCAGATGGGAGGGGAGTATTGATGCCAACTTTCCTTGCCAGGAGGATGGGAGGGGAGTCTTGATGTTGCCACCCTACTCCTCTCCCGTTTCTGGCCCAATAATGCTCGCAAAAGGTGTTAGGCAAGCTCTGCTATATACCTTAATATTACGCGCGAGCGTTTCTTTAAGTTTTTTTAACACACATGGGGGGGGATTGTTAAATTATTTGTAAATTTGAAGCGAAAATATATGTTTAACCACTAAAATTATACGTTTATGAAAAAATTCTACTCATTTCTTATGCTTATGTGCCTCGCTATAGGCAGCGCATGGGCAGACTCCGGGCTTTACATCCTGGGCAAGGAAGTCTCCACATCAAATTCTTGGAGTTATCAAGCAAGTTACTTCAACTCCAACGCAACCGGAACCATCTCGTATGTTTACAACACAGGGACGCTCAAATTAAACAATGTGAAGATTAATGAGACGGGCGACAAGATTGTCATCTACAACAAGTCCGAGGAGCAGCTGGACATCGTCTTCGAGGGCGAGTGCGAACTGACTTCCAGGGATAAGGTCATTAAGTACGATGTGACAACTATCCTGGATGGCTCGGCCAGCACACATGTAAGATTGTGGTCCTTGTGGGATGAGGAAGCCATCTACAGCAACCAAAGTTATAACGACGGGGCTGCCAGACTTTATATCAAAAATTTCCCCGACTTGCTGCTATGGTCAGTTGGTGATTACTGCATCTCGCACAAGTACGGAAAAGTCTATTTCAATAACTCACACATCACAATGGAGGGCGACAAAGGTACGTTGCACACCAATTTCTATGCAACTGGATGGTATTCCGGATTAGAAATGGAGGACTGCCACTTTGGAGGAGACTATGTATATGATTATACTGGCGATTCAGAAGATATCTGTACGTATACAAGCGATACAAAGAAAGAGAAAGTCAAGAAGGCTGTAATCCTTCGCGACAGCGAATATACCGGCGTGCGCCTGAACGGTGAGGCTATCCTCACGAGCGACAGCCGGTGGAATGCCTCTCAGAAGAAGTTCACTCTGAATGCCAATGTCACCGGCACCAGCTACACCTATCCGGCTGGCATCACTTTGGATAGACCTGGCATCACCATCGATGGCGGAGGCAAGACGGTCAGCGGAAGGAAGTATGGTTTGGAACAAACCTGTTTGAGTTTAAGTTCGGACGAAACAACGATTCGTAACATCAGCCTCACAGGTAGCTATTCCGGCATCTATGCTTACGCTAAAGCTAACAATTATTCTTATATAAGATTAGAAGATAATGTAGGCCTTATGGCCATAGATTATGCCATTTACGGAGGCAAAATCACCTTCGCTCCATCGGGCGGTAAGACGGTTTCGCTGTATCCACTCTCAGGGGTTCCCGAAACGACATATGGGATCCTTTTCAAAGAAATGGCTGTCCATGCTAAATTGTATATCAATGAATGCAATATTTCCCCTGCAGGCCTGACCGCCAACGATACAACCTTCGTGGCAGGCACTACACCGTGGAGGCAACAGGTCGTCATCACAGGCTGGCAGAAGTACGACCTCTCTATAAACGGCACACAGGTGAACGAGAATAACAAGGACAACCTCACCAGCCTGCTCGGTGACGATGCAACAGGCACACTGAAGTACGACCCCAATACTCAGACGCTCACCATGAACAACCTGAAGGCCGCCCCAAGCAGCTACGACACCAAGGGTAACTTGATTAGTTTGGGCAGTGCACTGAGGATTGCAGTAGAAGGATCAAACGAAATCACTGCTCCGTCAAACAGCGATTATACAATATACTCTTCTGGAAGTATGACCATCACGAAGGGCACCTCAACAGGAACGCTCAATCTGAAGGGAACCCCGAAGTATGCTCATATTCAAGGTTTCAACCCTATCATCAAGGAGGTCAGAGTCAACATTACTGGCAACGGAACCCAGTACGGCGTCAGGAACATGGCGGCAAACGTACCAGGTTCCATCGAAAGAGCCGCGATGAATATCAAGAACGTAACTCAACCTTTGAACGGCATATGGGAATCGAGCGGTGTGTACGGCTACTTGACGAACAGCACTACAGCCATCACCATCGATCCTACATCCAAGAAACTCGTCTATTTCTATGATGGACAAGCCGCACCAAGCTCTGATGTCGTGACGGGCGATATAGAAATCTATAGCTCCTCTGGCTACCCGACCGTGAATGGCAGCAAGCCTGGCGGCTTCACCCAGCAACAGGGTGTCTGCTACGACGAATTCTCGCGCCGCCTCTTCCTGCGAAACACCAAATTCAACGGAAAAATCGGTGGAACGGTGGAAGTTTTGAAAGTCTATACCATTGGCCTCTGCGAAGTGACAAACGACGAATGCCCGTTCGATGTAAACGTTCTTTATAATCTTACTTTCACGGGACCAGGCCAGCTCACACTTAATGCAACAAATTCCAATGGTGTCGCAGCTAAAATAACAGGACAAAATGTTGGTAATCCATCATTAAATGTTTATGTTACTATCAAGGACACGCAACTCAATCTGAACGGCAAAGGAGGCATGCAATATGTTGCAGTTCCAAACTATGGTATTCTCAATGTCTACAATAGTTGGGTGGAAAGTCATACTCATGGAGGAATAGCTTTATATGGCTTCTTAAGCATGGGCCTTACTGATTGCGTCCTTAACTATCCTCAGGGCGGCATTTTAAGCCCCAATGGACCAATGCTAACTGCACAAGGCGGTATAGCTTCAGATGTGACTATCTTGCCTAAGACTGTAGCAGACGGCATCCAGACTGTGGACGCTGACCTCGACCAGAGCGGTGAAGTCTATGACCAGGGCGGTGAAGTCTATGACCTGAGCGGCCGCAAATACGATGCACTTCCCAACAAGTCCGGCATCTACATCAAGAACGGCAAGAAGGTTATCGTAAAATAAGAGCCACCGCCAACCCTTCTGAAAGAGAGAAGGAAGACATAAACGAAAAGGGCGGCAGTCACTCTACCTGAGCGGCTGCCGCCTTTGCCATGGTGCATGTGGCTGCGTTTGCCGGGAGGCATCGTCACATCTGTCGAACACACCCCACCCCTGCCCCTCCCCTTAGATGGGAGGGGAGTATCGGCGCCGACCTCCCTTGCCGAGAGGATGGGAGGGGAGTCGGGACGCTGTGCACATCCACAAAAGTCCTCCTTTATACCTATTGATATATTGTTTCCCAACTTTTTACTCTTTATTTTCATCGCTCTTGCTCATAATTCGATAAATAATGGTAAATTTGCAGTCGCAGACAAACTATCACACCATGAAAAGAACATTCTTCCTTCTCCTTGGGCTTTGGCTTGCGTTTGGGATGCAAGCCCGCAGGCTCAACATCATCTACGAGACAGACATGGGAAACGATGTGGACGATGCGCTCGCCATCGACATGCTCTACAAGTATGACCTGCAAAAGCAAATAAAACTAATGGCCGTCATGCTGAACAAGGAAGGGCAATTCCCGCCTCAATACATCGACCTGCTGAACACTTGGTACGGCAAACGGCGCATCCCTATTGGCGTGACGGGCAGAGCAGACAAGAGCATTGTGGCGGGCAACAACTATACGCAGACCGTCTGCGAAGAGACCGACGCGCAGGGCAAGCCGCTCTACAAGCGCTCCATCAAGGACTACAGCACTCTGCTTCCTGCCCCAAAGCTTTATCGCAAGTTGCTGGCAAAGGCGAAAGACCATTCTGTGACCATCGTCTCGGTTGGGTTCAGCACCAATCTTGCCCTGCTCCTCGACACGGAAGCCGACGAATACTCGCCGCTTTCCGGTCGCGAACTCGTGAAGAGGAAAGTGGAGCGGCTGGTCACGATGGCAGGACACATCGGCAATCCCCGATACCACGAGTACAATGTTGTCAACGACATTCCAGCCTGCCAGAAAGTCTTTCGCGAATGGCCGACGCCCGTCGTCACCTCTCCCTTCGAGCTTGGGGAGCACATCAAGTACCCTGCCAGCAGCATCGAAAACGACTTCGGCTGGACGGCTCACCATCCTATCGTGGACTCCTACAAGGCCTACTTGCCAAAGATAGAAGACCGTCCGACCTGGGACCTCACGGCTGTCCTCTTCGCCATCAACCCGCAGGACTTCTTCACGCTGTCTGCTCCCGGACAAATCACCGTTACCGACGAAGGTTCAACACTCTTCAAGCCTCAAGCCGACGGCAGCCACTACTATCTGTCCGTCACGCCCGATCAGGCAAAACGCATCCTGAACTACTTCATAACAACTATAACAAAGAAACCTTAACGCTATGAGAAAAGCACTCTCCCACCTGCTCCTTACTTCCCTTTTCCTGCTCCTTGCGCCTTGCTCCCTGTCCCTTCAGGGCAAGGACAACAAGAAATCGCTGGCCGATTATGCCGACCCGACGATAGGCGGCGTCAGCGTCCTGCTCGAGACAACCCGCCAAACCATGCATCTGCCTAACGAGATGCTGCGCTTCGTGCCACTCAGAAGCAGTATGCTCGACGATTGGATCGACGACTTCGCCCTGCAGATGCCCAACCACCGACGCCACTGGGTCTTCGGCTTCATGCCTTTCTGCACGTCCGATCCGGAAAGCGTCTGGTCGTCGCCAGGCGTGATAAGCAACGAGGAGACGCGTCCCTACTACTACAGCGCCCAGCTTGACGGCGTCACATTCGAGTTTGCTCCCTCGAAGAAGAGCGGCATCGTCCGGATGACTTTCGACGGCGAAGGCCAGCATCCTATGCGGTTCCGCAGCCGTACGCCTATCGGCTTCTACGACCACGAAGGCAGTCGCGTCGTAACGGGAACCGCAGAGTTCGGCCCCTTCGAATGCAAGGAGAACATGACGGCCTACCTTTATGCCGAGTTCGACTGCGACATGCACGACATTCATTATCCGGGCGAAGACACCAAACACATGATGCTCACCGCCGACAACAAGCCAGTCGTGCAGATGCGCTACGGCATTTCCTACATCAGCAAAGAGCAGGCTCGCGACAACATGCTGCGAGAGATTCCCGCCTTCGACTTTGACCGCGTGAAGGCAGATGCCCTGAAGACATGGGAGAAGCGACTCGCCCAAATAGAGGTAAGCGGCGGGACAGAAGCCCACAAACGCACGTTCTATACGGCCCTCTATCGCTGTTCCGAGCGCATGGTGGACATCAATGAATACGGCAGATTCTTCAGCGCCTGGGACCGCAAAGTGCATGAAAGCGACGAACCTTTCTATGTGGACAACTGGGTTTGGGACACGCATATCGCTCTCGAGCCCTTGCACACCATCCTCAATCCCAAGATGGAGGTGCAGAAGATAAACTCCTTCATCGAGATGTTCAAGGAAAGCGGCGTGATGCCTCGCTTTGCCCTGACCTCGGGAGAATGGGCCGGAATGACTGGCAACTTTGTGGCCGTCTGGATGTGGGACGCTTGGCTGAAAGGCTTGCGATTCGATATGGCGACAGCCTACGAAGGCTTCCGCCGCAACTCGCTCGAGCGAAGTCTGCTCCCCTGGTACAGCGGACCTGCCACTCCCCTCGACTCCTTCTACACAGAACACGGCTACTTCCCTGCTCTCCGGCCTGGAGAAACAGAAACCATTCCAGAGGTCGATACCAATTGGGAAAGGCGTCAGGCGGTCTCCCTCACTACCGTCAACAGTTATTCCGACTGGTGCATCGCCAAGATAGCGCAGATGCTGGGCAAGACAGCCGACGAACAACTCTTCCGTAAGCGTGCCACATATTACCGGAATGTCTTCCGCACAGAACGGGGAATGATGTGGCCCAAGGACGCCAACGGCGAGTGGGTGGAGCCATTCAACCCTATGCACGACGGACGCGCTTACTTTACCGAGAACAATGCCTACATCTTCAATTGGGACGTGAAGCACGACCTGAAAGGCCTGATTGCGCTGATGGGCGGACGCGAGAAAGCGGAGGCCAAGCTGGACGAGCTCTTCCACATGGGCGTCGGCACCGCCAAGTTCCGCTTCTACAATGTGCTCCCCGATGCCACAGGACTCATGGGCATGTTCCAGATGGGCAACGAACCCAGCTTCCACATCCCGTACCTCTACGACTATGTGGGCTCTCCCTGGAAGACTCAGAAGTATCTCCACAGCCTCATCGACACTTACTTCATCGACAGCTACTTGGGAATGCCTGGCGACGAGGACGGCGGCGGAATGTCGGCCTTCGTGGTGTTCTCGATGATGGGATTCTTCCCTGTTACGCCAGGCACTACGACTTATGCCATCGGCAGCCCGTTCTTCGAAAAGGCGACACTCAATCTGCCTAACGGCAAAACGTTTACCGTGAAGGCAAAGAACCTTTCGCAGGAGAACAAGTTCATCCAGAGCGCACGCCTCAATGGCAAGGTCCTCGACAAACCCTGGTTTACTCACGAGCAACTCATGGCAGGCGGAGTGCTGGAGTTCACGATGGGCTCTAAGCCAAACAAAACGTGGGGCTCAGCACCGGAAGCAGCGCCTCTGACCGACCTCAACAATTAAGCGGAAAAAGTTCACGCGTGATGTTGGCAAAGTTCACACGTGGATTTTGCAAAGTTCACGCGTGGATTTTGGAAAGTTCACACGTGGATTTTGGAAAGGCCACTGGATGTGTCTTCATTTCATAGCTTCTTCTATTAACATCGCGGCTACTAACACCACAACAACCAGCACAAATAAAAGCACCACAGTCAGCATGATAGCCAGGATGTTGAGCAAGGTGCTCTTCATCCAGCCAATGCCTAAAAGCTGCTTATATATTATCACAACATACACCAAAGCCGCAATCTGATAGATGTATGACAAGATTCCCTCTGCCCCCTCTATCAGACAAACGGGAAGAAGAATGATGGATATCATCATTTGCAGACAGGAATGGAACATCTGAGTGTAGAATTGCTCGGTATAATTCAAAGGGAGCATCGCTCCATCCGGGCGCTGAATCTTTGTGCGGAAAAACACATGATAAGGGAAGACGGACAGGAATGCGAAGAAAAACGTTCCGTATAATTTATTGTCATGAAGCGTATTGACATATCTTATCAAAAAGCCTATGGATGCAGAATCCTTAAATTCATCCAGCGAACCCAAGTCTAATTCTGCCATTTCGTCGAAGATAGATGTACTGACGCCCAAGACATAGGAAACGATGGCATACGTCGTGATGACATAAACAAACATCTGCAAGGGATTGTAATACCTGGCGCGTTTGCCCATCAGATAGTTTCGAACCATGATGCCCGGCCGGACGAAGAGGTCGCGGCAAGTGTTCACGACCTTACTGTCGCCGCCGACAAAGGGACTGACAACGTTCTTGAACAACTCGACAGACTGCAAGCGTTTGGTATTGGCCTTCTGTCCGCAATGAGGACAGAACTGCCCCTTGAATGTGTTTCCGCAGTTCAGGCACTGGGTTCTCTTTTCTTCTGTTTTCATACTACGCTGTTCCATTGTTTCCTATCCATACTTCAATACTGTCTTCATCCACACGGAACTTCACCTCTTTACCGGCAAACTCCATTGCATAGATACGCTCCGCATCGTCATGATAATGGGGCCGCGGGTCGGAAAGAAGCACCTCCCGAAGCGCCTCGACATGTTCCTCATCAAAAGCAGACAAGAGTTCTTCACTGAAATGGACCGTTCTCCCCCGAAAGGGAGTCGGAGAGTCTGTAAAACCGGCAAGGGCATCCGGATGACTGTCGGTAAAGGGCAAGTAGGGTTTGATGTCGAAGATAGGCGTGCCGTCCATAAGATCTGCGCCTTCAACCACTATTACAGGACCTTCCGGAGTGTGCAGGTCAATGCCAATAATGCGCACTGAGGAGAGGCCTATATTGTTAGGTCTGAACGGACTTCGCGTGGCAAAGACACCCATTCTGCGATTGCCGCCAAGCCGAGGAGGACGGACAGTAGGCCGCCAGCCCTCGCTATCCCGCCGAGCTTCACTGAAGTCCCAAAGCAGCCAGATGTGGCTGAAGCCCTCAAGACCTCGCAAAGCCTCAGGGTCGCGATACGCCTTCTCGAAGACAATCCTGCCCTTCAATCCCTTGACAAGGCCGCTTTGACGAGGCACGCCGAACTTCGTGGGGAAATCCGTCTCAATGTGTGCTATGGGTTTTACTTCCATTTCTAAACTCTCTATAATAAAGTAATCCTGCCGTCGTCAAGCCGAAAGGAAACGCCATCCAGACGCCTACAAGGCCCCAACTGCAGATAAAGCCGAAGATGTAGCCAAGCGGCAACGAGATAACAATGTATGCCACGAAGGCTATCCATATCATTGCCTTTACACGGGCTATGCCTCGAAGGGCATTGGCATACGTGCTTTGCATGGCATCGCCAAACTGGAAGAGCAAGAAAGGTACAGCAATCATTGCCACGAGAGCAACAACCTCTGTCGTGTTCGTAAAGAGCAAGCCCACCTTGTTGCGCAGCAGCAGCAAGGGAATACCCTCGATGAGCGCTATGAGCCAGCACAAGCGAAGACCTGCCGCAGCCACTTCGCGCGTCTCTTCCATCTCGCCTGAACCTCGATAATAACTTACCTGAACCGCCACTGCTGCCGACAACCCATAATAGAGCATGAAGAAGAGTTGGCTGATGGTTATCATGATCTGATGTGCAGCCAAAGCCGTCGCCCCAAGCCAACCGACATAGATGGCACTGAAGCTGAACGAGGCAGTTTCCATTCCAAGCTGCAAAGCCACAGGCCAACCCAGGCGATGCAACTCTATCTGGCTTGCCTTGCTTATTCTGCTCTTATGAAGATCTCGGCGATAAAGGTCGTAACGCTTGGTAAGATGGAACACACATGCCATCAGAATCAGCTGCATCAATCGGCTCAACAAAGTGGCAAGTCCTGCTCCAAACAAACCCATCTCCGGCAAACCACAATGGCCAAAGATGAGGAGCCAGTTGCCAAAGATATTGAGGATGTTGGCTACGAGGATTATCCACATTGGCATCGCGGTGTCCTGAATGCCGTCGCTGAACTGCTTATAGGCATTGAAGACCATCAAGGGCAACATGCTCAGCAACAACGTCAGCAGATAAGGTCGGACTAATGGCATGAGTTCTCGGGGCAAGCCCAGCCAAGGGAGTATTGCGAAAAGCAGTCCTGCAAGCAGCATCATCAGCAGTCCCACTCCCGAACATGCAAAGAGTCCGTTCTTGAGTTTACCGGCAATGGCATGCACCCTACCCTGTCCCAGCAAGGAACCCACAATAGGTGTAAGTCCATAGGAAAAGCCCATGCCGCCTACAACGAGCAGAGCCAGGATGTTGTTCACGAAGCCAGCGGCGGCAAGCTCTTTCGTTCCATAATGCCCCACCATAAACGTATCGGCGAGCCCCATCACGATGGTGCTCATTTGGCCCATCATGATTGGCACGCCGATGCGTAAAAGGTCCGAATAATGTGATGTCTTTATGCGAACCACTTCACATAACAGAAGTCCTGACGGTGCGGCAGGTTCTCGTTCTTGGGATAGATGCGGTAGCAAACCTTGAAGCTGCCCGCATTGTCTATGCTGTGGGAAGCAGCGAAGGTGTATTTGTTGCCGTCGCGACCTTTCAGCTCGAAGGGCACAACCTGATAGACATGGTCTTCACCCTCCTTATCTGTAACGAGCGTCACAGCTTCCACTCCAATGGCATTGTCCAAGCCGGCCTCGTCAACAACAACCTCGATGTTGTACTTCTTGCCTGCCTCAATATTGCCTGTCATCACGTCGTCGCACCTATTGATGCTAACGACTTTGACAGCATCCCAACGCTCGGCAACAGCTTCCTTCCAGAGAGCTATCTCCTTGGCGAGCTGGCAGCCATTGGCCTGTAACCGCTGCGAACGGTCGCGAAGCTTATTATAGAAGCGGCTGTAGTAGTCGTCGAGCTGACGCTTCATGGTGTAATGCGGAGCAATCTGGGCGATAGAATTCTTGATGACCTTAATCCAGCCTTCCGAAATTCCCTTCTTATTCTTATTATAATATAAAGGAAGAATCTCGTTCTCTAAGAGGGAGTAGATGGTTGCAGCATCAAGGCGGTCTTGATACTCTTGGTTCTCATAGGTACGATGTTCTGTGAGAGCCCATCCTGCACCTTCGCGATAGCCCTCAAGCCACCAGCCATCCTTCACACTGAGGTTGACAACACCATTCATCTCGGCCTTCTCGCCAGATGTTCCACTGGCTTCCAAGGGACGAGTAGGTGTGTTCATCCAGATATCCACTCCGCTAACAAGGCGGCGAGCCAACAGGAAGTCGTAATCCTCTACGAAGATAATCTTTGCCTGGAACTCGGGACGTTGGCTTATCTCGTAAATCTTCTTGATGAGTCCCTGACCAGCTCCGTCGGCAGGATGTGCCTTGCCGGCAAAGAGGAAGATGACAGGACGCTCGGGATTGTTGACTATCTTGCTGAGACGCTCCAGGTCTGTGAAGAGCAGATGAGCACGCTTGTAAGTAGCAAAGCGACGGCAGAAACCTACAACCAATGCATTGGGGTTGAAGCTTTCAATGAGCTTGACAACTCGCTGCGGGTCGCCTTGGTTCTTCAGCCATGTTTCCTTGTACTGCTCGCTGACATACTTGAAGAGTTTCTGCTTCAAAGCCTGACGAGTGGCCCATATTTCCTCATCGGGACAATTGTATATACCGTGCCAGATTTCCTCGTTCGACTGATCGCTGAGATGCTTTGCGTCGAAATATTTGGCATAGACCTGACGCCATTCTGTAGCGCACCATGTCGGGAAGTGAACGCCGTTAGTGACATAACCGACATGGCTCTCTTCCGGATAATAGCCAGACCAGATGTTGTTGAACATCTTCTTGCTGACCTCGCCATGCAGCCAGCTCACACCGTTTACCTCCTGACAAGTGTTGCAAGCGAATGTGCTCATGCAGAACTTCTCGCTGTGGTCGTCAGGGTTCGTGCGGCCCATACCGATGAATTCATCCCAACTGATGCCAAGCATCTGAGGATATCCGCTCATGTACTTGCCGAAGAGGTCCTCGGCGAAGTAGTCGTGGCCGGCAGGTACGGGAGTGTGTACGGTATAGAGGGAAGAGGCACGAACAATTTCAAGTGCTTGGTTGAAGGTCAGGCCTTCACGGATGTAGTCGCACAGACGCTGCAAGTTGCAGAGCGCAGCATGGCCCTCGTTGCAATGATAGACGTCCTTCTTGATGCCAAGCTTCTTGAGAAGCAGCATGCCGCCGATGCCGAGCAGTATCTCCTGCTTCAGGCGATTCTCCCAGTCGCCGCCATAGAGGGCATGAGTGATGGGCTTGTCGAACTCGGAGTTCAGCTCGTTGTCGGTGTCAAGCAAATACAGCTTTACACGACCTACATTGACGCGCCAAACGTATGCATGCACATGATAGTTCATATAAGGAACATCGATGACCAACGGCGTGCCGTCCTCGTTCATCTGCTGTTCGATAGGAAGCGATCCGAAGTTCTGAGCTTCGTAGTTGGCAATCTGCTGCCCATCCATCGCCAAGCTCTGGGTGAAGTAGCCATAACGATAAAGGAAGCCTACGGCGCACATATCGACGTTGGAGTCGGATGCCTCCTTCACATAGTCGCCGGCCAACATTCCCAGACCGCCGCTATAAATCTTCAGAGCAGAATGTATGCCGTACTCCATGCAGAAATATGCAACAGAGGGACGCTTGTGGTCTGGCTCAACGTCCATATACTTACGGAACATTGCATAGACATCACTGATGCGCTTCATCAGCTTCTTGTCCTTTACAATCTCTTCCTTACGGCTGAAGCTCAGACGTTCCAAGAGAGCTACGGGATTATGCTTTACATTGCGATAGAGGTCTGGGTCGAGATCACGGAACAGGTCGCGAGCCTCGTAGTTCCACACCCACCACATATTGTGGGCGAGTTCTACGAGTTTGCCGAGTTCGGCAGGCATGTTGCCTTTGACAATGACAGGCTTCCAGCTGGGCTGATTTGCGTTACTTGCTTTAATTTTCATATTATTATAGGTTATTTGATTATTCTTTCTTTTGCCTTTCGCAGAGCGAAGTCGTAGGCATCATAGTAGTATGTAATAAAGTTCTTCCAAAGTGCTTTCTCAGAGAGGCTGGCAGCATTGCGACGCGCTTTATCGACACTTTTCCTGTCGAAGGCGGAATAACGGGCGATGGTAGCACTGAGCTGCTCGGCAACTTCCTGAGCATTGTAGTCGTTTCGGGTGATGACTTCCACGCCATCTTCAAGCTTACTGTCACGACCAATGCTTGTGCTCGCCCAGACACCAAAGCCGCTGAGGGAGGTGGTGATGCAGGGAACATGGAAAGCGACTGCCTCGAGCGGCGTATAGCCCCAAGGTTCATAGTATGAGGGATAGGCTGCGAGGTCATCGCCGATGAGGAGGTCGTAGTAGGGCATCTGGAAAATGCCGTCGTTACCATCAAGATAACAGGGAACGAAGATGACCTTCACGGGGCTTTGCTTGTCGTTCTTCATGCCATGAGAACGCAGGAAGCCCAGTACGGGGTCGTTCCAAGGTTCGTAGAGGTTGTGGGTGATAACGGGGTCGGGCAATGGCTCGTTGTATGTCCATCCCAGTTTGAGGCGCTCCTGCAGGTCGGTTCGAGGGCTTTCCACCCACGCCGGAACCTGAATGAGCATGAGGACTTGGCGCTGCAAATCGCTGTCGTACAGACTTCTATAGGCTGCTTCGAGGAAGACGTCGATGCCCTTGTTGCGATACTCATAGCGGCCGCTTGTGGCTACGATGAGTGTGTCGTCGGTGAACTCGGCGCCCGTCAGGGCATTGGCCACCTGCAGTATCTTGGCTCTTGCCTCGCGACGATGCTTTGTGAAGGCTGCTCCTTTGGGTACGAAGTCTGCTTCGAAACCATTAGGAAGGACGACGTCGGGTTGCTTGTCGAGCAGTTCTGCACACTCTCTGCCCGTCACATCGCTGACAGTCGTAAAGCAATCGACATTATGAGCAGCCTGTCGCTCCACACTATGCTTTGCCTCCATATTGAGTTCGGCAGCCATTTGCGTGCCGTTGTAGGCCCAAAGATAATCGTAGAGCGGCTTGTTGTTGCCGGCAATACTGCGGCCGATGCTTGTGGCATGAGTAGTGAAAATGGTTGCTATCTCTGGCACATTCTTGCGGACGTAGAGGGCTCCGAGACAGGTCATCCATTCGTGAGCCTGATAGACGGCCTTCTTCTTTGCGCCGAGGTTGCAGCGATAGAAACTCTCTACCACAAGGGCGGCGGCATAGCTGAACATGCTTGCCTCGTCGTAGTCGCCGTAGGCATGCAGGCTATCCACTCCGAAATCCTCCCAAGCGGCACCATAAAGCTCGTTCTTCTTCTCGAAATAAGGCTGGAAATCTACAAGCACGACACAAGGCTTGCCTGGGATGTTCCAACGGCCTGTGCGGATACGAAGGCCTGCTTCTGCAGCCACCTTAACCCACGAACGCCACATTTTGTTGTCTTCCAGAAAGAGAGGATTCTCTTTGTCCTGCCAGAGGTCGGGGCCTATGAACAGAAGTTTGTCGGGGAATTGCTCTTGGAGCGTCTTGGCACGAGTGGAAAGCACCGTATAGATGCCACCCATCTTGTTACAAACCTCCCAACTGCTCTCGAAAATAAAGTCTGGAACCAATCTCTTTTCTCTCATTAACAACGCTTTTTCCTTATTTTGCGCGCAAAGGTACAACAATTTATGTTAAAAAAGAAACCTTTTGTGCTTTTTATCTATAATAATAATGTGTTTGCGTTACAACATAATACTTTTTTCATTATCTTTGTAGGGGTTTAACGACATAACAGGCCTAAATGCAAAACTACACACGCCTAAATGGCAAACTACACACGCGAAGATTGGCAATAACTGCTGTTATGTTTGCAATCTTCACTGCCGTTGTTGGGCAACAACCCTGGAAGCTCCGGCTGCATTGCCCAGAAGAGAAGATCGACCTTCGACTCGACCTCTACGAGGAGAGCATCGAGGTGCCCGGGCTGGAGGCTTTCGGACCGATGAACGGATACATGGACGGCAACATCTACGGCATTTGGTATGTGGCGACTTTCGAAATCAAGGACGACCAGCACGCTACCATTACCATCGCCAACGACCTGGGCAGCGAGGACCAGAAGCTGACCTTGACGCAAAATGCCGACAGCACCTATCAGCTGAAGTTCCTGGGCTATAATGCCGTGAAGCGTGCACAGGGAAAGAAACTCGTGAAGATTCCGTCGGAGATGAAAATGATACGCAAGCCATGACAACTCGCAAGAAATACCTCCTCACTGCTCTTGGCGGCACGCTGTTCGGCATCGTGCTGGTGCTGGCAGCTCTCTACACAAGCAATGTCACCTCGACAAACGAGTCGTGTGCGGCTTGCCACGTGCATCCCGAGGCTGAGACAAGCTGGAAGCAAAGCAAGCACTACCTGAACAAAAGCGGTGTGCACACGGATTGCGCAGCCTGTCACTTGCCACCGGCCGGCACACCTCAATACTATTGGGCAAAGGCAAAGATTGGCTTGCACGACATCTGGATGTACCTCACCCACGACAAGGAGGACTTCGACTTCGAGTCGAAGCGGACAGAGGAATACGCTCCCAACATCGTCTTCAACAGTTCCTGCAAGAAATGCCACTCGAACCTCTTCCCGCAAGAGATCAGCGACGACGGTGTGGCTGCACATCTCTATTATGAGGAGAACGAGGAGAAGCTGGGCTTGCAATGCGTGACTTGCCACCTGGATGCAGGCCATTTCATTGCGGGCTACAAGCATGAGAAGATGACGATAGCTCCCGTCGATACCACCGGGCCTGTCTTTACGGAACCTGCCTCCGTGACGAGTTTCTCGAACTTCACAGAGACGATTCCCGGCACCCGTGCCTCCATCAGCATGATTGCTGTGCCTGGCGGCAAGTTCACGATGGGCAGCAAGAAGGGCGACAAGTTCAGCCGACCCGACGAATACCCTGCTCACGAGGTCACCGTCTCGCCGTTCTTCATGGGAGAAATGGAGGTGACGTGGAACCAATACTGGGCTTTCTATGTGGAGACGATGTCGGAGGGACGCACCAAGCCTGAGGTCATCTATGCCAACAACAACCGTCCCGATGTGGATGCTGTGGCTGGCCCCACCCCACCTTTCGGCATGCCCGACCAGGGCTGGGGCATGGGAAACCGTCCTGCCATTACGATGACGCACTACGCGGCCGAGACTTTCTGCCAATGGCTCAGCCTGAAGACGGGCCGACACTATCGTCTGCCGACGGAGGCCGAGTGGGAATATGCTGCACGAGGCGGCACGGACACGCCCTACTTCTTCGAAGGGAAGCCCTCTTCCTACTCGAGCGAAGGCCTTTGGAACAGCATCTTCGGCACAGACACCACAACCATCAATCGCTACGCCATATATGCCCTCAACAGCAAGAACCGCACACAGGAACCTTCGCGAGTGGCGGCCAATCCCTTCGGACTGCGCAACATGCTGGGCAATGTGATGGAGTACTGCCAGGACTGGTATGCTGAGGATGCCTACGAAAAAGCAGGCGCGAATGCGGTTGACCCGAAAGGCCCGGCCACGGGCACTGACTATGTGGTGCGCGGCGGCTGTTATCACGACGATGCCAGCGAGTTGCGCTGTGCGGCCCGCCGTCACAGCGACTACGAGGCTTGGCTCAAGACCGACCCGCAGAACCCGAAGAGCATCTGGTGGCTCAGCGACATGAAAGGCATCGGCTTCAGAGTCGTTTGCGACGATTTCACCAAATAACGATATAACGTAATAACGTAATAACGACAAAAAAACAAAATTATGAAAGAACAATCCATGAGCAGGCGCAGTTTCTTGACTGGCGCCGCTACCGTCGGAGCGGCTGCTGTGGCTGCTCCCGCACTCCTTGCCAGCTGCTCTGGCAATGGTAACAAACTCACGCCTCTCAAGAAGGAAGGCGAATATTATGTACCCGAACTCCCTGACAAGGCTATCGACGGACCGGAGCTGAAGGTTGGTCTCGTCGGTTGCGGCGGACGCGGAAGCGGTGCCATCATCAACCTGCTCGATGCTGCCGACAACATCAAGGTCGTGGCGCTGGGCGATGTCTTCGAAGACAGGCTGAACGATGTGCGCAACCGTCTCATCAACGAGCGCCAGCAGGAAGTGCCTCAGGACAAGTGCTTTGTTGGCTTCGACGCCTACAAGCAGGTCATCGACTCGGGTGTCGATATGGTTATCCTCACCACGCCTCCCGTCTTCCGTCCCGAGATGTTCAAGTACGCTACGGAGAAGGGCGTGCACTCTTTCCTCGAGAAGCCCATCGCTGTCGATGCCAAGGGCTATCGTTCTGTCATGGCAACTGCCAAGCAGGCTCAGGCAAAGGGTTTGAGCGTTGTGGTTGGCACACAGCGTCACCACGAGCGTCGCTATGTGGAAGCCAACAAGCAGATTCAGGCAGGACTCATCGGCGAAATTACCGGCGGCAACGTTTACTGGAATCAGGGCATGCTGTGGTATCGTCAGCGCGAGGCAGGCTGGACGGACATGGAGTGGAACATCCGCGACTGGGTGAACTGGAAGTGGCTCTCGGGCGACCATATCATCGAGCAGCACGTCCACAACATCGACGTCTTCCTCTGGATGAGCGGCCTGAAGCCCGTCAGCGCAACGGCATTCGGCTCACGCCAGCGCCGCGTCACAGGCGACCAGTATGACTTCTTCAGCACCGACTTCACAATGGAGAACGGCATACACATGCACTCGATGTGCCGCCAGATTGACGGTTGCAGCAGCAAGGTGAGCGAGTTCATCCAGGGCAGCAAGGGCAGCTGGGACAGCGAGACAAACGAGATAAAGGACCTGCAGGGCAACGTTATCTGGAAGTACGACGACGAAAAGGCTAAGCAGGAGTTCCAAGTGCACGACCCCTACACGCTGGAGCATGTGGATTGGGTGAACCACATCCGCAAAGGCACAGCCCACGAGGAGGCAACAGACAACGCCATCTCCTGCATGGCTGGCATCATGGGACGCGAGGCTGCCTACACCGGTCAGACCGTCACATGGGACGAGATGACACAGTCGCCGCAGGACTTCCTGCCCGAGAAACTCGAACTCGGCCCGCTCGACCTGGCCTCGATGACAGTGCCCGTGCCTGGCAAGTAAAAAGCCACCTTACAGCTCCCCTCCCCTGGGGAGCACCTTCAATTCAGAACAATCAGAGCACTCAGAAAACTCAGAGAAATCAGAAAAACTATGCAAAGACGTAATTTCATATTAGGTTCTATGGCCGGCGCAGCAGCAGCAGCGCTGGCTCCCACCACGTTGCTGGCTTCCTGCGACCCAAAGCCAAAGGAGAAGAAGAATGCAACCCCGCTCAACCTCTGCTTCCAGGAAGGCATCGCCATCGGCGAGACACTTCAGGAGAAGCTCGACTACTGCGAGAGCCTCGGTGTGACAGGCTTTGAAGTTGGCGGACGCGGCTTGGCCGGCCGTGTGGACGAGATAAACAATGCCCTCAAGGGACGCAATGTCCGCATGGCTGCCATCTGTGCAGGCTTCGACGGCTTTATCCTTGCTGAGGACGGACAAAAGGACGACTTCGACCGCACGATGCGCGAAATAGTGGAGGCTGCCGGCAAAATCAACTCTTGCGGCGTCATCATGGTGCCTGCCTTCAACTGGCAGAATCCCTGCCGTCCGCATACGATGGACACACGCAACTATCTCTGCGAACAACTGCATGAACTCGGCGAGTTCGCGCTACAATGCGGAACGACAGTCATCCTGGAGCCCCTGAACAGAGGCGAATGCTTCTATATGCGCCTCGTCGCCGATGCAGCAGCCATCGCCCGCGATGCCGACAGCAAGGGCGTGAAGTGCATGGGCGACTTCTGGCACATGCAGGAAGAGACTTCCGACTATGCCGCCTTCATGGCAGCAGGCAAGGAATATCTGCAACATGTTCACATCGCCAGCCGCGGACGCCGTAAGACGCCAAGCGAGGACGGAGAAAAGGACAACTATGTCGACGGATTCCGTGCACTTAAGGAGATTGGCTACGAAGGTTTCGTCAGCTTCGAATGTGGCTGCGAAGGCGACCGTGCCACAGTACTCCCCGCAGCTGTCGAACTGCTTAGAAAACAGTGGGAAGAAGCATAAACTCATACCCCTCCAACGGGGGTTGAAAACGCCGCGTGCGGGGATGACCAACGCCGCACGCGGAAATGGCAAACGCCGCACGCGGAAATCACAATCTCCGCGTGCGGCGTTTTTTCTATCATTGCGCCAGGGGAATTCAGCCTGCTCTGACTACTTTGCTACTGAGTAAAGTAAGTTTGCATTTTTAAGCCTGTAGGGCTTTACTATTAGTAACCGGGGGCGAAGCCCTCGGAATCAGCGGATAACTCGTCCCTCGCTGCCTGGAGGGTAGTACTATGAGACGCCAGTGTACTGCCTTCCAGGCAGGAGCAGCAAGGTGCCTTCTTTGTTCTGTCCGAGGGCTGCGCCCACGGTTACTTATAGTGAAGCCTTCCAGGCTTTTATTTATTGCTGTCCGATAAAATCGTGCTGACTGCTTTGATATTGAGTATAGTCTGGATACATTTTAAGCCTGTAAGGCTTTTATTTATTGGTGTCCGTTACTCCCTGTATGTCATCTCCCTTTACAAGTAAGCGCTCTTTACTTCATGGGGGATGCGTGGGGCTGACATCTTGCTGCGCTTAGGGGTGTTGCAAGGACACAAAAAAAAGCTCCCGGCATTGCCGAGAGCTTAATTGTTATTAGGCTTTTAGTTGATTACTTAACAGCAACCTTCTTGCCATTCTGGATGAAGATGCCCTTCTGAGCCTTGCTTACGCGCTGGCCAGCTACGTTGTAGATAGGAGCATTGCTGTCAGCAGCGTTGATGCTGTGGATACCTGTGCCACCAACGTTGATAACGACTTCAAAGCTTTCGGTAGTAGCAATATTGTTTGCAATCTGACCGGGCTTAACGGGCTCAACGAGTGCGTAGGTAAAGGGAATCTTATACACATTTGCAGCAACGCTTGCATCAATTACCAGACCGAATGAATAAATCTCACCGTCATTGCCTAAGAAACATACAGACTTCCATTCTGTCTTTGCATCATCAGCCCAATAGCCAGCTTTACTTGATCCAAAGAGGAGAGCCTGACCCTGCCAGTTAAATGGGAAGCACTTTGCAACACTCATCGTTGGTTTCTTTTCAGCAGCTCTTGCTTCGTCAAGATCCAAACGGTCTGCATTTCTTGTGATTACCAATTCGTCCTCATCATCATAAAGATAGGTAATTCCTGCGGGTAACTCATCATCTGCGGGGAAATTCACCTGAGTATTACGAATAGGGTCAGCATTCTTCATGCAAACGCTCACTGTAACCTCAGTCGTCTCACCTGCGGGGACGCTGATGTCTGGTACATAGATGATGTTCTCCTTCACTTCAGTGTCCTGTGCCATTGCTGCAAAACTGCACAGCAAAGCAACAATTGTCATGTAAAACTTTTTCATTGTTTCTAAGTTTTTAAAGTTATTATTGATTTTGTTATACTTACTTAGTTGTTTGTGCATTATTCACCAGCGATAATAGCCAAGATAAATTCGGCATCAGCAGCATCAACAGATCCGTCATTGTTGAAGTCAGCATCTGCAGCATACATTTCACCAGCAATCAAAGTATAAATATACTCCAAATCAGCTGCGTCAATTTTACCGTCCAGGTTGAAGTCACCCAGCAAGCCTGTGCTACCTTCTTCGATAGTCCAAGGAGTCTCAGATGCTGAGAGATTAATCATGTGATCGTTGGGCTCAGTTAACACAACGTTTTCAACTTTCAGCACCACATCACCAGGAGCAACGGTAGAAGCAATCTCCACCTGGATAGAAGCTACAGCACCATCAGTGCCATCAATAGCAACGCCTTCAGCACCCTCACAAGTCAGAACAAGGTCACCGTTTATAGTAAGCTGGGCATTGTAGTTACTGGGGTAACGACCGGGGACAACAACTGCACTGCCATCCACATAAGTAACACCTTCGGGAAGGACAATCTTTCCTGTCCACTTTGCGATTGGGCGCTCTGTCGTATTCTTCATGTTCAATACCAAAGTTGCCTTTTGGCCAACCTTACCTGCTTCGAGATTCTCAGCAAAATACAGTTTGAAGTTGTCGTTCAGAGTTGCCCACATTGCTGTCATTGTAAAGAATGACACCAAAGAAAGTAAAATTCTCTTTTTCATAAATCTTTAATTTTTGGTTATTAATGTTGTTTTATACTTTTTCTGCTGCAAATTTAGTGCTTTTTTCATAACCGCCAAAACTTTTTTCGTTTTTTTTTTCATTTTTCTTAAAAAAAGTTGGCCAAAATGAGGCGAACCACTCTAAAAGGCCTTTTTCTCCTACATTATACATATTATATTATAGGCCTCTTGCCCTAAAAATGGTGTCGCGTGCTTCTGTCGCCTCACGAAACTTCTTTTCTGCTTCTTCTCTGGCTGCTTCGCCCTGTGTTGAAACGCGATCGGGATGATAGCGAAGTGCCATCTGCCGATAAGCCTGACGCACCTCGTCGTCTGTTGCAGTCTCGCGTATGCCAAGCGTGCGATAGGCTTCCTGAAGGGTGACATCGACATATGGCTGCCATTTGCGCTCTTCCTTCTGATAGCCGGAGAAGTCGTCGTTGTGACCGTGCTGGAAGGTGAAGTGAATAGTGGGGCGCCGATACATGGAGTCGAGCAACCATCCGAGCAGGAAGCCAAGGATGAAGCCTCTGCCTCCACCTACATAGAGACCTATGAGGCCGAAGAGCCACTTATAACTTATCAGACATCCCATCTTTTCAGTTTAGAGTTTAGAGTTTAGGGTTTAGAGTTTAGGGTTTAGAGTGTTTGCCTCAGTCTCTCGGAGACATCTGGAAGAGGGATGATTTGGTATTCGGCATCCTTGAGCCAGACGATGCGACGCGAGATGATGGGAATGCCAATGTCCTCGAGCATGAGGGCATAGAGCGAGAGCTGGATGGTGTAGAGGGAAAGGTCTTCCTCTGTCATATCGGCAAATGGAGAACTGAGCACCCGACCATACCTGCGGTTGAAGTCGTTCGTAAGATTGGCGTTGGTCTTATAGTCGAGGATGATGAAGCCTTTCGGCTGTCCGTCGCTTCCGTCGTTGTAGTAAAGCATGTCGAAGGTGCCGGCAAGCCGCTCTTTGAGGTTTCGCTCCTTGCAAGGATTCTTGCCGCTGTACACCTGCGCCTCGTTGAGGACGAGGTGCATGCTGTTCGGCATTTCGTTCATGAACCTCAGCACGGCCTCTTCTTTCGGATGGATTGGTGCAAGGAAGCCGTATTCGGACATGTATTGTGCTTTTATAGCAGGACAGATGCGCTCAGGCAAGCCGACACGAAGATAGCCCAGGCTCTCGCCATAGGCGTGCGTCTTTGTGCCAAGCGTTGTAGCACGGAAGGAGTTCTGTCGCCATTGCTGAATCCAATAATCGGCAGTCTGGCCGTTCTTTTCTGCATAACGCTTTGCCTGCAACTGTTCGTTGAAAGGCTCTCTGATGAAGCGATGGGCTATGCCTGAGACGGAAGGCAACGACTGTCCGTTCAGGACATAACGATGCCCTTCTTCGTAGAACTCAAGGTCTGCGAAAGCGTCGAGGACATGTCGACGAACCTCTGCGACAATGGGAGGCTCGGCGGGGATAGTGAAGAAACGATTGTTGTTCATTGGTTCTGTTGTTTTCTGGCGGGAAAAGCCGCCAGCACGGGGGCGGGGGTTGATCAGTACGAGGGCGGGAGAGGCATTCTTCTGGCGGGAAAAGCCGCCAGCACGGGGGAGAGAGAGGCATGCTTCTGGCGGGAAAAGCCGCCAGCACAGGGGCCGGGGGTCAGCGCATGACGGTCTTCCTGCCGCCGATGATGTTCACGCCTTTCTGCGCTTTAGCGAGACGCTGGCCTGAGAGATTATAGATGCTGCCGTTGAGGGCTTTTGGGGCCTTGAGGTCTTTAAGGCCTGTCTCATCGTCATCGGGAAAAGGGACTTCTACCAATGCGTCGCTGAAAGTGGGACGGAACTCGGAGACCTGTATCACGTCATTGCCGCCGCCCTTGCGAGCCGTGATGACCCACTTGAAGCTTTGGTAAGCCTTATTCGTTTCGGAGGGCAATGTGTAAGTACAGGTTGTGTAGTTCACATCCCTCAGTTTGGTGTCGCTGCTGACCGAAGCTATCAGTTCCCAAGAGCTGTCGTTCACTCCCGGATTGCTGTCGGCTGTAGAGCCATACAGTTGCCAGGACTTTGGATTGCGGCCTGTATATTGGGCATTGTCGTTGGCCGTCGTAATCTTATAACCCGTCACAAAGATAGGATGCGAGGCATGGAAGATGTTGTATATGGCATTGCCTTCGCCGCCATTGAGGCACCACTTGGTGGCCGTATTGCCATCGACAATCTTGTCGTAGTCTTCGTCCGAGTTGAAACCTGCTGTGCCTTCGTCGGGAATGAAGAAGACATCGGCACTCGTCCTTTCATATTCCTTGGTCTTAGCAATGCCATAACAAAGACGGTTTGTGCTTTGAGCGAGGTTATCCATTGCAGACGCACCCCCGAGAGGCGCATAGATTTCGAGGCTCGACTTCAGCATCTTGCCGTTGCAAACGGCAGTAATCTCCTCCGGCGTCATGCCTGAACGCCAGAAGAAGAGTTCGCTAACCTCGCGGCTGTTGTTGTCGTCGCCCACATACACAACCTCTATCCTCGACAAGCGCTCCCCTACTTCGCCAGCCTTTACCTTATCTATATAAAGGATGGTGCGGCGCTGAGCGAAGTAGCTTGTAAGGGTGACATAGTGCCAATTGCCGTCGTTGATGGCAGTCGCAGAGGTAATCGTCGAGCCAGAAGGAGCGGTGTAGGTGACTGTGCCATCTTCGTTGACGCGAACGACAGCCTCTTGCAGGGTAACTGCTTGGGCAAGAGAAACGACCTGACCCTCTGTGCCTTTGATGCGAACGGTTACGGTGAAGGGATGAACCGTCTCTTCCGGTTCGAAGTAAATCCTCTTTCCTGCTTCGACAGTCATGCTCTTTGTCCGGTCGCGAACGGGCTGTGGCTTGCCGGCCTTTATCGCGTCGAAGAGCGACGGCACCATAGCATACATGAACTCTGCATGGCCAGCCGTGTTCTGATGATACGTGTCGGATACATATCCGTCTGCCCATTGCCCGTTACCCTTATCGATAGAGCCGAGCACATTGGTAGAGGCGACGTTCCACTCATGTATGAGCAGGTTGAGTTGCTTCACATAATAGTAGTCGTCGTTGTTGTAGTCGCTGCGCGTATAGTTGTTCATCACCATCGGAATCTTGCCGTCGGCTTTAACCTTATTTATCAGTTTGAGCATATTGTCGCGCCATTGATTGAAGACAGCCTGCTGGTTGCTTGCGCCGTGGATGCCTTCGTTGCCAAGCGAAAGTCCGAAGATGACGTAGCGGCCGAAGTCGCGAATCAGGTCATCGTAGCGGTTCAGGAGGTTGCTGGTCGTGTTGCCTCCGATGGAAACATTGGTGGTGTAGAAGGGATTCTCGCTCCTTCCTGCCTGATGACGAGCGATGAGTTGCTGGCCATAAAGGTAGCGATAGCCCTTGTAGTCGGTAGCACCTTGGCCATTCGCAACAGACGAGCCGAAGACAGAGATGCGGTTCTCGTCGATAGGGGCGCTGATGTCGTAAACCATATCCTTCATGTTGACGGTGATGGTATAAGTGCCGGCATTCTGATAGATGTTCTCCACGCTTTGCCCTTTCTCTGTCTCTCCGAGCACATAACGCGTGGCTGCTCCCTGCAGACGCTTGATGGCATAAGCATCGTCGTTGTTGAGGGCGAAGTACATCGTCTTGTCAACCCATTGCTGAGAGGCAGTCTCGGGGAGCGTCACCTCACCTTCGAAGACACCATCACCCTTGTAGGGAATGGCGGGATTGCCTGCGGCGATGTTGCCGCGCACATTCATCGTGACAGGAAGGACTGTGACAGACTTGTCGCCGGTATTGACTGTGATGCGAGCCACGCAGTCCTGCGCGACAGAGAATGGCGTGCTGCCTTCTGTACTGAAACTGCCGTTTCCGTCATCGAAAAGGTCAACCGTTTTGCCGTCAGCTGTGCCCGAGAGGTTGAAAACACCTGCTTCGAGACGGGCGTATGCCTCATAGAGATTGCTGCCAAGCGACTTGAATGTGGCATCTTCTGCGTTGCCGCTGATCGACAACGTGCTGAACTCGAGCGGTTCCTCCGGCCGAGTACCGCCTTCGTACTCTTCTATCCTCATCGCGCTGATGTGTGCCATTCCGAAGACACGCTGGTAGGTGATGAGGATATTGCCGCTCTTGTCGGGATAGATATAGTCGGTCTGCAGGATGTTTCGCAGGTTGCCGTGATAGCCTTCACCGCCTATGTCGGAACCCGAAGTGGTTTGTCCGCCCGTCCAAGTCTGCTGGCCCTTGAAGGTGTAGAGTGTTGCGCGATTGTCCGTATGGTTTCGCGAGCCGTAGATGAAGAAGCGATAACAATGGTTGGCATCAAGCCTGGTGAGCTTGAAGGAACGCACATCGCCGTTGTCGATAAAGACATAATCCTCAGTGGCAGTCTTGATGGCGAGGTCGCCCAAGTCTTCCGCCGCAGGACTGTTATTGCCGCCGGCATCGACGCCATTGGTGTAGGTCTTCTCCACGACCGTGAAGCGAAAGCCGGTAGAAGAGCCGGCACTGTTCTTGACAGCCACAATCTTGTTGGCAGAGATGGCATTACTGGAGCTTGAACCCGAGGTGATATTGTTCCAGCGATTGCCGTTGGCGTCTGCCCCCGTTGTTTGATGTCCGCGGGTGTTATTGCTTGTCTCGCCGAAATCGAAGTACATCTTCTGCACAAGCGCGAGTTCCTGGTTGGGACGCTCCACGCCTGAGACTTCCTCCACCTTCATGCAGTTGAGATAGGCCATGATGCCCGAACTCCGCTTGATGATGGTGAGGTCGATGTTGCCGCTCTTGTCGGGGAAGATGAGTTCTGAGGTCAGGACATTGTTGTTATTGCCGTTGTAGCCGCTATTGCCTATGCCGGAGCCCGACATCGCCATTTCTTCCCGCCAGCAGTTCTCGCCGGTCAGATCAAACCATGCAGCACGAGTGTCCGTCGCCGTGCGCGAGCCGAACATATGGAAGCGGTAGGCTTTGCTCAGGTCAAGTCCCTTGAAATGGATGACGCCATAATCCTGATTGTTTTCGAGGAAGATATAATCCTGTGTGGCACTCTCGATGGCGAGGTCGCCGAGCAGGGATGCCGACGGATTCTGCAAGCCGCCATTGGTGTAGCCGTTGGTCGAGAAGCGCGACGAGAGCTGCAGCTGAAGGTTGGTCGGCGTGTTGTCCGAAGCAACGAGGCTGATGGTCTGGGGATAGGCTTTGTCTGGAGCACCCGTCCCCTTGCCGAAGATGTTGTTCCAGAAATGGCCGTTCTTGTCGGCTCCGACTGTCTTGAAGCCCTGATTCGTCACATTGTTCTGACCGTAGTCGATGTAGAAAGTGCGCTCCACGACCTGTGCCTCAGCACCAAGCAGGCTTGACAGTAGAGCGAGCGTCAGTAAACCCTTCCTTGCTTTCATGAGTGGAAAGAAACTTTGTATCCTGTTAATAATCTGCTGCAAAGGTAGCACAATTTCCGCTAACACGCAAGCATTTCAAGGGAAATTCGTGAAGCCCCGCAAAACTACACACGTGTAGTCGGCAAACATCACACGTGGATTTTGCCAAGTTCACACGTGGATTTTGCAAACATCACACGTGGATTTTGCCAACGACTCTGTAGCTGTTTCCTGACGACTACTTTACCTTGAACTTTTCACCCGCAGTTTGCGATTGGTATTCGGGTGCATAAAGGCAAGTCAGGCGAGCAGGAGGCAGGAGATAATTGCCGTCGCGACTGATGAGCCAATCTTCTTCGATGACATACGTGCCTCGAGGCATGCGGTCCATGAAGTATTCCGTGCTGGCATCGTGCATCGCCTGGTAATAGCCCAGACCGCCTTGCCAATGATAGCCCGAAAGCTGCCGGACAGGTTCGGTCGCTGCAGGACGAGGCGCCTTCAAGCAAACATATTCGTAATCTCTGTCTGCCGTTATCGTATAGCGGACATGGACTCTGTCGCCAGTTCTCCATTGACCATCGGCCATTGACCCATTCCTGTTCTCTGAAGAAACCTCTCGGCGGATGGTCATTCCTTCGCGATTGCTCTCTACTTCAGCAGCCGGCAATTGGCACTGAGCATAGACCGTCCCCCAGGAAAGACCATTCGCTTTGTACTTTTGCTCGATAGTTAACGCCTTTGCCTTGCCGATGTCCTCGATTTGCTCGCGGATGTATCCGTAGTCAGCCTCGGGCTTCTGCAACTTGCGAGTCTGGTTGTCGTATGTGACCTTACCGCTCCATTGGCCGCTTTCCGTATGGAAGTCGCTCTGCAACAAAGCATAAATCGCATCGGCCGACTGGATGGGCTGATCCCATTCCTGACTCCTCTTCTGCAAGATGAGCCATTCAGCCATCTTGGCAAGCAGCTCTTTCTCGCCAGGTTCTACGGTGAAGACGGCCTCCATGAAGTTGGCGTGTGCCTCCACTTTGCGGTCGATGCTCACGAACGAACCGCTCGGATAGGCAATATACATGCCGTCGCTGTGGCGAAGCAACTCGTGGATGCGTGGCATCAGAGCCTGCGCCTTCTTGTCCTCGCCTGTTCTCTTCAGCACGATTGCGGCAAGGGCACGTTCCTCTCGGTCGTAGTCCTCGGCTTGCTTCTTCAGAAGAGAAAGGAGATATTTGGCATCCTCGTTGGGCCTTTCCTTATACATTATATATATATATAGGTAGCGGAGCTGGTAGAAGGAAAGTATGGGCTTCTTCTCCTTTCGCAGCGCCTCGACGTCCTGGTGCATATCCTTCTCGAGGAAAGACAGCGCCTTGTCGAGTATCTGACGCTCGGGAACAGACAAGACATCCTTGATGTCGCCAAGTCGCGAAAGCAGCATGGCCACCTCAGTTGTCATCCATACGCTGCCACTCATGCCTGGGAACCAGCCGAACGAGCCGTCGGCGTGCTGACGGGTAGAGAGGGCGGACAACATCGCCATGCGGCGCTGCTCCTGCTCCATCTCTGCGAAGAGCGAGGCGATGCGATGCCTGCTGGCCTTCTGATGCTGTGCCTCAATCATCCACGGCGTTTCGTTGAGCAGAATGTCAGATAGCTGCTGGTTCTTGACAAGCGGACTCTGCAAGACCGGCGAATCCTCTTCATCAGCCCAACGTGAGATGACAGTCCGTAAACCTTCGTACTTATGGGCGAGATGGTAGGCCACACTTCCGGCATAATAAGCCGTTGCGACCGAAAGGACATCGTTGTGGACGGGAGCCGTCAAGGAGGGCAGAGCCTGCAAAGCAAGGGTGATAGGCTCCGAAACGTGCTCTACGGTCAAGGTCTTGTTCCTTGCCTTCGGATTGCCGTTGGCGAAGAGTTTCGAGAGGTCCATCGTAAGTGTGGTATCACCTTTGAGCAGATAAGTCTTTGTCTCTGTCATGTGCTGCATATCGGAGAGGACAGGCAGGTAGCGCACTTCGCCGTCGCTGCTGCCCTTGCCTTTCGCTACCCATTGCACAGCGAGGACAGGATGGTCGAGGGTCGCGGTGAGCGGCATGTGGTAGATAGCCTCTTTGCCCGGCTCGATGTCGAATGCCACCTTCATCTGCTTGATGCTCTTGTTGCCCTCGGCATCAATGACTTTAAGCACAGCCTCGCCTTTCTGGCGTTTCTCCGAGGCATTGCGGATGCTGGCAGTCAGCGTGACTTCATCGCCGTTACGCACAAAGCGGGGCAATGTCAACTCTGCCATCAGCTCCTTCTTCGCCACGATGGTCTCCTCCCACTCGGCAGTCATCATGTCCTTTGTGTGTGCCAAGCCATGCAGATGCCACGAGGTCAAGCCTTCGGGCAAAGTGAACTCGATGGACGTCTGGCCTTTGCTGTCTGTCCTTAATTGCGGATAGAAGAAAGCAAGTTCGGAGAGATTGGAGCGGACGTAGGCATCATCCAACGTTTCGACTGCTTCCTCTGACTCCTCTACATCGCCATAGCCGCGCAAACGCATCGTTGTTCCTTTTCCCAACGCACCCGAACTTTCAACGATGTCAAGCCCTGCAATCTTACCATGAAGAGCTTGGTCGACAGACTCAAAAGCAAGGCCTTCCACATCGTCCATCTTGAAGTTCTTGACTGCACCAGCATACTCGCGTGCTGATGCTGCCATCGGAGCTGGAGTTACCATCTCATACACTCTTTTCTCCAACCTGTTTGCTTCCACGCCCCGAACAAGCATACGCTCGCTTCTTGTCATACGCAATGGCTCGAAGTATTCGATGTTCCAATGCGAGAAGTAATAGTTTTCGGTGGGAAGGAACTGCAACGGCAGATTGAGGCTTGCATAACGATACCTCCCATACCATCCGAAGTATCCGACACGGAAGAACATGTCGCGATCGCATTGTGTGAAAAGGGAGATACCTGAACGCATCTCATAGGAAGACAATGCATCGAGCGAAGCATCATACATGCCGACCATGACATTTGCCGAGGCAGGCGTGCCGTCGGGACGCGTCAAGGTGAGCCGCCACTGCTCCTTTTGCCCGGGTTGCAACTGGTCGCGGAAGGTGTCCCAACGCATCGCAAGCTGTGTTTCGGGCTGTTCAAAGCGGAAGTGAAGCTTCTTCTGCTCAAACTCTCCTTCGTGCATGAGCATTGTCGAGACAGCAAGATGATGCTCGAAGCTTTCTTCGTAGGGCACTTCCATGAGCATCGCCTGGTCTGACAGATGCAGCAAAGTGTCGCGCACGATGCCGTTCTCGCCATTGATGATGCAATAAATCCAAGCGTCGGGCAATGTCGTGCCTATCTGGAAACGCGCAGGCTTCTCGGCAGAGATGGTGTCACAAGGTGTGTAGAGCCAAAGGTCGTGCTTGCCAAGAAGGCGTTTGTCGGTGATGGAGAAGATGGTGAAGCTTGCTTTAAATGATGCCGTATCGCCCTCTGACCATTGACCTTCAACCTTTGACCATTGACCTCCTGCCTTTGCCACGATGTCATACTTGCCCGATGGCAAGGTGCGAAGCACTTCGGGAATCGTGTCCTTGTTGGCCGGCAGGAAGAAGTTCTTGATTTCCTTGCCGTTTTGCGTCAGCATGCAAAGCACATTGCCTTCTACTTCCTTGTCGTTGCTCGAATAGAGATTGAAACACAAAGGCAAGAGCCGCTCTCTGCATTGCTGGCTTGGAACGTTGCCCCACAGTCGGAGAGGCGTACTGCAAATCGGGACACGAATACTGCCCTGTTGTGTCTCGCCTTCCGGACTGAGCACATCAACCGAGAGCTGAAGGATTCTTCCCCATCGCAAGTCCTCTTTCGAAAGCGCCTTGGAGACAGGAATACGAATGCTGAAACGCCCTTCGTCATCAGTGTAGAGGGTGTCTATGTCGTGCAGCCTGCTCATTTCAAAGTGCCTGTACCACCAACTTTGCTGCCATCGATAGGTGCCTGTGACACGAGCATTGCTCACTGGCCACTGGCTGTAGGTCAGGGCGCGACCTGTCAAGGTGATGCTGTCAACAGGCAAAGAGATGGCAGGCGCCTCGTCCATCTCGACTTGGAAGGTGGGACGACGGTACTCCTCGACACGGAAATAGTGGAGCCAGCCGTCGAGGCGGATGTGGTAGCTGCCCGGCAAACCCGTTTTGGGCAATTGCAGGCTGTCCGTCAAGGAGCCGAACTCGTCGGTCTTCAAGGTGTGCTTTATGATTTCCTGACCATTCGCATCGATAACTGTGAGCTGCAGGTCTGTCCTTTCCTCGGCCTCTGGTGTTTCGCCGTGCTGCCAACAGTAAGCAAAGCCGCCCACATAGACCGTTTGCCCTGGGCGATAGATGCTGCGGTCGGTATAGATATTGATGCGATGGTGGAGGGCATCGTCCTTGCTGTAACGAGAGCGCCACCCCAGGCTTTGCATCCTGAGGGCCTTGTCTTCGCCTCGCGAAAGCTCAATATACAGATTACCCTTATTGGCATCAAAGTTCGCCTCGGCAATGCCTCGGCTGTCGGTTGTCAATTCCTCGAGCTTCGTGTATTCCTGCTGTGGCTTATTGTAGAAGACGACTTTCACGCCTTGTTGCGGTTCGCCGCTATTCATGTCCGTCACCATGATGCGTTCCTTGCCGTCAGGCAAAGTGATATTCATGTAGGTGAGCGCCGACACGTCGAACAGCACAACGCGAGGCTCGTACTTCTTCAGCTTCTCTGTCGAAGTGCCGTCGAAGACAAAGGCATAGCATCCGAAGCCTGGCGAACGCCAACGCAACGTGTCCTTCTTCGTTTCGAGCGCTTCCACGCCCTCCATCGAAACGGGCAAGGTCTCGAAGAGTGTGCCGTTCTGCTTCACCTGCTCGTGCTTCGGCGCAGCAGTTTCCTCGTCGCTGAGCACAAAGCCGTACGGCATACGATAGACGGTGATGCTGGCCGACTGCATGTTCTTTATTTCGAGAGGAATGTCGTAAACTTTGCCAGGATAGCACATGTCGGGGAAGCGTCCATAGAGTTCCGGCTGACGAAGCTCGGCGATGCGGTTCCTGATGGCATTCGCCTCTCTGCTCTTGGGATAACGCTTCAACGCGAAATTCAGGAGGTCTTCCTTCTCCTGATTCGTCTTGCCATACAGGTTGGACAGACGCAGATAGACCTCGGCACAGGCATCCAGGTCGCCATATTCGTCGCGAAGCTTTGTCAAGACGCTTTCCGAATTGCCCCGCTCGCCAAGCGAATCGAGCCTGAGCATCAGTGTGGCTTCTCTCAGTCCGTGCCTTTGATACACATTGATGATGTCTTCGTAACGGGGCACGAGATTGTCGCGCCTTTCCTCTTCGGTAAGATTGCTCAGGCAGTCTTGCCAGACGAAAGAGAGCACATCGTTCCCAAAGATGCCGTCGTCCTTGCCTTGCTCTGTCAGAGGCTTCGTGCAGGGCAGCTTCACGGCATGAAGCGCTTCGGCATCATGCAAAGCCTGGGCATAGAGCTTGGCCGCGTGACGGCGGTATTCGTCGAACGTCCACTCCTGTATACTGTCGGGATGGCTCGTCGTCTTGCCGTCATATCGCTGCGAACGCCAGGCGTTGCCGATGAGCAAGCGAGCCATCACGGCACGGTAGATGGCCTGGGCCGTCGGGTCTTTCTCGGCGAGCATTTCCGCCTTGAGCTGGCGAAAGTCGTAGAAGAAGCTGTCGGGCGTGATGTCTTCGCGCTTCTCGTTTTCCTTCAAGACAGCTGCCAGACGCTTGGCTGCCTTCTGAGTCGCCTTGCTTCTGTCCTTGTCGTTTTGCAGGACGCCTTGCCAGACGGCCCGCTGCAGGTCGCCCTGCTCGTTGTCGTCGGCATATTCCCAATACATTGCGCCTCGCAAGCCCTGTTCCTTGATGTAGGCACACTTCATGGCTATCGACCTCGGACTCTCGAAGCCGATGGCCAGTTCGCTGTTCTCGTCGATCAGGTACGACGCTTTCGAGGCGTTGTGCCAAACTTCCTTCAGCGTCTGCTTGTCGCGGTCGCGATACTTCATATACACGCCGCTCTTGCCTCTCCCGTAGAAAGGCATGCCCAGCACAATCTTGTCGTCGGGCACACCGGCCTTGCGATGGGCTTCGACGCACTCCGAGGCACAGAGCCAGCCCACGATTTTCGAGCGGTAGAGGGCCGAGTGATGATTGGGTGCATTGCCCATGTCGTAGGCCATCACGTTGACCATGTCGAGGTACTGCACGCAGCTCTTGAAGTCGATGTATTGTGCGCTGCCGACGCTCGCCAAAGTGAGCCAGAGCTTGCTGCCCAAGGCCTGCCGGAGGTCGCGCATCAAGAGGGTGAAGTTCTCCGTGTCCTGAGGCGAGGCACTGATGCCGGCACTCTTCTGCGTGGGGTACTCCCAGTCGATGTCGATGCCGTCCAGCCCCAGCTCATTGCAGACACGGCGGCAGTCCCGGGCAAAGGCCTTGCGGTTCTCGTCCGAAGCCGCCATCTCGCTGAATCGGCCGCTGCCCCAGCCGCCGATGCTCAGCATGACGAGCAACTTGGGCTGCTGCTTTTTCAGGGCCACTATGTCGCGAAGCCGCTGCTCATTGTCGATACGAACGCCGTTGAACTGGTCGTTCACATGCCCGAAGGCATAGTTGATGTGCGTCATGACCGTCGGGTCGGGCACAACCTTTGTCCAAGATGTGACATAAGCCACTACGACGGGCTCCGTCTTCTTGCCTGCAAAAACGCTATAGGCGCAGCAGATAAAGCTGAGAAGGAAGGCGAGTTTTTTCATTTCTGTGTGTTTAATTCTTTATACGAAAGCTGCGAATGCAGAAACGCAGGCTGCGTCCGGGCAATCGCAAGTTGCGAACGTTCGTACGCAACCTGCGAATATAGATTCTTGTTGAGGGAGAGCGCTTTTTCCGTGTGTCGGAAGTCTTTTATATCTCTTCGAGAAGAGCTTTCAGGAAAAGCCAGAACTTCGCTACCGACGGGATGTTGCAGCGCTCGTCGGGTGTGTGGGGGCTGCGCAGCGTGGGGCCGAAGCTCACGAGGTCCATGTTGGGATAGACGCCGCCGATGATGCTGCACTCCAGACCTGCGTGGCATACCTCCACCTTTGCCTCTTCGTTGAGGACTTTGCGGTACACCTCGACCATCTTTGCCACGATGGGGCTGTCGAAGTTAGGCTGCCAGGCACCGTAATGGCCGCCGTACTCCACCTTCATGCCGGCCATCGAGAAGCAGCTCTCCTGCATCTCCTGGATGTACTCCATCATCGTCTCGCTGCTTGAGCGGGCCAGGATGAGGATGCTTGCCTCGCCGCCGCCGATGTTGATGATGCCGAGGTTGCTGCTCGTCTCCACAACCGACGGGATGCTGGGGATGTTGCGAAGCACACCGTCGTGACAAGCCATGATGGCATCCACGAGGTTGTCCTGTATCTCCTCCGGAACGCGGCCCGATGGCATTGCCGTTGTCTCGACTGTCATCGTGATGCCTTCCTCCACGCCTCGGAACTCGTCGCTGAAGACTTGCTGGCAGTAATCGGCCAGTTCGCAGAAGTCGTCGTAGTTCTCCATCGGAACGGTCAGAACGACTGTAGCAGTGCGGGGAATGGCATTGCGCATGTTGCCACCTTGCCAGGAGCAGAGGCGCACCTCGTCGTCGACAATGGCCTGACGGACAAAGCGAGCCATCAGTTTGTTGGCATTGGCACGGCCTTCGTTGATTTCCAAGCCGCTGTGGCCGCCACGCAAGCCCTTGAGGGAAACCTTGACTGCGATGTCGCCTTCCTCAAGCTCAACCTCCTTGTACTGCATCGTGGCGCTGATGTTGACGCCTCCAGCCGAGCCTATCACGAACTCGCCCATCGTCTCATTGTCGATGTTCAGGAGGATGTCGCCCTTCAGCGTGTCGGCAGAAAGATGGCTCACGCCGTACATGCACGTCTCCTCGTCGGCGGTAATCAGAGCCTCCAGCGGGCCGTGCTTGATGTCGGTGCTTTCCATGACCGCCATGATGGCAGCCACACCCATGCCGTCGTCGCTGCCCAGCGTCGTGCCCTTCGCCTTCACCCAGTCGCCGTCGATGTAAGTCTCGATGGGGTCTGTCTCGAAGTTGTGCGCACTCTCATCCACCTTCTGCGGCACCATGTCCATGTGCGCCTGCAACACTGCGCACTTGCGGTTCTCCTTGCCGGGTGTGGCGGGCTTGCGCATCACAATGTTCTCGGCATTGTCCTTGAACGCTTCTATGCCGTGCTCCTTCGCCCAGTCGAGCAGGAACTGCTGTACTTTCTCGAGATGTCCGCTCGGACGCGGCACCTGCGTAAGGAGATAAAAGTTCTTCCAGATAATCTGAGGATCGAGGTCTTTAATTAGCTTTTCCATAATATATGTTTTAATTGTTAATAGCGTTTTTGCCGTTCAAAGGTACAAAATAATTGTCAATTATCAATTGTCAATTGTGAATTATTTAGTTTTTTTTCATAACTTTTGCAAAAGGGGAGCATTAGGGGGCTTACAAAGAACAAAAAGAAAAGCTCCGAAGGTTGCGATTCGGAGCTTTCCAATATGTATCAGAGGTAAAGTTACTTCACCATGATTTTCTTGCCATCAATGATATTGATGCCCTTTTGCATCTTGCTCAAGCGCTGGCCGGAAAGGTTGTAGATGGCTCCCTCTTCTGTTTCGCAGAGAGGAGAGTCGATGCCGTCGTCCAATCCCAATCCTATCAAGGTATAGGTGTTGTCCTCTACCTGATGGGTGATGCCGACACCGATGCTGAGGGTGCCGGAACTGCCCACATTGAAGAATTGATAATAACTGCTGCCCCTTGTAGATACAACCATATCGATTTCATCGGCAATCGTGATATCGCTGGCTTTGCCAGTAGAGGAACTGCAAATGCCATCCTTGCCGCCAGTAGCATAAACGGTGCCGCCCAAGATGTTGATGTTGCCGCATGAATAGCGTCCGGCACCGATGCCTGGAGCAGAGCTACCACCAGTGGCCTGGACAACGCCGCCCTTGATGGTGATGTCGCCACATACCGAATAGCCGGCACCGATACCTGCGCCGTTTTCGCCACCAATGGCAGTGATGTTGCCGCCTTCGATGACGATATTACCAACACTTCCCTTATTAAAATAAGATGCGCCAATGCCAGAGGCGTAGTACGAGTCAGACATACTTTGTGTACCGCTTTGTGTCAAAAGCGAGCCATTGCCCTTGATGGTAAGCGTAGTACCTTCGGGACCCACTTGAATGCCTGGCGAATTACCATCTACACCTCTCACCAAGTTATTGCCCTCGAGGATGATAGTGACGTCACCTTCGCAAGTGATGCCTGGGCTTATGAAATAATAAAAGTAGTCGATTTTCGCATCTTTGAGCTTCACCGTGGCACCAGGGGCAATGAAGACGCGTCTGGCCGCTGAAAGAGTGCCGGTAATGGTCATGCCATTCTTGGCGGTAGCGTAATAGGTGGGGTAATCTGTTTTCACTTTGTCAAGATTGCCGTCCCATTCCGGCTCTTCGGGTACTTCGAAAGGATACAAGAGGATAGCGTTTACGTCCTGACCAACCTCGTTATTCAAGTTGTCGCTAATATTGATGGTACCGCAAGTGCCACCACCGATGCCTGCTCCAATGGGATAAAGGCCATTTTGCCCATCAGCCTCAACCAATGAGATGCCTGCTCCAATAGTTATGTCGCCGCCTGCAGCACCATATCCACCGCCAATAGCCGGACTGTAGCCATTGCCAACAGCATGAATGGTGCCGCTCTCGATAACAATGTTACCGGAAGACAGCTTTCTGCCGCCGCCTATACCTGCGGCTTGGCCACTATGCATTTTGGTGCCACCGCTTAAGGCATGAAGCTTGCCATCGCCCTTGATGGTGAGCGTCTTGCCCGCCGGCACATAAATGCCTGGATAGTATGTGTGTATTCCCTCTACCCAGTTGGCCCCCGAAAGGATGATTGTGGCATCGCCTTCGCAAGTGATGCCTGCCAATTGGATATTACTGTTATATAAGTAAATCGTAATGTCAAGTAGCGTCACAGTTGCACCATCGGCAATGGCAATCCTAAAAGGCTCTTTCAGTGTGCCCGTCACACTGTCCCCATCTCCCAACGTCAGGTCTTGGGTGATTTCCGAGAGATTCCAAGTCGTTGGCCTGTCAGCCTTGTGATACGAACCCGTGGTGAAGTGCATGTAAATATATGCACTGCCACTGACGCCCCTGTTCAAGTCATAGCCGTTGGGACCCGTGTCGCCATCAGCAGGCACGCCACCGGCAGTATTGGCATCGAAGTAGATGCTCGTAACGGCCGTTTCTGGTTCGAGAATCGCTTCGGTATAGTAAAGGTGAATGTATGCACCGCCAGCATTGCTGTTGAGGTCGCCTTTCATATCGACGAAATGGCTGGAGCCAGCATAAGGCACAAGCTTATAGTTAACACCCGAGACATCCAACTCGTTGGGATAGTCCGTGCCTGTACGAATGTAGAAGCCAGTGACGTAGCCATGACTGAAGCCATCGATGTTGCCCTTCGTCTTGTAGAGCAGATAGATGTAGTCGCTCTTTTGGCCGCAACCTTTGTTAAGGTCATAATCGACGACCGTCCAGCCTTCTCCCCGGTATTTATCCAGCAAGCTGTTCCTTTGGCTTTGGGTTTCGGCACCGACAAGCATCACATCTGTGACGAACTCTTGTGCCAAAGACACCAAAGGCATACTCATCGCAAAAAAGACTGCCAGTAGCATAATGGGTTTGTGCGTGATTGTTTTCATAATGGGAATTTTGATTAAATTTAGTAATTGTGGAATCTGATTCTGCTAATAATACGAAAGGAAATGCTTGATTTCATGTTCTGCGATGCAAAGGTACGACTTCTTTTTGAAACGACACATTCCATTTCGCATTTTATTTGTACCTTTGCAGTGAGAAAGCATAGGACGGTTCCTATTCATTATATTATATATACGCGCGAAAGATGAGCCTGCTGGATGACATAAAGGAACTCTTGCTGCCGAGGACTTGTCCGGTGTGCGGCAAGCTGCTGATGGAGAGCGAGGACGTGATGTGCGCCTTCTGCGCCATTCAATTGCCTCGCTACCGCATCCTGAACATCGAAGACAACATCCTGCTTCGCATGATTTGGGATAAGGCAGACATCAAAAGGGGCACGACTTTCCTCACATACAACCACCACTCTTCCTATCACAAGCTCATTATCGACATAAAGTTCCACGGGAAGAGCGACTTGGCCGTCAGGCTGGGGCAATGGGCGGCCCTCGAAGCAAAGAGGCTGGACTTCTGGGAAGGTGTGGATGCCCTTGTCCCTGTGCCCTTGACCAGATGGCGACGCTTCTGGCGCGGCTACAACCAGGCAGAGATGCTGGCCCGAGGGATGGCTGAGGTGACGGGACTGCCTGTCGTGAACCTGCTCAAGCGCACTAAGAACCGCACGCCTCAGTCGCGACTCAGCGGCGAAGCTCGCCTCAAGAACGCAGAAGGCATCTATCACGCCACGATTCCCGAGGAATGGCGAGGCAAGAGATTGGTGATTGTGGATGATGTCATGACGACTGGCTCCACTCTCGCCAACTGCGCACAAACCTTGCTTGAAGCCGATAAAGATGCACAATTATGCATCTTCCCCCTGTCTTATGCAGGATAATGTAACGTTTTGCCTCTTTTTATAAACTTTTTCTTACAAAAAGTTGCTCAATTCGGACTTTTGATGTACTTTTGCACACGGATAACAGAATAACCAATTAAAATAACAATTATTTATGGACGCAAAGAAAGTCTTGGAAGATCTGAAAAGACGCTTCCCCAATGAACCCGAGTATCATCAGGCAGTAGAAGAAGTGCTGGGCACTATCGAAGAAGAGTACAACAAACACCCTGAGTTCGAGAAGGTGAACCTCATCGAACGCCTCTGCATTCCCGACCGCGTTTACCAGTTCCGTGTGACATGGATGGACGACAAGGGGCAGATTCAGACCAACATGGGCTATCGCATTCAGCACAACAACGCAATAGGCCCCTACAAGGGCGGCATCCGCTTCCACGCAAGCGTGAACCTGGGCATCCTGAAGTTCCTTGCCTTCGAGCAGACTTTCAAGAACTCGCTGACGACGCTGCCTATGGGTGGCGGCAAAGGCGGCTCCGACTTCTCTCCCCGCGGCAAGAGCAATGCTGAGGTGATGCGTTTCTGCCAAGCCTTCATGCTGGAGCTGACGCGCCACATCGGTCCTGATACGGACGTACCTGCCGGCGACATCGGCGTAGGCGGCCGCGAGGTAGGCTACATGTTCGGCATGTATAAGAAGCTGACGCGCGAGTACAGCGGTGTGCTGACAGGCAAGGGCCTCGAGTTCGGCGGCTCGCTGATTCGTCCCGAGGCAACGGGCTACGGCACCGTCTACTTCCTCCGTGCCATGCTGAAGACGAAGGGCGACACAGTGGAGGGCAAGAAGGTGCTCATCTCCGGCGCCGGCAACGTGGCTCAGTATGCTGCCGAGAAGGTGCTGCAGCTGGGCGGTAAGGTGATGACGATGTCAGACTCCGACGGCTACATCTACGACCCCGACGGCATCGACCGCGAGAAGCTCGACTACATCATGGAGCTGAAGCAGGTCTATCGCGGACGCATCAAGGAATATGTGGACAAGTATCCCACAGCCAAGTATGTGGGCGACGGCGCAAAGCCCTGGTATGAGAAGGCCGACATCGCTCTGCCCTGTGCCACACAGAACGAGCTGAACGAGGAGCAGGCAAAGGCTCTGGTAGCAAATGGCTGCATCGCTGTGGCCGAAGGTGCCAACATGCCCAGCACGCCCGGTGCCATCCGCGTCTTCCAGGAAGCAAAGATACTTTACTCTCCGGGCAAGGCCAGCAATGCCGGCGGCGTGAGCGTCAGCGGTCTCGAGATGAGCCAGAACTCAGAGCGCCTCAGCTGGAGCGCCGAAGAAGTGGACGCCAAGCTGCTCTGGATTATGGAGAACATCCACGAGAACTGCGTGAAGTACGGCACACAGCCCGACGGCTATGTCAACTACGTGAAGGGCGCCAACGTGGCCGGCTTCATGAAGGTTGCCAAAGCTATGATGGCGCAAGGCATCGTATAGCGAAGCCAAGTATTTTCGATATGATGGCGCAAGGCATCGTCTGAGCCATCAACTTACACACAAGAATCCGACAAGGGGATGCATCATTGGGGTGCATCCCCTTTTTGTCTCATTATCCTGCTGCCCATTCCAAGCTTTTTGTATGACTGGCCTTAAGGGGAAAATTGCGAGCGTTTGTTTGGCAGAATGGGAAAAAAGCAGTAACTTTGCGGTGAGATATTAACAAAAACTAAACAAACAAATGAAGACAAAAGGTGTTATCGCGGGTCTGTTGCTGCTTGTGGCAGGCTTGCACCAGGCGTGGGCGCAGGAAGCCTACGTAGCATTGAGCGACGACGGACAGACTGCAACGTTCTACTACGATACGCAGAAGCAGAGTCGCACTGGAGTGGTAGAGATTAATCACGAAGAAACTCCAAACGGTCAGCCGCCTGCCTATGGCAATGCCCAAACAGTCGTCATTGACGAGTCGTTTGCCGCTTACCGACCTACCAGCACTACTTATTGGTTCTATAATTGTTCCATGACATCCATCATTGGCATGGAGAACCTGTGCACCGATGAAGTCACGAATATGACTCGCATGTTTAATTATTGCACCCAACTGACCTCACTTGACCTAAGGTATTTCAATACGGCAAATGTTACGAGGATGTTAGGTATGTTTTTTGGTTGTCAAAGTCTGACCTCGCTTGACCTGAGCAGTTTTAATACGGTAAATGTCAAGGATATGTCGTATTTGTTTTTTGAATGCAACGAGATAACGAGCATCGACGTGAGCACCCTCAACACAACTAATGTCACAGACATGTCATTTATGTTTTATGATTGCTTCAAGTTGACGAGCCTTGACCTGTGCAGCTTCAACACAGCCAATGTCAAGAGCATGATGGAAATGTTCTATCATGACCGCGAACTGAAAACTATCTATGCCGATGAGGAGAAGTGGAGTACGGCGAGCTTAACAGGGGGGACGTCGAATCGAATGTTTGATGGGTGTACGCAGCTTGTTGGCGGTAACGGGACAGCGTACAACGAGGTTTTTATGTATGGTTCTGAATACGCTTGCATCGACAAGCCCGGACAGCCGGGATACTTCACGGCGATTCCCGCCTACGACATTTGGATAACAGGCAAGCAGATTACAGGAAAGAACGAGGGCGATGTGCTTGGCGACGGCACAGTGCGCTACGACCCCGACACAAAGACGCTGACGCTCTCGAATGCCACAATCCAGGGCTCGGGTACCGTAACGGGACTTCCCGAAGAGCGCGGCACTGGCCTCTACATCAGCGAACCCGGCGTGACCGTTGACGTGGAAGGCTCGAACACCATAACGGGCGCTGCAGACTGCGAAGCCCTGTGGTTCGGCAACGATGCGAAAAATGGGGCAATTACCGGCAACGGCGTTCTCACGCTGAACAGCGACTACACCAGCCTCCACTTCACAGCCGACACCCTGACCATAGGCGGCAACGTGACGATTCAGGCAGACTGCGGCGTCGGCGGACTCTATCGCTACAGGGCCGGCCATCCCAACTGGTACAGCACCCTCTGCATGAAGGACAATGCCACCGTCAAAGCCTATAGGCCCGGCGGCCCTGCGATATTCTATTGGAAAGAGCTGCTGCTTGAGGACGGACAGACGATATTGGAGCCCGAGGGCGCATACTGGGACGCAGAGGAGCACGAACCGCACCATGCCGACGGCAGCAGGATAGAAGGCGAATGGATGGTCATCGCCAACGGAACCCCAAAAGCCGTTGACCTCGTCTTTAGGACAGATGGAGAAAACTCTGGCCTCATCCAGGAGAACTACGGACGATTGGTCAACGTCACCCTCGAAGGCCTCACCTTCAGGAAGGACGGCACGTGGCAGACCATCTGCCTGCCCTTCGACGTCGAGCTGGACGGCAGCCCGCTCGAGGGAGCTGACGTAAGGCAGATAGGGGTAGCGCAGGAGGTGGAAGGCTGTCTCGTCATCGACTGCCTCACTCCCGTCACGAAGCTGGAGGCTGGCTGTCCCTATATCATCAGGTGGAATAGCGCCGGCGACATCGTTGACCCTGTGTTTAGCGGCGTCACAATCAAAGCCACCGAGTCACACCTCGTGTTCCTCTTTGATAACAGAATGGTGTTCGCCGGACTGTACGACTACAACCAGATGGATGCTGATGAGTTACACCTCACGCACACGTATTATGTAGGCGGAAACGGAGTCCTGCATAACTTTGTAGGCAGAAGCAATGCTTATGCCTTCGAGTGCTATTTCGTTGTTGACCCGACCCTCGATGAGTGGCCAAAGCCAATCGCCCTGCACACCGACGGCAGCATCGACGAACTGTTAAAGAGCTTAGGCATAGGCCAAGGTCCCGCTGACCTCACCTTCTGGCCGTATGGCGTTAACAGTGACCTCATCGAGGGGAACGAAGGACGAGAGGCCAACGTCACTATAGAAGACTGCACCTTCAGGAAGGACGGCACTTGGCAGACCATCTGCCTGCCCTTCGACGTCGAGCTGGACGGCAGCCCGCTCGAAGGAGCTGACGCAAGGACAGCAGAGGCAATGCAGGAGGTGGAGGGCTACCTCGTTATCGACTGCCTCACTCCCGTCACAAAGCTGGAGGCTGGCTGTCCCTATATCATCAGGTGGAATGGCGGCGACGACATCGTCAACCCTGTGTTCAGCGGCGTCACAATCAAAGCCATCAAGCCACAACCCGTGTTCCTCTCTGATAACAGATGGGTATTCATCGGACTGTACAGCTTCTACCCGATGGAAGATGACGAACACGCCTCGCTCTTGTATTATTTAGGCGGAAACGGAGTCTTTCATAACTTTGCAGGCGGAGGCGAAGTTTATGCCTTCCAGTGCTACCTCGTGGCTAACCAGACCCCCGATGAGTGGCCAGAGTCAATCGTCCTGCACACCGAGGGCAGCATTGAAGACCTGATAGACGGCATCGGCGACATCAAGGGACAGACCGCCACCGACGACATAATATATAATGTGGCCGGTCAGCGCCTCAGGAAGATGCAGAAAGGCCTCAACATCGTGAGCAACAAGAAGGTCCTTGTGAAGTAAGAGGAAACACGGACTTGCCCACCATCCGCAGCGAAATAGCAAAAAAAAGTTAGAGGGGTTCGGCAAGGGCGTAAAGTCGTCCTGATTTGGCTGTAAGCCAATACTTTGAGTAACCGAGGGGCGAAGCCCTCGGAATTAGCGGATATATTTCTCCCTGCTGCCTGGAGGGCAGTACTATGAAACGCCGTGGTACTGCCTTCCAGGCAGAGAGGAGATTGGTTGTTCCCTTAGTCCAAGGGCGTTGCCCTTGGTTACTCATAGTATAGCCCTTTCGGGCTGAACTCCCGAAACATGAATGCAATATTTTTACCAGGCAGCAATAAAAAAAACTTTACAAAAATTGTGACGCCGAACATGGCAATCGGCATCAAGGCGTGAGGAAAATTCAAACGCCGCACGCGAAGTTGGTCAACGCCGCACGTGGGGATTGCAAATTCCCCATGCGGCGTTCACTATTCCCGCACGCGGAATTTGGCAGAAAAGTACGCCGAGATTAACAGGGCAACACAAGGAGCTTGTACTTTCTTTGCTCTGCGCCGGAAATCCAGTCCTCGCAAACCGCCTATTTCAGACGGAAACGCAATTTAAGGCCTTATTTTTCGTCCGGAGTACAAAAGTGCCACCCGACCAAAAACAAGCCGTCAGAAAGAGCCTGCCTGCAAAAATCTTTACAAATATTTATTGCTGTCCGGTAAAATCATGTTGACTGCTTTGCTACTGAGTAAAGTCAGTTTGCATATTAAGCCTGTAGGGCTATACTTTGAGGACACCAATAAAAAAAGAAAGCCTCCACAACCGGTGGGGGCTTTCTTGTGTTTTCAACTTTCAGTTTTCACTTTACCACTACCTTTCGTCCGCCGACGATGTTGATGCCGCGCTGCATCTTCTGCAGGCGCTGACCGGCAAGGTTGTATATCTCTACTTCGGCCGGAAGGGCTGGGGCAAGGCTCATGCCCGTGATGTATTCCTGATTGTAGATGGTGACGTCGTTGGCGTCGCTTCCGTCCATCTTGCAGATGCATGATTTGTCGTCGCTTATGCGGAGTCCATCTTCGAGCATGCTGGCGTCCTTGATGGTGATGCCGCCATCGAATTTAGCAATAGACTGTGAGTATGATTGGGCATGAATGTAGGAGTTGCTTATCAGGAGTTTCTCTCCGCCAAAGTTGCCCGTGATGGCATAGCTGGTGGTCCGGGGGATTTCGATGTTTGCATCCTTGATGGTGAGCTGTTTGCCATCGATGACGGCGATGTTGCCACCCAGCGTCAGTGTGCCCGGGCCTGTGATGGTGGTTGACTGCCCGAGATAGATGAGGAAGTCTGGGCTGTTTCCGTTCAGTTCTACGTCTTTTGCAACATAGATGGTCAAGTCCTCAACTCCTGTGTTTCTTAGTAGAGTCCAGTAATTGGTGTAGCAGTTGTCGTTGATGGTCAGTGTCTTTGTCTTGCGGTTGTAAGTTAACGAGCCTCCATCGCCCAGTATGTCGCTGGCATTCTTGCTCGTCACTTGTACATTGTTGCCGACATAGAGTTCATAAGCTTCATCTACGGGGCTGTAGGCAGGATTGTCCATCCAGATGATGTTTGAGGTGTTCCTTTCGCCGCCGCCGTAGTAGATGCTCTGGATGCCGATTCTCTTCCATGATGGGATAATGTCTTTCGGGTTGATGTAGAACCGGCTGCCACCCTTGTAGATGTCGTAGTCGTCGTCCCATTCGTAAGGAATCTCTGTCCAGTCCTCCGTGACGTCACGATACTCGTCGGCGAGCACTACGAATGGTTTCTCCTCTCCGTCTTCATCAATCCATACGGTGTAGAAGAGCTTGGCTGAGATGATGTCATTGTCGTCGATATCCTTGGCAGGAATATTGAATTCGATGTACGGATAATCGATGTTTTCGAGCTTATAGCTGTCAATTGACGGGTCGGCAGGTGTGGCTGCAAATTCCAGCATCTTGGTTATTACAACATCAGTAAATATCTGGTAAGGCTCTCCCAGCGAACGCTTGCCGTCGTGGAGCACCAGAGTCTGGCCGGTGGTGAAGGTGCCCAGCTCGGCATTGTAGTTCAGCACGATGTCCTCCAGGGTTTCATTGTCCTCGCCAAGAGCGGAGAAGAAGTAGTCGAGGATATAGATTCCATAGATATTTATCTGACCCATGTACTGGTTGGCAGGAATGGTGACGGTCTTGCCGTCCGCGCTCAGGGTGCCCTTCAGCCACAAGTCGGCAGTATTATCGGAGACGCCCTTGAAATAGACATCGTTGCCGTCGAAGCCAACCTGCATCTGGTGGGTATATGCACCTTTACTCACCTGCTCATAAGCGTTTAGGGCATAAACTTCTGTCACTAAGCCTTCGGGTGCCTCGATGGCTTCGGGCTCAGGCAAGATGTCGAACCATTGGATCTCGGTCTTATTCTCCTCGCCGCCGCCACGGTAGATGCTCTGGATGCCAATTCTGGTCCAGTCGGCAGAGTAGAGGTCGTTCAGATAGATTTCATCGATGTAGAAGTCGTCGTTCTCTGTGAATCTGTAAGGAATCTCGGTCATGTCCTCGGTCAGCTTGGAGTGTGTGGCGGGGGTGAAGGTCAGTGGAGCAACAGTGCCCTCCGTGTCGGTGTATATCATGTATGAGAGTTTTCCGAGAACGAGGGGCTCGCCATTGACATCCACCGTGGGAACGTTGAAGTCGATGTACCATCCGTAAGAGCCATTCGCCATATCGGTGATCTCCGGAGCAGCAGGCATGGCAGCCTTATCAGCAATCTTCTTGATAACGGGATTGACGTAATAACCATCGTAATACTTGCCTGCTAACAAACCATAAATCCAACCTTCGGCAGAATAGGTATCAGCCTCTGCATCGTAGGTGAATACAACATCATCAGTTCCGTAGAAGGCGTATGACTTGTAACCTTTATATTCACCAAAGAGCTGCTTGGCGGCAAACGTAACGGTATTGCCGTCCTTTGTACCCTTTACCCATGCCTCGGGAATGTATTCGCTGAAGCCCTGGAAATAGACGTCATTGCCATCAACAGCTACGTTAACGGTCTTGGCTGCCGAATTTTCACTAATATCCTCGTAAAACATGGTGTATTCCTCAGCCTCAACGCCAACGGGCACGGGCAGATTGGCTTTAAGCTCGTACCACTGAATCTCAGTTTTGTTCTCCTCGCTGCCACCACGGTAGATGCTCTGGATGCCAATCCTGGACCAGTTGTCAGTGTAGAGGTCGTTCAGGTAGATAAATGTTGGATAGAAGTCATAGTCCTCGGTGAATCCGTAAGGAATCTCGGTCATGTCCTCGGTCAGACGGCTGTGTGTTTCAGGAGTGAATGTCAGCGGAGCAATGGTGCCCTCTGTGTCCGCATATATAACATACCACAACTTAGAAGTCACGAGAGGATCGCCATTAACGTCTATAAGGGGAATATTGAACTTAACGATATAGCCATAGTTGGAATCTTCAAGTCCCGTAATCTCAGGATTGGCGGGCATGGCAGCCTGATCCATGGCCCTCTTAATCACGGGGTTGGCGTAAGAGTCGACATTTTGATTACCTGTATATGTATAGAGAATTCCTTCACCTACAAACGTATTAGTTTCTGCATCGTAAGTAAACTGGTAGTCTTCATCCATAAAGTACATCTCGTAAATTCCGTATGCGCCAAAATACTGACCACCAGCCAAGGTGACCAAACCATCTGCAAGCGTTCCCTTCACCCATGCTTCGGGCAGGTAGCTATTCAATCCCTGGAAATACACGTCATTACCATCGAAGCCCACCTTCACTGAAGCAAAGCCATTATCCGAATAAAATATGACATAATCCTCTGTCTCCAGACCAGTTGGAGGTACTACCACCTCAGGAGCTACGGGCTGATCCTTAGTGAAAGTGGGCTTGTCCCAGTAGGCATAGACACCAATTCCATTCTCAACTGCGGACTCAACAATGTATTGTGTGACACACTCCAAAACACCCGCCTCTTGGTCGAAGTTGAAAACAATATCACAAATCGTCTCGCCATCATCGGATCCGGAAATCCACTCGGGGGCATTTTCGTCGTCATCTACCTGCTGTGCGGCAGGGAACGTGGCGATGGTGCCACTGATGGTGCCCTTAATCCATGCATTCTCTACCCAATAGGCCAAACCTGCAATGTAGATGTCGGTGCCATCGACAATCACCTGGATAGACTCTGTTCCGCTGTCAACAAAACCACTGCTGCCATTAACCATAAGTTTGCCTTTGGCAGTGTAGTAAGTCTCGCGGACGGCAGATTCAGGAGGTGTGACCAGACCCATGGAGCGACGCTGGGCTTTGCGAGCCGCCAACTGACGGCTAACGGCCTTTGCCTTAAATTGCGTTTGCTCGGAGGGAATTGTTTTTGCATTCAGAAACGGACGGGGTTTCTGTGCGAACGCTACGATTGAAGTCAACGCAGCGATTGTTAAAAGAGTAAACTTCTTCATGGCTTTCCTTTCTTTAAAGTTAATAATTAATCGAAATATCGCTTTATCTGTAGTTGGATTCAATAGGGGCGTTTTCGTTGCGGGTAAGAGCGTGCCTCGTTATTTTGAAGGGTATGCTGTGTCTTTGAAATAGGACGACTCTTTACGTCGATTTCTCGTAGACTTAGTTTTATCTTGTTAATTATGTGCTGCAAATTTACGAAGAAAAACGACATAATAAAAGGTTAAAGGCTAAAAAACATTCTTTTTACCATTTACCTCTTTTTTACTATCCATCCCTCTGGAGTAACTTCAAGGTGGAAGAGGACAGCCTTGCGGCCCTCTTTGTAGCGGTTCCAGAAGTAGGCATGGCAGAGGTAGTACATCTCGCCGCTGGGCGTGCGCACCATCGTGCCATGACCGCAACTCTGGAGAGGCCCTACGGCCCCCTCTAAATCTCCCCGAGGGGAGACTTTCTTTTTCTCCCCCTCGGGGGAGCCTGAGGGGGGCTGCCCTTCCAATATCGGGTTCCCTTCGTACTTCTCCCATGGCCCTTCAATGCTGTGGCTGCGGGCCACGCTGACGGCATAGTCGCTCTTCGGCGAACAACAGTCGCGGATGCTGTAGAGGATGTACCACCACTCGCCCTGACGGAAGACGCACTGCCCCTCCATGCCCTGCCGCTCGTCGTCGCGAAGCAGCATGAAGGGCTCGCCCTGGAGGTGCAGGCCGTCGTCGGACAGCTTCTGGCAAAGCAGCTCTATCGGGCGCTTGCTGGGGTCGAGGCCGTACGCCTTCCAAGTGATATAGAGCTGTGTGCCGTCGCGGAAGACGAAGGCGTCGATGGCCTCGTTGGTCGTCTTGACCAAAGGTCCGTAGTCCTTGAACTTGCCTTCCGGTCCGTCGGCCATAGCCACGCCGATGCAGCTCGTGCTGTCGCTCTTCTGCCGAGCCGTATAGTAGCACATCGTGCGGCCGTAGAGGTCGAAGAGCTCGGGTGCCCAGAAGCTGCCGCAAGTCCAGTCGGGCCACTCATCGAAGATGAAGCCCATCGGCTCCCATGTCAGCAAGTCCTTCGAGCGATAGCGCCGATAGGCCTGCGGCTTGTTGCCCGACGTGGCTGCCGCATAGTAGGTGTCGCCCACGCGAATGACGGAGGGATCGGGCGCGTCGGCATCGATGACAAGCCTCCCCCCACCCCTCCCAAGGAGGGGAGAACCGTCGCAAACCTCAGGATAAACAATCTCAGGAACATACCTCAAGCCCTTGACGCTCCCTTTGCTCACCCCTCCTTTGGAGGGGCTGGGGGAGGCTCCCCACTTCAGCGGCACGCTCGTCAGGAGCCAGTGCTTGCCGTGACTGTTGTTGCCTTGGAAGAAGAGGTGCGTCTGGCCTTGCCTGTCCTTATAGACGCAGGGATGGCCGCTCTCGCTCTCGTTCCAGTCGCCCGGCTGGCCGTTGCGAAGGAAAGGCTCGTCGGAGCAGCGCTGCCAATGGATGCCGTCCTTGCTGACCGCCAGGCCTATCTGCTGCGGGCAGTTGTTGTAGTCGGCCGCATAGAACATATAGAGCCTCTTTTTGTACTCGATGACCGTCGCCCCCTCGCAGCACTTGCCCTCCCAGGGCAGTTCGGGCTCGAGGATAGGGGCATCGAGTGCCAAGGTCCAGTCGCTTCGGCGGAAGTCTGTGCCCAGGGGAGCCGTTGCCACGCCGAGCAACTGCCGCTCAAACTGCGGGTCGCGCGTGGCGAAATAGAGGAAGTACTTGCCCCTGAAGGCCACTACCTCTGCATCGATGGCTCGTCCGCAGTTCCAAGAGCCAGTCGGCCGGAAGATGGGATTCGTCGTGTCTCTTATGAAGGTCAGACCGTCGGTGCTCCATGCATGGCAGATAGCATCGGTGCGCCCTCCGCCGTAGGTCTGGTAGAAGAGGTGTATGGTGTCGTTCCTCACCAAAGCCCCAGGGGCACAAAGGCCCTTTGCCTCGTAGTCGGCCTGCGGCGTAATCTCGCCTATTCTATGCCATGCTTTGAGGTCGTCGCTCTCGGCAATGCCGATGTTCCAGCCTTCCCAATCGCTGCTCTTATGCGGCGGAATGCTGTAGTACATCAGGTAATGCCCTTGATGCCAGACCACGATGGGGTCTTTGGCAAAGAGCGTGCCCGTGCGTGTGTCGTCGCCATAAATGAACTCGTAGGCAAAGCCGAAAGAGCAGACAGACAGAAGGAGTGCTGACAAGAGGAAGCGGAAGTGTCTCATAGAGGTCTTGATTTAACTATTCTTGTGCAAAGATAAGAAAAACATTGAACATGGACATTAAATATTGAACATTTTTCGTATCTTTGCACAAAATCAAGCATCATGTCTCGACATCTTTCTCTCCTACTCCTCTTATTGGCATCGCTTCAAGCCCTTGCCATCGACACACAGGTTCCCGAACTGCACTGGACACTTCCGACAACTCTGGGAGGCATCCACCAGGAGCTGAGCAACCTAAAGATAGCGGCCGAGCCTATGCCCGCCTCCATCATGTGCCAGGGACAATACAATATGGATCTGCAGGACGAGGCAGTCGATGTGGGCAAGCCCGAAAGGTATTGGACCGTGAAGCGCGACCTCTCGCTTGCCAGCGTGCCATACATCACGCTTGGTGTCGCGCTGCATGCTATCAAGAGAGACGTGCGGAAGGTGAACAACGACATCAACGAGGGCTTCCACAACAAGGCCGACGACTATGTGCAGTACGCTCCGATGCTGCTCACCTGGGGCTTGAAGGCAACGGGTTACGAGGGGCGCTCGCAATGGGGAAGGCTGTTGGCAAGCAACGCTTTCTCGGCTGTCTTTATGGCTGCTTTGGTCAATGGCATAAAGTATTCTGCGGCAGAAGAGCGTCCCGACGGCTCCACCTCGAACTCCTTCCCCTCCGGCCATACCGCCACGGCCTTCATGGCTGCCACCATCTTGCATAAGGAATATGGCTTGACGCGCAGCCTTTGGTACAGCGTGGGCGGCTATGCCGTTGCCACCGGCATCGGGGCTTTCCGTGTGATGAACAACAGGCATTGGGTCAGCGACGTGATGATGGGCGCGGGCATCGGCATCCTCTCGACCGAACTGGGTTATGCCCTTTCCGACATCATCTTCAAGGACAAATACACCTTGCGCCGGGAAATGGAGGACCTGAACGATGTGAGCGAGCACCCGTCGTTCTTCTCGCTTCAGGCTGGCGTTGGCATCATGATGGGCAGCAAGGGCGTGCCCGACGAGATATTGGCGGCAGGCGGCCCGGGCAGCATCAAGCACGGCATAAGCTCTGTGATAGGTGCAGAAGCGGCGTACTTCATCAATCCCTACGTCGGCTTCGGCATGAGGGCTCGCATCAACAGTACGGCCGTCACGCCCCGATGGAAGGAATACGACGATGTGTGGACTTACGGCACGTTGCATTACAACACGACAACCGGCCTGTTCGAACATCCTAACGCCTTCGATGCGAACTACAGGCACAGCACCGAGACACACAAAGACCAGCTGTCGAGCTTCGACCTCATGGGCGGCGTCTATGGACAACTGCCCCTGAACAAGCGCATGAGCCTGGGAGCGAAGCTGCTCTTCGGCCACCGGCAATCGGGCGACGTCTGGTGGTGGGCCGACAGGTCGGGCAACGATGATAACAACGAGACATACTTGAACAACGAACTCAACAAGTTCCTCAGCGACGAGGACTTCGTGACCTACGACCGCGTGAAGGAGCTGGAGCTGGATGGCAAAGGCAGCTTCATGTTCGGCACAGGCATCTGCTTCTCATACGCCCTGAAGCAGAACATCGTGTGGCGCATCGGCCTCGATTACGACTTCACCCGTGCCCGCTATGATTATGAGTACAGGCACTACAGCCTTACGGATATGGTCAACCACTACCAGTACTACGACGATGACTTCACCGACCTGATATCGGAACAAGAGGGAAGCTTCCGCCGCAACATTCACCAGCTTACCCCCAGCTTCGGCATCTGCTTCAGCTTCTGACAAACCACGGATTAACCTTATTGCCCTTTTATTGAAACCGCGGACTAGACTTTTCAAAACCACGAATTGCACTAATTACGCGAATTGAGGTGGGATAATGAAACAACGGATTTAACGGATTCGACGGATTATTATAATTCGTGGAATTCGTGTAATTCGTGGTTAATATTAAGACCTCAATCCGTTAAATCCGTTAAATCCGTTGTCCTTAAAATTATCTCAATTCGTGTAATTCGCGTAATTCGTGGTTTATGATTAAGACCTCAATCCGTTAAATCCGTTAAATCCGTTGTTTTGAAAGGATAATCCGCCGTCAGGAAAGGATAATCCGCGTAGTCCGGGCAGTCCGTTGCTGCGGTGAGTCAATCTTAGTACGACTCGTCTGCGTTCGGGAAGTCGAGGTTCTTGACGTCGGTGACGTACTGGCCCACGGCATCCGTAATGACCGTGGAGAGGTCGGCGTAGCGGCGGAGGAACTTGGGCGAGAAGCCTTTGTTCATCCCCAACATGTCGTGAACGACCAGCACCTGGCCGTTGGCCTGGCCTGCACCGATGCCGATGACGGGCACCTTCACCATAGCGCAGACCTTTTTCGTCAGTTCTGCAGGTATCTTCTCCAGTACAATAGCAAAGCACCCCAACTGTTCGAGCAACTGAGCATCGCTGAGCAGTTTCTCAGCCTCCGCCTCTTCCTTGGCACGGACGGCGTAGGTGCCGAACTTGTTGATGCTCTGAGGCGTCAGTCCCAGGTGCCCCATCACGGGTATGCCGGCGTCGAGAATGGCACGAATCGTGTCCTGAATCTCAGCCCCGCCCTCGAGCTTGAGAGCGTCGCAACCGCTCTCCTGCATGATGCGGATAGCATTCTTCACGCCTTCCGTCGCGTTCACCTGATAGGTTCCGAAGGGCATATCGCACACCACAAGAGCACGCTTCACGCCACGCACCACGCTGCGGGCATGATAGATCATCTGGTCGAGCGTAATGGGCAGCGTCGTCATGTTGCCAGCCATCACGTTGCTGGCGCTGTCGCCCACCAGGATGATGTCGATTCCAGCCTGGTCCACAATCTGTGCTATCGTAAAATCGTAGGATGTGAGCATGGCAATCTGCTGCCCCTGCTCCTTCATTTCAATGAGTCGGTGAGTGGTCACCTTTCGCGTATCGCTTACTAAATAGCCTCCCATAGTTGAGTATAGAGTTTAAAGTTTAGAGTTTAGAGTTATGTTTCTTAAGCCTCTGATTTTCAGACGCCATTTGGAGGTCTCAAACGCCGCGTGCGGCGATGGCAAATTCCGCGTGCGGCGATGGCAATCCCCGCGTGCGGCGTTGGTCATTTCCGCACGCGGCGTTTTGAGACACTCCACAGGGGGATTTTCATGAGGCCTGTCGGTTTGTTATTTTCTGTTAACTTTAGAGGGATTTTCTCCCTTTGGGCTGCAAAGGTACGACATTTTTTATTATCTTTGCATACAAAAGAGCGAAAAACGACACTATATGGAGCAATCTCTCACCATATACAAGGCTTCGGCGGGTTCGGGCAAGACTTTTGCCCTGGCCGTGGAGTATATCATGGGACTCCTGCTGCCGACTGTGGAACACGAGTTCGAGCACACGCTGGCCGTCACGTTCACAAACAAAGCGACAGCCGAAATGAAAGGCCGCATCCTGGAGACCCTTTATGGTCTGAAGACGGGGCTGGAGGAGGCGGAAGACTACTTGGACAAAATCAAGGAGCGCCTCGCCCAGAGCCGGAAAAGCATCTCGGACCAGGAAATACGCGACAGGGCAGGAAAAGCCCTCTCAGACATTCTGCACGACTACACGCATTTCCGTGTGGAGACCATCGACTCGTTCTTCCAAAGCATCCTCCGCAACATGGCTCGCGAGCTGGGGCTGGCAGCCAACCTGCAGGTGGAGCTTTCGACAGACGAGATAATAGAAAGCGCCGTGGACAGCCTCATCGAGACGATGGACAGCCGGCCGGAAGTGAAGAAGTGGGTGCTGGACTACATTCGCGAACAGCTGGACAGCGGCGACAAATGGGACATCGTGAAGCCGCTCAAGGCTTTTGCCGTCAATATCTTCAAGGAGGAGTATCAGCGGAAAAGCAAGGCCGAACTGGCTCGCATCAGCAATCCTGAAGTCGTCAAGGACTTCAAGAGCAAGATGCACGCCATCAGGAGCCGAGCAGAGAAGGAGGTGGAACAGGCTGTGGACGAGATGATGAGCCAGATTGAGGACTTCGACCAAATCACTTACGGCAAGTACCTCTTCAACTACCTCGTGGACGCAAAGGCCATGAAGAGCGAAGGGCCGGGGAAGTCAGTTCTGAAAGCAAAATATAAAGGCCCGAAGGGAGAAGCGTCCGACCTTCAGGATCGCCTCGCTGAGTTCACAACCTTTTATGAGGAACGCCGCAGGGAATACCTCTCCGCAGGCCTGGCTCTTCGGCATCTTGGACCTCTTTGCCTTTTGGAAAGTATCGACGAGCGGGCTCGCGAGATAGAAGGCGATGCGGGACGCTTCACGCTCAGCTCCACACCGGCCCTGCTCAGCAAAATGGTTGAGGGGAGCGATGCGCCGTTCATCTTCGAGAAGATTGGCACATCCATCAACAGCGTGATGATCGACGAGTTCCAGGACACGAGCCGTATGCAATGGGAGAACTTCAAGAAGCTCCTCTTCGAACAACTCGCCTCCGGAGGTAAAGGCTTGCTCGTGGGCGACATAAAGCAGAGCATCTACCGCTGGCGAAACGGCGACTGGAAGATTCTCTACGGCATCGAGCAGGAAGAGGAACTCAAGCGCTTCAACATCAAGCCAGAGCCTCTCGACGTCAACTATCGCAGCCACCAGCAAATAGTCGATTTCAACAATGCCTTCTTCCCCAAGGCGGCCGAATTGCTCGACGGCATAGCCTCTCCTGAAGCCTCTCCTGAAAGAAAGGACTTTAAGCCGCTCCCCTTAGGGGAAAGTTTGGAGGAGGAGGATATCAAGCTTAGCCGTATCTATGAGGATGTGGCGCAAAAGAAAAAGAAAGAAGACGGGAAGGGCTATGTCAGGGTAAACCTCTTCAAGGCCACCGAAGACTATGTTCAAGACACCGTCCTCGATATGGCGGAACAGATAAGAAACCTGCAGGCCGAGGGCCTTGACCCAAGCGAGATTGCCATCCTCGTCCGCACGAATCTGATGGCTCAGCAACTCATCGAGGGCTTCAGCCAGTACGCTCCCGACATCCGCCTCATCAGCGACGAAGCCTTCCTGCTCGAAGCATCCGTCAGCGTACAGATGATAGTGGCTGCCATGCGCCTGCTCATCGACAAGAATCATACGGACGGCATCTCCGAGAAGTACCTGATGCTGCGCTACCTTCGGGATGTGCTTGGGAAGAAAGAGACAACCATCCAGCATGTCGCCGGGAAGAAAGCGGAAGAAGTCCTGCCGGAAGCGTTCACAAAACACCGGGATGAACTGCTGCAGCTTCCGCTCTATCTCCTTGCGGAAAGGCTGTGGCGCATCTTCTCTTTGAGCAACATTCAGGGAGAAGACGTCTATGTGCTGACATTCTTCGACGAGTTGCAGAACTACCTTCGCAGTGCCGTGGCGCCCGACATACAGACCTTCCTGGAGGTCTGGGACGAGAAACTGCACCAACGCTCCGTGCCCGGCTCTTCCGTGGCAGGCGTCCGCATCCTCACCATTCACAAATCGAAAGGGCTGGCTTTCCACACCGTCATGCTGCCCTTCAGTCATTGGGAAATAGAACGAGACAGACTAGGCGAAGTGCTTTGGTGCAAGACAGACAAGGCTCCTTACAATGAACTCGGAGCACTTCCCATATCCATCTACTCAAAGGATGTCAGGACTTCCGTCTTTGCCCCAGATTATGAAAAGGAACACCTGGAGCGACGAGTGGATGCGCTCAACACACTTTACGTGGCTTTCACACGTGCCAAATACAACCTCTATGTTTGGGGCAAGACAAAGCCAGCCGAGAAAATCAAGAACATCACCAGCGCCGCCGACCTCATCTACCTGTCCCTGCACAACGAGGAGAATGACAAGGACGAAGCCGCGTTTGTATATGAAGCAGGTTCCCCCTTTGCAGACAAAGAAGAGAAAAAGGAGAAGGAACCAAACCGCCTCCGCATAGAACATCGCATGACTGATGCCGTCGATGTGAAAGTCATCACGAGGAATCCCATGCTCTACTTCCTGCAAAGCAATCAGGCAGGGGATTACCTCAGGCAACAGGCATCGGACGACGGGCAGCAAACGGAGGGCATCAGGCTTTCTGCACGAGAAATAGGGACACGCATGCACGAAGTCCTTAGCAGAATCAACGATGTGAGTCAACTTGAAGAAGTGCTTTCGCAAGCCCGCAAGGAAGGCATCATCGGTGAGGACAAAGACTGGGAGGCTATCACGGCACGCATCATAGAAGGCTTCCGCAACCCGCTCGTGGCCTCATGGTTCAAGTCAGAGAACACTATAATATATAATGAATGTGGCATCGCAAGCATTGACACGGATGGTCTGCCTTGCGTGCTACGCCCCGACAGGGTGATAATGACTGCCGACAGCATCACCGTCATCGACTACAAGTTCGGCCGTCCAAGCCGTCACTACTACGACCAAGTTAAGACGTACATGAGCCTTATGCGCCGAATGTACCCCGACCACGAAGTCAAAGGCTACATTTGGTACATCATGGCGGAAGGGCCTGTACCAGTTCACAGTTCATAGTCCATAGTCCATAGTTACAATAAACAATGAAGAGCTTCCTGAGTCTCATAGCAGAAGATATGCTTTCGCACTTCACGAATGATATGCGAGATGTGACTGTCGTCTTCCCCGGCAAACGAGCCGGCATGTTCCTAAGTCGCGAGCTTGCCTTGTTGAGCGACAAGCCGGTATGGACTCCCAACTACTGCATGATGGGCGACCTCTTCCAAAGCCTCACAACCATACAGATAGCCGACCCGCTGGAATGTATCTGCATATTGCACAAAGTCATGCAGGAAGAGCTCGGGACAGATTATACCGAAACGCTCGACGACTTCTGGAGCTGGGGCGAAGTGCTTATGGCTGACTTCGACGACATCGACAAGCACCTGGCAAATGCAAAAGCCATCTTCACCAACATTGCCGACCAAGAACGCCTCAAGAGCCTTGACTACCTCGACAAGGACCAACGGGAGACGCTGGAACGCTTCTTTGGACATTTCGCCTTGAAGAACAGCACAAAGCTTCAAGAGAAGTTCCTGCAGACATGGGACCACATGTTCGATATCTACACGAAGCTTCACAAAAGACTTCTCGCTGAAGGCAAGCTTTGGGAAGGCGCACTCTTCCGTTATGTGACAGAACAGATGCAAGCGGACGAGAGCCTTGTCCAAAGGCTTCTTGAAGGCAAGCGGGCTGTCGTCTTTGCAGGTTTCAATGTCCTAAACGATGTGGAGAGCACCATGATGAGCCTCGTCCAGCGAGAAGGCAAGGCCCGCTTCTATTGGGATTACGACATCTTCTATTGCGACCCGAAGAAAGACTATGAGGCCGGCTACTTCATGAAGCAGAACCTCGTGAACTTTCCGTGTGCCATCAGCGATGCAGCGGAGTTCGACAACTTCAGCCACCTAAAGGATGTGACCTTCATTGCCTGCACCACAGACAATGCGGCGGCAAGATATGTCAATACATTTATAAATGAAGAATTAAGAAAGAAGAATGAGGAATTAAGAGTGAAGGACAAGAGCAACCAATCAGATGAAAAGAGCAATTCTGATTCTTCGCTCCATATTCTTCAATCTTCGCTTTCTGTCGTACTCTGCAACGAAGCCCTCATGCAGCCCGTCCTTCATGCCATTCCCGAATCGGCGAATGAGGTGAATGTCACGATGGGCTTCCCCATTGCCGACACCCCGGCTTACGGTATCATCATGGCTTTGCTCAAGTTGCAGATTGAAGGCTATGATGCCGAGCGACAGCGCTTTCGTTATCCCTTCGTGCAAACCCTGCGAAGGCAACCGCTCTTCGAACTTCTGCAGGAAGAGGACTGCTTCATATATCAAGGCAACGACACACAGAAGCTGCTTGATTATCTGCTCACTCTCGTTCGACAGATTGCCCTTCACTACGCCCAAATCGAGGAGCCCAACCTCTTCGAGCAACTCTATAGCGAGACCGTCTTCCGCATAGACCGCATACTATGTCTTTTGAAGGGTCTTCTTCCTCTTGGTGGAGAATGGGAGGGGGCCACACTTCGCCGTTTGCTGCGACAGATGATGATAAGCACAAAGATACCGTTCCATAGCGAACCCGATAGAGGCCTACAGATGATGGGAATGCTCGAGACGCGACAGCTGGACTTCGACAACATCCTTTTGCTTTCTGTGGAGGAAGGCAATCTGCCGCGAAGCACTCATGCCAATTCATTCATTCCCGAAAGCCTTCGCCAAGCATTCGGCCTGACATATCAAAGGCACAGAATCGCTGTCTATGCCTACTACTTCTATCGCCTTGTCCAGCGTTGCGAGCATCTTACCTGTGTCTATAACGAGAGCACGAATGATGGCGTTCAGCACGAGATGTCGCGCTTCCTTCGTCAGATGCTTGCCGAGACAGACATTCCCATAAGGACACTTTGGCTTCGCAGCGAACCAGATGTGAAAGCGACGCTCCCTCTTGTCGTAGAGAAGACGGATGATGTGATGGAACGACTTCGTCATCGCTACGACCAGAACTTTTCCGGGGGAGAGCACATCATGCTAAGCCCTTCTGCCATCAACACCTACATGGCTTGCCCGATGCAGTTCTATCTGAACAATGTCCTGCGCATCCGTCGTGAGGACGACCCGGAGGAAGGCATCTCGGCAGACATCATCGGCACCATCTTCCACGATACTGCCGAGTTCTTCTACGAGTGGCTGCAACAACGCTTTGACACCGACACCATCTCTGCCGACATGCTTCAAGCGCCTAAGGTCCTCGAACCGATGCTCGACACAGCTTTCGATGTCTGCTGGTTCCATCCGACAGATGAATTCGACCGCCTGCCTGTCATGCGAGAGCGTTTCCAAAAAGCAATGGCCAATGGCAAGTGGTCAATGGCCAATGAATACAAGGGCACAGTCCTCATTGCCCATGACGTCCTGTTGCGCTACTTGCAGGAACTCATTCGCTTTGATGCCCGGTATGCTCCTTTCCGAATCGTCGGCATAGAGGCAAAACGGACGATAGACATCATGGTGGGTGGCATTCGCGTTCGGACAGGAGGCCGCATCGATCGCATCGACGCGACGGACAAGTGCCTCCGTATCGTGGACTACAAGACCGGCTCATACAAACTTCAGGACAAGGTGAAGATGGAAAATGTGATAGGTCTGGACAAAGGACATGTGCCTTACTATCTGCAGACCTTCCTCTATGCCCTTGCTGAGATGGAGAATCCTGAAGCCACTCTCCCCATACAGCCCGTCCTTTTCTTCCCGATAAAGGCAGCCAGTCCTGACTACGACCCTTCGCTCAAGATTGACGGAGAGGTGGTCGATGACTTTGGAGCCCAACATGCAAAAGCCTTCCGCGAGGGCTTGCAGAACATTCTTGCCGACATCTTCAACCCCGACAAGCCCTTTACTTGCACTACAGACGCCAAGGCCTGCGAGTACTGCAAGCTCGGGCAAATCTGTGGAAAGAGACTATAAACTATAATATAAACCCTAAAACATAACAACAATGAACATCAAAACAAAGCTCTTCTCTCTGCTCTTCGTCCTTGGCATGGGACAGGCAGTAGCGCAGCCTCTTTGCATTCCAACTGCTCAGGAGGTGAAACAAACAGGGGGCACCGTCGAGGTGTCGAGCATCACGAATGTCACCTACAATGATGCTTCGCTGCAATTTGTGGCAGAGTACTTGGGTAAAGCATGGAATGCCCCAGTCTCTCTGCAGAAGAAAGGCACAAGCTCTTCCATCTTCCTCACCCTCCTCCCCCAAAAGGAAGCCAAGAAGCTCCCCCTAAAGGGGGTCGGGGGGTCTCTTGGCAACGAGGGCTATCGCCTGACAATCAGTCCGAAGGGCATTACCGTTCAGGCCACCACGCCTCAAGGTGCTCTGTGGGGAGCGCAGACGTTGCTCCAGATGAAGGACACGCACTTCGCGAAGAACAATGCTGGCGTGATTACAAAGGGAACGCTTCCCTGCCTCACCATCACCGACAAGCCCGACTACCCCATCCGCGGCTTCATGATTGATGCAGGGCGCAAGTTCTATCCCTTGAGCTACCTCTATTCGCTCGTGAATGTGATGTCGTACTACAAGATGAACACGCTCCAGCTGCACCTCAACGACAATGGATTCAATGACCAGTTCGAGGGGAGTTGGGATGACACCTACGCTGCTTTCCGCATGGAGAGCGACTTCTTCCCGGGCCTTACCGCCATCGACGGCAGCTATTCGAAGCAGGAGATGCGCGACCTCATCCGCTATGCCGAGAAGATGGGCGTGGAGATTATCCCTGAGTTCGACGTGCCGGCTCATAGCCTTGCCTTCACGCACTTCCGTCCATCGCTGGCTGCCAAGAAGTACGACGACGCGCACCTCGACCTCGAGAACCCTGAGCTCATCCCCTTCCTCGACAGCCTCTATGCCGAGTACCTCGGTGGCCCCGACCCCGTCTTCTGCTGCCCGCGCTTCCACATCGGAACAGACGAGTACAGCAACAAGGACTCTGCCATCTGCGAGCGCTTCCGCGAACTCATCGTGCACCTATGCAATGAGGTCAAGAAATATGGTAAGCAGCCCGTCTTCTGGGGCTCGCTGACCCATGCCAAAGGTGTGACGCCAGTGCCCTCCGACGGCGTGCTGATGAGCCTTTGGTACAATGGTTACGCCGACCCTGAGGAGATGCACAAGCAGGGCTTCCACATGATTTCCATCCCCGACGCCTTCATCTACATCGTGCCTGCAGCGGGCTACTACAACGACTACCTCAACACCCGTTGGCTCTTCAAGAACTGGACGCCCCCGCTCATCCGCAACAAGCGTTTCGACCATCAAGACCCGCTCATCGACGGCGGCATGTTCGCGCTCTGGAACGACTTCATCAAGAACGGCATCTCCGTGGGCGACTGCCACGACCGCATCCTGCCTGCCATGCAGGTCGTCAGCGAGAAGTGCTGGCACGCCCTTCGCGACACCACAGATGTGGCCTACGCCGAATGGACAAGCTTTGCCAGCATGCTCAGCGATGGACCGCTCGCCGACGAGATAGGCCGCAAGAGCATGGTGAACCATATCGACCTGAAGCCCAAGAGCACTCTCATTGCTCCCCCTAAAGGGGGTTGGGGGGTCTCTCAGATTGGCTACCCCTACACCGTCGAGTTCACCATCGAATGGGCCGACGAGAAGCCCGGCACCGTGCTTTGCACCAGCGAGCGCAGCACGTTCTACCTCTCCGACCCCATCAAGGGGATGCTCGGCTTCAGCCGCGACGGCTATCTCTTCCAGTTCAAGTACAAGGGCAAGCCCGGCAAGCGCGAGACCATCCAGCTGAAGGGCGACAACAAAGGCATCAGCCTCTATGCTGACGGACGGCTCGTGGAGTACCTCAAGCCCGACACAGGCCACCGCACCGACAACAAGAAGAGCACCTACAAAATCATGCGAACCCTCGTCTTCCCCTTGCAGGAGACGGGCGACTTCCGCAGCAAGATAACGAACTTCAGCGCTTGGAGATAGAAAGACAACAGACAACAGACAACATATTACAGACCTATATGAAGAAATTCCTTTTTAGCCTCCTTGCCTTTGCTGTAGCAGGGAGCACATACGCCAAAGCCGACGCCTCTGGCTACCCCATCACTCCCGTTCCATTCACAGCCGTCAAGGTCGCTCCCCAATCGTTCTGGGGACAGCGCCTCCAGGCCAGCAGAGATGTCACGATACCCTTGGCATTCAGCAAATGCGAGTCAGAGCATCGCTACGACAACTTTCTGCAGGCGGCAGAGCACGTCAAGGACCCAAGCAAGACCTTCGAGGTGACGATGGGTTTCCCTTTCGACGACACCGATCCCTACAAGACGCTGGAAGGCGCCTCCTATCTGATGCAGACGCATCCCAACGCCCTCATCAACGGCGAGCCCATCGACCAGTACTGCGACCGAGTGATAGGCATTATCGCTTCGGCTCAAGAGTCCGACGGCTACCTCTATACGGCCAGGACCATGAATCCCGAAAAGCCGCATAGCTGGTCGGGCGGCAAGCGATGGGTGGCTGTGGAGGACGGTTCCCACGAACTCTACAATCTCGGTCATCTATGCGAGGCTGCGGTGGCTCACTACAATGCCACGGGCAAGCGGAACCTCCTGGACATTGCCATCCGCTTTGCCGACTGCGTTTGCCGCGAGATAGGCTCCCGTCCCGGACAGGCTCAAGTGGTGCCCGGCCATCAGATAGCCGAGATGGGGCTTGCCAAGCTCTACATAGCTACCGGCAACCGCAAGTATCTGGACCAGGCCAAGTACTTCCTCGACCAGCGAGGCACCGTCAATCCTGTCTGGCAGAACCTGGGTGGCGGGGGTTACAGAGATGCCGACGGCTATGTCCATCGCACCAATCCCTACTCGCAGAGCCACAAGCCTGTGACGGAGCAGGACGAAGCCGTGGGCCATGCTGTCCGGGCTGGCTACATGTATGCCGGAATGGCCGATGTGGCTGCCCTGACTGGCGACGAGAGCTACATTCATGCCATCGACCGCATCGCGGAGAACATCGTGAGCAAGAAGTACTACCTGACCGGCGGTGTGGGAGCCTGTGGCGACGGGGAGCGCTTCGGCGACAACTACGAGCTGCCCAACCTCACTGCCTATTGCGAGACTTGTGCCGCCATTGCTCAGGTCTATCTCTTCTACAGACTCTTCCTGCTTCATGGCGAGAGCAAGTACTATGATGTGCTGGAGCGCACCCTCTACAACGGTGTCATCTCTGGCATCTCGATAGACGGCGGCCGTTTCTTCTACCCCAACCCCTTGGAGTCGAACGGTGGCTACGAGCGTCAGCCCTGGTTCGGATGTGCCTGCTGCCCCTCGAACGCAGCCCGCTTCATCCCTTCGCTGCCGCAGTACATCTATGCCGTCAAGGACAAGTCCCTCTACATCAACCTCTTTGCAAGCAACGAGACCACAGTAAAGGTGGACGGGAAGGAGGTCAGGCTGAAGCAGGAGACCAACTATCCGTGGGACGGCGACATCGCCATCACCATCCAGAAGGCCTCCAAGCCCTTTGCCCTGAAGATACGCATCCCGGGTTGGGTGAAAGGACAGGTAGTGCCCAGCGACCTCTATCGCTTTGCTGACAGCAAGAAGCTCGGCTACACCATAACAGTCAACGGACAACAGACAAGCTTTAGCTCGACGAAGTCAACGGACAACGGACTACAGGACAACGGATATTTCGTCATCGAGCGCAAGTGGAAGAAGGGCGACCGCGTGGAGCTTCACTTCGACATGGAGCCGCGATTGGTGTGTGCCAACAAGCAAGTGGAAGCCGACCGCGACAAGGTGGCTGTGGAGCGCGGACCGCTGGTTTATTGTGCCGAATGGCCCGACAACTCAGGCGATGTTCTGGAGGCTGTGATTGAGAATGAGCCAAGCTTCACGCTCGGGAAGAAAGAGATTGCACAGACCGAGATCGTCACCCTCAGCGCAGACGGCCTCACGCTCATCCCCTACTACGCCTGGGCCCATCGCGGCAAAGGCCACATGGCCGTCTGGATAAATAACATCCCCAAGGGGAAATAAGGTGTCGCGACCGAGGGAATTTGCGTCTTCCCCATCCTGAAAACTTGAAACACAGCTTGCGTATGAACAGATGCAGCCTGCATACGAACAGACACAAGCTGCAAATGTAGATACGCAAGCTGCGTATGAAGAACTCGGTACAGACAAAAGGAGAATCAAACATGGGGCGACTGCGTTTTCCGCCTTCCGCACAAAGCATATCAGGCTTATGAAGTACTCTGTTTTCGCTTATCTTCTGCTCTTGTGTCCTGCAGGCATGATGGCCAGCGGCTACAGCGAGCACGACCTTGTGCACCTGAGGCAACTCTATGCGCTCAACACAATGGTGGGGACTGCGCCTGCCAACACCAAGACGGCTGGCCTGTTCGGCAAGGGCTCGGAGGAACACGGACAGACGATGCCTGCGGTGCTCTCGCCTAACGGACAGAACTTCTGGACGCCCCAGACGCGGGAAAGCGAGAGGAAATGCCTGTCGCCTTATTACTATGGCGACGCCAAGTTGCAAGGCTTCAGAAACAGTCACTGGACTTCGGGCAGCTGCACGCAGGACTACGGCTCGTTCACGATTTCCACGCTCGGCGGAAGACTCAGGAAGACGGCTCAGGAATGTGCCACAAGCTTCAGCCACACAGACGAAATCTCCCATCCGCACTACTATTCCGTCCGCCTGCCCGACGAGCACCTCACAACGGAAATGACGGCCAGCAGCCACGCTGCCATCTTCCGCATCACACCCGAACAGGACGAGCTTGTGCACATCATCGTCACCCCAAACAGCGACGAAAAGGAGGGCCACATTCAGGTGGAGCCGGAGCACAGGACTATCTACGGCTACAACCCCGTCCACCGCATCTATCAGGGCTGGGGCGAGAGCGCCGGCTTCAGCGGACACCTCCTGCTCACCTATTCGGACAACCCCATCCAGTGCGGCCAGAACGACTGCTGTGCGTGGCTCACTTTCCAAGGCAAGGCAGGCAAGCCCATCATCATCAAGGCGGCCTCATCGTTCACCGGTCGCGAAGGGGCAGAGCTCAACTACAGGGCCGAGGCACAAGGCGTCAGCTTCGAGGAGATGAAGGCCGGGCTCATCCGAACTTGGATAAGGCATCTTCATGCCATCGACATAGAAGACCCCGACACAGCCCGCATCAACCAGTTCTACGGAGCACTCTACAGAGCCTCGTTCATGCCCCACGAGATGAGCGATGCGGACGGGGCAGCCCCAAGATTCGGGCAGACCCCCTCTAACTCCCCCTTAAAGGGGGAGAACATTGGCCAGGAAGCCTCCCCTTTAAGGGGAGGTTTGGTAGGGTCTGTTTACTATTGCGACTTCACCATGTGGGACACCTTCCGAGCCGTGCATCCACTCTACACGCTGCTCTATCCCGATGTGACGGCCGACATGATGCAATCGCTCGTCACCAAGTACGAACAGGGCGGCTGGCTGCCTATCTTCCCAAGCTGGAACTCCTACACGGCCGCCATGATAGGCGACCATTGCTCGGTAGCCCTTGCCGATGCCTACATCAAGGGCGTTCGGGGCTTCGATGCGGAGAAGGCCTACGAGGGAATGCGCAAGAATGCCTTCGAGGTGCCCGCTTCGGAGGAGGACTACAAGAACGGGATGGGGCGCAGAGCGCTGCAGTCCTATATGAAGTACGGCTACATCCCCTTGGAAGACCCCGTCAAAGAGGCTTTCCATCAGAAGGAGCAGACCTCGCGAACCCTGGAGTATGCCTTCGATGACTTTGCCGTCGCCCAAATGGCCAAGGCGCTGGGCAAAGAGGATGATTACCAGACGCTGATGGCCCGCTCCGAGAACTGGCGCAACGTCATCAACCCGAAGACAGGCTACTGCGACGGAAGGCATGAGGACGGACGCTTCGAGGGCAATACCGACCTCGTGAACCGCAAGCCGTTCATCACGGAAGGTGCCGTTTGCCACTACACCTGGTTCGTGCCGCACAATGTGGAGGGACTTGTAGAGATGATGGGCGGCAAGGAGAAGTTCGAGGCGAAGCTCGACTCGATGTTCACCGAAGGCCGCTACTGGCACGGCAACGAGCCTTGCCATCAGATTGCCTATCTCTACGACTTCATCGGCAAGCCCGAGAAGACAAAGAAGTGGGTGAACTACATCCTCGACACAGAGTACAACGACACCCCCGGCGGTCTCTCGGGCAACGACGACTCAGGACAGATGTCCTCGTGGTTCATCTTCTCCTCTATAGGCTTCTATCCCGTCTGCCCCTCGTCCGACCGCTACATGCTCTGCGAGCCCCGATTCCAGCGCATCACGCTCAACCTGCAGAACGGCCGCCGCTTCGTCGTCACACCCCAGTCGCTCCCAAAAGACAGATGCTACATTACACATGAAGAAATAAGCGGAAAGTAGGAATTACCCCACATTTCATGCCGAAACACTTGCATTGCTTTGCTTTTCATCGTATCTTTGCAGAACAAAAACCAACTATAAGCCTATGAAAAACCTTCTTTACCTATTGTTGACACTGCTGGCTGTCACCTCGTGCATGCCTCTCGACTTCACCAATGCCTCCGTGCAGAAGATAGCCGACCTGCAAGGCGCTCCGAAGCAAAGCTATCAGGGAATGGCCATCTACGACAACTACCTCGTCAGCCTGCAAAACACGGGGCAGGCCACTATCTACCGCCTGCATGACGACAAGCTGCAGATGCTGCGCCAGTTCCCGCTGGCAAGCCATACAAGCGAGAACCACGCCAATGTAGCTTTCTTCGGCACGGAACGCTATCACAAGTCCGACCAGTTTCCCCTGCTCTATGTGTCGCAATGCTCCAAACAACGCTACAAAGGCATGAAGGACGTCTGCTTCGTGGAGCGCATCTCGCTGACGGGAGAGCCTCAATTGGTGCAGACCATCGTGCTCGACGACCCCGACGGCCTCTTCGGCTATGCTCTCCAATGGATGATAGACGCCAAGCATAACCGCCTGATAGGCTACGGCAACACCATCGAGAACCTGGGCAAAGGCAACCGCTGGCGCACAATGGTCTTCCCGATGCCTAAGCTAAGCGACGGACCCGTCGTACACCTGAACCCCAGGAACGCCCTCGACAACTATTGCATCCAGGACCTCGACCCCCGCTTCCCATCCAACCATATCGGGCAAGGGGCCTGCGTAAAAGGCGACCAGATGTTCATTCCTGTTGGCGTCGGCACAGAGCAACAGCCCAGCATCCTCTATGTATGGAACCTCAAGACGAAGAGGCTCGACGGCATCCACAACTTCCAGAAGCAGGTGCCCCACGAGTTCGAGGACTGCAAGCCCTACCGCCGCACACTCATCATGCAAACAAACGGCGGCGGCGTAATAAGATTCAAACCTAAGAAATAACTAATATGAGAACCTTTACCACTATACTCCTCTCTCTTGCCCTCCTTTCCGCAAAAGGCCAGGTGCAGAACATGGCCATCTATAAAGCCGACGGCTCCGTTGTCCGCATCGATATAGGAACCGTGGATAGCGTTGCCTTCGAACAGGTTCCCAAGTGGAGCAAACGCTCACAAGAGGCTCAGAACCTGCTTGCCTACCTTGAGGAAAACGTAGGAAAGAAGATACTGACGGGCACCCATGCCTGTGTCAACTACAACACCAAGGAAGCCGACTGGGTCTATAAGCACACGGGCAAGTACCCGGCCATCAATACCATCGACTACATCCACGACATCTATTCCTCAACGAGTTCAGGAAGCTGGATAAACTATGCCAATGCAACCCTTTGGCGCAGCTGGACAAACAAGGGAGGCATCATGTCGGCCATGTGGCACTGGAACATGCCTACCAACGACGGCGAAGACTACACCTGCACGCCTGGCTCTGAGTCCGGGCAGACAAGCTTCCGCCCGTCCGGCATCTTCTCGCCAAACAGCGACGACTACAAGACGATGATAAGCCGCATCGACAAAGTGGCGGGATGGCTGAAGCCTCTGAAAAACGCCAAGATTCCTGTCCTTTGGCGGCCTCTCCACGAAGCGCAGGGCAACTGGACAGAAGCCGCTCCTGGCACCAACTGGCACAAAGCATGGTTCTGGTGGGGCATAGACGGACCGGAAGCCTTCGTCGAACTGTGGAGAGTGATGTACGACCGCATGGTGAACCACCACGGCCTGACAAACCTCATCTGGATCTTCAATGCCGGCGACTCGAAGCGCTGGTATCCGGGCGACGAATATGTCGACATCGTGGCTTTCGACTTCTACAACAAGAACCTGAGCGAGATGCGCTGGTGGTACGACTACTTCCACGAGGCCTACCCAGGCAAGCTCTATGCCATCAGCGAGTTCGGCAGCATCCCGAAGGTTTCGGAGTTCTGGGCCGACGGGCAGTACTGGAGCTTCCTCATCCCTTGGTACGACTACGATCGCACCGACAAACCCAAGGAAGATGCCTACAACAGCACAGACCACAACAATGCGAACATCGACTACTGGCTCGATGCCCTCGAACAGGAATGCGTCATCACGCGGGACGAACTGCCGAGCTTCAAGTCCGGCAACTAGATTCGCACCTTAAGCAACACAGTCCCGCTACTCGATTCGCGCCTGGGGCTGCATCCAAGAACAATCAGACACAGAAAGCTATGAAACACATACAGTATCAAACACAGGGGACTTGCTCACAGCTGATTGATGTGACGGTGGACGACGACAATGTCATCCAGCAAGTCTTTTTCGTAGGCGGGTGCAACGGCAACCTGCAAGGCATCTGCCGCTTGGTGACAGGGCAGAAGGTGGACGACGTCATCCGAAAGCTCGACGGCATTCGCTGCGGCACAAAGCGCACATCCTGCCCCGACCAGCTTTGCCGTGCTTTGGAAAGCCTGAAGGAATGATGGGGCTTCTCTTGATGCTGCTGTGCTGCTCGACACAGCTGGCGGCTCAGCAAGAGGAGGGGCGATGGGTGGAGAGCATCAACGTCCTCTCCCCTGCTCCGTGCTCCTTGGTGAACGGGAAAGTGAAGGTCAGGCTGCAGGCAAAGGAGATGACGCGGCTGGCGGCTCACACCTTTGTGCACGACGGCAAAAGTGCCCGACAGGTTGACCTGACGCCGAAAGGCATCGAGCTCGACAGCGACGGCACCGGCAGCTTCTCCCTGAACATGAAGGCGCTGCCCCACGGACCGCTGACGATTCAGATTGCTGCTGGCAACGAGGCCGGCGAGCGTGACCTCTATGAACTGCAGCTCTACAACGCGTCTGGCAAGCAAGCCGTCGCCGGCATTCCCGACACCATCCCCGCAGCAGCACAAGGCATGCAGCTGGCTTTCAGCGACGATTTCGACGGCCCGCTCTCCATCTCTCGCGACGGACGGGGCGCACGCTACAACGCCCACAAACCCACCTTCGGCGACTTCAGCGGCTGGCCTTTCGCCGACCCGCTGGCTGGCGGGCAGAACCCCTTTCTGCAAAGAGACACTTATCTCATCATACGTGCTCACAAAAAAGAGGGAACAAAGGGAAGCACGGGGCTCATTGCAACAGTCGACATGGACGGCAAAGGCTTCCGAGCCCAGCCGCCCTTCTACATGGAATGCCGGCTCATGGCGCATTCCGCTCCCGGCACATGGCCTGCCTTCTGGACGGTTACGAACATCCATCGGGGCAAAGGCGACGAGCTGGACATCATCGAGGCTTACGGCGGCTGGGGAGAGGGCAATCCCAACAGCACAGGATACTGGGCGACGGCGCACTTCTGGGGGCAGACCGACGAACAGGGCGAACCGCTCAAGGCTCCAGGGAAACTCATCGAAACCACGCAAAGGAGGCTGGGCACATCGTGGAGCCAGACGTTCCACACCTACGGCCTGCTTGTTGAAAAAGACACGACGACCTATTTCCTCGACGACGAAGAGGTGTGGAGCCACCCGACAAACAGCTACTCATTCGAGCAGCCGCATGTGGTCCTTGTCAACTACGCCATCGGCGGAGCAAGCGGCTGGAAAATAAACCTCGACCGCTACCGCAATACCTCCGAAATGTATGTCGATTATCTCCGCGTCTTCGAAAAGCGCTGATACACAGAGTATTCCGACATCCCCGCCATTCCCTTTTCCTGTCTTCAATCTTCAATTTCCCATTACCCTCAAGGGGGCTTCCAAACGCCGCGTGCGGCGATGCCCAACGCCGCACGCGGAAATGCCCATCGCCGCACGCGGGGATTGCCATCGCCGCACGCGGCGTTTTCTACCCCCCTATATCAAGGTTTAGCGCGACACACTGAAGGTCTTGCCTTTCCTTACATATATCCCTGGCTGACAGGTGTTTACGACACGCTGACCGACGAGATTGTAAACCCTCTGGCCGTCAGGGTCGTCAGAGTCCCTGAGGTCTTCAAGGCCGGTGGGGTCTTCGCCCTTGAGCCAGCCAAAGACGGCAAACTCGTAGATGCGCGTGGTGTAAGCGTTCTGCTCGCCCTGTATCATCTGCAAGCGAACACGGGTAGTCGTAATGGGTTTCGGCAGGGTGCGGACTACTTTGTTCCTCTGGTTGCCCTCCACGACATCGGCATCCACCCACGTCCCGTCCTCTGCCAGATATTGCAACTTGAAGGACTTGGCCACATAGCCGCCGCTCTCACGAGCTGCGCCGAGCACCATCCAGCGGTCTATGACGACGGTGTCCTTCATCACGTATTGCAGCCAGGGCGTCTGGCTCTGCCCGCTCCCTACACACCATTTGGTCGAGGGGTCCTGGTCGTTGGCATAACGGGGAGCCTCGTTGTTGTTGATGTAGTGAGAAGCCGTGACGCTCTTTGGCACGAGACGGTCGTCCATTGACCACCTGTCATTGACCATCGAGCTTTCTATCTCGGTGGTGAGCGGTGCGAAGGGCACGATGTCGTCGGTGTGGTTGGGGGCGATAGTGGCTGCAAAGAGGAAGGTCTTGAGGTCGGAGGCTTTGACGGTGACCTCGCTGATGCCCTCGGGAAGCTCTATACCATATTTATATATATAGAGCATCTGCATGGTCTGATTGGTTTTGTCGGACACCCTGTGGGCATGAGAGGAGGCAAAGACGATGTTCTCCTTGCGGTAGTTCTCGGTAATGGTGGTGCAGGAAGGCGGCTCTGCGGCACGACCGGAGAAGTAGGGGACATCGAGCACCGTCTCCTCGTCGCCTGCCGTCACCGTCACCTTTGCCCCTGCCTCTGTGGGACTGGCAAGGAGAAGATAAAGCTTGTACTTTCTCTTGCTCAACCATGAAGGGAGGGAGATGGTTTGGGCCGTGCTCAGGCGAAGTACATTCTTTTCGCCGTTGGTTCGCGGCCCCATCACGAAGTCCATGCCGTCGCAGAGGAGCGTGTCGGGGATAAGCTCGGCAGGATAGGCGTAGGTATAGTTCGTGGCAGCATTGCCCTTGGCGCTGTCATAGCTCATCAGGTCGATGTTGTAGGGGAGGGCAAGCGGGTAGCCTGGATGATTGATTTCATCTTCTCCTCCGTAGTGGAGAATACCCATCATGGGAACGCGTATGGCAAAGGTCTTGGGCTGATAGCGCTTGATGTCGAACGACAGTTTGCCATCGACTATCGTGCATTGGCCACCAGAAATCTCCTCTTCGATGCCGTTCACCTCGCGTGCCGAACTGATAGGCAGGGGGAAGGAGAGGCGCACGTCCTGCTGGTCTTCGCCTGCCCATTCATAGACGCGAACGATGAACTCGTTGGTGTCCTCGGCTTTCTTCAAAGCCTTGATGGCAACCTTGTCCGTGCTGAGCGAGAAAAAGTCTACGCGGCGACCGAGGAAAAGGCCGTGATGTTTGGGAGCGACGAAGGCGATGAGCGGCTGATTGAACTGCCCTGCCTGCATCTGCGTCTGCTCGCTCCAGCCGCCTTCGTGAGGCAGGAGGGCGTAAGAGAACTTGTTGGGGCCAAGGTCCATGTTGGCCTGATGGTCATAGTTCTTGCAGGACGGCGTACGCAGCAGCGTCAGGCGCAGCGATTTGTCCGAGGGCTTGTCCCATCCATACTTGCAATCGCTCAGAATGCTGACGCCGTAGCTGTTCGTCTTGGAGCTATGGTCTGCCCATTGCTGCCCGCAGACCTCGTATTCGTCTTGCGTACGAACGCCACGGGAAATGGTGCCGAGAGAGATGTCGTAGGTGTCATTTGCATTGGCAAAAGTGAAGGGAAAGTTTACCTTCAGCATGCGCTCGTAAGTCTGCCAGTCCACTTCGTTGACGCACTCCACGCGATTGTTGACGGCGTTCATGCGGATGTACTGCACAAAGGTCGAGCCTTCCTGGCTGCGAGTGACCTTCAGCGATTTGCGCAGCGGCCCATCCTCAACGACCTCTATCCCGACATTCTTGGAGACATAGGAGGACGGGGTGCGACACACGTCGGTATAGCTGATTTCCCATGCCGGCCAAGTGTCCTCGTGGTCGTAGATGAGTTGTTGCCTTACGGCTGTATTGATGAGCGCCCTGTTGTTCTTGAGGTCGTAGAGGTTGGAGATGTCGCCATTCGCATTGACTGTGACGCGATAGCTGCCGTTGGACATCTTCCGTTCGTCAAGGTCGATGGTGAGGTCCGAGGTGAGGCCGGACTTCTCCCCTACCCTCGCCTCATAGACAACGTAGCCAAGCGAGGGCACCGTGGCAGCGAAGATGAAGTGCAACTGGCGCGTGGCATAGTCGTAGCCCGTCACTTGGGAGAGTACTTCCTCTCCCTCCGGGTCGAGGACTCGCACAGCGTTCTGATAGTCGGGCATGTAGATGCTGCCTTCCACGATGTCGGTCCTTTCGTGCGAGAGCGGGTTGAAGACCACGATTGGCGTGCCTTCCGTCTGGGTGTCCATCAGCTGGATGACCGCTCCGGCACTTGTGGAGAGCTCTTGTGCAAAGGCGCGATTGGCGAGATAGTATTCGTTGTAGGAATAGTCGTTGGCCGAGAGGATGCTCGTGCCAGTGATGCCGTCGTGATGTTGCTGCCAGAGAGTGCGAACCCAGGCATCCTGGAGCTGTTGGGAAGGATAGTCCCTGACACCTTGCCACATAGCGAGTGCTGAGGCTTTCTCGGCGGCATCGGCAAGCAGCTCGTTCTTCCTGTTCCATAGCTTCAGGGCGCCCCAGCTGGTATAGGAGCCCACGCCGTGCGTCCGCATGGGCAGTTCGCTGTTCCACACCTTGTATTGCCCGTTGTCGTGGTCGGCCATGTATTGGAAGAACTCGTCGGGCGATGCGAGCCGAACCTTGATGGCGCCGTCCTCTTTCTGTACGTTATAGCTGAGCCAATAGGGCGTGTTCTCGCCTTCTTCCGAGGGGTCGTCCTTGAGGGCGCCGCCTCTGTCGCTACGCGGACCGACGTATTTCACAGCCACAGGCAGGCCGCTCTCCTTGATGTTGGTGTCTATCTTGCTGAGGATGTCAGCATCGTTCGTCAGGTCCTTGTTCCAATCTTCGTGGACATCGTATGCTCCGGGCTTATAGATGGCATAGACCTTGCTGCCGTCCACGCCTTGCCATACGCCGAAATGCGGCAGTTTGTCGTAAGCCGCCGCACCCCATCCGAGCTTGGCCGTATGGAAGCCCCGCTGCCCGGCATGATGCATGAGGGAAGGCAGAGCGTAGGAAAAGCCGAAACAGTCCGGCAGCATCACATCGTAGCCGCCGCGCACACCGAACTCCTTCTTGTAGAACCGATTGGCATAGAGCATACTGTGGAGGATGCTTTCGGCCGACGACATCATCACGTCGCTGGCGTCTATCGACATGCCGCTCACATGCCACTGCCCGCTCTGCACATAGCTTTTCAGCTTTTCGAACTCCTGCGGATAGTATTCCTTCATCCACATGTACTTGATGGCGCCTTCGTAGTTGAGGCGGAACGCGGGGTACTTGTCCATGAGCGCCATGTTGTCCACCAAAGTGTTCTTGACGTATTCCGAGATTGTGGCCTTGACATCCCAGTTCCACTGCGTGTCGAGGTGGGAGTCGGAGATGAGGAAGAAGGTTTTCTCGTCCTGTGCCTGGCAAAGGGCAGGGAGCAGGAAGCAGGGAGCGCCCTGCAAACAGATGGTCAGGGTAACGATGATGCTGCGTATTTTCATGATGTTGTTTACTTTTCCAGAGCCTGGCGGAGGAGTTCTGCCGTCTTGTCTGTCGGGAAGAAATTCCAGAAGTTGTTGCCTCTGTAGGTATCGACGGCGAAGCGTCCCAGCTGGTCAGCCTTCTGGCAGAGCTGCTCTATCTGGGCTTTCGAAACCATGAAATGGGGATAGGCATAGAGCCGCTCTTCGCCCTCTCCTACGCCCGGGATATGCTCTATTCCTGCGTATGACTGGGCCAGGCGCCATGGTTCTATGTCGTCGGGCTCACCGGGGATGGGATACGCATCGACCACATTGTCGAGCTGCATCACTTGCCGTCCGAGCTCGTCCAACACGGTGAGCTGCCTTCCCACCGGATATTCGTCCACGGGCCGCTCCATCTCTACGGGCAGGATGAACGTATAGAGCGTGTCGGTCATCTTCTCTATCCATGCTTCCTGCCGCACGACTCTGCCCTGATAGTGTCCGCAGAAGAGGCGTTCGCTCTTGAGGATGACCTTTGCCGTAGCGACGTATGGCGAGACGCGGCGTTTCTCCATCGTCACCTTGAACGACTTCGCGCCCAGCATCTTGTGGGAGAGTGTGCGATAGCCGGGGGCAAAGAACTGAAGGGAATGGTGCATGTCGCGCACCTGGAACGAGAAGAGCCCGTTTCTGTCGGTCGAGGTGTGATTGAATATCCGGTGTTCGGAGTCTATCTCGCGAACAGAGACTTTAGCTATTCCGCCGTCAGCATCCCTGACGACTCCACTGACATTTTGCCGCTGCGCCCAGAGCGAAGAGCAGCAAAAGAACATGAGAAAATAAATGATTCGATACATGAGTCAGAAGTGTTTTTTGTGTTATCAAAAATTCCCTTGTGGAGGCCTTGAAAACGCCGCGTGCGGCGATGGCAAATTCCGCGTGCGGCGATTGCCATTTCCGCGTGCGGCGTTGGGCATCGCCGCAGGCGGCGTTTGGAGCCCCTCAGGGAGCACTGATTTTCAGCTACTTGAGAATGACCTTTTTCCCGTTTACGATATTTATACCGCGCTGCAACTTCTGCAGGCGCTGGCCGGAGAGATTGTAGATATAGGCCCCCTCCCCGCTCTCCTTTTGAGGGAGTGCTATGATGCCTGTCGGGTTGCTATTGGGGTCGAAACCGCAAATGTCGCGATAGTCGCCACGGTCGAACTGCCACTGCAGGATAGGATAGCCGTTGCCCGCCGTCGGGTTCTGATACCACGGACTGCCCCATGAGCGGGCCACCTCGCAGAGCTCCATGTGGCTCGAGCCCTCTCCCACTGCTTGTCCGTTGAGCAGCATGTCCGCAAAGGTATAGGTGTGAGAGAGGACATCGATGTCGATGGTAAAGCCGAAGGGTGCCGCCATGCCTGACCCGTCTTCCGCACCGGCTGTGTCCACGCTGGGGTTCCAGGCAATCACATTGGTGTAGGTGCTGCTTGGCGTGCTGGTGTTCTGATAGCCTGCCACTATGCCACCCGCTGTATGAGACGAGACGGGAGCAGCCGCATAGCAGTTCTCCATAGTCAGGTTCGTGCGCACCCTGCCGACAAGACCGCCCGAGTAGTTGCCCGAGGTGCCGTTGCTGGTGATGGCAGCAGCGCTGTAGCAGTTCCGGATGATGATGGGCGAATTGCCCAAGGTGCCGCCTATGGCTCCGACGAAGCCTTTGCTCGTGACTGAGCCTGTCACATAACAATTCTCGATGATGATGGGACGGAGGTTGCCGTCGGCATCCTTGTAGGTGCTGTGTCCGAGCGCTCCGCCTATTACGGCCGCCCCTACAGAAGTCCCATCGATATTAGCATCCACGAAGCCCGTGTTGCGAATCTCGCCGCACATCGTGCCGAAGAAGCTCGGGTAGCCCGTTGTGCCAATCGGGGTGAGATGGCGGATGATGTGGCCTTGCCCGTCGAAGTTTATCCAATAGCGGTAGCTGTTTCCGCTGACATTGAGCTGCTTCCACTCAAAGCCCTCCATATCCACATCCGCTCCAAGCACGAAGTAAACCATCGTCTCCTTCTTGAGAACATTGTGCATGTGGTCGAGTTGCTCGGGCCGCAGTATGACGTATGGGTTCTCCTGCGTGCCGTCACCGGTCTGGTAGGCATACAGCATATTGTGGATGGCGTTGTTTATACGGGTGATTAGCTTGCTGACCTCCTTGTCCTTAAGGCTTCCGTTGGCATACGTCTCCAGTCCCTCTGCCAGGGCATCCTGAGCCTCCTGCGTGCTGTAGCCGCCGGCCTCGGCAATGGCATACTTGTCCTGAAGCGCATTCACCGCAACAAGAAGGTCGGCATAGACATCGATACTCGTCTGAATGCTGTCGAGCGTCTTGTTTATCTTCAGCATCTGGCTGTAGCGCGTCCGTACGTCATCTGTGCCCTCAGCAGTCTCCTTATAGAAGGCCATGGTCCTGTCGTAGCCCTCATAATAGTGAGACCCAGCATTCTTGTAACTGTCCGCCGTAGCATAAAGGCTGTTCAGCACAGAAGCCAAAGCCGTAGGGTCTGCGTCAGCCCCCTTGCCGCGATTGATGATATTGACATTGCCCACGACGAAAAGCTCTGTTGGGGAGAGCGGCTCCTTGGTGCGCATGCCGAAGGTCAGCTTGTTGCCCGAGATGTAACCATACACGCTTTGGCTGTACTTGCCAGCCAGGAAGTGGTCGGACACCTTGCTCGAAATGGCAGGAGCAATATTCCCGTCGTCTGCAGGACAAAGAACGGGTGCGGTAAACTTATCCACATAATACTCCACACTGTGCTCCGAGTCGTAGCCATTCAGCCTCATCTCATAGAGTCCTTCCCCGATACCTGCGGTAACGGTCTGCGAGATGTCGAAAGTGCCACCGTACCTCACATAGCCATAAGGCATATAGAAGTTGCCCCTACCGCTCTTGTTATTGATGCAGTCCTCACTGAATGTAGCGTTCCATCCCTTCCAGTCGCTCTTGCTCAAATCGGCATTGACTAGCTTATAAGTATAGTTCGCGCCGTTGCCACTGTAAAAGACCGGGGCATCCATCTCGCCGCTGCTGGGATGGCCGTTGTTGATGACGGGCCAGCCGCTTTTGTCCCACGTAATCTTGTCGAGAAGCATGACGCGGCCTTTGTATCCGTTGTTCTTGTCGTAACTGTGGTAGAGCAGCCATGTCTGTCCCTCGTCGTCCGTGATAATCTCGCTGTTATGGCCGGGGCCTTTCCAGCGGCTGTCGCCAGAGATGATGATGGTGTAGTTGTCACTCACCATGTCCCCGCCGCTCTTGCTCTTGTACGGGCCTTTGAGACTTGTGGAGCGGCCAACCACAGTTCGATAGGTGCTGTTCTCGCCCTCGCAGCACAAGCCGGTGCTTGCAAAGAGGTAATAATATGTGCCATGCTTGTAGATCATGGCTCCCTCGAAAGCACCGCCTGCAATCTTCGTCACGCCTGCATGTCGCTTCCACGAGCCGTTTGACTGGGGATTGCTGAGGGGATGGAAGTTCCTCACAGCAAGGGCATCATCAGTCAGCTCTACGAGACAGATGTCATGGAAGCTGCCCCATACAAGGTACTTCTTGTCGAACTCCTCGACATAGCAAGGGTCGATGCTGTTCTCCACACCTATCTCTGTGCTGCGGAACAGCTTTCCCTTGTCGGTGAACTTGGTGGGAGAGTCGCCCACAGCAACGCCGATGCCCGTCCGCGTGCCGTTGCCCCATAGGGCGGAGGCATAGTAGCAGATGTACTTGCCATCGACATAGTTGACATCTGCCGCCCAAAGGCTATAGTAATCTCTTGAGCCGTCTGCCTTCGTGCTGTCGTTCCATGTGGGACGGGAGATGACGCCCGAGACGTTATCCCATGCGACGAGGTCTGTGCTCTTCTGGCACTTGCAGCCTGTTGCATAGGCATAGAAGGTGCCGTCGAGTGCTCGCTGGACCGTCGGGTCGGGGAAGTCAGACCCATAGACGGGGTTGGAATACTTCTTCTGTGCTGTTACCTGAAATGCCACAGAAGCCAGAAGCAACGCGGCGAAAAGTGTTTTGTTCTTCATACCTTATCTTTATATAATTATGTTGTTCTGCGGGCAAAGATAGCAAAAAGAATTAAGATTTATGAATTAAGGGTTAAGAAATTTTGTTTTTCTCATGCTTCTTTGTACCTTTGCACTCAGAAAACGACCAGAGAGAGAAACGGAATGAAACTTATTCTGCTCACTTGCCCCGAGTTTTTCGTTGAAGAGGACAAGATACTGACCACGCTCTTCGAGGAAGGACTGGACATTCTTCACCTTCGTAAACCCAATTCAGAGCCTGTCTTCTGCGAGCGTCTGCTGAGCCTTATGCCTGAGCAGTTCCGCAGCAAGATTGTCGTGCACGACCATTTCTACCTGCGCGACGAGTTCGGCCTGATGGGTATCCATCTCAGCAAAAGGCATCCTGAGGCTCCCGCCGCGTACAAAGGTCCTGTCACCAGAACATGCTACGACCTGCAGAGCGTGGTGGAGCAGAAGCCGACGTGCGAGTATGTTTTGCTCCGCAACATCTTCGACAGCATCTCGGAGAGCGAGAACAAGGCTTCCTTCACGCCCGACGAGCTGCGCCAGGCGGCAAGGCAAGGCATCATAGACCATAATGTCATTGCAGAGGGCGGTGTATGTCTCGACAACATAGGGCAGGTGCGCGAATGGGGCTTTGGCGGTGTGGCCATCAGAGGCGACCTTTGGAACCACTTCGACATACACTCGCAGCAAGACTACAAGGAGCTCATCGCCCATTTCCGGAAGCTGAGGAAAGCAGCCTCGGCATAAGATCCAGAACACTCGGAATAAAAGGAATACTCAGAACAATCAGACATATTATTATGGAAGGAACGAAGTCTTTCAAGGTGTTCTCGGGCACCAAGTCACATTATCTGGCAGAGAAGATATGCCAGCAACTGGGCTGCGAACTGGGCAACCTTTCTATCACTCACTTTTCCGACGGCGAGTTCGAGGTCTGCTTCGAGGAATCCATCCGCGGTGTGGATGTGTTTCTGGTGCAGAGCACATTCCCGAATGCCGACAACCTGATGGAGCTGCTCCTGATGATAGACGCTGCGAAACGCGCTTCGGCACGCACCATCAATGCTGTGGTGCCCTACTTCGGCTGGGCGCGTCAGGACAGAAAGAGCAAGCCGCGTGTGAGCATCGCCGCCAAGCTCGTGGCCGACATGCTGAGCGTGGCAGGCATCACGCGCCTCATCACGATGGACCTTCATGCCGACCAGGAGCAGGGCTTCTTCAATGTTCCCGTCGATCACCTCTATGCATCCAGCGTCCTGCTGCCCTACATACAGAGCCTGAACCTTGAGAACCTGGTCATCGCCACGCCCGACGTGGGCGGCTCGAAGCGCGCAAGCACCTACAGCAAATACCTGAACTGTCCCCTCGTGCTCTGCAACAAGACACGCAAGAAGGCCAACGAGGTGGCAAGCATGGACATCATCGGCGATGTGTTCGACGCCAATGTCGTTCTCATCGACGATATGGTCGATACCGCAGGCACCATCACGAAAGCTGCCGACCTGATGAAGCAAAACGGAGCCCGCAGCGTCCGCGCCATCGCCAGCCACGGCGTGATGAGCGGTCCGGCCAACGAGCGCGTGGAAGCCTCTGCCATAGAAGAGATGGTCTTCACCGACAGCATCCCCTATGCAGGCAAGTGCAGCAAGATAAAACAGCTCTCCATAGCACCCCTCCTGGCACAGACTATTCAGTGTGTGGAGAACAACGAAAGCATCTCCAAGCAGTACCTCATCTGACCCCCCTGTGCCACGCTAAAAAACGCCGCACGCGGGGATGGCCAACGCCGCACGCGGGGATTGCCATCGCCGCAGCCGGGGATTGTCATCGCCGCACGCGGCGTTTTGAACCCCTCCTTACCACATGAGAAAACTCCTCCTGCCACTGCTTCTAATCTGCCTATCCACAAGGGGTTGGGGGCAGGATTCCGTCCTCCATGTCATACAGCAGATCATCACGGAGGACAGCCTCATCCGGGAGGAGATGCGCTTCAACCGCGACGGCCTCCTGATGCCCGTGCGCGGTCTCATCCAGACATTCACACATCGCAGCTTCAACGAACTGCCAGGTCCCTATCGCTACAACAATCACCGATGGGAGGACTATGGCGTTGCCATCACGCCTCTGGCTGCAACCTGGATAATGAAAGTCTGCGGCGTCAAGTCGCGCAGCACCACCCCACGCATGATTACTGCCAACGGATTGGCGCTCGGCCTGACCGTCGGACTGTCGCAGACTCTGCGCTGGAGCGTCACAGAAGAGCGTCCCGACGGCAGTGGGAAGAGCAGCCTCCCCTCCTTCCATTCCGCACTCGCCTTCATGGGAGCGACAGTGCTCAGCAGGGAATACGGACACATCAGCCCCTGGATAACCATCGGAGGATACGCCACAGCCACAGGGACGCAGATGCTCCGCATAGGGCACAACGCCCACTGGATGAACGACATATTCATGGGGGCAGGCATCGGCGTGGTCAGCACAAACCTGGCCTACTTCCTGACAGACAAGATATTCGGCAGGAAAGGCATCAACACAAAGTCCTTCCCCAGGTCGCCCAATGGAGAGGACTATCTTGTAGTCGCTCCGGAGCCCAAGAGAGGCTCGGGCTTCCGCCTCGTCTCCGGCACAGAGACAAATGGCCGCACACTCGACATAGCCGACTTCGCAGAAGCAACCGCCGACTTCGACATGACTGGCGTCAAGCTACGCAGCAGCGCATCCATCACGGCAGGCTTCGAGGCAGACTGGTTCCTCTCGGACAACATCTTCCTCACCGCCATCGGACGATACACCATGTCGCAGGCAAAGCTGGAGATTCCCTCGCCCTCCGTCACCGCATGGGGCGAACAGATACACATCTACCACGGAGACATCGCAGCCGGATGGCGCGCACCTGTACTCCCCCTGACAGGAGCCGGCAGAACCATGCGCTTCAGCGTGCGCACCCTCTGGGGCCTGCGTTACAATGAAGGCATCACTTTCTATCAGGTCGCAAAAGGGCGGAAGATGGGCGAAAGCCTGCTCTACATCAAACCGCAACTGCGGCCGGCAGGCGGCGCCGGCTTCATCATCGACTTGCTGGAAAGCCACAACCAGACCTTCGGCTTCTCGGTGGACTATCTCCACACATTCAACACTCACTTCCTGCCCAACCGCTGGGTCATCGCCTCCTCCTGGAAAGCCCTCTTTTAGCCTTCCAACTCCCCCCTCTTTTGCAAAAGCCACATGGCAAATGCCATGCATTGTACTTTTTTGTCGCTGCTTTCTTTGGCAGATTACGGGAAAAGCGTTACCTTTGCCCAAATGCTCATACCACAAAGATCATGAATATCATTTCTCGTCTCATCAATTGGTATTTCACCCGCAACGCCCTGCCCTACTGGTGTATCCTGATTATAGACTATCTCATCATCATCTTCTGCGGCTATCTCGCTTACTATCTCTTTAATGGAGGGGACGAGGTCACAAAGCACTTCTGGCCCATCTTCTGGGATCTTTGCATCCTGCTTATCCCTTTCACCATCGCCTTCCGGGTATTCCACACATACAGCGGCATATTCCGCTACAGCAGCTTCGTGGATCTTGGCCGCATTGCCCTTGCCATGATACTTGGCTCCGCAATTGCCTTCATCGGCTATAAGATACTCCCCTTCCAATACAATATCTTCCTGCAACACTATCCGAGGCTGATCCTGCTGCTGCTGTTTGCCACTTCATTCATGTGCGCAGCCCGAGTCGTCGTCAAGACAATGTACGACCTCTTCCGCACAGGCGGTTACAGCAAACGCATCTTCATCTATGGTGCACAGGACGGTGGCGTAAGTCTTGCCAAAAGCATACGCAACGAGACGCCCAGCCGGTTCACCGTCAAAGGCTTCATAAGTCCCGACAACAGCCTGAAAGGGAAATGGCTGCTGGGGCTTCCTGTATATGGCGATGATGAGAATATCATAGACCTTATGCGCGAGCAGGATGTGACCACTCTCATGGTAAGCCCGCTGCAGACGGAGCATTTCCGCGAACAGGAAGCGCTTATCAACTCCCTCATCAATGCCGACATCAAAATCCTGATGATGCCTTCATCCGCAAAGGAATGGGACGGGAAGAGCGAGCTGAACTACAACCAACTGCATGAGGTTGACATCGAAGACCTCCTGCCCCGCGACAAGATTGAAGTGGACATGAATGCCATCGGCAGGCAGCTGAACTCGAGCCGCATCCTCATCACGGGTGCTGCAGGCAGCATCGGCAGCGAGATGGTGCGCCAGGTGGCACACTTCGAGCCGAAGGAGATGATACTCATCGACCAGGCCGAGACGCCTATGCACGACATCCGGCGCATGATGGCGGAGAAGTTCCCCAACATCCCATGCCATACCATCGTGGCAAGCATCACCAACCAAACATACATGGAGGACATCTTCAGCCGCTTCCGCCCTGAATATGTCTTCCACGCCGCCGCATACAAGCATGTCCCCATGATGGAGGACAATCCGGCGATGGCGGTTCAGAACAACATCTACGGCACACGCGTCATCGCGGACCTCGCCGTCAAATACGGCACAAAGAAGTTCGTGATGATTTCTACCGACAAGGCCGTCAACCCGACAAACGTGATGGGATGCTCCAAACGCATCTGTGAGATATACTGCCAGGCTTTGGACAAAAACCAGACTGCCACACAGTTCGTCACCACACGCTTCGGCAATGTGCTGGGCAGCAACGGCAGTGTCATTCCCATCTTCAAGGAACAGATTGCCCAAGGCGGCCCTGTGACCGTCACACATCCCGACATCATCCGCTACTTCATGCTCATCCCCGAGGCCTGCAAGCTCGTGCTGGAGGCAGGAACGATGGGCAAGGGAGGAGAAATCTTCGTGTTCGACATGGGCAAGCCCGTACGCATTGCCGACCTTGCGCAGCGCATGATCACCCTGAGCGGAGCGAAGAACTGCAAGATACAATACACGGGGCTGCGCGACGGAGAGAAGCTCTACGAGGAAGTCCTCAACGACGCCGAGCTGACCTTGCCCACGAAGCACCCCAAGATCATGGTCGCCAAGGTGCGAGAGTACAATTTCGAGAAGGTGCTCCAGGACGAGGAACGTCTGCTCCAGGCAAGCTACACCTACGACGACATGGGCATCGTGAAGATTATGAAGGAGATCGTGCCCGAGTTCAAGAGCCGTCAGTCGAAATATGAGGTTTTAGACTAAACCCTTCCGACACACTGGAATCAACAACACCGCTGCCTGCCAAGGTTCTCCTTGCAGGCAGCATTTTTATTTTCTGCACATTGGATTTCCTGTCGGGCCTCAGGCGATTCTTGGTGCGCAACTTGCGTTTCTGCAGACGCAGCCTGCGTACGGACAGACGGAGCTTGCGTCTCTTCATACGCAGCCTGCGTCTGAAGAATCACGGACGGGGAAGAGGGAATGCCTCTATTCCGCAGCAGATTTGTTCGCAAGCATCAAAACGCCCCACACCAGCGTGTAGATGGCAATATCCATCAGCACGATGAACGGCATGAGGAAGTGGCATTGCCACAAGGCATAGTTGATGATGCAAATCAGGAGGAACAAAGTCAGGATGCACACCAAGGCTCCATGCATCGACAAACCCGTTTTCATCAGGATATGGTGGATGTGAGTCTTGTCGGGCACAAAGATGCCATGCCCCGTGAAACGGCGTTGCAGAGCGACTCGCACAACATCCAGCACGGGTATCAGCAACAAGGTGATGGATATGAGCATCTGCTTCTCTCCACAATTCTCGGGAGCAATGGGATGCATGAGGCTCTTGATGCTCATATAGGCACAGACATAGCCCAGGAAAAGGCTGCCGGCATCGCCCATGAATATCTTCAGGCCGCCCACTTTGCCAAAGACATTGAAACACCAGAAGACAAGGAGCGAGCCAACTATCGCTGCGTCGAGCGAGGCGATGGCATGATTCTCGGAAAACACCACGGTATAGGCAGAGAGAATCAGTATGCAAAGGCCCGAGGACAGGCCGTCGATGCCGTCTATCAGGTTGATGGCATTCACAATGACAAGTATCGCTATCACCGTCAGCACATAGCCTACCCAAAAGGGTATCTCGTGTAATCCCAAGATGCCATTGAGGTCAGTAATGACAAGGTTGCACATGGGCAATAGTAGCGCTGCCACAATCTGTATCAGGAACTTATGGGAAGCCTTCATGTTGTAGCGGTCGTCGATGAAGCCAATCAGATAAATCATCAATCCACCGAAAGTCATGGCAATGGTCGACACGCCAAACACATATTCATCATTTCCCAACAAGACTTCCGTCCATGAGGCCAGGAAGAGCCCCACTACGGCAGCCGGCATGAAAATCAAGCCGCCTAGACGCGGAACGGGCGTACGATGCACCTTTCTCTCGTCAGGGAAGTCAAAGTAATTGAGAGTCTTACACGCCTTGACAATGAGAGGCAGCCCGATTGCCGTCACTATCATTGCCGAAAGGCACGCTACAAGAAGAGGTATTTCTGCGATGCTCATAAGCTATATTTGACTATTGATTGAATATTGGAACATAAGCCGCCGGCTTAGTATTTTCTGAAGGTTAGGACATCCTCCTCTGTAGTTCTCAGCACCATATTGCTGCCTGTCAGGACCTGGACACGGAAGATGCCGTCCGCCGGCACTCCGAAACCTGAGAGAACCGACATCGGCTGAACCGCATCATGCCCGTTGCCCACATACTCGAAGGGGTCATAGATAATAATTTCCTCTGGACTGGCTTTCATCAACGAACGGATATAGTTCGGTTCTCCCTTCTTCTTGCGGAAACTGGCCATTTGGAGTTGGAAACTGTAGAATATCATGTCCTGCTTCGTTGCCTTCACCACATTGTCCTTGTCCCTCCATTCCGTCAGCTGCCACATGCCGTCCAGGTCGCCGTTGCAGTCCCACTTGTCGCAGCCTGTCGTGACAAATGCCATCACCGCCAGAAGGATAAATATGTAATACTTCCGCCTCATATTATCTTGTCTTACGAATCCAACCGTCCCACGATACCGTCAGCATGCCGCCATTAGCGTTTCCCAGCAGACTCCCGTGATTCAGTCCGTATGCTGCGGTGACGCTCAATTCCTTCAGCTGCCTGGGCCTATAGACAGCCTCCAAGAGCAGGAAATGGCCCTTCAGCGGGTCCATCACAGGCCTGTCGTAGGAACCCAGATTCCTCTCATAAGTATATAACATTCTCCACGACAACCAGTCGGTAGGACTTCCCTTGAGACCGACATGGTGCGCATTGATGCGGTTCATCTTACAAGTCAAAGAGCCGCCCATGCCAGAGACGGAATTATACAGCGGCGAAAGGATGAGCGGATTGCCCATTACGAAGCCTCCATGCTGCCAGGAGCCATAGACATGATGGTCATAGTAACTATCCCTGGCACTGATCTGCAGAGGGTTCTCCACCGTCGCATCATGATAGATGGGGCCGCTCTGGTTCTTCGTGCCGTTATGCTCATAAACGAGAGTGCTCACATAGCGATTCTCGGGGAAGTTCACCTCGATGCCCAGCAGCATATCCTTCCAGAAACCATACTGCATGCCCAGCTGACTATGATCCTCGAAAAGGTGGTCCATGTAGCCACCCACGCTCCAGTTCTTACCCGTCCAGTCTAAACGGACATGCCAGGAGCCGAGATGATTCCCCACAGCATTGGAGAAGACATCATAGTCGTTCACGTCGCTCCCGCTTGGCACAAAAGCCTTCAGTAGGTTCCCGCCCAGTTTGACGCCTTGCTCTATCCTGTTCCCTCTATAATCGATTACATTATAACCTTTGCCACCGAACTGACAAGCCATCTCCAGTCCCCACTTCAATGTCAGCGGGAACTTCTTCTCGTTGCCTATCTTCATGAGCAATGCCTTCGAATGGAACTTGCTGTCCTGGGTGTAAACGTAGGAAGTCCCGGCATTCCAATTGCGCTGCCACCTGTTGTCTGTATAGAAGCCGTAAGCAATGTGCGCCTTGATTGCGAACCAGCCTTTCGTGCCGGGAACTGCCCAGAAGTCGGGCAACTCCAGCCTGACTTGAGGTATGGGACGCGCATTGATGCCCAACGTCATACCCCCTGTGGAAAGCTCCTCGTTCTTGAGCTCCGAACACCTCTCCTTCTGTCCCAAAGAAAGTCTCAGCATCTTCCATTGTACATCGAAAAAAAGTTGCTGGATGCAGAAGGTGCTATGGTTGCCATAACCCGTCACCATGTCTGCACCGTAACCTATGCCCCATTTCCTCGAGGCATCTGACTCCACATCGCGCTTGATGTAAGTTCTGGCCATGAACGTGTTGTGGGAAAAAGTTCCAAGGCCATATCTATTGTTGGTGAACCAAAATGGCGTTTTGTCGCCATCGCCGAAGGTACCACGCAGACTTGCACCATACTGCACATCCTGTCCCAGACGCTTTATCTGGGCCTCAGTGCCTATAGACATCAGCAACAAGCACAGGAATGCAAATATGGCATTTCGCGTCTTCATTCTTTGCTATTCGCTTTCAGTTCCATCAGCAGCCTTTTGTTGAAGCGCCTTCGTCCCCTGTCATAAATCCAGCCCCACTTGTTGAAGTACTTTATCACACTGACCATGTGCACCAACGACAAATGCCACTTGTGGTACGAGAGCCGGCTGAACCTGTGGTAAATGCTGACATCCGGATAGAAAAGCGTCTTGTACTTCACATGAAGCCGACGGGTGAGGTCTGTGTCCTCGATATACATGAAGAAGCGCTCGTCAAACAGTCCCTCGCTCTTCAACGCACTCATCCTAAGGAACATGAAGCAGCCCGACAGATACGGCACATTCATTGTCTTGTCGTAGCCCGACTGTCTCAACTCGAACTTGGCATTCCTTCTGGCAATAAGCTTTTCGGGCAAGAAGAACCTGCCGAAAAGATCCAGAGGCGTTGGCAACAACTTGGCCAGGCGCTGCACCGAACCATTCAGGAAAAGCACCTTAGGCATGACCTGCGCGATACTTTCGTCCTCCTCCATCAAACGCCATAAAGCAGGAATCACTTCCGCTCCAAACCAGACATCCGGATTAACCACAAGATGATACTGACTGCCCTCATCCATCGCCTCGAGGAGAGCAACATTATGACCGCCGCCATAACCCTTGTTGGCCTGCCTGATGTATTTCAACTGGAAACCCCTGTCCTGATGCTTCAGGAAATCCTCATCCTTGCGCATGTACTCCTGCAACTCACCCTCAAGACGGTCGAACGTATCACTATGGTCTATTACCCATACCTTCTGAACCGGCGAAATGAGCAAACTGCGAAGAATACCTTCAAGGTCCAACAAGTTGTTATTATATGTTACTATCGAAGCGGTTATCATCAATTAGTCTATTATCGTACATCGTACGATAATATAACGGATAATACAAACATTTTATTGCACAATTACCCAATAATGTTAAACAATGCTAACAATTTCCTGTCTTAGATCATCTTTTCCCGCAACATATGACATGCAAATACCACAATCATCAGGCCAAAATTTCGGTAGTACCGTTTGTCTATCCCCTGGCACCACCTCTTTGCCCCCCTATATATATAATAAGGTATAATAAAACAGAGCAGAACCCAATAGAGAACAAAAGCATCCTCTCCAATCATACCCATCATTCCCATCATTCCCTTCTCTCCCATCTCTCCCATCTCTTCCATCTCTTCCATTCTGTTCTCTCCCCTTCGCCTTCCCGTCCCGTATGTTGCGATGCCATCGCAACCTTAGCAACCACCACATCTACCACAACAAAAAAGCCCTCCGAGATTCCTCTCGAAGGGCTTCTGCTAAAAAAACGGCGGCTACCTACTCTCCCACGGGTGTGCAGTACC
>JAFRQD010000059.1 GCA_017428785.1 Bacteroidaceae bacterium
ACGAGTCGCCATCCCGTTGAAGTGGGTGAGGGTTCCTGAAGGCTCGAAGGTGAAGGTTGGCAAAGCACCTAACCTGGCAGAAGCAAGGTCGTTTTGCGCTTGTTCAATGGTCAGTTGAGCCAACTTCATGTCGGTATTGTTCTGCAAAGCTCTTTCTATGAGCTGTTGCAGGAGAGGGTCTGTAAAGAGCTGACGCCATCCTAGGGCACCAAGGCTGATGGTATCGCCAGGCTGTACGGCATCGCCCATGATGTCTGCCGGCACCGTGTTGTTTGCTTCGTATTTCTGGTAGAGTGAACAGCTGGAAAGAAGCATCACACCAGCCATCAAACATATCTTCGCTTTATTCGTCATCTTTCTCGGGAGTTAGTTTCTCGTGCAGTTTCTGGAACACCATATAGAATGCAGGCGTGACAAACAGGAGGGCAATGGTGCCTATTGTCATACCACCGATAACGGCAAGTGCCAAAGAGCGATTGCCTACGGCTCCTGCTCCGCTGCCGACTGCCAAGGGCAACATGCCAAGAATCATGGTGAGCACCGTCATCAGGATAGGACGCAAGCGGTCCTGACAGGCTCCGATGGCGGCATCAAGGATGCTCATGCCTTCCTTTCGTTTCTGCACGGCGAACTCGGTGATGAGGATGGCAGTCTTTGCCACCAGTCCAATCATCATGATGATACCCGTCTGCACATAGACGTTGGCTCCCACACCCATCGACTCCATCGGAATGATGAAGAGGTAAGCGCCGAACAGGGCAAAGGGAATGGAGAGCATGACAGCCCACGGAATGAACAGGGAGTCGTAGAGGCAGGCCATGATGAGGTAGATGAGCAGCATGCAGATGCCGTAGATGAGCAGCGTCTCGTTCGAGTTGGCGTTGTCGGCTTCCTCTCGGGCCATGCCTGAATACTCGTAGCCGAATGTCTCGGGGAACACCTCTTGCTTCACCTCATCGACAGCCTTGCGCACATCGTCGCTGGTGTATCCAGGTGCAGGGAGCGTGCTGACGGGGTAGGAGGGGAAGAGGTTAAAGTGGAGGTCCATTGCAGAACCGGTATCAAGCCTCATGGAAACAAACTGCGTGACAGGCACCATGTGGTCGCCGACAGGTACGAAGATGTTGTTGAGCATTGCCTCAGACATGCGATACTCCTTGCCAGCCTGCACCATTACGCGATATACATTATTATATTGTACATAAGAGCCGATGTAGTCTCCTGCCAAGAACGTGCCGATGGTCTGCAGAACCGTCTTTGGAGAGATGCCCATGCGCTTGCAGGCAATCTCGTCGACATCGAGCCTGTATTTGGGGAAGTCGGTAGAGTAGGTCGAGGAGGCAAACTCCGTCTCAGGCCTTTGAGCAAGCTTCTCTACGAACTTCTCACCCATGGCTACAAACTCATGCTTGTCGGCACTTCGCGAAAGGTCTTGCAGGCTGAAGCTGATGTCGGAGCCGTTGCCATAGCCTGGAATCTGAGGCATCTGGAAAGCCGTGATGTCGGCTTGCGGCAGGTTGATTGTGGCCCATTCCGAGATTTGCTCCTGAACGTCGGCGATACTGAAGAAAGCTCGCTCGCTCCAGTTCTTGAGGCGAACCATGAGCGTGGCGTAGTTCGTGCTGGTGACGTCCTCCATCATGGAGTAACCCGTCAGCGCTCCTACGGTTTCCACCTCGTCGAGCGACTTGATATAGTCCTCGAGTTGCAGCACCGTAGCTTCCGTTTCGTTCAGGTAAGTGCCGGGAGCCAGCATGATGTTGACAAGCAGGAAACCTTGGTCCTCCTGAGGCACCAGTTCGCTCTTCGAACGCATCACCAGCAGGCCTGCCAACAGACAGAAGACGCCCAGCAGAATCCAAGCGTAGGAGGCTTTCTTGATGAAGCGCTTAATCGCCTTCATGTATCTGCTCAGCAGAGCGTTGTAGGAAGTGGAGTAGGCCACATACATGTAGTGCCCGATGCCTTTCTTGTGCTCCGAGCCGTTATTGGGCTTCATTAAGAGCACACAAAGAGCTGGGCAGAGTGTCAGAGCCAGAACTGTAGAGATGCCGACAGAAGAGGCCATCGTGATGCCGAACTGCTTGAAGAATGTGCCTGTGGTGCCCGACATGAAGGTGACGGGAATGAACACTGCCATGAAGACGAGTGTGGTAGAGATACAGGCCGCAGTCACTTCGCTAAGGGCATCGCTGACTGCCCGGCGCATGTTTGTGGCTCCTCCCTCCAGTTTCGTCATTACGGTCTCCACCACGACGATGGCGTTATCCACCACAGTACCGATGGCCAGCACAAGCGCAAAGAGCGTCAGCAGGTTTAGCGAGAAGCCTGCTATCTTGACGATGGCAAAGGTGCCTATCAGCGAGACGACGATTGTGATGGACGGGATGAGGGTGGCTCGGAAGTCTTGCAGGAAGAAATAGACCACAAGCACCACGAGGATGATGGCAACGATGAGCGTCTCTACGACGTTGTACATCGAGGCATAGAGGAAGTCGTCGCTGGTCTCGAGGAGCTTGAACTCCAAGCCTGCAGGCAGACGCTTCTCCACTTCGGAAAGTACCTTATTTATCTCGGCGTTCACCTTTGTGGCGTTGGCTCCAGGCGCTTGCTTCACATAGAACATTACGCCGGGTTTGCCGCTGATGTTTGTGCGGAAGTCGTAGGCACGGGCTCCCAGTTCCACCTCTGCCAAGTCGCGCAGACGAAGTATTTCGCCTTTTTCGGAAGCGCGTATGATGATGTTCTCGAACTGCTTCATGTCGTCGAGCAGACCGTTGAACTCAATGTCTATCTTGTCGGTAGCACTCTCCAGGCGGCCGACGGGGACAACGAGGTTCTGCTCGTTGATGGCAGCGACTATCTCGTCGGGCGTTACGCCGTAGAGTCCCATCAGGTCGGGCTTCAGCCAGATGCGCACGCCATACTGCTCGCCCATCACCATCGTTCTGCCTACGCCGGCAATGCGGCTGATGGCGGGCATGACGTTGATGTCGAGGTAGTTGGAGATGAAGGACTGGTCGAACTGTCCGTCGGTGCTCTCCAGGCTCATAATCATCAGCGTGGCATTGACATTCTTCTGCACGGTGACGCCGTTTCTGATGACATCTTCGGGAAGTACGCCCGAGGCCTGACTTACGCGGTTCTGCACGTTCACCGTTGCCTGGTCAGCATCCGTGCCTTGCTTGAAGTAGATATCAATCTCGCCCTCACCGTTGGAGGTGGCCGTAGCGTCCATGTAGATCATGTTCTCCACACCGTTCACGACCTCTTCCAGAGGCATGATGACGGACTCCATCACGGCATGGGCATCTGCGCCGCTGTATGTGGCGCTGATGGTAACCATAGGCGGAGCGATGTCGGGATATTGTTCGACAGGCAGTGTCTGCAGGCTTACCACACCGATGACTACTGTCAGTACGGCGATGGCAAAAGCCGCAACCCAATGCTTTACAAAGAAATGTGTCTTCATTTTACCTCACTTTCACTCCGTTCGACAAATTCTGCACGCCGTTGATGACAATCTCGTCGCCGCTGTGCAGGCCGCTCTTCACATAGTAGTTCTGCCCGCTGTTCGAGGGAATTGCCTCGCAGATGACGCCTTCTACGGTTCCGTCCTTGCTTACGCGATAGAACATCAGGTGGTCCTGCAGGTGTACGGCTGCCGTCTTCGGCACACGGAACACTTCGTTCATCTGGATGGGGAAGACAAGAGTGGCCGACAGTCCGGAGCGCAGTTCGTAGTCGGGGTTGGGGAAGGTGGCTTTACAGATGACGGTACCCGTCTTGCGGTCCACGATGCCGCCCATTTCCGTTACGATGCCTTCGTGAGCATACTCCTGGCCGTTCTTCAGCTGCAGTTTCAGGCGGGGCAGTTTTGCGCTGACGCTTTTTCCGTCGATGTCCTTCAGACCTTCCGACGAGGGTTTCAGGTTATATTGCTCCAACAGCTCCAGCAACTGGCTCTCCGTATAAGAGAACCAGGCCTGAATCTCGCTGTCGTCGCTTACCGTACAGAGCAAGTCTGAGAGGGCTGCCACTTCTCCGATTTTGAAGCCGTTCTCCTTGATGATGCCCGTGATGGGCGACTTCACGGTGCAGTAGCTCAATGTGGTCTGAGCCATTGCCAGCTGAGCCTGAGCCTGCTGAACCGAGGCCTGAGCCACATGGTAGGCATTCATACTGCTTGAGAGGACGTAGTCGCTGATGATTTTCTTCTCGGCCAACTTCTGGTTCGACTCGTATTGCAGTTTGGTCGTCTCCATCTGCGCCTTTGCAGCTGCCAGGTTTGCCTGAGCGTTCTGCACGTTCAGTTTATGCTCTGTCTGGTCGATGACAAACAGCGCCTGACCTTTTTTCACCTTGAAGCCGTCCTTGAAGTTCACTTGACGGATGATGCCCGACACCTGCGGAAAGACTTCCACCTCGCTCAGTCCGTGGAGCGAAGCGGGAATGTAGATGTTGTAGACCCTCGTTTCGGCCTCAACTTTTCGGATTTCGTACTTGATTTGGTCCTTTTTGGCCTTTTTCGAGCCTCCGCCGCAAGCCGTCATCGTAACCAGCAGCAGGAAAATCGGCAAAACTCGTATCCAGTTGTTCATTCTCTCGTTCATGTTTATAGAAATTAGTGTGCAAAGGTACAAATAAGCGAGAAAAGTACAAAAAAAAAGCCCGTTTTTCTTTTCGTTTCTGAGCAAAAGTACCTTCGACATAGTCAAAGGTACGAATAATCGAGTTAAGAAAATACAATCTTAGCATTTTATGAGGTTCAAGCTTCCGCAGCTCGCCGAATGCTTTGGCAGAGGGCGTTTTGCCACAAAGAAATGCGAAAGTCACATGCAATAATGTCGTGTTCTGAATCGAAGCCCGGGCCTTTCACAAAGACAGTCAGGTTCCCATAGGCTTTGCTCACGGCTTGTTTGTCAAAATATTTTCCGGCGACACGCGTTTTAAGGGCTTGTTTTTCCTTCGGTGGCACTTTTCTACCCCAGACATAAAATAAGGGCTTAAAACGCGTTTTCCTCTGAAATCGGGGGTTTGCGAAGAGGCGTTTTGAATGAAGAGGCAAAGAAAGTATAAGCAACGAAGGTCGAAAGGATAAATGCCGCGTGGATTTTCGACAATTTCCGCGTGGAGCGATGGGGAACGCAACAGGGGGAAATTGCAAACATCGCGTGCGGCGTTGGCCAACATCGCGTGCGGCGTTTTGTCCCGTCGCGTGCGGCATCACGGAATTTCTCCTTTTTCGACACGTTTTTTGTAAAGGATTTTCCGATGCTTTTGCGGGGAGAAATCAGCGAGTTTGCAAACAGAAAACGGGATTCCTTCCCTCCAAACTCGGTCACGAAGTGCAATAAACGACATTTCGGGGCGCACGTTCATGTGCTGAAGACCTGCGTCAGAACTTACTTTCTCTCTACATTAAAAATAAATAAGGAATTATTTTGTAATATGCTCGCTTGTTTGTAACTTTGCACCGCAAACATGGAAAACTGTATGAAGAAACTATATATTCTCTTGCTTGCTGCGATAACTTGCGGCTTGGCTCAGGCTCAGGACAATGCTTTCTACTTCGCCGATGTGTATATCATGGCAGGACAGACGGTGAATGTTGACTTCTGCGTGAAGAACGCCGCAGCCGACCTGACATGCATCGAAGCCGAGATTCAGTTGCCGGAAGGGCTCGTTGCAGACACAGACGAGGCAGGCAACCCCATCGTCTCCCTTTATCGCAATCGACTTGCCGAGCATGAAGTCATCGCGAATGTGCTCGACAACGGCAACCTGAAGCTCCTCGTCAGTTCCCTGGAAGGCAAGCAGATGCGTGGCGAGGAGGGACCGATTCTGAGTTTCCAAGTGCATGCAGAAGAAGATGCTCCTGTCGGTGAATGCATGCTGCAGACCGTCGGCGAGTCGCTTCTCGTGGATACCGCAGCAGATGCCTATTACAGTGCAGGCGTCGAAGGTCATGTGTTCATTGAATACGACCCGACCGGGCTAAAAGACCTCAAGGAATCCAAGAACCTCGACGGCACTATCTACAATCTTGCAGGCCAGCGCCTCGCTAAGCCGCAGAAGGGCATCAACATTGTTGGCGGCAAGAAGAAATTGACCAAGTAGAGAATGGTGAATAAACAACAGGGGCTTCCGAATCACTCAGAAGCCCCTGTTGTTTCTTCCCATAGCGGAGAGGGAAAGTCTGAAAAGGTCTTATTCCTTCACACGGCCCAGATAACTACCGTCGCGGCTGTCAACCTCAACAATCTCGCCTTCCTCGATGAAGAGAGGCACACGAATCTCGGCACCGGTCTCCACGCGGGCAGGCTTCAGGGTGTTGGTCGCAGTATCGCCCTTCAGTCCGGGCTCTGTCCATACAACCTGCAGATGAACCTTGACGGGAACGTCGGCATAGAGCACAGTCTCGGTGCTGGCATCAACCACAACCTCCACATTCTCGCTCTCCTTGAGGAACTTCACGCCGTTCACCTGGTCGGGAGCAATGGTAATCTGTTCGTAAGTCTCGTTGTTCATGAACACGAGATCCTCCCCATCCTTGTAGAGATACTGGCAGGGACGACGCTCGACGCGTACATCCTCGAGGCGCTCGCCGATGTTGAAACGCTTCTCGATAACGCCGCCGTTCACGACGTCCTTCAAGGTCACGTTCATGATAGTGTTGCCCTTACCGGGTTTGCGGTGAAGGAAGTCGATGCAGAAATAGAGCTTACCGTCCATGCGGATGCAGGTGCCCTTCTTGATGTCTTGTGAGTTAATCATAAAATTAGCTTCTTTTTTGTTATACTTGGTTGATTTTGTGGTGCAAAGGTAAGAAGAAAAGTTGAAAAGTTGAAAAGTTGAAAAGAAAAAGTTGCACAATCCTTGCGTAAATGAAAAAAAAGGCTTAATTTTGCACCCCGAATCGTGATGCGCAATTAAATAATTAAGCATAAATAGATATGAAAAGAACATTTCAACCCCACAACCGTCGCCGCAACAATAAGCACGGTTTCCGTCAGAGAATGACTACCGCTACAGGTCGCCGTGTTTTGGCTTCTCGTCGCGCTAAAGGTCGCAAGAAGCTCACCGTTTCAGACGAAAGGCACGGTAAGTAAACACATTTTTCAGCAAATAGGAAAAGAAGTAAGGGCAACTTTACTTCTTTTTCTTTTTTTATTAGTATCTTTGTCGCGTAAATAAACAAAAAGACTAACGATTATGTCTTGGGGAGATTTCAAGAAGAAGCTTTTCAGTCCTTATGTCTATTGGAACCTGATAGCGATGGTGCTCGTCGGCATTGCCCTCTGTGTGGGCCTATGGGTGTGGATGATTACTTACACAAAGCACGGAGAGAGTGTGGAAGTGCCTGAAGTGAAGGGCATGATGATAAACGATGCGGAGTATGCCCTCGAGGAACTCGATCTGATAACGGTTGTTGTGGATTCCGCATATATTCGCAAGCAACCAGCCGGCATCGTCCTTGAGCAGAAACCCGCTCCAGGCAGCCGCGTGAAGTCGGGTCGCGAAATCTATCTCACCATCAATCAGAAGCAAACACCCATGAATACGATTCCCGACATCGCAGGAAACTGCTCTCGTCGAGAGGCGGAAGCACGTCTGCGAGCCCTCGGCTTTAAGATCGGTCCGATGGAGTTCGTGCCGGGCGACCCTGATTGGGTGATTGCCCTCAAAGTGAATGGCAGAGAGGTCTATACAGGCGAGCGAGTGCCTAATGATGCACCAGTGACGCTTGTCATCGGCAATACTGACTACGGAAGCGGCGAAGACGAGTTCGGAGACTCTTTGGATTCGGAAATACTAGAGCCGCTCGACGGTTACGAAGAGGAAATATTCTAGTTTCAACTTAAAGGATGGCGGAACTGGAGGAAGACATACTCTTTGATGACGAGCTTCTTGAAGAAGGACTTACAGAGGAGCAGCCTGAGGAGCACGAACATTGGCGTATCGAGGTAGATAAAGGTCAGGGTTCTGTCCGTGTGGACAAGTTCCTGATGGACCACATGCCTGGCACGAGCCGCAACCGCATCCAGAAAGCTGCCGAAGCAGGAAGCATCCGAGCCAACGACAAGCCTGTCAAGAGCAGCTACAAGGTCAAGGCCGGCGATGTCATTACGCTCGTCCTCGACCATCCGAAGCGCGATTGGGAAATCGTTCCCGAAGACTTGCCTCTCGATGTGGTATATGAAGATAGTGTTCTGCTCGTCATCAACAAACCGGCAGGACTCGTGGTGCATCCTGGTTGCGGGAATTACAGCGGCACACTCGTCAATGCGCTTGCCTGGCATCTTCGCGACGATAAAGGCTTCGACCCCAACGACCCGACTGTCGGCCTTGTGCATCGCATCGACAAGGACACAAGCGGCCTTTTGGTCATCGCAAAGACAGCCGACGCAAAGACACATTTGGCGAAGCAGTTCTTCTATCATACTTGCCGACGCGAATACAATGCGCTCGTCTGGGGACCTTTCGGAGAAGACGAGGGAACCATTACGGGCAACATCGGCCGGCATCCTAAGGACCGCTTGCAGATGTCGGTCTATCCGATGGATGGAGAGATAGGTAAGCCTGCCATTACACATTATAAAGTGCTCGAACGCTTCGGCCCTGTGACACTTGTGGAGTGTCATCTTGAGACAGGCAGGACGCATCAGATCAGGGCGCACATGCGGCATATCGGTCATCCGCTCTTTGCCGACGAACGATACGGAGGGTGCCAAATCCTGAGAGGAGAGCAAACGGCGTCGTACAAGGCTTTCATCCACAACTGCCTGGAGCTTTGCCCTCGGCAGGCACTTCATGCAAAGACGCTCGGCTTCGTTCATCCTGTGACAGAAGAGGAGATGTTCTTCTCGTCGGAACTGCCCGAGGACTTCGAAGCATTACTGAATAAATGGAGAGTTTATAGCAAGAATAAAAACTAAATAGAATATGAAGAAGACAGTTGCAATAGTTTGCGGTGGCGATAGTTCGGAACATGATGTGAGCATGAGAAGTGCTGAAGGCATCGCCTCGTTTATCGACCCCGCGCGTTATAATATATATAAGGTAGAGATACATGCCGGAAAGTGGGAGGCTCTGCTTCCTGACGGCAGTCGTTCGAAGATCAACCGCGACGACTTCAGCTTCGAGGCAGATGGCAAGACGGTTCATCCCGACTTTGCTTACATCACGATTCACGGAGCTCCGGGCGAGAACGGCGAGCTGCAAGGCTATTTCGACCTTATAAGGATGCCTTACTCTACTTGTGGCGTGCTCGTCGAGGCAATGACCTACGACAAGTTCGTGCTGAACAACTACATGAGGGCGTTCGGTGTTTCGGTTGCAGACAGCCTTTTGGTCAAGATAGGTCACGATAAAGAGGTCACGGACGAAGAGATCGTGTCCCGCATCGGCCTGCCTTGCTTCGTGAAACCTTCTCGCGGCGGTTCCTCTTTCGGCACGACTAAGGTGAAGACAATCGCGGCGCTTCGTCCTGCCATCGAACTCGCCATGAAGGAAGGCGAGGATGTGATGGTGGAGGCTTTCATGTGCGGAACAGAGCTCACCTGCGGGTGCTACAAGACAAAGACAAAGAGCGTTGTGTTCCCCATCACAGAGGTTGTCTCCAAGAACGAGTTCTTCGACTATGCTGCCAAGTACAATAACGAAAGCGACGAGATAACCCCTGCCCGCATCAGCGAACGCCTTGCCGAAAGAGTCAGCAAGTTGACCTCGATGATATACGACCTGCTTGGCTGTCGCGGCATCATCCGCATCGACTACATCATCACGGAAGGCGACAAGATAAACCTCCTCGAAATCAACACAACCCCTGGAATGACGGCGACAAGCTTCATCCCCCAACAGGTTCGTGCCGCAGGGCTGGACATAAAGGATGTGATGACAGACATCATAGAAGAGGGAATTAAGAATTAAGAATTTGCTACCGCCACCAATGTTCAATATTTAATGGTCAATGGTCAATGGTCAATGAATTCGATGAAATCCGCCCCTTTGCGGAAGGCGAGATAAAGCAGGCCGTCGAGAGTCTTCTTGCCGACAGGCAGTTCTCCCGGATGCTGAAAGGCTTTGTTCCTTGGATGCCGAGCTGGATGCGAAACGGCCTTTTCCGCTTGGCTTTCGTCGGTGTCAATACACCTCTTCAGTTCCAACTGCGGTTCATCAAGCCTGTGCTGAAGCATATCCTTCGCAAATGCAGCAGTGGCTGCAGCTTCTCCTACAGCGGCATCGCGCCCGGGCCGGAGCGTTACACATTCATCAGCAATCATCGCGACATCGTGCTCGACAGCGCCATCCTCGACCTCATGCTCCACGAGCACAAGTTCCCGACGACTTGTGAGATAGCCATCGGCGACAACCTCCTCATCTATCCGTGGATTAAGACGCTCGTCAAGCTCAATAAAGCCTTCACGGTCAAAAGGGGACTTAGTCCGAGGGAACTCTTGGAGAGCAGTCAGCGAATGAGCCGCTACATGCATTACGCCATTACGGAGAAGCACGAAAACATCTGGATTGCACAACGCGAAGGACGAGCCAAGGACAGTAGCGACCAGACGCAGGAGTCTCTGCTCAAGATGTTTGCGATGGCCGGAGAAGGTAGCGTCATCGACCGACTCAAGGAGCTCAATATCGTGCCACTCAGCATCAGCTATGAGTACGATCCCTGCGATTACCTCAAAGCTCAGGAGTTCCAGCAGAAGCGCGACAATCCGTCGTTCAAGAAGAGCAAACAGGACGACCTCGACAACATGAAGACTGGCATCTTCGGACAGAAAGGCCGCATCCACTACGAAGCAATGCCTCCCATCAACAACTGGCTTGATGAGTTCGCGGAAGTGCCCAAGACGGAGGTCTTCACAGAGATTGCCCGCCGCATCGACAAGCAGATTCATGCCGGCTATCAGCTCTTCCCGGGCAATTATGTGGCAGTCGATTTGCTGAACGGCACTTCGGATTATGCCGACAAATACACCGAAGAGGAGAAGAAGACCTTTGGAACCTACCTGCAGAGCCGCATCGACTTGGTGAAGATAGAGAACAAGGATGAGGCTTTCCTCAGGGAACGCATCCTCACAATGTACGCCAACCCAGTCGTAAACAAGCAAAAAAGCATTATAATTGAACATTGAAAGTTGGAAATTGTAAAGCATAAAAGAGTGAAACTAAATAGAGTTCTCCCCTTTGGGGGAGTTAGAGGGGGGCTGTTTTTGCTCCTCCTTGTCTTTGCTTGTTGCAAGGGCGGGGACGACAGTTCCGACTTCTATCTGAATGTCATAACTGAGTTCGCGATGGTTCGGACCGATGCTTCAGGCAAGATGTTTGAGCTTACGACCGACGCAGGTCGCACTTACACCCTCTCCAATCCGCAGGAAGGCTACGACAAGAATGCCAGGTATCGTGCCGTTTGTGGCTTTGTCCCTGACGGACAAACCGCGACGCTCCACAGTGCGATAGGAGCCTACATGCTTCGCGACTCCACCAAACTTGCCCATGAGCCTGACCCGATCAAGGTCACAAGCGTTTGGCAATCAGGCCGGTACATTAACATGCAACTCGCTCCACTCACGCAAGGCGGCATACAATATTGGGGCTATCGGGTGGATGAGGTGAAGGGAAGAACCACTCATCTCAGCCTTCATCATCGGCAGAACGGCGACCCGCTTTCCTACACGGAGACCGTCTATGCAAGCCTTTCAGTGGATGACCTCGCGACGATTCCTGCCGGCGACTCCATCGCCCTGCACATAAAAACCTTCAATGGCGACCGCGTTTGGGCCTTCAAAAAGCCTTAAAAGCCTCGTCTCCTAAGTGTTTGAATGTCAATGACTGGTGATGACGCAAAACATCACGTGTGATGTTGCCAAAATTCACGTGTGAAATTCGCTAAATCCACGTGTGGATTTTGCAAAGTTCACGTGTGAAAATCACGATTTACTCGTGTGTAGTTTGCAATGTACGCGTGTGTAGTTTGAATGAAAGACAAAAGGAAATGCGTCTAACGACACGATACAAGATTTGATAAAACTAAACAGATATGAAAGGAATAGCTATTTTGTTCGCTGTGTTGCTGCTTTCTGCAGTCATGATAGGCTTAAAGCTCAAGTTTTATTCCTATATTTTCGGTGAAGGCGGACTGCTGGGGCCCGAGGACCATTCCCTCAGTCATGAGATAAAGAACCTCGCCAAACTTCGTGACCAAGGACTCATCGATGCCGAGAAGTACGAGGAGATGAAGGCAGAACTGCTCCTCAGATACAACCCGTTAAGCCACAGCGCAGACAAGGAAATCCAGAAGCTCGAGATGCTTCAGCAGCAAAACATCATCACTTCGGAGGAGCTCGAGGAGATAAAGAAAAAGGTGAACATCTGCAAAAAGTGATATGGCAAAGAAAAGCGAAATAATAGTCAGAGATGTTGCCATCAAGACAATAACTGTCAATGGTGTGGACTACATTTGCATCACAGATGTTGCGAAGCAGAAGAACCCGGTTGACCCTAATGGAGTTATCGCGAACTGGATGCGAAACCGCAACACAGTAGAGTTCCTTGGTATATGGGAAACGATTCACAACCCCAGTTTTAATCCCCTCGAATTCGAGGGGTTTAGGAAAGAGGCAGGACTGAATGCCTTCACGCTTTCGCCTACACGCTGGATAACAGCCACCAATGCAATAGGAATCATATCACATGCAGGCCGAAACGGTGGTACTTATGCACAGACAGACATCGCATTTGAATTTGCTTCGTGGATTTCCGTAGAATTCCGTCTTTACCTTGTCAAAGAGTTTCAACGCCTCAAGGCAGAAGAGCAGAAGCTCCTTGGCTGGACGGCCAAACGTGAACTCTCGAAGATAAACTACCGCATTCATACGGATGCCATCAAGAGTCATCTTATTCCCGCAGAAGTGACGAGGGAGCAAGCCAATATCATTTATGCAGAAGAGGCTGATGTCTTAAATGTGGCCATGTTCGGCATGACTGCCAAGCAATGGCGTGAGGCCAATCCTGAATTGAAAGGTAACATCCGCGACTATGCCACCATCAACGAACTCATCTGCCTCTCGAATATGGAAAACATCAACGCTGTCCTCATCAACGATGGCATTCCCCAAGGCGAACGTCTCGTAAAGCTCAATAAGATCGCCATTCAGCAGATGCAAGTCCTCGAAGCAGGTAGCGGCAGGGAGTTGTTGAAGTGAAGACCTTCTAAAGAAAGATAATGTTCAATAATCAATGTACAATGTTCAATGATATAAAGGGCAGCATTGCTGTTCTCATTTCTGGCGGTGTGGACAGTGCTGTCGTGGTGCATCTGCTTTGCGAGGCAGGATTGAAGCCCGACCTACATTATATAAAAATAGGTATGGACGGGGAGGACTCGTCGTGCACGGCAGAGGAGGACATCGAGCTGTCGCAGGCTACGGCTCGCAAGTACGGGCTGAAGCTGGAGGTGACTGACCTTCAGAAAGAGTATTGGGAGCAGGTTGTGGGTTATGCCGTCGAGCGCATCAAGAAAGGACTGACGCCCAATCCCGACGTGATGTGCAATCGGCTCATCAAGTTCGGCGCGTTCGAAGAGAAGGTGGGCTGCCACTACGACTACATCGCGACGGGGCATTATGCCACGAACGTCGTGCGAAACGGCAAGATGTGGCTCGGCACAGCAAAAGACCCGGTCAAGGACCAGACGGACTTCCTCGCACAGCTCAGCTACGAACAACTCAGCCACACGCTCTTCCCGATAGGTCATCTCATGAAGGACGAAGTGCGACAGATTGCGCTCGACGCCAAGCTTCCGAGTGCAAGACGCAAGGACAGTCAGGGCATCTGCTTCCTCGGCAAGATAAACTACAACGACTTCATCCGCCGCTTCATGGGTGAGCAGGAGGGAAAGATTATAGACATCGAAACGGGCAAGGTCGTCGGCAAGCACAAAGGCTTTTGGTTCCACACCATCGGACAAAGGAAGGGCTTGGGCTTGAGCGGCGGGCCGTGGTTCGTCGTGAAGAAGAACATCCGCAAGAACATCATCTTCGTGGCGAACGGCTGGGACACGCAGTTGCAGTACGGACACGACTTCCGCCTGGCAGACTTCCACTTCATCACAGAGCCTCTGCCCATTTCATTAGGGGCAGGGGGCAAGGAGCAAGGTGCAAGAGAAATGCCTATCCAGTTCAAGGTCCGTCATGTGGATCACTTCATGCCTGGCCTTATCAGCCTCGATGACGAGGGCTACCACATCCACAGCGATGCTCCCATACAAGGCATTGCGCCCGGGCAGTTCGGTTGCATCTACGATGCCGACGCGACTGTTTGTTACGGAAGTGGGGAGATAGGCATTTACAAAGCAAAATAAGAATTAAGAAAGAAGAATTAAGAATGATGATGAAATACAACTTCGACGAGATAATTCCCCGCGAGGGAACTGATGCAATTAAGATAGATCGCGTGAAGAACGAGTGCGGCACCGACGACCTCATACCGATGTGGGTTGCCGATATGGACTTCCGAACGCCGCCTTTTGTCTTCAACGCTATAAGAAAACGCCTGGAGCAAGGCATCTTGGGCTACACTTGTCAGAACCCGCCTTACTACGAAAGCATCATCCGATGGAACAAGGAGCAGCACGGGATGGATGTCACGCGAGAGATGATTTGCTATGTTCCCGGCGTGGTGAGCGGCATCTTCCTCGCTACACAAGCATTCACGGAGAGGGGCGACCGCATCCTCATCCAGGAGCCCGTCTATCATCCCTTCAGCTTTGTGCCCGAGGCCTGCAACCGCGTGGTGGTTCAAAGCTCGCTTCGTCGCACGGAAACCTCTTTTGCGATGGACTTCGAGGCGCTTCGTCGCGACATCAAGGGCTGCAAGATGATGATACTCTGCAACCCTCACAACCCTGCCGGCATCTGCTGGAAGAAGGAAGACCTGCAGCAAGTCGCCCACATTTGTGCGGAGGAAGGCGTTGTCGTGATAAGCGACGAGATACATTGCGACATGGTCTTTCGTGGACACAAGCACGTTCCCTTTGCCAGTGTCAGCGAGGAAGCGCGCCGAATCAGCATTACTCTGCAGGCGCCCACAAAGACCTTCAACATGCCGGGCATCGTGGCGAGTCAGGCGATTGTCTATGACGAGAAGCTTCGCGAGCGATACTTCAACTACATCTGGGGCACGGACCAGGACCTCGGCAATGTCTTCGCCTGCGATTGCGTGATGGCCTGTTACAGCGAAGAGGGTAGGGAGTGGAAGCAGCAGATGCTCGACTATGTGCAGGGCAACATTGACCTCGTGGTTAAACGCTTCGCAGAGGAATGTCCCAAGATCCGTCCCATCGTGCCCGAAGCCAGCTTCCTCGTCTTCCTGGATTGCACGGCTCTCGGCTTCAAGACACAAAGCGAGTTGGAGCACTTCTTTGCCTTCGACGCCAAGGTCGGCATGAACTCCGGCGCGATGTTCGGCAAGGGCGGCGTCGGCTTCATGCGTCTGAATGTCGGCAGTCCTCGCTCAATCGTGAACGAAGCCATTGACAGAATCATCGCAGCCTGTCGTTCGCTCACGAATTGAGCATGCTATACAAGGAAAAAATCTTTACATAAAATCCACGAACAGCACGCCGTATTGAGTGACTTGGCACGGGGTGTTTCCCAACTTAGCACGCGATGTTTGCAAACGTCGCGTGCTAAGTTTGCAATTTCCCCATGTTGCGTTGCCCATCTCCGCACGTTAAATTTGGCCTCATTCTAACCCTTGTTTTGCAGAAATGCGTGCGGTTCTGATACAATATTAACACAATGTGAAAAATCGCGGCCTTGTAAGTCGCTGATTCTGATATGAAATTCGATTTAAGCCCTTATTTTGCGTTTGGGGTAGGAAAGTGCCACGCGAACAAAAATAAGCCGTTAGAAGCGGTCGCCCTTGACAAAATCTTTACATTTCGCGAGCTCAACCTTTCTGGATTTAAAATGATGTCAGCTTAATAATCCCCTCTTTCAAGAGAGGAGCGGAATCGCTCTTTGAGTGGAGGAAGCAAGCAGCAGCAGGGCTCTATATACAAAAAAAGTCGGGGTGACCCGACTCGAACGGGCGACCACCTGGTCCCAAACCAGGTGCGCTACCAACTGCGCTACACCCCGATTGCTTATGTCGCTATTTCGCGAAAAGCGGTGCAAAGGTACAACAAAAAGTGAAAAGTGAAAAGTGAAAAATTTTTCTTTATAATTCATATTTCTTCATTCTTCACGCTTCTTTGTTCTTTTTTTTGTATCTTTGTGGCGCAAAAAATCAAAAGAAACCAAATAATCTAAAAACAATGAAGAAGTACAATTTCAATGCCGGTCCTTCTATCCTTCCCAAGGAAGTGATGGAGGCGACTGCTGCTGCATGCCTCGAGTTCGAGGGTAGCGGCCTCTCTCTGATGGAGACAAGTCATCGTGCCAAGAACTTCCAGCCCGTTGTCGACGAGGCAGTAGCTCTGTTCAAGGAACTGCTCAGCATTCCCGAGGGCTATGCAGTCATCTTCCTCGGAGGCGGTGCAAGTCTCGAGTTCTGCATGGTGCCCTACAACTTCCTCGAGAAGAAAGCTGCCTACCTCAACACCGGTGTCTGGGCAACCAAGGCAGAGAAGGAGGCAAAACTCTTTGGCGAAGTGGTAGAGGTGGCTTCCAGCAAGGACAAGAACTTCACTTACATCCCAAAGAACTTCACCATTCCGACGGATGCCGACTACTTCCACATCACAAGCAACAACACTATCTACGGCACCGAGATACTGAAAGATCTCGACAGCCCAGTGCCTATGATTGCCGACATGAGTAGCGACATCTTCTCTCGTCCGGTTGATGTAAGCAAGTATGGCATGATATATGGTGGCGCTCAGAAGAACCTGAGTATGGCCGGCGTCACCTTCTGTATCATCAAGGAAGACTTGCTGGGCAAGGTGAGCCGTCCTATCCCCACGATGCTCGACTATCGCACGCACATCAACAAGGGCTCGATGTTCAACACGCCTCCCACAGTGCCCATCTATTGTGCTCTGCAGAACCTCAAGTGGATCAAGAAGCAAGGCGGCGTAGAGGCAATGGAGAAGCTGGCAAAGCAACGCGCCGAGATTGTTTACGGCGAGATTGACCGCAACAAACTCTTCGTCGGCACCGCCGAGGAAGACAGCCGCTCGCGCATGAACATCACCTTCGTCCTCAAGCCCGAGTATCAGGAGCTGCAGGACGAGTTCATGGCCTTCGCCACAAGCAAGGGCATGGTCGGCGTGAAGGGACATCGCGACGTCGGCGGCTTCCGTGCAAGCTGCTACAACGCCATGACCATCGAAGGCTGCGAGGCTCTCGTGGCTTGCATGAAGGAATTTGAGGCAAAGCATTAGTTCATAGTTCATAATTCATAGTTCATAGTTATGAAAGTACTTGTTGCAACAGAGAAGCCA
>JAFRQD010000060.1 GCA_017428785.1 Bacteroidaceae bacterium
ATTGTGGACGTACAGGAAACCATACTCACCACAGAAGCCGCATTGTGTTTGATGCTCTCGGAACAGCCGCACCACATTGACCGTTCGCAGTATGAGAAGTTTGTGATGCCTTCTGAGCTCCACGTTGGTTTGCCGCTGCGTCTGCTCGAAGCAAGGCCCGATGTTCGTCAAGCCGCTCGCAACATTGAGGTCGCATATTACAACGTTCAACAAGCGCATCAGGCTTTCTATCCGGACCTCACGATAAGTGCCACGCTTGGGTGGAGCAATGGCGAAGGGGCAGTCAATCCCTCGCAGTTCCTGGCTCAAGCCGTCGCCTCGCTCGTACAGCCGCTCTTCATGCAAGGCCGTCTGAAAGCGCGTCACAAGAACGCCCGACTTGACCAGGAGAAAGCCCGCCTGCAGTTCGTTCAGACCCTGCTTAATGCCGGAAACGAGGTTTACCGCCAGATGCACATCTGCAAGAAGACAGAACAGAAAGCTGCTTACTTGACTTCCATCGTCAACTCCTTGCACGAAGCCTACAAAGGCACGCGAGAGCTGATGAACAACGGCACGAACACCTATGTCGAAGTGCTTAGGTCGCAAGAAGACCTGCTCACAGCCCAGATTAAGGAGGTAGAGAACCACTACGAAGGCATTCAGGCCCTCATCAACCTCTACACGGCATTAGGAGGTTTCTAGCGACACACCTTTCAACACTCCCCGCATCGTCGGCAATCTTCACGGTGTCGTTGGCAAGGTTCACAAGTGACGTTGGCAAAGTTCACGTGCCTCGTTGGCAATCTTCATGTGTCCTTGCAATCTTCATGTTTCTCCCTGCAGGCTTCGAGTGCAATAAGTAACAACATACATTACAAGCAATTACCAAAAAGATACATACAAAAAGAAAGGAGAGAAACAACATTTTTGTCGTTCCTCCCCTTTGTTGATTGTAAATCTCGAATTGAGTTACTTCTCTTACTTAACCTTTGCTACGACAGCCTTGAATGCTTCGGGATAGTTGACAGCGAGGTCAGCGAGCACCTTGCGGTTGATCTCGATACCTGCCTTGTGCAGCAGACCCATCAGCTGGCTGTAGCTAAGACCTTCCATGCGGGCAGCAGCGTTGATACGCTGAATCCACAGTGCGCGGAAGTTGCGCTTCTTGGTGCGACGGTCGCGGTAAGCATAGGTGAGACCCTTCTCCCAAGTGTTCTTGGCAACGGTCCAAACGTTCTTGCGGGCACCGAAGTAACCTCTGGTCAAACCCAGAATTTTCTTTCTCTTAGCTCTTGAAGCTACATGATTTACTGATCTTGGCATAATTTTGTTTCTTTTTGAATGGCAGCGCCAAAGCATTTACCATTTATCATTTACCATTTGACTATGGACTATGAACTATGGACTATGAACTTTGAACTTTATCTGCTGAGCATTCGGTTAATAACTAAAGTAAATTTCTCTTTCCTGAGTTTAACAGCGATTTAGCGGAGGCAGAAGAGGTCGCGGACCTGCTTCATGTTCTCAGTCACAACGATAGCGCTGTGGTCGAGGTTGCGCTTTTGCTTCTTTGTCTTCTTCGTCAGGATGTGGCTGTGGTAGGCGTGATGACGCTTTACCTTGCCTGTTCCAGTGAAAGTGAATCTCTTCTTCGCACCGGAGTTAGTCTTTACTTTTGGCATTTTTTTAATTTTTAATTTATAATTTTTTATTATATATGATGTGGCAACGCATATACCAGGGCGTTACGCACTATCTTTCTTTTCCCTTTTAAATATTCGACATTTCGTTAATCGTTATACCGTTTTTACGAAAGTGTTCTAATCGTCGAAGTCTTCTCCCTCAACCTTCGGCCCTGTGTATTCCTTGCGGGCCTTCTGCTGGGGAGCTTTCTTCTCGCGAACGGGAGCTTCGACTGCTTCTTCCGCTTCCTGAGGCTTCTTGGCTCCGCCTGTCTGCTTCTTGGGGGCGAGGAACATAATCATTCGCTTGCCCTCGAGCTGAGGCATCGACTCTACCTTGCCGTATTCTTCGAGGTCGGCTGCGAAACGCAGGAGGAGCACTTCGCCCTGTTCCTTGAAGAGGATGCTGCGACCCTTGAAGAAGACATAAGCCTTCACCTTGTCGCCGTCGCTGAGGAAGCCCTGGGCATGCTTGAGCTTGAAGTTGTAGTCGTGTTCGTCAGTCTGAGGTCCGAAGCGAATCTCCTTGACATCCACCTTCACTTGCTTTGCCTTGATTTCCTTCTGATGCTTCTTCTGCTGGTAGATGAACTTGCTGTAGTCGATGAGTCGGCATACAGGAGGCTCTGCGTTTGGAGAAATCTCTACGAGGTCAACGCCTTTCTGCTCAGCAATCTGAAGCGCTGTGGAAATTGATACGACGGAACTAGCGATATCGTCGCCTACGATACGGACTTCGCGAACGCCACGAATCTGCTCGTTGACGCGATACTGTTGTTTCAGGTTAGGTTTCTTCATTAATTATGTTTGTTTCTTGCAAACAAGTTGACTTCGTCGACTTTTGCGGCTGCAAAGTTAGCACTTTTCTGTCATTTTCCTAACTTCTTCGACGATTTTCTTTGCGAAATCTTCATATTTCATTGTTCCTTGCTCTCCTCCGCCACGTTGACGGAAGCTTACAGTGCCTTCTTCCTGCTCTTTTTCGCCCACGATGAGCATGTAAGGGATGTGCTTGAGCTCGGTGTCGCGAATCTTGCGGCCAATCTTCTCGCTGCGGTCATCGATTGTGGTGCGGACTCCTTCTGTGTCGAAGTAAGCCTTGAGCTTCTCGGCATAGTCTTGATACTTCTCACTGACGGGAAGGATAGCAACCTGGTCGGGCGTGAGCCACAAGGGGAAGTGACCTGCTGTGTGCTCGATAAGGACTGCCACAAAGCGTTCCATCGAACCGAAGGGTGCACGGTGAATCATGACGGGACGATGCTTCTGTCCATCCTCGCCGACATATTCCAACTGGAAGCGCTGAGGCAACTGATAGTCCACCTGAATGGTGCCGAGCTGCCAACGACGACCGATGGCGTCCTTCACCATGAAGTCGAGCTTCGGACCATAGAAGGCTGCCTCGCCAAGTTCCTGACGAGCCTTCATGCCCTTCTCGGCACAAGCATCGATGATGGCCTGCTCTGCGCTTGCCCAGTCTTCATCAGAGCCGATGTACTTCTCCTTGTCATTAGGGTCACGCAGGGATATCTGTACCTCAACGTTCTCTTCGCTGAAATTGAAGGTTGCGAAGACGCGCTGGATGATGTCCATCACATTGATGAACTCCCTCTTCACCTGGTCAGGACGGCAGAAGATGTGTGCGTCGTCTTGTGTGAAACAACGAACACGTGTCAAGCCGTGCAACTCACCACTCTGCTCGTAACGATAGACCGTACCGAACTCTGCACAGCGGAAAGGCAGTTCCTTGTAGGAACGGGGACGGTTGGCGAATATCTCGCAGTGGTGCGGGCAGTTCATGGGCTTCAGCAAGTATTCCTCACCCTCTTCAGGAGTCTGAATGGGCTGGAAGCTGTCCTTACCGTAGTGGTCCCAGTGACCTGATGTCTGATAAAGGTTCTTGCCGCCGATGTTGGGCGTAATCACCTCCTGATAGCCATACTGCTTCTGAATCTTGCGAAGCATTTCCTGAAGGCGGAGACGGAGGTCTGTGCCTTTGGGAAGCCAGATGGGAAGACCTTTGCCCACACGCTCGCTGAACATGAAGAGTTCCATCTCCTTGCCAATCTTGCGGTGGTCGCGCTTCTTGGCTTCTTCAAGCATGACAAGATATTCATCGAGCATCTTCTTCTTGGGATAGGATATGCCGTAGAGGCGCTGCATCTGGTCCTTCGTAGCGTCACCACGCCAGAAAGCACCTGCGATGCTCATCAGCTTGACGGCCTTGATGATGCCCGTGCTGACGATATGGGGACCTTTGCAGAGGTCGGTGAAGTTGCCTTGGGTATAGGTTGTGATGCTGCCGTCCTCGAGGTCCTGGTCGATGTGTTCGCACTTGTAGGTCTGGCCTGCAGCCTTGAACTGAGCCAGGCAGTCTGCCTTGCCCACTTCCTTGCGAACCACAGCCTCATCCTTACGGGCAAGCTCGAGCATCTTATCTTCAATCGTCTTGAAGTCGCCTTCGCCGATTTGCTTTCCATCAGGAAGCAGCACATCATAGAAGAAGCCGTTCTCGATGGCGGGACCGAAGCCGAACTGAATGCCGGGATAGAGTTCCTGCAAAGCCTCAGCAAGGAGGTGGGCACTTGTGTGCCAGAAAGCATGCTTGCCCTCTTCGTCCTCGAACTTATAGAGCTTGATGCTTGCATCCTGATTGATGGGACGATTCAGTTCTGTTGTCTCGCCATTCACGCCACAGGCCACAACGTCCTGAGCCAAACGGGGTGAAATACTCTGTGCTATCTCAAAGCCAGTGACGCCGTTCTCATACTCACGAACAGAGCCATCGGGGAAGGTTATCTTTACCATTTTGCGCTTTTATTACTATTTTCGGGCTGCAAAGGTACAAAAAAAATGAAAAATGAAGAATGAAATCTGAAAAATTATTTGCTTGCTTTAGCCTTTTGCCTTACTTTTTACTTATTTAGCCATCATTTTAGGGCTTTTGGCTTCTCATGGAGCACTCCCGACTCATTCTGCAGGATAGTGTTCCTTGACATATTCGTCCACCCATTCGTAGTATTCCCGCAATGTTTGTGCGCCCTTTCCTTTTCTCACTTTCTTCAGTGCTTCGCGAGCATGATTGAACACCTCACGCTCCAAAGGCATAATGCGCTGAACGATGCCTGTGCCAGCCGCATTCACAAGTTTGCTGAGGTCGATGTAGTCGCGAACGTTGCCTCGCTTGAGGTTGAACACCTGCTTCTTTTGTTCGATGGACTTTGTGCAGAGCCAAGACTTGTCGTTCTCTCCTCGCCGAACGATAGAGGGAAGAGGCACATCGTCTTCCAGAATCAAGGGAATGGCAACTGAGGCACAAGGCCAGCCGATGTTCGTCCAACTGATGGTGTGCGAGGTCGTTTCGCCCGGCTTCACGCCTTGAACCAAGAGGGCAGACGAGGTGATATAGCGCGGAATGAACTCCGAGAAGTGAATGTAGCGAGTGTCGTTCTCGTCCTTGGGCAACTGCTCGTAGAGGTTCTGCTTTGTCAACCCGTGCGTGAGGTAGCGAGGCACATTGGCAATCAGGTATTCGCAGTCGAGATTTTCCTTGCGGCAAGCCTCTGCCATGAAATCGGAAATGGCCATGAAGCGCTCCACTCCGCGGTCGATATCGCGGCAACCCGTCAGCCCGTGATTCGTGCGAACGAGATAGCCGTCGGGAGCCTCTTGGGGATTGTTTGCGTCGAACTTCACATACTTATAATGGCCAGTCTCATAATAGGCACAACCGCCTTCACCATCCAGTACGCCAAAATTGGAGTTCAGGCCAAGAGGTTGAGGCAAGGTGTCGAGAAGATGCTCGAAATCGGCCAAAGTGCGGCAGACCTCCAAAGCACGACGCATCAATCGTCCGTCGTTGTCCGTATCTTTGCCCTCGCAGCCGTTCATGTTGTATGCCGCCGTGTTGATGATGGCAAAGCCTGCCTCGTTGTGTCCGCCCCAGATTTCTACGGGTTTCTTGTCCCAGGATGCAGCAATGCCCATGTATCGGTAGAGCTCGCCTTGCCCGACTACAATCACATTGTTCTGGTCGCCCGTATCACGGTTCTTGAAGATGAGCGGACGTCCGTCCTTGGTGGCTCTGCCCGAAACGATAAAGGAAGTGCAGGCCGTGCTCACCGAAGGCACTAATAATCCCATAACGAGAAAGGCCACCAATAGGATGTTGCCCAAAAGAGTTTTCGGCAGTTTGCCGTTCTTCTTATTCTTCATGTTCTACTCAAGTTTCGCAAGTTATAAAATGACGTTAACGATGGGTTTCTCAGATGCTTCCAGTATGCTCTCGTGATGTTTTGCAAATCCACACGAGAACTTTGTCGAATCCACACGAGGATATTTGCAAATCCACACGAGAACTTTTGCAAATCCACACGAGGACTTTCACATGTTCATATCAGGCCGCCGTTTCAACATAGGGTTTTCATTATCTGCAAGACTTGAAGTCTTTACTTCTTTGAGTACTTCTTTATGAGGTTGTAGGCGGTATATAGTCCGTACTCTCCTGCCTGGGAAAGGTCGCTCAATCCTTGCTCTGTTTGTCCTCCAAGTATGTATGCCACGCCTCTCCCGTAATAAGCACTCGGGAAATGAGAGTCGAGTTCGAGAGCACGGGTAAAGGACTTCTGAGCAGCCACATAATCTGCCAATTGCACTTGCAGGCAACCCACATTGTAGTGTAGGAAAGGCACATCAGGCATGAGGCTGGAGGCTTTGTCGTAATCCTGGACGGCCATCAGATAGCCAAGTCGAAGGTCGGAAGCCGAAGCCGTAGTCCGTGAGACTTCCAACTGTGCAAAGCGACATTGGGCACGAAGGGTCAAAGCCAATGCATCGGCTCCTTTCTCCTGAATAAGGGTATTCATGTCAGCAACGCCATTCTCGAAGTCGCGGATATGATAGTAGGCAAGAGCTCGCTGTAGCAATAAATCGCGGTCATGAGGCTTTTGCTCAAGTTTCTCGGAAAGAGCATTTATCGAGGCTTGATGCGTTTCCGTCTGCTTCTCTGTCATCGGAGCCTCGTTGTCTGTCAAATACAATTGCAGAGGCAGCACCTTTTGGCTATTGAGTTTCTCCAGCTCGGGACAATAAGCGACATAAGTATTGGTCTCTGATTCGCGCTTATAATAAGTAAGCGAATAGATGGGCTCCGGCTGGAGTTCAGTCTGGCGGTTCTGCACCTTTCCGCGATACTCGCTTACATACTCGTTCTCCTCTTCGTGCGTATCTTCCTCGACAAGTGCCGCATAGTCCTCAATATTGCGTTCGCTCTTCTTTCGGGTACGGACAGGATGCTTCTTGCCGGCCACCGCATCCAATCGGGCTTGCAAGACCTTGAACTCATCCCTTTCTGCACCATTTATGTCGCCTATCTTTCGCTTGATGGCTGCCCGATGGCGATAGCCGTCCCAGAATTCGGGATAGTCCTTGATGACTGCACTTATGTCACGAATAGCTCCATTATAATCGCCGATATTATCGAGCAAGAGGGCACGATTGTAGAGGGCGATTGTATTATCCGGTTCGAGGTTGAGCACGAAGTTGAAGTCTTCGATGGCAAGATTGTCTTCGCCCACATTGGCTCGCAAGAGGCCACGATTGTAATGAGCCAAGTAGTTGCGGGGCTCGAGGTCAAGACAAGCATCATAGTCGGACATTGCTCCTCTTAGGTTGTCCTGATTGTAACGGGCCAAAGCACGATTGACATAAAGTCCAGCCACTCGCGGCATCTGCAAGATGGCTTTATCGAGGGAAGCCTCAGCCTCCTTATATTCCTTTCGATTGCCCTGAAACATTGCCTTCAGACTCCAAGCCTTGCCGTCGTATTCATCCAACTCAAGAGCCTGGTCTGTCCATTTCTCTGCCTTAATGGTATCTGTCCGAAGCAAAGAGACCTGCGCTTTCATCGTATATTGCTCTGTCTCTTTCGGCCAATTACGAAGCATCACATCAAGCGAAGAATCCGCCCTCTCGTACTCCTTCAACTCAATCTGACAAAGCACAATGTTGTGCCACGAATTATGGTCGAGCGGATTGATGGCAATTGCCTTGTTATAATCTTCCTCGGCCAAGGCATAACGGTTCTGGTTGATGCGGCAAAGGGCTCGAAGCACATAGTGATTGAGTGCGTATGGATTGCGCTCTACGGCATTATTGCAATCAATCTCTGCTCCCTGATAGTCCTCGAGGTAATACTTTGCCAAAGCCCTGTAGAAGTAAGGCTCGCCCAACCAAGGCTTCACATTGATGACCATATTGAAGCGCTGAATGGCAAGCACATAGTCCTCGTAGTACAAAGCATTGCGCCCCATCAAAAGGACGCGGTCTGTGTTGATCTGAGCCGAAACTGTGCCTAATTGAAAATTGAAAATTAACTATGCCAACAAGCATAGCCACAAGCAAGAATATCCGCTTTATCATGGCTTTTATTATCAATTTTCAATCTTCAATCTTCAATCTTCAATGTTTCACTTTTACCTTATAGTTGCAGGAGAAGTTGCCTTTCCTGATGTCTTGGAGCTTGGACTTGGTGAGCTGGCGGCGCAGGCCTTGCAGATGGTCTGTGAAGACAACGCCGTCGAGGTGGTCGAACTCATGCTGCATGACGCGAGCCAAGTAGCCAGTCACCCATTCATCGTGCTCCTGGAACTGCTCGTCCTGATAGGTGACGCGAATGCGAGTGGGACGTTTCACCTTCTCGTGAATGCCAGGCAAACTGAGGCAGCCTTCCTCCATCACATCCTGTTCTGTCTCATCATACTCCTCGATATAAGGATTGATGAAAGTCTTGACATATCCTTTGTATTCAGGAAGGTCTTCGCTGATGACATCAAGATTGATGACGACAAGCCTGATGGGCAATCCCACTTGTGGCGCTGCAAGACCGATGCCTTCGCTGCGTTCCAGCGTCTCATACATGTTCTTGATGAGTTGCTCCAACTCCGGATAGTCTTTGTCTATCTCCTCAGCCTCCTGACGAAGCACGGGCTGACCGAATGTGTATATTGGTAATATCATCTTCTATCAATTAAGAGTTAAGAATTAAGAGTTAAGAATTATTTTCTCGGCATACAACTTGGAAATTCTTAATTCTTCTCTTTTAATTCTTAATTATTTCTCCTCTCCATCCATCCTTGCAGGATGATTGTGGCGCTCACTTCATCCACGAGTGCTTTGTTTCTGCGAGCCATCTTGCCGATGCCGCTTTGCAGGATTGTTTGCTGGGCGAGGACGCTGGTATAGCGTTCGTCCCACATATCGACAGGCACCGACGGGAAAGCCTTTTGCAGTTGCCCAACGAAAGCCTTCACTCTTGGCAGGTTCTCGCTGTCCCGGCCGTTTGTCTGCTTTGGAAGGCCAACCACAAAACGCTCCACTTGTTCCTTCGAGAGATAGTCCTTCAGAAAGGCCATCAGTCTAGGCGTCTCAACAGTAGTCAGGCCTCCCGGAATAATCTGCAAAGGGTCCGTCACAGCCAAACCTGTACGACGGACCCCATAGTCTATTGCAAGAACTCTTCCCACATTATATATAATTATAACGTCCTTAAGGTCCTTAATGTCTTTAAGGTCTCTAAGGTCTTGGGGAGTCTCAGAATATCATTTCTTATAAAGCAGCCAAGCGCCGGGATATTGTCCCTCGAGCTGTGCACGCTTCTGAGCTGCTTCGGGCTTGGTGTCGTAGCTGCAGGCAACCACGCGATAGAAGGTCTGACCGTTCACCTGAGCCTGTGCCACGCAACTGTTGTAGCCCTGACTGGCGAGCTTCTGCATAAGAGCCACACCGTTGCTCTTGATGGTGACAGAAGCAACAACCACACCATATTGTTTCAGAGGACTGCCCTCAACGAAAGTAACATTCTCGTTGCGAACTTGGACATTGCTGTAATCAGCCACGGGAGTCGTGGTGACAGGAGTCACAGTCTGAGTGGTTACCTGCTGAACAGGAGTTGTAGTGGTAGTCACTGCTTGCTCAGTCTGCTGAGCCTTTGCTTTCTCGTAAGCTTTCTTGTAAGCACTTTCCTTACTTTTGCAAGAGGACATCATGAACACAGCGCAGACAGCAGCGCACACATAAAGAATCTTTTTCATAAGTTGTTTTTATGGGTTTTGGTTATTTTTTCGTTTATTTTTCCTTGCAAAAGTAGTGCTTTTTCCATTAAAACGCAACAAATCAGACAGAAAAAGCCTTCTTTTCAACATTTTTTTGCATTTTTGTATCGAAGGAAAGCCAAAAAGCCCTATATTTGTAGGCGAAGAAGCGAAAAAGTATCGAGATTGGGAATAAGAAACAAAATAAACTTCAATAATATCTGAGTTATGAAAGCATTGGATTTTCTGGTAACCTTCATAGGTGGAGCAGTCGTAGGTGCTGCTTGTGGTTTGCTTTTTGCCCCTGAAAAGGGAAGCGACCTGCGTGAGAAAATAGCCGAGGCACTTCGCAAGCGTGGCATTAAGCTCAACCGTCAGGAGATGTCCGACCTCGTTGACGAGATTGCCGAAGAGCTGCAAGCTGCTAAGGAAGAAGAATAAAGCCCATCTCCCCTAACCTCTCCCCAAAACGGGAGGGAGACAATGGTCAATGAACTATTCTGAAAACATTCAGTCGCTCTGGACAGAGGCGAAGAACTATCTGGAGCTGCAGAAAGAGTATCTGAAGTTGGACTCTGCAGAGAAGTTGAGCGTGCTCCTCTCTGCAGTAGCCACAACTGCTTTGTGCCTGGTACTCGCTTTGGTAGCGCTCATTTTCTTTGTGATAGCTTTTGCGTTCTGGTTGGCAAAGTTAGTTGGCATAGCACAGAGCTTCACGATTATGGGCGGAGTCCTGCTGCTGGTCATCATCGTCACCCTTTTGTTCCGCAAGCGCTGGATAGTGCAGCCCATATCGCGGTTTGTGGCCAAACTGTTTGTTCCTGACGACGAAGAGGAGGACGAACTATGAGCAATATCGCCAACTCTCCCGATGTTCTTGCTGCAATCCAGCAAAGAAAGCGCTCCATCAAGAAGAAGCTGCAGGCTTCTCGTACGCAGATGACGGACAATGTCAGTTATCTGACCGGAGGCAATATACCTAAGACGACCGACAGGGTGCAGAAAATCACCCGTCTTCTCATCAACGGCCTTGTTCTTTACAGAGGATACCGCCTCTGCTCGGGTGTCGTTTCGGGCATCCATTCCTTCTTCACGCCCAGCAAGCGCCGCAGATAGCTTTTGCTTCTTTATAATAAATAAAACATGTCATCACACTTCTCCTTAATGAGAGGCTTATTGTCTTTCATCCTACTTTGTGTTTCCTGTTGCGTTTTCGCACGTGTCACCCTGCATTTGGCAGACCCGCAAGCCACGAAACAGACGCGCGCCCTCTACTCTCAGCTGTGGGCTTTGCAGAAGCGAGGCTTCATGTTCGGGCATCACGACGACCTGGCATACGGCCGATACTGGCGGGGAACTCCCGGTGGTTCCGACACGAAGGCCGTCTGCGGAGACTATCCTGCCGTATGCAGTATGGACTTCGGCTCGATGATGGACGATCGCTATGACCGCAATAGCGAATGGGCTGCCACAACCCGACGCTTGATTCAGGAGGCTCGGCGCAGAGGGGAAGTCATCACTTGCTGCGCTCATCTGGGCAATCCGCTGACGGGCGGCGACTCATGGGACAACTCGAGCAAGGAGGTGTTGAGGGAAATTCTCAAAGACGGCAGCCCTACACACGAGAAATTCCTCCTATGGCTGGACCGTCTGGCACAATATGCCCGCACGCTTACCGACGACAATGGAGAGCCCATCCCTATCCTGTTCCGTCCCTTTCATGAACACACTCAGACGTGGAACTGGTGGGGCCGCGGATGTGCCAGCGAGGAACAATTCGTCGCTCTGTGGAGGCTTACCGTTGACTATCTCCGCGAGGCTGGCATTCACCATTTCATCTATGTCATTTCGCCGCAATCGCACGGACGGGACAGCGCAGAGCGTTTCACCTTTTGGTGGCCTGGCGACGAATATGTGGACATCTTAGGCTACGATTACTATGAAGGCGAGACGCCCGACGCATTGCGTGCCAACCTGCGTACGCTCTCCGAAGTAGCGGCTGCCAAGCAGAAGCCTTGTGCTGTGACAGAAGCCGGCCTCGAAGCCTTTCGCAATCCCAACTACTGGACGCAGCAGATTCTGGAGCCTGCCACCGCAGAGGGTGTCCATCTGAGCTTCTTCGTGTTTTGGAGGAACAAGTATGTAGGCAAAAACGAGAAGGACACGCACTACTTCTCCGTCTTCCCGGGTCACCCTTCGGAAGAGGACTTCCGCCTTTTCCACGACTCGCCGCGAACCATCTTCAGCAGCGACCTCCCAGACATGTATAAGCAAGCCAAGGGCATCCGCGTGCGCTAAAGTGACTTACATAGCACCACAAACTCCTCTCCCAGCTTTCAACCCACCAGACTCATAAGGTCTTGATACAGAACGACATGACCCTTGTCCGACAATACCGCGTGGGGCAGTGGAAAACGCCGCCTGCGGCGATTGCCAACGCCGCACGCGGAAATGGTCATCGCCGCACGCGGGGATTGCCATCGCCGCACGCGGCGTTTTTTGCCTCACCTGCAAGCGTGTGATGACCTCTGCTATAAACAGTGTAAAAGAGGCCGCAAAAAGAGCATGAAACTCTTCCGCAGTCGGGGGATTATACCAATCTCTTATCTTATTGTAATCTTGCAAGGAGCAGCAAAGCTGGGGTCCTGCCGCTCGTAAAGCGTCTGTCGATAAGTGTCCAGGCTCGGCTTGACCTTCCCTTTGAAAACTTTCTTGCCGCGAAGCCTGACGGTGACGGGCTTCTTGAGGTTCACCAGCTCGTCACTCAGAAACAAGGTCAGCTCGGAATAGTCGCAGCGAGAGATGTTGATGCAGTTGCCATCGACCTTTGCATCGACGCGTTTGCCGCGCTTCAACTCCTCTCGTGGAGCCGAAAGCCAATAGAAGTTAGGTCGATAGACTGCCTCTTGTTGCCAGATGATGTGCTTTGGCCAAGCTTGACGCTTGAACTGAGCCATCCACGGGAGCGCAGCGGCATCTTCGCGATCCATCCAATGCCCCTTGCCCTCCATGATGTGCGTCTCGTGGATGTAGCCCTCGGGACAAGTCCGTTGCAAAGAATCCATCTGAACGCCCCTCTCACGATCGAGCCGGTTGCGGTTGTAGGCAGCATCATTCGCTCCACACCAAATCATGAAAGGCGTGTTCAGCAAGTTCTCCAAGTGGACGTCGCCCGGATGACCTGCCATCATGCTGGCCGCTGCCCAATGGTCGGCCATACGAGGAGCCATTCGCCACACGCCATCGCCTCCAGCGGAATAGCCCATGATATAAACCTTATCGGGGTTGACATCGTAGTGCGCCATCATCGTTCGGATGAGGACGCGATACATGCTGTCGATGGGCTGCTGACACCACATGTCCCAAGCCTCGAGGGGAGAACGAGGCGCCACATACACGCCCTCGCTCGGACGATACAGTCGCATCTGGTTGCGCCATTGTTGGTCGTTGACTTCAGGCGTCGTCCCGCCTCCTCCGTGCAGGCTGATCCACAGGCTTCGCCCGTCGGCAGGCTTTTCTCCATAGACCGTCCACCATAGCTTCATGCTGTCGGCATCCTGCCGTATAATGCTGTCGCGAATAACCTCGGCCGTCGCAGTCCGCAGGCTGTCGAGCCAATCTCTGCGAACACGCTCGTAATCCTGCGCCTGGACCGAAACAACGGCCAGTAGGAAAAGCAAAAGAAATCGGAATCTTATCATGGAGCTTTTATTTGGAATGCACTCGATTGCTTGCCGTTTTTGATTCGATTGTCTTCAACATACCAAGAACCTGAAGCTCGGCCTGCGCATTGGATGGTGTAGCCATCGGGCGTCTTGGTGAAGATGTAGGTATTCCACTCTGCATTGTATGGTTTCGTGTTCTTGTTGGCCCAGAATGTGCCTATCTCGTTGACGTAGCGACCGTCCTGCGCATTCGTTATCTTGAAGCGGTTTGTCTCAGGCACAAGCTCGATGTTCCAGAGTTGGCGTTGCGGATTGATGGTGTCCGCCTCTGCGAGAAAGACAGGGAAGTCGCCGTCTCTATCGGGCGAAGCATTCACATCAGTCAGGTACTTGCCCTTATACATTATATAATATAGTCCGTCTTCGATGGCTTGCTGAGGGAAGAACTCCAGGCCGTAAGCATAATGTCTCTTGTAGTCCTTGACGAGCTGGACGGTCATCGCATCCACCCAAGGAGTCAGACGCGAGCCGCTCACAACGGGCTTTGCCTTTACGACTGAACCCTCGTAGTTGCGGCTGATAATGCCGTTCTGCTTCTCCTTGAGCTTCTGCAAGGCAAGATAATGAGCTATGAAACTAACGGAATCCTTCTGCTGGAGTGCTCTCTGCATATAAAAGACTTGCAAGCCACTTTGGCCAAGCAATCGCATCGTTTCCACCCATGGGCCAATCTCCTTGAGCATTTCCGGCTGGGAAATGCTGTCGGCAAGCAAGGCATCAGCTTCAGTCACAAGTGCTCTGAAGTAATGGTCATTCGGAACTTTACCCCAACCGGAACTCTCGCCCTCGCGACGCAATCCGTGGGCTGTCTTGCCCAAATCGACATTGTTGTCGCAGAAGAGGCGGAACGCAGCTTTGCTTGTCGGCATCAGTTCGGCAATGGCGTTCTCCCAGGACTTCTCTGCATCGTAGGCAGGCATGTTCCAGCAATAGTCGGCAATGCTGTAGAGCGACACTTTGGAAGCCTCTGCATACTCCATCGGATTGCTGCAGAAACCCGACACAAGGTCGGCTATGTCGAGCCCGTTGCCGTAGGTCTTGCCCATGAGCAGACGGCTTTGGCAATAATCGTTGACAGGATAGTTGAGCCAGATGAAGGCCTTGCGCTTGATTTGCGCGTTGATCCATTCCATATCGTCGCGCTCAATCATATCGACCACACTGTTGCCTGTCCACATGATGCGCACTTCCGGATACATCTTCGTGCCGAGGATGGAGAGATAGTCACCGCCGCTCCAAGCCTTGTTGTACTGTGTGGGGCAGATGATGAGGGGTTCCACATCCTTGTGCTTGCGGACGAAGGCATCGGTCAGGTAGTTCATCAGCCCTGCCTGCTTCTCTGCCCTTGCGCCCTCGCCACCGATGTCGTCGAAGAAGACGGCAAACGTGCGGATGCCAAGCTCGTACATGATGTTCAGTTTGTTCACGACGGCCAGGCTGTCCTGCAGGTTCCACTTTATGTCTCCGCCAGGATGAATGGCCCAGACGAACTGCACCCTGTTGCGATGCGCAGCCTCCACGAGTTCCTTCAGTTTCTTAGCCTCAGCCTCGGGATAAGGCTCGCGCCAATGTGCACGATGATAGGGGTCGTCCTTCGGGCCATAGACATAGATGTTGAGCCTGTGCTTCCCGTAGAACTCGAACTGACGAAGCCTGTCTTCATGGCTCCAAGGATTGCCATAGAAGCCCTCGATGACACCTCTGCAACTGACGCTCGGCCAGTCGCGAATCTCGAAAGAACTCCCGCCATCCTCAAGGAAAGTGACTTCCTTGAAGTCCCCATCTTTAACTTTTAATTTATCATTTTTAATTTTTTCGAGTGCCTGCTCTCCATAGAATGTTCCGCTTGCATCCCTGCCGGCCACAACAATCTCGGTCGGCGTGACTTTCAGGTAATAACCCTCAGCCTGCTGGGGAATCTTCTTCCGATAGGCCTTCACAGCCTTCTCGCCAGCCGTTCCAACCACCTTTTTCGTTTCTGCAAAGCTGCCGAAACACGCGACCAAAAGCAATAAAAGAAAAGTGTAGCGTTTCATTGTATTAGTGTATTCAAAGTTGTCAGAGTATTCAGAATTATCAGAACATTCAGAGCTATCCCATGCGGGATATCTTCTGGAGTGCCGGTTCGTCGAGAATCTTTATCTTCCGTCCGTCGAGAGTGATGAGTTCCTCCTGGACAAAGGCGCTCAAGGTTCGGATGGCGTTGCTGGTTGTCATGTTGCTCAGGTTCGCCATATCCTCGCGGCTGGGATAGACGGTAAGCGTCATGCCGTCCTCGTCCGTCCCATAACTCTCCTTGAGGAACAGGATGCTCTCGGCCAGACGACCTCGGATGTGCTTCTGTGTGAGGTTAACAGTTCGGGCATCACTCCTGCCCAACGCCACAGCCAGCCGGTGCATGAAGAACCACGCCAGCTGTGGATTGCGGGTGATGAGCTGGCGAACCAAGCCGATGGGAATGCTGGCAATGACGGAAGGCTCGAAAGCCGCTGCCGCCGTCACATAGTTCTCTTCGGCAAAGGCAGCGCGATAGCCAAAGTACTCCACAGCATTTATCACCCTCACAATCTGGGCCCTTCCGCCCACACCGTCTTTGTATATCTTCACTTTACCGCTGAGCAGACAAAGCAGATGCGAAGGTACATCTCCTTCGCTGTAGATAGGTTCGTTCTTGCGATAAGCGCGCACCTTCATCTCGTCGAGAACCTGTTCGCGATCCTCTATCGTCAGCACCCTGCTCATTTCGGGCAATTTTCCGAACACATCTTCCTTTTTTATCATAGTTTTTTATGTTTTACAGCACAAAGATACAATAAAAAATGGAAGAATGAAGCATGAAAAATGAAGAATTTTCATGTGAAAAGTAAAAAAATGAAGGTCGGAGGCAAAAAAGTCGAGCAGAGACATAAATTGGCCTCTGCAGCGCCTCTGGAAACCCACTCGAGAGCAGTTGCAGAAATCCACGTGAGGATTTGCCAAAGTTGACGTGTGAACTTTGCAAAGTTGACGTGTGAAGTTTGCGAAGTTGACGTGTGGAGTTTGACGAAGACACGTTAATGGTTTTGAAGGCCGACGAGTGGCCGCTTTTCACGTTTATCTTCAACTTATTGCAGTTCAAAGGTTACGATTTTGTGTTAAACAACATCTTTTGCCGATTTATTTGCATTTTGTTGATGAAAAAGGCGTGCAAAAATTTCAGCAATTGCAGGAAAATGCGTAATTTTACACTCAGTAAACCATAACCTATAACCAATAACCATTTATGAGTTATTTACGTTTTGATAAGACGCTGATGACTAATCTGCGGGAGTCTCTCCCGAAGGAAGTGCTTCGCTCGAACCGCTCGGGAGCTTACAGCTGCACAACTATCGTGGACTGCAACACGCGCAAGTACCACGGACTGCTGGTCGTGCCTGTGCCTGAGTTGGACGACGAGAACCACGTCCTGCTGTCGAGCCTCGACGCAACTGTCATTCAGCATGGCGCCGAATTCAATCTCGGCCTCCATAAGTACAACGGAGACAACTTCAGCCCTCGCGGTCACAAGTACATCCGCGAGTTCGATTCTCTCCAAGTTCCTACGACTGTCTATCGAGTGGGCGGTGTCATCTTGAAGCGCGAGATGATGTTCCAGCACTTCGAGAACCGCATCATCATCCGCTACACGCTGGTCGATGCGCACTCCGAGACGACGCTTCGCCTGCAGCCCTTCCTGGCCTTCCGCAGCGTAAGAGAGTTCACACACGAGAATGCTGGCGTAAACCGTCACTACGATATCGTGCAGAACGGCATCTCAACTTGCATGTATCGCGGCTATCCCACGCTCTTCATGCAGATAAACAAAGAGAACGAGTTTGTGTTCCGCCCCGACTGGTACAGAGGTTTGGAGTATCCCAAGGAACAGGAGCGCGGCTATGCAAGCAACGAGGACCTCTATGTGCCTGGCTACTTCCAGTTCAACATCAAGAAGGGCGAAAGCGTGGTCTTTGCCGCAGGACTGGAGGAGATAAACACCGACACGCTGGCCGAGCTGGCAGACTTCGAGGTAAGCGTCCGCACGCCCCGCGACAACTTCTACAACACGCTTGTCAACAGCGCCCATCAGTTCATCGTCCATCGCGAGCATGAAGACTATGTGCTGGCCGGCTATCCGTGGTTCAAGTGCAGGGCTCGCGACATGTTCGTCTCTTTGCCAGGCCTCACGCTCCCCAACAACGAGGTGGAGAAGTTCGAGGCCGTCATGAAGACTGCAGAGAAAGCTATTCGCGAATTCATAGAGAACCCTGAGCAGAAGAAACTGTCTGTCAGCGTGACCGAGATGGAGCATCCCGATGTCCTGCTCTGGGCAGTATGGTGCATCCAGCAGTACGCAAACATCGTCAGCATGGAGAAGTGCATCGAGAAGTACGGCCACTTGCTTTGGGACATCATGGAATGGCTCAGGGCTGGCGGGCATCCGAACTTCCATGTGGAAAAGAACGGACTCGTGAGTTGCGAGGGCAGGGACAAAGCCGTCACCTGGATGAACAGCACAGCAGGCGGTCGACCTATCGTCCCAAGAACGGGTTTCATCGTGGAAATCAATGCTCTTTGGTACAACGCCCTGATGTTTAGTGCCGAAGTCTGCCGCATCGCGAAGGACAAGAAGTTCATCAAGCAGCTTGAGGCAGCTGCCCAGCTCTGCGAAAAGAACTTCGCCCCGATGTTCTACAACGAATATGGCTACCTTTGCGACTATTGTGTGGACGGCTATCGAGACTACGATGTGCGCCCGAACATGGTCTTCGCGGTAGCGCTCGACTACTCTCCGCTCGACAGAGCTCAGCAGAAGAGCGTGCTCGACTATTGCACGAAGGAACTCATCACGCCGAAGGGAATGCGCTCGCTCTCCCCGAAGAGCCACGGCTACAACCCGATGTATGTTGGTCCGCAAGTCCAGCGCGACTATGCGTATCATCAGGGCACTGCATGGCCTTGGCTCGCAGCATTCTACATGGAAGCGTGCCTGAAGATTTACAGGATGAGCAAACTGAGTTATGTGGACCGTCTGCTTGTGGGCTACGAAGAGGAGCTCTTCTACCACTGCATCGGCACCATACCCGAGCTCTTCGACGGCAATCCGCCCTTCCACGGACGAGGCGCCATCAGTTTCGCCATGAATGTCTCTGGCATCATGCGCATCGTGAAACTGCTTGATAAATATAATGAGGAATAAAATTAAGAATTAAAAAAAGAAGAATGAAGAATTAATTCTTAAATCTTAATTCTTATCTCTTAATTAAGAATTAGCAATGAAAGTTCTAATGTTCGGCTGGGAGTTTCCTCCCAAGATATACGGCGGCCTTGCAGTTGCAAGCTACGGCATCACTAAGGGATTGAGCCTGCAAGGTGACGTTGAGACGACGTTCTGTATGCCTAAGCCTACAGGACAAGAGGAGAAGTTCCTCAAGATAGTGAACATGAGTCAGGTGCCCATCGTTTGGCGAGATGTGTGGTACGACCACATCAAAGACCGCTTCGTGGGTCACACGGCAGAGGACTACTACCGCTTCCGCGACCACCTCTATGCCGACTTCAACTACCTGCAAGGGCTCGACGATATGGGTTGCATCGGCTTCGCCGGCGGCTATCCTGGCAATCTGCATGAAGAAATCAACAACTTCTCCATCATTGCAGGCGTGCTGGCACGAAGCGAGCAGTTCGACCTCATTCACGCCCACGACTGGCTCACCTACCCTGCTGGCGTTCATGCCAAGATGGTGAGCGGCAAACCACTCTGCATCCACGTTCACGCAACGGATTTCGACCGCTCTCGTGGCAAAGTGAATCCTACTGTTTACAGCATCGAGAAGAATGGTATGGACCATGCAGACTGCATCATGTGCGTGAGCGAACTGACGCGGCAGACGGTCATCAACCAATATCATCAAGACCCGCGCAAGTGCGTGGCCATGCACAACGCTGTCTATCCGCTCGATGAAGAGATTCGCAACATCGTCCCCAACAAGAAGAAAGGCGAGAAGGTGGTGACGTATCTCGGCCGCATCACGATGCAGAAAGGTCCGGAGTACTTCCTCGAAGCCGCCAAGAGAGTGCTTGAACGCAGTCGCAACATCCGTTTCTGCTTTGCAGGAAGCGGCGACATGATGAGTGCGATGATAGAACTGGCTGCCAGCTACGGCATTGCCGACCGCTGCCACTTCCCTGGTTTCCTGCGCGGCAAGCAAGTCTATGAATGCTACAAGAATAGCGACGTCTTCGTCATGCCATCTGTCAGCGAACCCTTCGGCATCGCTCCCCTCGAAGCCATGCAGTGCGGCTGTCCCTCCATCATCTCGAAACAGAGCGGATGCGGCGAGATACTGCGCAACGTCATCAAGGTCGACTACTGGGACATCGATGCAATGGCCGACGCCATCTACAGCATCTGCCAGAACGATGCGCTGCACGACTACATGGCAGAAGAGGGCATGAAGGAGGTGGACCAAATCACTTGGGAAAAGGTCGGCCTGCGCATCCGCGAGTGCTACAACCAGCTCACAAGCCGCGGATGGTTCGACAATGGAGACTACCTCAACGCAGTAAAGAACATCTAACGACCCTAAAGTCCCCTAATGACCCTAAAGTCCTTAAAGTCCCTACACATTATATTATATTATTAAGGAAATCGTAAATGGTAAATGATTAAATGGTAAATGAAAAGATGAAAACTATTTGCTTATACTTCGAGATACACCAGCCGATACATCTCAAGCGCTATCGTTTCTTCGACATTGGCACCGACCACTATTACTATGATGACTACGAGAACGAACGTGTCATCAACGAACTTTTTGAGAAGAGCTACAAGCCAGCTCTGCAGACATTGCTCGACATGATTGCCGAGAACGGAAAGGCTTTCAAGGTGGCATTCAGCATCAGCGGCGTTTCCCTTGAGCTCATCGAACAGTACGCTCCCGAAATGCTCGACCTTCTCGGCAGACTTGCTGCAACGGGTTGTGTGGAGTTTCTTGCCGAGCCTTACAGCCACGGCCTCTCGTCTCTGGGCAATGTCGACAACTTCATCAGCGAGACGAAACGTCAGGCAAAGAAAATCAAACAGCTCTTCGGACAGAGCCCGAAGGTCTTCCGCAACAGTTCGCTCATCTACGACGACGAGATTGGTGCGATGGTGGCCGACATGGGCTTCAAGGGCATGATGGTGGAAGGTGCAAAGCACATCCTCGGCTGGAAGAGTCCGCACTACATCTATTCATGCGCTCAGGACTCTCGCCTCTCGCTCATCCTTCGCGACTACAAACTCTCTGACGATATCGGACTTCGCTTCAACGATGCTTCCTGGTCGGAGTACCCGCTAATGGCCGACAAATGGCTCAGCTGGGTTGCAGCCCTTCCCGAAGGAGAGAATGTGGTTGGCATCATGATGGAACTTGCTGCTATTGGCTACTATCAGCCGCTCAGCAGTCATATTCTCGACTTCCTCCGTGCACTTCCAAAACTCGCAGGAAAGATGGGCGTTCAGTTCGCCACACCTTCCGAAGTGCTGGCCAAGAACAAGCCCGTCAGCCCGCTCGAGGTCATCTATCCCGTCTCTTGGAACGACGAGGAGCGCGACACAAGCAGTATGCTCGGCAACGGCATGCAGCGCGAGGCCTTCAACAAGCTCTACGACGAGAACACCGTGGGACGTATCCTCGCTTGTCGTGACCGCCGCATACAGCAGGACTGGGACCGCCTCCAGGCAACCGACAACTTCCGCTTCATGACCACAAAGAACAACGGTATGGGCAACTATCGCGGCATATACGACAGCGAGTACGATGCCTTCACGAACTATATGAACATCCTGGGCGACTTCCTCAAGCGCGTCAAGGACATGTTCCCCGATTCCGTCGAGAACGACGAACTGAACAGCCTCTACACACAGATTGCCAACATGGGCGAGGAACTCAGCGTAAAGGACAACGAGATAAGCCGTCTGCGAGCCCGCCTCAAGAAGCTGGGCTCCGAGGAGGAGGAAGCTACAGCCTCTCCTAAATCCTCCCCTAAGGGGAAGGACTTAAAGGCACCCGCAAAGAAAGCTCCTGTCAAGAAGGCTGAACCGAAGAAGAAAGCAGAGCCAAAGGCCAAGCCTGCTCCCAAGAAAGCGCCTGCCAAGAAAGCAGAGACAAAGAAAGCGAAGGCTTCTCCCAAGCCCAAGGCTAAATGAGGATTCCCATCCTAAGCATCAACGGCTCCGATAGCACTGGTCAGTCAGGCATCGGGGCCGATATTCAAACCATAGCCGCCTTAGGTGGCTATGCTGTTACTGCGGTAACGTGTATCAGCACACATGCAACAGAGATGGGGCAAGGAGCATGGGGCAAGGGGCAAGAGGATACTGACATCCACAGCATTTCTCATGCCCCCTGCCCCTTGCCCCTCGCCCCTGATATTGTGATGAAACAGGTGGAGGAAAGCATATCCCTCCTCCACCCGAAAGCCATTAAGGTCGGGCTTGTGACGGACAGCGAGACAGTTCGCATGTTGCGCGACGAGGTGATTGCCTGCCGGCGACTCGTCGTTGCGCCTGGCATCTTTGATGCTGAGGGCAGGCAGATGGTGAGCGATGATGTCATCGAAGCCATTGCCCGTTACCTCGTTCCCGAAGCCCTGCTTCTGATGCTTCGATGCAGAGACGCCGAGAAGATGCTTGGCATCTCCATCAAGACCGACGACGACATGCTGGAGGCTGCCCGTCTTCTCCACGAAATGGGAGCCGAGTGGGTGCTCCTTCGCGGCGGCCAACATACAAAAGGAAGGCTAACGGCCCTGCTGAGCCACAGCCCCCTCCCCGCTCCCCCTTTGGGGGAGTGCCTTAGAGTAGCTAAAAGTCCCCAATCAAGCGGGATTGAGGCACTCCCCCAAAGGGGGAGCGGGGAGGGGGCTTTCTTCACCTCCTACAACATCGACGGCTGGCAGCGGCATGGTGTGGCGGCAGCTCTCTCGGCAGCCATCACCACAAGGCTCGGCATGGGCGACGACGTCCCGACCGCCGTTCGCAATGCCCACGACTTCATCCACTCGCAGGTTGTCTATGCGAAGCCCGACGAGACAGGCGGCCGCGCCATCGATATCTACAACGCCTTTGTAAGTCTCGTTGCCGAACATTATCGGACGGCCCACGATGTCGCCTTCTATGCCGACCGACTCTGCATCACGACCCGCTATCTTTCGCAAATAACGGACCGAGTCGTTGGCAAGTCACCCAAGCAAATCATCGCCGACTACATCATGAGCGAAGCCAAGACTTACCTTGGCACCACCCGCCTCACAATCCAGGAGATTGCCGACCGCCTCGGCTTCTCCTCGCAGGCCCTCTTCTGCAAGTTCTTCAAGTCGCAAGAAAACATGTCGCCCAGCGACTACCGCAACAGATGAAGAAAGAAGATGTGTTATAATACACTCAAAGTCTTCAACCACGAATTTCACGAATTTCACGAATACTTCAACTGCTGATTGTCAGCTGATTATAAATTCGTGCAATTCATGGTTAAAAGCCATTGGTGTCCGGTAAAAATATTTCATCATCTCCTGCACCCTCCCAACCATCGGCATTTAGAGCAAGATGTGATTGGCAGGGGCTTGGAACGCCCCAAAGGGGCAGAAAGATGTCAGCCCAGGGCAGCGCCCTGGGTGTTGAAATGCCGCGGCAAATGACGCTCTGTAAGAGCAAAAGCACTAAAACACAAATCTTTTGCCCCTTTAGGGCGCATTCTTCCGTTGCGTCATAAACCCAGGGCGTTGCCCTGGGCTGACATCTTAATGGCCTTTCTGGCCGAATTTACCGGACAGCAATAGTAAAAAACATAACAGAGAGCATGTCCGTTTATTTTGGTGCACCCTCTTCTTTTAGTATATCGGGAGTGTTAGGAGTTGCTGCTTGAGTACGAGTGCCATGCGACGGTGGCCTTCGTCGTTGGGATGGAGGCGGTCGTCGTTCGCGTCCTTGAAGAACTGGGCATACTCGTCCATCAGAGGATACAGGCCGCAGAGGGCAGCCAAGTCAATCACAGGCACAGCCCAAATGTTGCCGGCTTCCTTCACGGATTGGATATAGGCATCAAGGTATTCGCCGCACTTGTTGGTGAAGTCCTCACGCGGCTGCCAGTTTCTGTCGCCGGCATGGAAGTCCGAACGGTGGATGGGTGTGAGCATCACAATCTGCTTGGTCGGATAGAGGCGCTTCACGTAATCAAGCGCCTTGTTGATGCGTCCGCGATAGGTTGAGTCGCACATCACAGGGAAGCGATGCCGACGGTCCACCATGTGCTTCGGCTCGCCAATGCCTGCCATCACACGTTCCGGGCGTTCCGTGAACCACTCGCCGATGGGTACGCCTGCGTTGTAATCGTTGGTGCCGATGAAGATGAGTATGGCATCCACCTCATCGCCATGTTCAGCCTTGAGCTTGTCGGCCTGGCGCTGGATGCTGTTCCATTGCCAGCCGCTGACACCATAGACATAGGGCGTGATGGAGAGCCAGTCCTGAAGGAAATGCCAATACTTGAGTTTCGAACCTTCGTTGTTCGGGTCGGTGATAGAGTCGCCAAAGTAAGCCACACGCTTGCCCTTCCAAGGATGTTCCATAACAGCCTGCGCACCTGCGCCGACCGACATCATGGCGACGAGAAGATAAATCAAAAACCGTTTCATAGACTTGTATGTGCTTTAATTCCGACTGCAAAGATAGCAAATTTATATGAGACAATGTGCAAGAAGACAAGAAAAGTTGAAACAGTTCAGGAGCGAGCTTGCCGAAGTGCCGGCAAAGGAAAACCCGGACGATTGAATAGTCCGCACCACACCCCTCCTCTCCCCTCCTCATTTTCAACGAATTGGAGGGAGCCAAAACGCCGCACGCGGAAATGGTCATCGCCGCACGCGGGGATTGCCAACGCCGCACGCGGAATTTGCCATCGCCGCACGCGGCGTTTTACAGCCCCTTAAGCCGCGTTTCTTTATTCCTTTTTTCTCACAAAAAACAACCAACAGCTTTGACCACAAATTGCACGGATTCCACGGATTTAAGCCCTGCTGATAATCAGCACTTCAGACAATCCGTAAAACCCGTGCAATCCGTGGTCGTCATTTATGACACAGTCCTCTCGCCCGTGATCTCCTATTTCCTCATTATCTTTTTGCCGTCCTTGATGACGATACCCTTGTAGCCATCGCCTACCTTCTGACCGGCCATATTATAGATAAATCCGTTGCCTGTTGTCTGCTGACTGTTGTCAATCTCGTCCACGCCGTCTATCAAGTCATGTGTCGCTTGCGTGTCGGGACCGATGACAACCCAGTCGTTCTCCACTTTCGTGCCGTCGGCATTATAGATGTTGTTTCCACTACCTACATAAGCACCAACAGGATAGCGCAAGGCTATGCCTTCACCAAAGATGAATTCACCATTCGAATCCAACCAGATGGGCTCATACTTGCTGTATGCAGCAAACACGCCTCCGTCCCTGATTTCGATCTTTGCGCCATCTTGGTCCCAAAGGGCGCTGTTTCCTGTTATATTTCTCGCTATTACAGTCGTGTTGTCTTGTATCCTAAGCCATGTAACAATAGCTGTCTCGATTGGATATGAGCCAGAAATGATGTTGAGGGTTCCGCCGCCTTCTATGGTGGTTACAGTTGCCACATCCAGTCCAAGAGCAATGGTATTAGGAACCTTTATCGTGCAGTCGCCAATCACTTTGATCGTGAGGCCATCTTGATATAAATCATGATTAGACAGTCCATAAGCATTTGTGTCCCATTCGAGCGTAGCATTATCGAGCACAAGTGTAGGATAATCAGGGGCATTTATCGGGACTGCAATATATGCGTCTCCGCTCACAAGTCCAGGAATGTTATACATATCGAGCGAAGTCATTTCCTTGCCGTTGATGCTGAAGCCGAAGTTGTGAACATTGTAGTGAAGTTTATAGGGTACGAGGCCTTCGCTTGTCATCAACAGGAAAGAAACCTCTTGAGGAATGTGCTTCGGGTCTTTGGAGACGATAAGTTCGTTATACCCTTCCCATACTTGTGGCACAGTAGGCTTACCATCAATTACGAGATCAAGGACATCACTCGCGCTATAGTTCTCTGTATATGAAAGAGGCCAAGTCAAACCCACAGAATAATTGAACCAAGTGTTTACGGTCTGCTCAACAGTTGGGAGGAAGGACTTGATGTTTTCTCCGAAGCTGAATGTCCAGTCCTCAGATGCTTTATACTTCGCCTTGTCGGGCACATACAGCACACGAGTCGGCGTGTAGTCTGCCCAGCCATTAATTATACGATGAAAGCCAACAATTGTTGGCGGGGTCTCACTTTTAAGAATTACATCTCCTAATCGTACGCAACCTGTAAAAACATCCTGCTCGATGGTTTTTAGCGTACTCGGCAAACATACCCTTTCCAAGTAATCGCAATCATAGAAAGCCTTCGATTCAATCTTTTCCAACCCTTCGGGGATGGATATGGATTTCAGGCTATTGCAATCCCGGAAAGCATAAGATTGAATTATCCTGACAATACTCCTGAATTCTACAGACTTTAACGATGAGCATCCAGAGAAAAAGGATACATATAAAGTGCCGTTATATAAATCAGATACGCTGATGCTACTTAGGGAAGTACATTCACGAACTATCGTGCTTGATATTCTATAATTGTCCGGAATATACAGATCTTTAATGGCACTTTTATTAAAGGCATCTTGTCCGATTTCGAACACCTTAGAATGTATATAGTCTGAACGTTCAGGCAATTCTATCTCAGAGAAAGAACACCCTTCGAAGGCATAGTCTCCGATGCCAGTAACCGTATAATATGGTGTGACTCCATCGTCAGGGCCCATGACTGTTTGTGGAATAATCACCTTGCCCTTCTGATATTTATTCATAGCAGGAAGCCTCGCGCCTGATAATTCATCTGTTACACAACTGACCACGCAGCTACTCACTTCTATGGAGCCTGTGTCGAAAACCCACCATACAGGGTCTTGAACCTTGAAGCGCATCGGAATATATTTTGTTGTTCCGTCGTCTTCGATGACCTTTACATTAGCCGTGAACACATCGCCGACGGCTGCCCAAACACTTGTTGCTCCAAAAAGCATTAAACACAGTAAAGAGAGTAAAATCTTTTTCATGATGTTTATGTTTTAGTTGTTATTTTGTTATTCGATACCTTCGGATAGAGAACAAAAAAAACGTGGACTTTACTAGTCTACGCTTTCAGAGGTATCGCCAAACACCATGCAACCATATACGACCTCGCCCACGCAGACCGACGTCAGCATCCTGGACTTTACTCTTGATTGTCTCTTTGATTTGGCGAATTTGATAGAACAAGATTCAAGCGGACGCTTCTTTGTCTATTATGTCTTAGTCCCTTTGTTTATGCCATAGGCTTTATTGTATTGAAAATTGAATAGTGAAACACTTATTCTGCTTGCAAAGATATGAAAAAAAGAAGATAAACAGCATAAGGATTGAAGTTTTTTTTATAAAGATTGGGGGAAATTACCTGTTGCTCATCGCTGGGGAACTCTTGTCTTCTTCGGAGCAACACTTTACCAAATGGGAACGGATGATTGTCCGTTTGCTTGTCTTGCCTTACCTTTGCAACGGAAAACAAGAAGATAAAAGAAGATAGATGGAGATAGAAGAAGATAGAAGACATTCGCTTTGGCAGCAGACAGATGTATCGTCCTCTGTCTTCGCGTCGTTAGACGCATATCTTCTTATAACTACCTCTAACTACAAAAAAGAAGGAATATGGAAGACAGACAAGTTTTGAACCGCCAGTTGGCACAGATGCTGAAGGGCGGCGTGATTATGGATGTGACAACACCCGAGCAGGCACGAATTGCCGAGGCTGCCGGGGCGTGTGCAGTAATGGCATTGGAGCGCATACCGGCCGACATCAGGGCGGCCGGGGGTGTGAGCCGCATGAGTGACCCAAAGATGATACGAGGCATACAGGAGGCCGTGACGATTCCTGTGATGGCAAAGTGCCGCATCGGTCATTTTGCGGAGGCGCAGATACTAGAGGCAATCGAGATTGACTACATCGACGAGAGCGAAGTGCTCTCCCCTGCGGACGACATCTATCACATCGACAAACGGAAGTTCCGCGTGCCGTTCGTCTGCGGAGCAAAGGACTTGGGCGAAGCGCTCCGACGCATCAGCGAGGGTGCCACGATGATACGCACCAAGGGCGAACCCGGCACGGGCGACATCATACAGGCCGTCCGCCACATGCGTTTGATGCAGAGCGAAATCAGGAGACTCGTTTCGCTCGGCGACGACGAGCTCTACGAGGCAGCAAAGCAGTTGCGCGTGCCCTTCGACTTGGTACGCTTTGTTCACGAAAACGGCAAACTGCCCGTGGTGAACTTCGCAGCAGGCGGTGTGGCAACGCCAGCCGATGCAGCCTTGATGATGCAACTGGGTGCGGAAGGCGTGTTCGTAGGCAGCGGCATCTTCAAGAGCGGCAATCCCGAGAAGCGTGCACAGGCCATCGTGAAAGCCGTCACGAACTACAACAACCCTGCCGTCTTGGCTCAACTCAGCGAAGACCTCGGCGAAGCGATGGTCGGCATCAACGAAAGCGAGATACAATTGCTGATGGCGGAGCGGGGGAAATAAGGCCCCCTCAACCCAAGACCCCCCGACCCCCTTTAGGGGGAGGAGGAGGGGAGTTAAAAGTTAGTTATATGAAGATTGCTATACTTGCCCTTCAAGGAGCTTTTGCAGAGCATGAACAGATGCTTAGGCTGCTTGGGGTTGAAACAACACTAATAAGAGAGCATTGGGAAGACGTTTCTGGCCTCATCATTCCTGGTGGCGAGAGCACTTCGATGATGCGGATTATGAGGGATGAAGGCCTATTCGAACCGCTCCGACAAGCCATTCTCGACGGGCTTCCTGTGCTCGGAACCTGTGCGGGCCTCATCATGCTTGATAGGAATCACCTCGATGTAATGGATATCACAGCTCGCCGAAACGCCTACGGTAGGCAGTTGGGGAGCTTCAATACAGAGGAGGAGTTTGCGGGCATCGGACGCGTTCCCATGACTTTCATCCGTGCTCCATATATTGAAGAGGCCGGACCTGAGGTCGAAATCCTCGCGACAGTCGAGGGCAAAGCTGTTGCTGCACGACAAAAGAACATGCTCGTCACGGCCTTCCATCCAGAACTGACCGCCGACACTCGCATCCATGAGCTGTTCCTTTCGATGGTCACATCAAGCTCAAACGATTCTATTCCCCGTTAAGTCTAAGCGTATCTGCCCAGTTTATGTCCCATGAGATGTTGAAGCTGCTTTGTGCATCGGGTGTCTCCACCTCTCCTTGCTCGAATGCCTTGCCATGCCATTCGGTCAGATAGTTGATGCGAAGCGGCACATCGTTGAAGTGCTTCTCACAAAACACTGCATTATTCTTGTCAAGTGCCTGGATGGTGTAGTTCGTCGTGATTTGTTCCTCTGGTAAAAAGAGATAAGCGGTGAATCTGACATTCTGCCTGCCTATGCTGTCTGTCGGCACAGCTATCTCCGAGGTTCTGCCTGTGCTTTGAGGAGTGAAGCCTGTCGTGGCATCGAGCACTGTCCCTCCTGCCGTACTGATGAACCGCATCTTCTTGAGGTTGGCAGGAATGGCATCCTCTGCCGTCACACAAAAGGCTGACACAACATGCCTGAGGGTTATGTCTCTGTTAAGATTAGTACTCTCGTCAAGCGTGAACTCCTCACAATAGAGGAAGGTGTTGGGCACATAATTCTCTTCCCACGAGATGTGATTGAGAGAGGTGATGCTGCAAGCACGAGAGCCATTGTAGCCAAGTACAAGTACACGATAACGGCCATAAGGAAGGCTGACAGAGAACTTGGAATATGTCTTGGCCAAAGTGCTACTGGCTTCATAGTCAACGCTTTTGTGCAAGATAGTCGAAATGACTTGCTTGTTTGTTTCCGCATCAAAGACTGTGAGCGAAAGATTGGCCAACGTCATATATATCTTCTCTGCTCTGCTCATTCCTGAGGATGAAAGGTCATCGAAACTGATTTGCCTGTAGTTGCTGACGGAGAAGGTGACTGTGCATTGACCTTCTGGCTCAGCAGGTCCCGACTGACACGACACAAGCAGAAACATGAGGCACGGGATGAGGAGAAGGAAAAGACGATTAGAACTCTTTTGACACGACATTTTGAGCTATTTATTTGGTTATGTCTGCAAATTTACGCTTTATTTCCACATTATTATATTTATTATAGGGAAATTTGTAGCAAATGTCATGACTTTCACTTCCCGGGTACCCTTTCCTCGCATTTGGCTGACAGTAATTTGTCCTTTTCCATAATTCAGCGAAGAAACCGAATCGCCACACACATGCCATTTATGCCACCTGTCGAAGTCCCTGATGTATAACTTTGGTTTATCGTTTCCTTTCTTTCATAACAATCTCCACGGGACCTAATAGACCCGACGGACGCAAATGTTCTTTAGAAGAAGGCCCATTGATAACCCATGTCTTTCGTTGCTCCACAGGCAAAGCCGCATCATAGACAAGGCGATTGAACCAGGTACTGGTGACTTCGATTGCGATGGAGTTATTGCCCTGACGGAGGAAGGAAGCAATGTCAGTCTGATAGGGAGCAGCCCAGAGCGTATCGACGACTTCTCCATTCACCTTGACAACAGCAATCTCTTCCACCTCGCCAAGACGAAGCAAGACTTCGCGGCCTCGTAGCTTATGGTCGATTTGAACAGAGGTCTCGTAAGTAGCCGTACCAGAGAATGCTCGTCCCTCATCGCTGAGCGGCAGGTCTTTCCAAGCCTTCAAGTCCGTCAACTGAAGCGGATTGTCGATGCCCCATCCTTCAGGGAAAGTGAGGGTCCACTTTAAAGGAGCAAGGGACAAGGGGGAGAGAGCAGGATTGTCAGAGCCAGAGGTGTCCTTCTGCCTCTTGCCCCGTGATCCGTGACCTTTTAGCCACACCAGGAAGAACATTTCGCCTCGCTGTAAGTCCAGACGCACCTTTGTATATTCCCCATCGACCTCAGTATCTACGGGCTGGATGCTTCCATTCATCGGGTTCCAAAGCGCAGCACGACCTTCCTGCCGGAAAGCGACCTCACCACTGAACGACTGCTCTTGCTGTGGACAAATCATGTACCAATCTGCTCCTTTTGTATGGCGATGAAGCCAGCGAAGCTTCGTGGGTTTTACATCGGGCTTCAGGCCTAAAGCTTCGAATGCACTTCTCAGCTCCGCAATGGGAACATCTTTGATGATGCGCCCGCCTTGCATCTCCATCGCTAGCATTTTAGTTAAGGTCTCTGGCAGAAGGCGTTTTGTGTCGGGAACCCAGAGCACATCATAGCGGATGCCTTCGGGTGTTGTCCAACATCCGTCTTCTACGGTGATTCGATGCAGGAAGGCGTCAGTATTGCAGTAGTCATATGCATACCCCTCGGGGAAGGGCGCATACTGATCAGGCTTCTGCTCTATCTCGTCGCCAATATACCATAGAACGCTGCTCACAGGCAGTCCTCTCTCCAACATAAAGGCACAGCGAGCCAGATAGGTATTGAAATGGTGCATGAAGGGCCACCATGTCTGCTTCCTGAGGAAAGGGGTGCCGATGCCACCTCCGAAGGAAGTGCCAGGGAAGTAGCGATCTGCATCGGGATTGTGGGTATAGGTATGGAAGACGGTATGTGTGACGCCCTCCACCATATTCTGATTAGCCACTTCGCGCAATTGGCTGAGATGTTCGTCCCATGTTAAATCAAACGAGGTGAAGCTCTCTGCCGAGACACGTGGTTTGCCATACATTCGGGCTGCAGAAGCCGTGCACCGAATGGGCTTATAGTTGTGGTTTGCCAGCCAATGTCCGAGGGGTTGCCAGTACTCGTTCATTGGCACATCGGCATATTTGTAGAACTCCATCGGGTCGCCTGGAAAGATGTCACCTGCCGCAGTCTCGTAGCTTACCGTCATGCCTTTCTCGTGAGCCAGCCGAGACATCTGACCATAGAAGTTGTCGGTGAAGAGTTCGTTGATGGTGCGTCTCCAGTCGGAAAGGAACTTACTCGTCTGTTCGCGGCTGTCTATTACCCATCCGAAGATAGCAGGCATCCAGGTGAGGAGGTCGTAGCGGCGACGACTTTGGAACTCTTGTCGCATGTATCGTGTCCAAGTTTGCGACGAGCACTCCCAGCTGTCCATCAGCATATTGTTCACCAGCCCCTTCAGCGGTCCGTCGGTAAGTCTTCCTATGTAACTGCGGAACTGATAGGCAACGAAAGCAGAGTCGAGCTTGTTCACTTCCCAACCCGTAGCCTCCTCAGGCGCAGGTCCGTTGCGTTGCCCCGTATTCACATGCCCAATGCGCAGGACAATCCATGTTCCCTTTGGAGCAGCCCAGCGAAGTTTTCCGTCGCTCGTCATCTTGTCTGTCAGGTTGACGATATCAGTTCGTTTGATGAAACTGCTTCCATCCTCGTTCATATTCTCGGGAAGCTTCAACAAAGTGCGCGAAGTCCAGCCTGCCTCCATCTCCCAATTATGCCCTCTGGTTGCTGTGGAGAAACGTAAGCGAGAGAGGTTCATGGGGTGCAGGTTTAAGATTTCGAGGATGTACTCTCCTTGTTCCTGCAGATTGTCGGGCAGAGCGAAAGTCATTGTCTTGTCGATGTCCTGCCAATTGCCGTGAGGGAAGTCTGTGTCGAGGACAACAGTCTGATTGGGTGTCAGGACGCGAAGATGGATGTCGGGCTGAACGCCGAACTCGTGATTGAAGCGGTCGATGGGATTGAACTCTATGGAACGAACTCGTGCAGCGTTCCGCAACTTGACGCGAACGCGATGAACACCACCTCTTCGCTCACCGGCAATGGGGAGAGCCTCGCTTCGCTTGATTACCGATGGCTGCAAAGTGAAATTGAAGCCCTTCTCGCCGCCGAGGAGTCGCTTCCAGTCTTCCAGATGTTCCTCTGCCTCCACCTCTTCTATCTGGCAGTACCCATCTATATCGCCTTGTGGAGCGGGGAAAGCCAGCACTACGATATCTTGCCAATCTCGCCAGTCTTCTTTCTGAGGAACAGGCAGCTCTATATCCACTTCCTTGCCGCCCACAATATTCGTCCATGAGTAACTCAAGTGGCGCATAGCCTGCTCTGGTTTAATCCAAGGACCGCCACTCATCGCCCAACCCGGGCAAGTTTGCAAGCTGAAGCGCAGTCCCAAACGATGCGCCTCCTCTGCCGTATGCTTCACCAATTCTTCCCATTCCGCACTCAGGCATTTCACATGTTCCTCCGTGCCCGGCCATTCCTTCGTGTCGCCCTGCTGTCCGTGGAAAAACTGCACGCCCTGTATGCCCGAAGAGGCGATAGCCTCCAAGTCGCGAGTGATGCCTTCGCGTCGGATATTGGTGTTGATGAAATGAAACCACGTTTCGGGATAGAAGATGCGGTCGGGATGCAGAAAGGCCATCTGGTCGCGCTTCGAGAAAGGGCTTCGCAGTTTTGCCGTATCAGGTACTGCTTGATAGACTGTCTGCGTCATGGAGCAAAGTCCTATGATAGGTACAATAGCAAGTATTCCTATGATCTGTATTCTTTTCATCGTGCTGAAAATGATATTATTCGTTTGCAAAGTTACGAATAAGCAAGTAAAATACAAAATAAAATCGAACCTATCCTGCTGAATCGCTTACAAATGCCTTCAGAATATCGCACATCTTGTCGGAATCATCAGGGTGACCTGCAAGAAAGAACCGCCCCACCTCTAGTCGACACCAGTCAACCTTGCAAAAACCACACGAGGATTTTGCAAAGTTCACATGTGAATTTCACAAAATTCACACGAGGATTTCGCAAAGTTCACACGTGGATTATTCGGATTAGACGCGTAGTATCATTTCGTCCAACATTTCGGGCGTGCCGTCGAGACCTGTCATCTTCTTGTAAAGGCGGCGTCTGGTGGAGGTGATTGCCTCTTTGCTGTGAGCCGTCAGAATGGCAATTTCGGAGGGTTTGAACTGCGCTTTTATGAGGAGACAAACGCGGAGCTCCTGCTGGCTGAGCTTATAGACTGACGAGAGATGCTGGGCAAAGCCATCGCATTGGCTGTCAATCATCGTCTGGAAGCGTTGCCACTCGTCCTGCGTAGGCAGTTCCGTGGCAGCACATCGCTTGCGCATTGCCTTCGTTTCGGGCGAGACGTCAATTCCATGAACACTCTTTTTGTGGAAAAGGTTCTGCTTTTGTCGGTCGAGCTCACTATCCTTCTGACGCAAAACAAGACGGAGAATGAATGCCAACGACACGAGCAAGAGGGCGATAAGAACGGCTACGATTGTCGCCACGAAGCGGTTGGAGCGGCGCTGAGATGCCCTGAAGCTATCTTCCTGCTTCTGTAAGAGTTGGGAGACGGAAGCCGGCACAGAGGCTTCCTTACTACTGTCCGCCGCAGATGAGACCTCAGCGTAGCAGCCTGCACAACAACAAAGAAAGACTGCAAGAAGCAGTCTCTTCACATATTGCTGAACTGCACAAGTATCCATGCCACAGCTAAAAGAAGTATGGAGATGCTTGTAAAAGCCACAGAGAAGAAGGTGAATTGCGGATTCCGCTTTGTCTCTTTGAAAGGCCAAAACAGGTGTGTGACGGTCAGCCAGGGAATGAAGCAGGCCAGAAACATTGTGCCCGTCAAAGAAGTCTTGTGATGGAAGCCCCCTAAATAAATATGCAGGAGCAACATCAAAAGCCAATAAATACTGAAGGAACAGAGGAAGAATGTCGCGTATTCACTCTTTTTCATAAGTTTCGAGGGCCAAAGCAGATACACGACAGACATGATGGCAATCACCATTCCCCAAACGGGCCAAGCATCAACAATCAGATTATTCATAACAATACATTTAATGGTTTGATGCTGCAAAGGTATGAAGAATCAGCGACTCTACGCAAGAAAAAGAGTGTGCAATTAGTGTTCATTCCCAAAGACCTATCTTCGCATGGAGCGGACGATGGTCGGAGAACGTCTCCTCCCCTACCCAAGTGCGATAGAAGGAAAGCGTCGCTTCGGGTGTTGGCATGAAGAGAGCCACGTGGTCGATGCAGATGTTGGGGACATCGGCTGGGAATGTCTTGTCGTAAGATGGGTTAAGGAAGAGGAAATGCTTCTGCATCTCCTTGTAGAAAGGCATGCCCGGTTCGTCGTTCAGGTCGCCTGTCAGGATGAAAGGTTTCGTCCACTTGCGGGCCTCTTCCACAATAATTGGGACGCTTGCCATGCGGTCCTCGTCCGTGAGGCTGAGATGCGTGCAAGCCACAACATAGTGTTTGAACTCGGCCACCAAGAGCATTCTTGGCTCTTCGCGACCTGGCAGGGGTATGCGATGCACGCTTATCGGCTTCTTTTTGCTGAGGATGCCGATGCCGTACTTACCGCCCTGGAACTTGATGGCAGGGGCAAATGTGCTGAACATCTTTGCCTTGCGGCCTATCTCTTCTAAGGAATAGAGGCCTCCGTTGCGCTTTGTAACGCTGTCCACCTCTTGAATGGCAGCCACATCGGCATGGGCCTTGCGCAGTATCTTTGCCTGTCGGGCGTGGTCAATCTTACCATCGAGACCTGCTCCATGCTGTATATTATAAGATGTAAGGCGGAGAGTACGCACCTTCATGACTTGCATGGAGACAGAGGAACCTGCACACAAAAGGATAAACAAAAGCATCCACAGCCTCTGAGTAGCAAGGATGAAGCGGCGGTGAATCCCCCTCTCCTTGGGAGAGGGCTGGGGTGAGGCATTCTTTTTCATCGGATTTCGATTTCTTCTTTCACATCAATTTCCTGCCCGTCCTTGTCGTAGAACTCGTACTGAAGAAAGGCAAGTTTCTGGCTTGGTATGACCTTCACGCCCAAACCGTACTTGAGTTGCCACTTCCGATACAGGCTCAAGATGCCCTGATTCAGGTAAGCCGCAACATAGGGATGCACATGAAGGGTGAACCGCTTCATACCAAGTCTGTAGTAGAGGAACTTTATCTTGCCCTCCAAGACTTTGTGGAAGAGGAAGCTGCTCTTGATTTTGCCTGTGCCCTGACAAGTGGGACAAGCCTCTTCGACTGCCACATCCATGACTGGACGCACTCTCTGACGGGTGATTTGCATCAGGCAGAACTTACTCAAAGGCAAGATATTGTGGCGGGCACGGTCGCGCTTCATCAGCTCGCACATGTGCTCGTAGAGCTGCTGACGGTCCTCTGCCAACTTCATATCAATGAAGTCCACGACGATGATGCCACCCATGTCTCGCAACCTGAGCTGACGGGCGAGTTCATCTGCCGCCCCGAGATTGACCTCGAGGGCATTGGCTTCCTGGCTATCTGAATTGCGAGTGCGGTTGCCACTATTGACATCCACCACATGAAGGGCTTCCGTATGCTCTATGATGAGATAGGCTCCGTGCTTGTAGGACACAATTCGACCAAAGCTTGACTTAATCTGTCGCGTGATGTCGAAGTTGTCGAAGATGGGCAGACTGCCTTTGTAGAGCTTCACCACACCAGCCCTTTCAGGTGCAATCAGGCTGACATAGTCGTGAACCTCCTTATAGACATCGGCATTGTTGACGTAGATATTCTCGTAACTCGGGTTGAAGAGGTCGCGAAGCATTGCAACTGCGCGGCTCGTCTCTTCGTGGACAAGCATCGGCAACTCCTTTGCTTGCTGCACCTTGCGGAGAATGCTCTCCCAACGGGCCACGAGGACTTTCATCTCGGCATCCAACTCGCCCGTCCGTTTGCCCTCAGCCACAGTCCGGACAATGATGCTGCAGTTCTTGGGCTTGATGCTTTCGACGACTTGCTTGAGGCGAGCCCTCTCGGCACTACTCTTGATTTTGGTAGAGACGGAAACCTTGTCGCCAAAAGGCTCGAAGACCAGGAAGCGACCGGGGAAAGAAAGGTCGCAACTCAAGCGAGGACCTTTGGTGTTGATAGGTTCCTTGACAATCTGGACGAGGATCTCCTGACCTTGTTGCAAAGTTGTCTGCACGCTACCGTTCTTAGGAAGTTCCGGCAAAATGGTAGCCTTCTCAAAAGAATAGAGATTCTTGCGGTCGCTCTGCACTTGTTTGAGGAACTTGGCATAAGAAGCGAACTGCAAGCCAAGGTCGAGATAATGCAGGAAGGCATCGCGTTCGTGACCGACATTCACGAAACAGGCATTGAGCCCGGGCATGAGTTTCTTGACCTTAGCCAGATACACATTACCCACAGAATAAGAAACGCTCTGTTCCTCATCCTGATACTCTGCCAGTCGCTTGTCCTCGGTCAGCGCGATAGAGATTTTCTTCGGCTGTACGTCGATGTAAAGTTCGCTCGTTACGTCCATTCCTGCTTTCAAAGAAAAAGGTGACGGAGCTAAGTGCTGTCACCTTTTAGGCCTGAGAAGTTGTTTACTTGCTCTTATGTCTGTTCTTTCTCAGTCTCTTCTTACGCTTGTGCGTCGACATCTTGTGCCTCTTATGCTTCTTTCCGTTTGGCATAATTTTGGGTGTTTATGGTTAGTACTAATTATATGTTTATACAATTTCGGACTGCAAAGGTACGATTATTTTTCTAAAGTAGAAAGATTTTACCTCATTTTATTAAAAAAAAGTTGTCGTTTGGCATGTTTTATGCCGAAATGCAAGTTAAAACCCGCAATAAGTTGATGATTTATATTGAATCCTTAATAACAATATGGTTCGTAATTACTCCATATCCGCACCAATATCCATAACCACCAATGATATTTGTTTCTATGTTTGACGATGTAGAAAGAAACATATTTTCTGATAATGTAAGCAATTTTGTATAACTATCCCAGATACGGTAGGATGTCTCATCAACCTGAGCAAATTTAACCGACACAGTATCATCTAACTTATAATAGGGGCTGTAATCCTTTTCGTCATATTGATGACCTCGATAAACCGACACCACTGATTCTCCTTTCAGTACCTCGTCGTCAATACTGCCAAGATATGAAGCCAAATATTGTCTAGACACAGTTCCTACACGAGTAAAAAACTGATAATAGTTCTTTTCATTTGGTTCGTCCACAAAACGAGCAATAATCTGAAATAACGAGTCCGAACCCGCACACTTTTCCACTCGGAAAGAACAATTGTCTGGTGGGGAAGGTATCCTTGTTGAAGCAGTAGCATTCATATCCCGATATTCAGCTGTTAATGTGTAAGTCTTTCCTGCTTTACCCCTCATTCGTCCTGTCGTATAAATATAAGGAGGGAAATAACCCTTGTCATACTTTCCAGTCAGTACATAACTGTTCTCTCCATCACTGATAGTGACTTTTGCCCAACGTACTATATGGTTACTCAGACTGTCCAATTTCTGAAAGCTTGAACTTATAGGGAATGATCGTGTTAATATAACAACAGGAAATCCACCATCTTCAATCCAACCTTCCACAACCATTTGTGGTGAAATAGTTTCGTTGCCATCGGCAGCATCAGTACAAGCAGTCAACCAACAAGCACAAAAAATAATAATTACTGATTTCCACATGTCAAAACTTGAATTGATAGCTGATGGACGGGAGGGCTTTAAAAATGAATGTGACGGGACGGTAAGCAAAGGAACCGTCTTTCCGAGTTTTCAAATAGTAAAACAATTCATTTTCTTTACTTGTCGTATTATAGAGAGAGAAATTTATACTATGTTCAGCGTTTTTTCTCCCATACCACTTATAGTTTGCAGAAAGGTCTAAACGCAAATATGAACTTAGTCTGGCAGAATTATACTTACCATATTTTAAAACTATATTATCATTGAGAAGATATAGTGATTCTGCCGGTGTAAATGGAGTTCCTGAAGCATAGACCATTGTTCCGCCAAAACTCCAATGTTTCCCAAGTGTATAAGTTGCCACAACATTCAGTTCATGCGGACGTTCGTGACTTGCGGGATATGTCCCCATACGGTTTCCATCTTTGAAAGAGCGCCGTGCATGTGTGTATGTATAACTCATCCATCCGGTCAGTTTTCCTGTACACTTATTTAGAATAAGGCTTGCCCCATAGTTCTGACCTTGACCATGCATTAACGATCTATTGATGTCGTACGCTGAATTTACATAGTCTAATACTGAGCATTTATATGCTAATTGATGATATAATTTCCTATAAAACAAGCCTAAAGCGACCCTATATCTACGATTAAAGGCAAACACACTACTATTGAGCGAGCATTCGTGAGCATACTGGGGATTAATATCATGCGAAGAAGAAATCCAAAATTCCGTAGGCAGTCCTATATCCGAAAAACCTATCTGAAACAAATATTGATGACGTAATGCATATGTTGCAGATAATTGCCATGAGGATTTGTCGTATAATAATATGAGTGAAGGATTTAATGAAGCATAAGTCTTGCCCTCTTGCATAAAAAGAGTAGTCCGAAGCCCGCCTACTACGCCCAGCGGTTCAATAATCTGATATTCATAACTGCCATACAATGAAGTCTCAACAGAATGCATGTGTTCTGCTTTAAGATCTGCTATATTGTCCCATTTTTTACGTTCCAAGGATTGGGGTGTTATGTTATGATATGCCACATCCACTCCCATATTCCATTCTTTCCAGTTCATATTACTCTTTAGTCCAATGTCAGTTATACCAGAAGGGAGCCGAAAAGACATATCTGGCATTTCAAGATTAAATCTATTTCGGTAATCAGTTATATAAACGCTTGACTTTACCAATAAATCCTTATTATTATATAACCAATGAACTGCTCCCATATTATTCCCCCACTTGCTTTTCATATCTACAAGATAATAAGATCTCTCCGAAAAAGACGCCAGGTCTCTACCTGAATAAAAATCAAACAACAATACATTATTTTCGTTTATCCGATGTGAGACTGTTGCGTTGGCATCATAGAAGGAATACTTGAATCGTTGATCGTCAGATCTCATCCACTTGTTATATAGCAGATTCATATACGACCCCCTAAGAGAAAGCGAAACATGTGTTTTACTGCCAACTGGAAATCGTATCGTTCCTTCCGAAGAGATAAGACCAACAGACAAATTTCCACTAATTGTGTCAGGAAATGTCATCGAATACTGCATATCCATTTGCCCACCTATTCTATTGGGAGAATTCGCCCCGGCACATCCTTTCGAAATAGACAGACTTTTAAAATGCGAGACATTAAAAGTAGAGAAGAATCCTAATAAATGGTTCACATTGTAAATGGGCACACCTTCTATTGATATAAGGTTGTGCTGATTATCGCATCCCTCAATATTAATTCCACTTCTATATTCGTTATTCGTTTGAATGCCAGGAAGCATTTGAGCGTAATGCATAGGATCTGCATTCCCTAACACCTGAGGTAGCAAACCCATATTGCTCATGTCCCAAACAATTACACCATTTATTCGGGTTTTAATCGGAGACGTGTAGCGATAACCTTTCACCAAAATGGTGTCAAGCTGAGCACTCCATGTACTATCAACTTCTTGAGAGTATACCGAAGTCGAAAGCACACAGAGTACTGCAAATAGGATGTCAATCAGTGCATGATTTCTCATGTACAAAAATTACCAGTCTACATGCTCGTCTACTAGGGCTGCATACATGTTGACCAATGATTTGAAGGAGTCAATCGTCTTCTTAAAATCCTTCTCATTGAAGAACACATCAAATGTACTATAGGATGAACCATCATAGAAGAAAATAACAGGCTCTACTTCCCAGTATATCTGGCCATACCATGTTTCATGAGCAAAAGATTCCATCCTAACCGCAGCCTGCTTGACATTCTTTCCGTCATAATATAGGTTGACATCTGCAAGTGAATTGGCCATGGTAACATATGACTTGAAGATTCTTTCATCCCCGTCGTTGTCTTCTGCATAGTCCAGATAATCTAAAAACTTACGAACATCAGATAAAGAACCTTGAATCTGCATCCTTCCCAAAATATCAAGTTTCACATAAGCGTTTTTTGCATTTGCTATATCAAAATCGTAATCATCTTCATCAAAATTTTCAGAGCTGAAAGCACTGACATTGACAGATGGAATATCCCTCACATCTGCAGCAACACCAATCGTAACAAGATTTGTGCCATTCTTGCTCATTGTGAAAGAAACTGATGCATTGGTATTCGCTGTATATGCGACCCTTGAAACATCAAATTTATAACCATTATTCCATTCAATTTGCATCGATACACTAAAATTGTTTTTGCTGATGTCGAACTCTTCGCCACTAAGACTTCCCAAATCAATATTTATGGTTGTCTGTACAACTTGACTATCACCTTGAGTTAATGTGACGACTATACGTTCTGGTACGCCTATAGTATATTGAGTGCGATCATAATACTCATTATATATGTGAGTATTACCACTAAAACTATCATCGTAACCCATCCAATCGTCATCATCATATGCATGCACCTTCTTTACACTTCCACTGGTTTCCAGTTTAAGTACACATTGACGGTTACGCTTATCTGTGAATATAAACTGCAAATCGCTGGCGTTTGTCTTAATCCATCGTCCATTACTTGCAGTGAAATGTCCTGTAAAATTAGATGCCATCAGCAATGCTCTATAATTATAATATATATAATTGTATTTGTATATATAGTCACTCCACCAATCATTCCACCAATCCCCGCTTTCTGTCGTTGTAGTACCTAGAGATTCACGAGCAGCTTTATAAGCATCTTTAGCCCATTTTTCAACGCTATCCCAATCATAATCCTCTTCATAATTATTGCGAATGAATCTGTATAGCTCAGCAATTTCGTTGAAATCTGAGGAAGGCATCATATCCATAAAATCCCAAGCTATTGTTTCCATATACTCTTTCTGATTAGCAGAGGACATAGCATTATCTGCTAAGAGAGACACTTCCACCTGACACTCTGCTTTCACGCCACTGCCATCCGTAGCTCGACAAGTAATGACACAATTGCCTATACCATTGGCTATTACCCTTCCCTTGGCATTAACTTCTGCCACCTCATCGTTGCTACTTTCCCATAATAGATTTTTGTTTTCAGCATTCTCGGGAAATACCGTAGCAGTGAGGTACTCAACTGTATTCAATTGGAGAGAGAGAGAGGTCATATTCAGCACTATCTTTTGGACAAGTCCTGTCTTTGCCTCTACGAAGACGATGCTGTCTAACTCTGAGACATCGTACTCAATGGCTTGACTACCCGTCTTGTAAAGAACTACTTTCTGCGCCCTTGTTACCTGCAAACCTGCAATAATTAAAAGCAGGGTTATCAACATACTTTTTACCTTCATAATTGTAATTTATTTATTAAATAATCGTGTTTTGTGCTCAAATATATGATTATTTCTTATATGATAAAAAGATTTGTTCTATTTTATTAAAAAAAAGTTGTCGTTTGGCATGTTTCAAGGCAAAAAGCCTTACTTTTGCATCATGATTTCGTCATTTTCCGCTCAACTTGAAGCATGGTATAGGGAATTTGGGCGCGATTTGCCTTGGAGGCAGACAAGCGACCCTTTCCTCATCATGCTTTCGGAGTTCATCCTTCAGCAGACGCAGATTGTTCAAGGGATGAGTTACTACCTGCGCTTTGCGGAACGGTTCCCTTCTGCTGAGAGCCTTGCCAACGCAAGCGAGGAGGAAGTGATGCGGCTCTGGCAAGGGCTGGGCTACTACAGTCGGGCCAGGAATCTTCGCAAGGCGGCTCAGGAGGTTGCAAAGGCCGGGCATTTCCCGAAGGACTACAGCTTCATTCGGGCTTTGCCAGGCGTGGGCGACTATACGGCGGCTGCCATTATGAGTTTTGCCTTCGGAGAGCCATACGCCGTGCTCGACGGAAATGTGCAACGCGTTCTGGCCCGTCATTTCGGCATCAGCGAGCCTGTTGATACCACTCAAGGCAAGAAGTTGCTTCGTGCCCTTGCCGACGAGATGCTCGACCGCCAGCATCCTGCCCTCTACAATCAAGCCATCATGGACTTCGGAGCCCTGCAATGCAAGCCGACTTCGCCGCTTTGTGACGCTTGCCCGCTTGCCGAAACCTGCCAAGCGCTCAAGGAGCATCAGGTGGACAAGCTGCCTGTCAAAGCAAAGCGCACGGCCATTCGCGACCGCTACTTTACTTATATTTACACGCGCACAGAGGACGGGAAGACGCTCCTTCGCCGCAGAGGCAGCGGCGACATCTGGCAAGGGCTTTTCGAGTTCCCCTTAATCGAATCGGAAAGGCCGCTCACGATGGCCGAGGTGGAGCAACGGCTCAACAACCAATGGCCAATCGGGAATGGTCGATGGCCAATCACTCTCGTTGCCCGTGATGTCCTGCATCAGCTCACACACCAGCGCCTGCATGCAGACTTCTACTGTCTCACTTTGCCAGCCTCTCAATGTCCTGTTTCCAATGGGGGGAAGAGCAACGTTCAATGGGAGAAAGGGCAATGGGTTGAGGAGAAGTCGCTCGACCACTATGCCCTTCCGCGTTTATTGGAGAAACTGCTGGAGAGGCTAAAGCGCACCTGAGCGCTTCGTTTTCCACACGAAAATCGCGAAAAATCCTTTACAAAAATCATACCCTAAAATAGGGAAAATCGAAACGAGGCACAGAGAGATTTCAAACGCCGCACGCGGAGTTTGTCATCGCCGCACGCGGAGTTTGCAAATTCCCCATGCGGAGTTGACTGATTCCGCAGGCAGAAAATGTCGGAAAAACACGCTGCATTTAACAACTCGGCACAGAATACCTGTACTTTCTTTGCCCGAAGTTCAAAATCTTGTCTTCGGAAACTGCCTTCTGTAGGGAGAAACGCGATTTAAGCCCTTATTTTGCGCTCGGGGTAGAAAAGTGCCAGACGAACAAAAATAAGCCGTCAGAGAGCGAGGCACTGGAAAATATCTTGACATTTTGCCAGTCGAATATCGGAGCTCTCCCAGCACATCGGCGGGCCTCCACATCGTCGGCAATCTCTATCGCTCTTTCACGAGTGCAAAATCACAATAAACGGCGGCAGACGATTTTTTCAGGGCGAAACGACTGAACTTTGTGCAAAAAACATTATATTTGCAGGCAAAACTAAAAAATATCGTATGAGATGAAACTATTAAAACCTTTACTCCTTTTCGCTTGGGCAGCCCTGTTTGCCACAAGCCTGAATGCACAAGTTTCCAAACCGCTGCCCGCTCTGCATGTCGAGGGCAAATGGCTTTGCGACACCCACGGCAACCATGTGGTGCTGCATGGCGTGATGGATACGCCCAGCATGTGGTTCAATGGGTACTTTGATGAGAACGGCGACCACCACAGCTATTGGAGCGGAGGCTATAACGCCAACGGCGCGAACAACTGCAAGGACTATTTCGAGAAAATCTTCACTGCCTTGGAGAAGGCTAAATGCGACGTCTTCCGTCTGCACCTTGATCCTGCATGGACCAACGACCCTCGTCCTGACTCGATTTATATTTATCCAGGTTCAGAAGGACAGGCAGAAGGAGTTGGCGGCGAAGCCAGCATCAGAAAGTTCAACCCCAACCGCCTGAAGACCTTCCTCACAAGTCTGTACTGGCCTCTCATACAAAAGGCCATAGACCACAAGATGTATGTGGTGGTGCGTCCGCCAGGTGTATGCCCTGGTTCGCTGAGAGTGGGCGACTATTACAACCAGTATCTGATGACGGTCTGGGACATGTTCACCCAGAACGCAAACGTCAAGAAGTATGCGGGGCAAGTCAGCATAGAACTGGCCAACGAGCCCGTCTCGCTAAAGAACGCCGACGGAGAGGACGACCCGAAGGCGCTGCACGACTTCTTCCAGCCCATCGTGGACAAGATTCGCGCCAATGGTTTCTCCGGCATCATCTGGGCTCCCGGAACAGGCTGGCAAGCCAACTATACAAGCTATGAGACCTATCCCATAGAGGGCGCCAATATCGGCTATGCAGTTCACGACTATTGCGGATGGTATGATACATGGGACGGACATCATGACCCTCAAAACAAAATCAACCAGTTCAAGAAGCAAGTGCCCGTAGTGGATACAGCACCCATCATCATCACCGAGGTGGACTGGAGCCCCAAGAAGGAGGGAACCGGCCACTACGACGAGCACGGGAATTGGGTGGAGTCGAACTATGGCACTTGGGCCACCGGCTCCACCTCAAAGTGGGGCATGGCCTACAAGGCAATGCTTGACCACTATGGGAATATCTCCATGACGCTCTCCGGAACCCACTGCCTCATCGACGTCCTCACGCTCCTCAGGACAGGCAAGGTCGAACCCGCTTTCGGCGGCCTCGAGGAGGCTTGCGGCAAAGCCTGCATGGATTGGTATGCCGACTACTATAATGTGGATTGGGCTCACCCAGACTTCAAGAACACGACCTACAGCGACCAAGGCGATGGCAACTACAAGAACCCGCTCATCTTTGCCGACTTCCCAGACCCGGACGTCATCCGTGTGGAAGACACCTACTACATGATCTCCACCACCATGCACAACTTCCCCGGCGCCACCATCCTGAAGTCTAAGGACCTGGTGAACTGGGAGTATTGTGCCCAGCCGCTGGAGCAACTCTCCCAGAAAGACCGCTACAGCCTCATTGGCAACGAGAACGCCTATGCAGCCGGCATGTGGGCATGCTCTATGACCTGGCACGACGGCAAGTTCTACATCCTCATCAACGGCAACGATGCAGGCGGCTTTGTCCTCTCGGCCACAAACCCCGAGGGCAAGTGGGAGAAGAAACAACTGTCCCGCATCTATTACGACCCGGGCATGCTCTTCGACAATGGCAAAGTCTATGTGGCCTGCGGCATCGGCAACATCCAGATCTGTGAACTCGACGAGGACTTCAACCTGAAACGAGAGCAGACTGTCATCAGAGACAAGGACGGCCTGGAAGGTTCACACCTATATAAAATAGGTAACTACTACTACATCTATGCCACCTACGGCGGTTGGCCGTCCGGTCAGGCCATCTTCCGCTCGGAAAACATCTTCGGCCCGTATGAAGAAAGGATGCTCGTTGAGAAGATAATCGACAACAAGCCTAACACCGTTCATCAAGGAGCCCTCGTCGAGACGCAAACCGGCGAATGGTGGACCATCCTTCAAGAGGATCTGGGCGCCTTCGGCCGTATGCCTAACCTGCAACCCGTCACATGGGAAGACGGCTGGCCCATAGTAGGCAACAACGGCAAGCCCTACACCACTCACGCCAAGCCGAACACGGGAACCTTTGTGCCTCGCATCTTCCTGCCCACAAACGATACCTTCCGCTCCTACCAGCCGGATATGCAATGGCAGTGGAACCACAATCCCGACAACGGCTACTGGAGTATGATAGATCGCATGGGATGGCTTCGCCTGAGGACATGTGGCTCAGCAAACCGCTTGACGCAGGCTCGCAACATTCTCACCCAACGCATCTTCGGCCTTCACAGCAAACCGTCGCAAGCCTCAATGGGAACTATCCGCCTTGACGTAAGCAACTTGCAAGAAGGCGACCGAGCAGGCATCTGCATCCTGCAAGACCCGTACGCCGCCATCGCCGTGGAAGTGAAGGACGGAAAGAAGCAACTTGTCTGGTGGCAAGACACACTACGCGTCGACAACAGCTTTACTCCATCGCAAAAGACACAGGAAATAGAAATAGACAGCGTGATATATCTGCGAGCCGCCATCACCTACAACACCAGCAAGACGCAGTTTTCGTACTCGCTCAACAACAAGACTTTCACGCAGCTGGGCGACCAGACTACCCTCAGGTTCAATCTTACTGTCTTCGTTGGGGCGCGCTTCGGTCTGTTCTGTTATAACACCGGAAACGGCAGTGGCGGATATGCCGACTTCGACTGGTTCTCGACTGAGAAAGACTTCGAGGAAAGCACATTCTTCCCCTCAGAATTCGAAGGCTACAGTCCCGAAATGCTTACTGCCGAGAAGATAGAGATGGAATCCGAAGAGATGGAAGTGATGATTGGGAACAACAAACCGATAAAGCTTACCGCGACCTTTGCCGACGGCCATACCGAGGATGTCAGCGCGAAGGCCGAATACAAGGCAGATGTAGAGGGCGTCGTGGCGACACAAGGCGGCATGATACGCGGCTTGGCGGAAGGCAGCACCTATGTCACTGCCACCTATACCGACCCGTTGGGCAATAAGCTACAGACCACGACAAGCGTCCAAACTTCATTCTTCCCCCTCGCTTCAGAGTTCATCAACACCTCACTCTTCTCTCAAGGCACTTTTATCGAGAAGAGCCACACCTTCCGATTTGGCGAGTACGGTCAGATGGGATGGGAATACTCCAACGGCGCCGACATGTCTGGCTACAAGTATCTGGTTGTTAATCTGACGAGGGCTGCCAGCGGAACACACCTCAACATCTTCACTGCACCAAGTATTTGGAGTGACTGTTGCGAATCCCCCAACTTCGGCAACAAGAAGCAAATCGTCGTCAATCTGGAAACTGCCACATACACCAGCGGCGACAAAGCAGGCCAGCCTCTCGACACCAAGAACGTTCGCATCGTTTCCTTCTGGAACAACAAGGGCACCTTATTGGTCAAGGACATGTACCTGACAAACAACGATGACTACACCCGCAGTATTCCTGATGGAATCGAGGATCTCGCCCCAGCTCTCTCCATAGATGAGGAGGCTGTCTATGACATCGCAGGCCGGAAAGTCACCAACGGAAGCCTGCATCGAGGGATATACATTCAGAACGGAAGAAAAATCGCCGTCAAATGAAGAAGACAGTATTTATCGCCGCTCTGCTCTGTTCCTTAGCCATCCAGGCAAACGGGAACAGATGGCAAATAAACGATAGCCACTCCGTACAATGGGACACCTCGATTGGCGCTCTACCCTATTACGACCATATCGAGATGTCGGGGCTCTGGGCCTCTGTGGTTTACTATTGGGGTGTGGACGAGAAGAGGCAGTTCCACATGGACAGGCACCTCGTCTTCCCGATGCTCAGGACCGTCCCGAACAACACGCACGCCAGCTGGATGCCGCGATGCGATGTCGATTTCCTGGAAGGGATGACGGCCAACAAACGATACATGAGCGCCCAGCAAGTGAAGGTCGTCACCATAAACGGCATCCTGAATGTCTCGGGGGTTGTGACTGGCGACGGCAACGACTTCGAGCTGATGCGCCAATACTTCCCAAGCACCTCAAAGGCTGCGGTTTGCGAGAAGTACACCATCAAGAACATCGGCCAGAAGAAGGAGACCGTCCTTGTGCCTGCCATGCATCAGGTACGCACCACCAACAAGGAAGACGGCACGCGAGGTTCGTATTGCCTGGTGGCTCGAACCGAGTTCCAGGAGGACTTCAAGAAGACTCTAGAGCCGGGGGAGAGCGCCTCTTTCTATTGCACGATTCAGGCCTACGCTTTGGCCGACGGGAAGGAACTGCCCGTGAATGTGGAGGAGGAACTGGCCAAACGCAAGGACTTCGTGCAGGAAGTGACCACAAGCAAGCTGCGCTTCTACTGCCCCGACAACACCATCACGACGCTCTTCGAGATGAGCAAGATTCGCACCAGCGAGAGCATCTTCCACACGCAAGGCGGCCTGATGCACGCTCCCGGAGGCGAGTCGTATTATGCCGCCATGTGGTGCAACGACCAGGCCGAGTACGTCAATCCCTTCTTCCCTTTCCTGGGTTATGACAAAGGCAACGAGAGCGCGATGACCACTTGGCTCAGTTATCTGAAGTACATCAATCCCGAGTATAAATTCGTGCCTTGGAGCATCATTTGCGGAGGCGACGATGTCTATGGTCCCTTTGACAGAGGCGATGCCGCCATGCTTGCATACGGAGCGAGCCGCTATTGTCTGGAAAGGGGCGACAGGGAGATTGCCCTGCAAGTATGGCCGCTGATAGAATGGTGCCTGGAGTATTGCCATCGCAAGCTCAACAAGAACGGTGTCGTGGCCAGCGACGCCGACGAACTGGAGCATCGTCTGCCAAGCGGCGACGCCAATCTGTGCACCAGCAGCCTCTACTACGATGCCTTGCTCAGCAGCGCTTGGCTTTCAGAGGAGCTGGGACGGGACAAGAAGCAGGCAGCCACCTATCGTCAGCAAGCCGCCGAACTGCGCAGAAACATCGACAAGTTCTTCCATTCGACCGTCGAGGGCTACGACACCTATCGCTACTACGAGGGTAACGATGTGCTGCGCTCCTGGATTTGCATTCCGCTCACGATGGGCATTTACGAACGCGCAGAGGGAACTCTCCAGGCGATGTTCTCGCCTCAGCTGTGGACGGAAAACGGAATGCTCTCGCAGAGTGGCGACAAGATATTCTGGGATCGTTCCACACTCTACGGTTTCCGAGGAGCCTTTGCCGCCGGTTATGCCGACAAAGCCCTCGAGTACCTGCAGAAGTTCAGCACGATTCGTCTGCTTGGCGAGCATGTGCCGTACGTTGTAGAGGCTTGGCCTGAAGGCGGTCAGCGCCACCTGGCTGCCGAGAGCGGGCTCTATTGCCGCATCATCACGGAAGGTCTGCTCGGGTTCCGCCCCACAGGTTTCCGCAGCTTTACCCTCACCCCTCAGATGCCCACCACATGGAGCGAATATAGTCTGCACGGCATCTATGCGTGCACAGACTCGCCCATCAATATTGAGGTAACACGCAAAGGAAAAGGCAAGCTTGGGGTGAAAATAGAGAAGAACGGGAAGCCCATAAAAAGCTTCGTCATCACCCCAGGCGAGACCATAAAGGTCGTGGTGAAGTAAGGCGAGCGAAACATTGGCGTCCGACAAATATGGCCAGCCCTTACCCTATAGGGCATGAGAAAGGCCAAGAAGCAACAAGCCCGGGGTTCTGCCCTGGGCTTGATGCTTGCCCCAATTGACAATTTGTCACTTTTTAGGCACTTTTGCTTACACTCGCATTTTAAGAAAACACTCCAGAATCGCTCGAAACGGTCCCGGACATGCTTTTGTTCATTTTTTCAAAAAGACGTGCTTAAATCGAGCGGATTTTGAAACCACCTCTGCTACAAGCAGTTGCCGCAACCCCTCAATTTTCAATCTTCAATCTTCAATGGTCATAATGCCATCTCCACATAGCAAAACAGGCAATTTTTGCGCGTTTTTGCACACTTTTCCGCTTGCGAAGTCTGCAATCCCCGCAGGGGGAATTTGCAAACGCCGCGTGTTAAGTTGGGCAACTTCGCGTGCGGCGTTTGTCAACGCCACACGTGGAACCACAAAAGACCGCGTTTGGCGGCCCCATTTTCGCCACTTTTCGATGTGTGCAAAAACTGACGATATGACAGGAAAGAGCAGGAAACGGTGACATTTTGAAAACAGCGCGAAGATTCTCGCCTGCCTACTCAGGAAATCACTTCGTGGACCGAAATGTCGTGGGGCTCTGCAGGAACTTCGCCCAGGAACTGGAAGGGGAAGCAAATGCCGGTCAGTCGGGCGTTTGTGAGCTTAGGCAGAAGGCGGTCGTAAAAGCCTTTGCCTCGCCCCAGCCGGTGCCCTGCTCCATCGAACGCCATGCCCGGAATGAGGGCAAGCTCTATCTCGTGGTAATTGTCGGGAGCAAACAAAGGTCCCGTCGGCTCCATGATGCCGAAGGCACCCTTTGTGAGCGAGGTTTCTCCCTCGTAGAGGTGGAGTTCCAACTCTTCGCCCTTCACAACAGGCAGGAGGACGCGTCGCCCGCTCTCGAAGGCCGCCGCTATCAGCGTCCGCACATCGACTTCGTCCGGCAGAGGGTAATACAAAAGCAAGGTGCCTGCTTCCTGCCAAGCGGCAGAAGCAAGCACCTTATAGCAAATCTCTGCGGAAAGTTCAGACAGCCGGGCAGCCCAATCTCTTTTCTGCGCCCGTACAAAGCGGCGCAGGATAGCCTTCTGCCCAGACCCTCTCCCTGCCTCCCCCTCTATGGGGAGGTCCTCGCTTGAGTTGTTTCTCCTAAGGGAGACTGACGGGCCCTCTACTTCTTTGCCTTCTTCTTGTCGTACTCTTCCCACAGTTTCTTCTTGGCACAAAGGTCCTTCTGAGCTTGTGTGCTGGCTTCTGCTGCGGCCTGAGCTGCGGCTTCGTCCTCAGCCTTTGCCCATGCGAACTGGAAGCCTGGCATCACGTCCCAATAGCCACGGGTAAAGTCGGGGAAGGCAACGGAACAGCAGTTGTTGTCCATCGAAAGCGCTCCCAGCTCGGCAAGGCAGCACCACTCGGCAAGGTCGTAAACATCCATGTCGAGAGGCAGGCCGTTCTGCAGGCAATAAACGAGACGCGCGTCCATGAAGAAGTCCATACCGCCGTGACCGCCCACCTTCTGAGCCATCTCACCATACTTCTTGATGATGGGGTGCTGATACTTGGCCACAAGCGCATCCTGTTCAGCCTTCGGCAGGAAGCCGTGACTGCTGAGGTCGTCCACCTTCGGAGCAACGCCGCTGGCAGAAAGCTGGCTCTTGTCGAGAGCATAGTGCTGCTCGGGATACTTGGTGGCATAGCCCTTCGTACCGGTCAGTTTGTAGAGGCGGTTGTAGGGCTGCGGGTTCATGACATTGTGCTGAATCTCAACGACCTTGCCGTTTGCCGTACGCATCAATGTCGTGGTGTGGTCGCCATTGCGGAACTCAGCGCAGGGACGGCCTGTGGCCTTCTCTACCAATTCCTTGCCATGCGAGCTCTTGGTGTCCATAGCAACCAGCGTGGTGAAACGGTCGCCACGATGGATATCCATAGCAAGAGCAACGGGGCCGAGGCCGTGAGTGGCATAGACATCACCACGATTCTCTTTGTTATATTTCAGTCGCCAATGCAGGTTCTGGACGTCGCTGCCATCAGGATTCTTCCAGTAATAGGGCCAGAAGTCGTCGAGGTTGTGGATGTAGGCACCCTCGCCACGAAGCACTTCACCAAAGACGCCGTTCTGAGCCATGTTGAGCGTGTTGAGCTCATACCAGTCGTAGCAGCAGTTCTCGAGAATCATGCAGTGGAGGCGCGTCTTCTCCGAGAGGTTGATGAGCTCCCAGCACTGCTCGAGGTTCATGGCAGAGGGCACTTCGATGGCGGTATGCTTGCCGTTCTCGAGAGCGCACTTGGCAACGGGGAAATGATGGTCCCAGTCGGTTGCCACATAGACGAGGTCGACATCGGGACGCTTGCAAATCTCTTCGTAACCCTTCTCGCCACTATAAATGTCTGCTGGCGGCAGGCCGGCACTGCGGAGGTACTTCTGGCAGGCCTCAGCACGGGCCTCTTCATAGTCGCAAAGAGCTACGATCTTCACGCCAGGGATGTAAGTGAAACGAGCCACAGCGCCAGGACCACGCATACCGAGACCGACGAAAGCCACGCGAACGGTAGCCATCTTCGGAGCCGTCAAGCCGAGCACATGCTGCTGGCCAACAGGACGAGTCGGCGTATCAACAACGAGTGTTCCTTTGTCGAAATGGAACTTAGTACTTGGACTGAGACTTTGTGCCAATGTAACGGCACTGAAAAGAATTGCCGCAAGAAGTACGGCGGAAAAATGCTTGATGTTCATTCTATTATTAGTTTTAGTGAATTTTCTCCGCAAAGATAGTAAAAGTTTCCTAAACAGCCGCTCTTTTCATGCAAAAGAAGTGAAAAATGCCAACTTTTTCTCCTTGGATGCCTTCTTTTACATAATTATAATGTACCTTTGCAAGGTAAAAATGCCCAACATAGTGCCCGACATGAAGAAACGAAAGCTGCTTGGCATGACGCTCGACGAGCTGAAGGTTGCTGCCACAGAGGTGGGGCTGCCTGGTTATGCCGCAAAGCAGATGGCAGAATGGGTGTATGGGAAGCGGGTCAGGAGCATCGACGAGATGACTAATCTCTCGCTGAAAGGCAGAAGCGCCCTTGCAGAACACTACGAGATAGGCTGCATGTTGCCCTCAGATGTCCAGCAGAGCACGGACGGAACGGCTAAATACCTCTTCCCCACCGAGAGCGGGCAATTGGTGGAGTGCGTCTTCATTCCTGACGGAGAGAGAGCGACGCTTTGCGTCAGCAGCCAGGTTGGATGCCGCATGGGCTGCCGGTTCTGCATGACAGGCAGGCAAGGCTTCGGCGGCAACCTCTCCGTGACCGACATTCTGAACCAAGTCTATTCGGTGCCAGGAAGCGAAAGGCTCACAAACATCGTGTTCATGGGGCAGGGAGAGCCGCTGGACAATCTGGATGCCGTGCTGAAGGCCACGCAACTGCTCACAGACGCAAACGGCTGGGCCTGGAGCCCGAAACGCATCACCGTCTCCAGTGTCGGGATGAAGAAAGGCTTGGAACGTTTCCTCGAAGAGAGCGAATGCCACTTGGCCATCAGCCTGCACAATCCGTTCCCTGATGAGCGTTTGCTGATGATGCCAGCGGAGAAGGCATACGGCCTCACCGACATGATTGCTCTGCTCAGCAAGCAGGACTGGAGCCATCAGAGGCGGCTCAGCTTTGAGTACATCGTGTTTGGCGGCCTCAACGACTCGGAGAGGCATGCCCGGGAGCTGGTGCGCCTGCTCTCCCCGATAGAATGCCGCGTCAACCTGATACGTTTCCACGAGATACCCGACTCGCCATTCAAAGGTGCCTCGGAGGAGAAGATGGTGTGGCTGCGGGACTACCTGACGCAGCACGGCGTGACGACAACCATCCGAGCCAGCCGTGGGCAAGACATCTTCGCCGCCTGCGGCTTGCTGCACAGCAAAGTGAAAAGCGAAACGTGAATAGTAAACAATTTAATTAAAGTAACCTGTATTATGAAAGGCCTTATGAGTTATAAATTGACATTGATGATAGGATGCCTGCTTCTCTTGTTGGCAAGCTGCCAGAAGGAGCAGTTCATTCCGCAAGCCAGCGGGCGGCCCTATGAAGTGCTTGTCGTGCTCGACAACAAGACATGGAACGCCCCAGCCGGACGAGCACTGTTCGACATCCTCGACACCGATGTGCCCTGCCTTCCGCAAAGTGAGCGCTCGTTCCACATAACGCAGATTGAGCCTAAAGACCTCAGCGCGAACTTCAGCATCTTCCGCAACATCATTATGGTCAACATCGACAAGACGCAATACTCCCGCACCGGCATGCGGTTCATGCGCAACAAGTATGCGATGGACCAGATTGTGCTCACCATCAACACTCCCAGCCAGGAGGACATGCGGCAGTTCTGCATCGAGCACAAGCAGGAGGTCATCGACTTCCTGACCCGCACAGAGATGAACCGCCTCATCAAGGAACTGGAAACGAAGTACTCGAAGGTGACCTACGACCTGGCTTGGCAAATCTTCACCTGCCGCTTCCATGCGCCGAAGGAGCTGACCAGCTACAAGAAAGGCGAGCAGTTCTTCTGGACGAGCAACAATACGGCAAGCGGACTGGAGAACATCTGCATGTACAGCTATCCCTACGAAGGTCCCGAGACATTCAACAAGGAATACATGGTCTCGAAGCGCGACTCTGTGATGAAGGCCAACCTGCCCGGCGAGAAGCCCGGCATGTATATGAAGACCGACTCGCTCTGCACAATCGTCAAGCCCATCAATGTGCACAACAGCTACGCGATGGAGATGCGCGGCCTCTGGTATATGGAGAAAGACTGCATGGGCGGCCCCTTCGTCAGCCATTCCCGTGTTGATACGGAGACGAACAGAGTCATTGTGGTCGAGGGCTTCGTCTATGCTCCGGAAAAGATGAAGCGCGGCCTCATCCGCCGGCTCGAAGGCTCGCTCTACACTCTCCAACTCCCCCAGGAACAGTACTCGCTCATCGATACCGGACTGGAGGAAGAAACCAAGGCTGAAAAGGCCGAAAAGGAAGACAAAAAATAGAAAGATTCAGCGCCCTTGGGAGGGGTGAAAAACGCCGCACGCGGGGATTGCCATCGCCGCACGCGGAAATGCCCATCGCCGCACGCGGGGATTGGCAACGCCGCAGCCGGGGATTTTAACACTGCTCTCAAGGCATAAAAATAACACTCATGAAGAAACTCAAAATAGCCATTACCAAAGGCAACGGAGCCAGTCAGGAGCGCTTTCTCAAGGTGTTCGAAGACCCCACTCTGTTCGAACTCTGCTCGCCTATCACTTACGACAGAGCAGACAGCCTGAAGTCAGCTCTGAAAGACCTCAAGGAAGGCAATGTGGACGCCTTGGTGCTTGCTCCCACAGATGAGCCGGCAAAGTGTCCCGCCGATGCCACTGAGGTGGTTGTGACCGGCAAGACTTGTTTCATGCCCCTCAGCAAGGAGCCGACGGAAGAAGACGTCGTCAAGCTTCGCGACATCCTCGAAAGAGACTTCGATGCCCGCGCCCCCCGCATTGCCATCGTTCAGGAAAGTGCGATGCAGAACCCCGAACTCGCAAGCCAAGTCACCATCGAGGAAGGCATCAACACATACGGCCCCTACACCTCGGAGCAGATTCTCGGCGACGACATCGCCCATCACTTCGACGGCATCATCGTGCCCGAAGGCAGCCCTCTCCCCACAAGTCTCTCGCACGATGTCCCTGTCCGCTACTTTGCAGGCAGGAAAGAAGTGGTCACCGCAGTCTGTCCCTCTGCACAGACAGAAGAGACAGAGGACGGAGTGGCTGACGTTTCCTGGCTGACGCACCCATTCTTTGTTGCCATCGACGTCATCCGTAACCGCGACTTCTACGACAAGGCCCTGCTCAACCCGCTGCCCAAGCTCTTCCGCGACAAACGGGACGACCGCAGACAAAGCGAGGCTCCTCTGGCAAACCCTAACAACGAAAACACAGAACTGGCATCATGACCACAAATACCGATATGCAAACCCTGATGAACCGCTATGGGATAGTGGGGCGCAACGAAGCACTTCGCGAAGCCCTCGCCACAGCCGTTCTGGTCGCGCCAACCGACCTCTCTGTGCTCATTCAGGGCGAAAGCGGTGTGGGCAAGGAAGTCATCCCTCGCATCATCCACGACCACAGCAAGCGTCGCGGCAAACCATACATCGCCATTAACTGTGGCGCGATTCCCGAAGGCACCATCGACAGTGAACTCTTCGGACACGAGAAGGGCGCCTTCACCAGCGCCATTGGCGAACATGAGGGCTATTTCGCAGCCGCAGACGGCGGGACGCTCTTCCTCGACGAAGTGGGCGAACTGCCGCTGAGCACTCAGGCTAGACTGCTGCGAGTCCTGGAGACCGGAGAGTACCTGAGAGTAGGCAGCAGCACCCCGAGAAAGACAGATGTCCGTATCGTGGCTGCCACCAATGTGGACATCCCCAATGCCATCAAGCAAGGGCGATTCCGAGAAGACCTCTATTACCGTCTGTGCACCATCAACATAAAGATTCCCGCCTTGCGCAAAAGGCAAGGCGATGCGGTGCTCCTCTTCAAGAAGTTCGCGCTCGACACCGCTAACCGATACGGCATCCCTGAGCCCATCCGCCTCACACCGGAGGCAGAGGATGTGGTCAATTCCTACAAATGGCCCGGCAACATCCGCCAGCTGCGCAACATAACAGAGCAGCTCAGCATCCTCTCCGAGAGCAGAAGCATCACGCCGGAAGTGCTCGCCAAGCACGGCATCACACCCAACTCCGACCTGGACACAGGCATTGCCACAATCGGCGGAAGCAGCTCCGGCACCCAGCACGACTACGAGCAAGAGATAAAGATTCTGGCTCATGCAGTCTTCGAGCTCCGTTCCGAAGTGCAAGAACTGAAGGAGAAGCTGCAAGGAGGCAATTGGCACGAGGCTCCGTCTGGCACCACACTGCCCGCTCCCATCCCAGCCCAAAAGAGAACTCAGCACACGCAGCCGGAGGAACTGGACATCTCCAATGCCGAGGAAATCGTGGACGACGATACGCTCAACATCGGAGACATGGAGAAGCGGAACATCCTGCTTGCCCTTCAGCGCAACCACTACAAGCGCAAACTGGCCGCAGAAGAGCTTGGCATCAGCGAACGGACACTCTACAGAAAGATTAAAGCCTATGGAATCGATGAATAGAAGATGCCTCCATACGCTGCTTCTCATGATGGCCCTGCTCGTCTCGGCTTGTACCATCAGCTACCGCTTCAACGGAGCCAGCATCGACTATACAGAGATCAAAACCATTCAGATAGACAACTTCCCCATCCGCAGCGCCTACGTTTGGGCACCTATGCAGGGCATCTTCCAGAACCGGCTGACGGACATCTATGCCAACCAGACCAAACTTCGACAGGTCAAGAAGAACGGCGACCTGCAGCTGGCTGGCGAGATTGTTGCCTTCGACCAGTTCAACAAAGGCATCTCCAGCAGCGGATACAGCAGCCAGGTACAGCTTAAGATGACCGTCAACGTCCGCTTTGTCAACAACAAGAAGCATACCGACGACTTCGAGCGGCAGTTCACAGCAACCACAGAGTACGATGCCTCTCAACAACTCAATGCCGTTCAGGAAGAACTCGTCACGCAAATGACGAAGGACCTTGTGGACCAAATCTTCAACGCCACTGTGGCCAACTGGTAAAAGGAACCTCATTATGCAAAAGCACCTCATAGACTACATTCGACGGCCCGACACGCTTGACGAGGACGCAATTGCGCAGTTGCAAGCCCTCACAAAAGAGCACCCATACTTCACTGTGGCTCGCATCCTGCTCTTGCAAGCCCTCTACAAGCAGCACGACCAGACTTACGACGAGACGCTGCGGCGAACCGCAATCCTCGTGCCAGACAGGGAAGCCATCTTCCGTCTCACAGAAGAGCCCCACTACACGCATGCCGAGGAACACAAGCGATATGAAGAGACCGACGAAGCCTCGACCTCACGCACCGTAAGCCTCATCGACAACTTCCTCGAGGCACAGAAACCCACGACGCCCATCAATCATCCCATCGACGCAGCACAAGACTACATTGGCTACCTGCTTCAACAAGAAAGCCTGCAGGGAGGAAAGCGTCAGGAAGAATTGCCCATGAACGGTGGAGGCGTTGTGGAAGACTTTCTCGAAAATGAGCATGGGCGGATTGTCCTCAATGACAACATCGACAATGAACATGAAGAGACACACGCAACTGAAAGCGAAACGACACAAAACGACGAAAATAATGAAATTCTGACTGAAATAATGGCCGGAATTTACATCAAACAAGGCAAATATGAGAACGCAGTGAAAATTATCAGGCAACTTTCCTTGAAATATCCAAAAAAAAGTCGTTACTTTGCAGACCAAATTCGATTTCTTGAGAAACTAATCATAAATAATAAACACAAATAACATGTACACATCTATCGTTATCCTGATTGTATTGGCCTCCATTCTGATGTGCCTCATCGTACTGATTCAGGAATCCAAAGGCGGCGGTTTGGCTGCTGACTACTCCAACAACAACCAGATTCTTGGTGCTCCCAAAACAACAAATTTCATTGAGAAAGCAACATGGTTCCTTGCAGGTGCAATGATTTTCCTCAGTGTAATCAGTGTAGCCTTCTTGCCTGGTGCAAGCCACAACGAATCCGTTATGCAGCAGCAGGCCATAGAGCAAGCAGCCACCAACCCTGGCAATGTGCCCGCTATGGAGCAGCCCGCAGCTACTGAAGAGGCTCCTGCTGAAGCACCCGCTCAGTAAAAAACAAAAGCCAAAACATCTTAAACTTCCCAGCCTCTAATTGGGGAGAAAGCCCCCTCCTAACCTTCCCCAAGCGGGAGGAGACAGGAAGGGGCTTTTTATTGTTCAATGCTTAATATCCAATAGGCAATGCTAATAGCTGACAGCGGTTCTACCAAGACGGATTGGCTCCTCGTCGCACCAGATGGGCAACGCCTCGAGCTACGCACCGACGGCATCAATCCCGCGCGCGACACGCGCGATATTATATATAAGGTATTGTATCATCAATTGCTGACGCAAATCCCACAGACAATTGAACCGCATGACGTATATTTCTATGGGGCAGGATGCATCGAGCCTTTTAGTCAGACAGTACGAGACGCCGTCAAAGAGCTGTTCTGCGGATGCTCTGTCGAAGTAGAGAGCGACCTGCTGGGAGCTGCCCGTGCCCTTTGTGGGGACGAGCCAGGCATTGCGTGCATATTGGGAACAGGCTCCAACAGCTGTCTTTATGACGGCAAAGACATCGTGATGCACACGCCGCCACTGGGTTACATTCTCGGCGACGAAGGCAGCGGCTCCTTCTTGGGCAAGACTTTGCTGAACGGTCTCTTCAAGGGAACGCTTCCCGAAACGCTCCGAGAGGAGTTCTGCAGCGAATATCAACTGTCGCTGCCTGGCATCATAGAGCACGTCTACCGTCAGCCTGCTGCCAACGCCTTCCTTGCATCGCTGGTTCCCTTCATTGCCAAACACCGTTCAGTTCCAGCCGTCCACAGCATGCTGATCGATGCTTTCCGCCTGTTCATGAAGCGCAACATAGCCATCTACGGGCACAAGGAAATGCCAGTCAACTTTGTGGGAGGCATTGCGTATCAGTTCGAAGCGGAAATAAAGGAGGCTGCAGAGGCTGAAGGCATGAAGACAGGCCGTATCCTGCGACGTCCCATCGAAGAAATTGTACAATATCATCTGCGGAATGATAAAATCTTACACTATACTGCACAAAATTAAGAAACATGTTAAAGAACATAAGGCGATGACTTGCAATGTGCATAAAAATTCCCGAACTTTGCAGTCGTTATCCTGAAAACAATCTTTTTACCTTAAACAAAGCTAATACCAAGGGAGAGAGCAGCTGTGAAGCCACTCTCTTCTTTTTTTAGTCTCACCCTACCCTTTAAGGGGTCTTTAATAGTATGTATTAGATGATAAGTGGTAAATGTTTAGAGGTTTGCTGCGGCGACATGCAGAGCGTGCGTGCAGCCATAGAAGGCGGGGCGCATCGCGTTGAGCTTTGTCGGGCGCTCGAAGTGGACGGTTTGACGCCTTCCCCTGAGATGATGGAGTCGGCAATCGGCATGGGCATCCCTGTCCAGATGCTGATTCGGCCCCGAGAGGGCGACTTTGTCTATAATGAAGATGAGGTCGAAAACATGCTGAAAGACATCCGTCTTGCCAAGAAATTGGGCGCGAATGGCGTTGTCATTGGGGCTTTGAGGCCAGACGGAAGCATAGACGAGGACACAATCCGGCGTCTTGTAAGCGAATCGGAGGGCCTGAGCATCACGTTCCACCGAGCCTTTGATGTCTGTGCGAAGCCTTTTGAGGCTTTGGAACAGATTATCTCCTTAGGTTGCCACCGCTTGCTCTCCTCTGGCCAGGCACGAACTGCGGAGCAAGGCATTCCCATGCTCAAGAAGCTTGTTGAGCAGTCAGCAGGAAGGCTTATCATCATGCCTGGCTCAGGAGTTAACGTGAACAATGCGCACAAGATACTCTCCGAAACTGGTGCGAAGGAGATTCACGGCTCTCTCCGCAAAGACGGCCACACTGATTCCGAGCAAGTTAGAGCCATTACAGGCATTTTAGAAGCGTGAACTTCCATCTATCATACGAGGCATTAGAAACCCTCTCCACACACCCTCTAAGGGGAGAACATAAAGGCGGCTCCTTGACGGGGCTGCCTTCTTTTTGGCCTTTCCCTTAGAACTGTTAGGGCAACATCGGGATGCAGACAATTCCATAGCATTAGAAGCAATCCTCTCTATCATGAATACCCCACTCCTACCCCTACCCTTATATGGGAGGGGAGTTGGGATGCCAACTTCCCTTACACAAAAGGGCAGAGACATGTACCAGAAGGGCGGAGGAAGGCAACCTTCCTGCTCCCCTCCCATTCCCCGAAGGGGAGGGGAAGAGCGTAGCGAGGGGTGGGGTTGGAATGGAGGCTTTTTAATACTTGTAGCTGGCCGAATTTATCGGACAGCAATATTTTGTAAACATTTTTCCAAGAGAGACGCGTTCTAAGGGCTTGTTTTTTGTTCTGTGGCACTTTTCTACCCCAGACGCAAGAAATGGGCTTAAATCAAGTCGGCACTGATAATCAATTGGTTACAAAGCCAGATTTTGAAGCACAAAGCAAAGAAAGTATATCCGCCGTTCGCCAGATAGTTAAACAACGCAAGTTTTGAGACAAAATCCCGCCTGCGAAGATGGGCAACGCCACACGCGGAAATCACAAACATCGCGTGCGGCGTTGGCAATCGCCGCAGGCGGCGTTGGGAAACGCCCTGTGCCACATCTCCAAACACCGCACTTTAACACACAAAATATTGTAAAGATTTTTTCACAGGGCTCTGCCGGCCGAACTTGGCGGCCTGCTCCAAGAGCAGACGCCACAATACAATATGCCCGCACATAAGGCTTGCTTCCTCACATGCGGGCATGTATATGATTCATTTAGACTTCCAGGAAAATTTCCTCTGATGCCTTGCGGACTCTTGGCGTCGGTCCTGCGGCAGGATATCCTATCGGGATGATGACGACCGGCTCCTCTGTCTCAGGCAGCTGGAAGAGCTCATGGCAGCGCTTGGCATCGAAGTTGCAGACCCAGCACGAGCCCAGTCCTTGTTCCGCAGCAGCCAGACAAAGATGCTCCACTGCGATGGCGACATCGATATTGCCATGAGGCTTGCCGTCTTGCCTTACCCACTCCTGCTCATGAAGCAGAGAGGCGAGGACATACAACGGCGCTTCGTTGAACCAAGGCCGAGCGTAGCATGACTGAAGCTTCTCCCTACCCTCTTGGCTGCGGACGATGCGGAACCTCCACGGCTGTCGGTTCACCGCAGACGGAGCCAGCCGCATACACTCCTTGAGGTATGCGACCTTATCCTCCTCTATAGGCTTGTCGAGATAACCACGACAACTGTAGCGGCTCTGAATGATGTCGATAAGATGTTCCAAGATTAGCGCTTCAGCATCTTATAGCTTGTCTTGCCGTTCTTGATAACATAGGTGCCGGCAGGCAGGCCATCGAGAGAGGTGGATGTTGTGCCGTCCTCGTTTGGCTTGTAGGTGCGCATGAGCTTGCCGTCTATGCTATAGATGAAGGTAGGCTGCGGAGCAACGTCCACGGGAGCCGTGATGCGGGTCACATGCTCGTCAACCTCGCCAAAGGTGAACTTGTCCATGTCGGAAAGAGGATAAGACACCGACGCGTCTGTCACACTGATGACAAGATAGCCTTCATTGTATGTCACAATGGGCTTTTCACTGAATGCAATCTCCAAAACGCCGCCAGACTTCTGGTGAACGAACAGGGCTGTTTCTGCCCATGATGCTGTTGCTGCAAAAAGAGTCAACAGGGAAAGGATAAGCTTCTTCATAGTCACGAACATTTAAGAACTTTGTGGCAAAGATACGGTTTTTATTCTAAAGTGCAAAGAAAAAGGCAAGTTTTTTTTCTACATACCCTGCAAAATGCGTTTTAACACAACGGTGGCAGAGATTTCGCGGTTGGCAGCTTCGGGAATGACGAGGGATGTGGGGGCCTCTATAACGTCGTCTGTTACTATCATTCCTCTGCGAACAGGCAGGCAATGCATGAAGTGGGCATTGTTGGTCCAGCTCATGTGCTCGGCATCGACTGTCCAGCTCATATCCTTCGAGAGTATCTTGCCATAGTCTTCCCTGTGGCAGCCGACGCCCGGGCAGCTCCAGTTCTTGGCATAGATGAAGTCGGCGCCCTCGAAGGCCTTGCGTTGGTCGTACTCCACACGGGCACCTGCCACGAACTTCGGGTCGAGCTCATACCCCTCCGGGTGCGTGATGACGAAGTCCACATCAGCAGCCAGCATCCATTGGGCAAAGCTATTGGGGACGGCTTGCGGCAAAGCACGCGGATGCGGCGCCCAAGTGAGGACCACCTTGGGCTTTCTACCGTTCCCAGAACCCTCGGGATATTCAGAGTGCTCAGAAACAGTTATCAGATCTGCAAAGGCTTGGAGAGGATGGACGGTTGCGGTCTCCATCGCAAAGACAGGCTTGCCGCTGTACTTCTCGAACTGATGATAGACGGTCTCAGCATAGTCATACTCGCGGTCAGTAAGGCCTGCGAAGGAACGGATGCCGATGACATCGCAGTAGCAGCCCATGACGGGAATGGCTTCAAGCAGATGCTCGCTCTTGTCGCCGTCCATGATGACGCCTCGCTCCGTCTCGAGCTTCCACGCACCGGCATTGACGTCAAGCACGATGACATTCATGCCGAGGTTCATGGCTGCCTTCTGTGTGCTGAGACGCGTGCGGAGGCTGTTGTTGAAGAACACCATAAGCAAGGTCTTATTCTTGCCAAGTGTATCGTACTTATAGCGGTTTGCCTTTATCTCGGCTGCTTCCCTGAGCGCCTCCTTGAGGTCGCCCAGGTCTTCTACATTAAGGAAACTCTTCATATTTACCATTTAATCATTTACCATTTACCATTTAATAGTTCTCCCCATAGAGGGCAATTGCCCGTTGGTAGCGGTGTAATTTGGGAGGGCCTGCCCGACGGAGGGCAAAAGTTAGAGGGGGTCTTTCCTTGTGTCCTTCTCTCTTATCTCCACACGGCGAATCTTGCCGCTGATAGTCTTAGGCAATTCGTCCACGAACTCTATGATGCGAGGGTACTTATAGGGAGCTGTCACATGTTTGACGTGAGCCTGAAGCTCCTCGACGAGAGCATCGTTCGCTTTGTCTTTCCATTCCTTGCCAAGCACGACGGTAGCCTTCACCACCATGCCTCGCGTATCGTCGGGCACGCCTGTAATGGCGCACTCCACGACAGCCGGATGCGTCATCAGGGCACTCTCCACTTCGAAGGGACCGATGCGGTAGCCGCTGCTCTTGATGACATCGTCGGCCCTGCCCTCGAACCAATAATAGCCGTCCTTGTCGCGCCAAGCCATGTCGCCCGTGAAGTAGTAGCCGTCGTGGCAAGCCTCGTAGGTGATGTTGCTGTCGCGATAGTATTCCTTGAAGAGGCCGATTGCCTTGCGCCCTTCATTCAGGCGGACAGCAATCTCGCCCTTCTCGCCGTCCTCGCAAGGCGTGAGGTCCGGACGCAGCAAGGCAATCTCGTACTGCGCGTTAGGCTTGCCCATGCTTCCCGGCTTGGGCTGCATCCAGGGGAACGTGCCGAGCGTCAATGTCGTCTCTGTCTGCCCGAAGCCTTCCATCAGGCGGATGCCTGTCAGCTCAAAGAAACGGTTATAGACGGCAGCATTCAGCGCCTCGCCTGCCGTAGTGCAATAGCGGAGGGAAGAAAGGTCGTAGCGGCTGAAGTCCTCACGGACGAGGAAGCGATAGACGGTAGGAGGCGCACAGAAGCTCGTGATATGATACTTCTCCATCTGTCGCAGAATCTTCTCCGCCGTGAACTTCTCGTGGTCGAAGACAAAGACGCAAGCTCCAGCGAACCATTGCCCATAGAGCTTCCCCCAGACAGCCTTGCCCCAGCCCGTATCGGCCACGGTAAGGTGGATGCTGTCGGGCGTAAGGTTGTGCCAGAAGACACCAGTCGTGAGGTGTCCAAGCGCATAGAGGAAGTCGTGCGACACCATCTTGGGCTCGCCGGAAGTGCCAGAGGTGAAGTACAGAATCATGGTGTCGCCGTTGGTATTCACAAAGCGAGGGCGACGGAAAGCAGGTGCTTTGTCTATCTCCTTCTGCCAGTCGTGGAAGCCTTCCGGAACCTCGGGGCCAATGGAAACGAGCACATCCACCGTCGGGCTGTCGGGCATTGCCTTCTGCACTTCCCCGAGGACATACGGCTCGCCCACACAGATGATGGCCTTTACCGAAGCCGCGTTGTTGCGGTAAACTATGTCGTGACTGGTGAGCATGTGTGTGGCGGGAATAGGGATTGCCCCCAGCTTGTGCAGGGCAAGCATCGTTATCCACCACTCCAAGCGACGCTTCTCGATGAGCATCACCATGTCCCCACGATTGACACCCAGGCTCTTAAGGTAGGAAGCAGCCTGGTCGCTCATCTTTTTGAGGTCAGCAAAGGACAGCTTTCGCTCTGCGCCCTCATCGTTTGTCCAAAGAAGAGCCAGTTTATCCGGCGCCACTTCCGCCCATGCATCCACCACATCATAGGCGAAGTTGAAGTTCTTGGGAACGATGAACTCCAGATGCTTTGCGTAGTCTTCCTCCGATACAAAGCTCGTTTGCTTGAGGAAGCGACTTAGTATAGGGTTGTTATCCATTGAACATTAAAGATTGAACATTGAATATTATTGCTGTCAGATGATTACTGTCAGGAACTTCACCGTCTTGTTCTCGAGGGCACGCATGCAGTGAGGACGTGTTGTGTCGAAGTAAATGCTGTCGCCCTGCTTGAGCACAATCACCTTATCTTCTATCGTCACCTCGAGCACGCCGCTGAATACGATGATGAACTCTTGCCCATCGTGAACGTTCTTAGCGTGGTTCTTCCCTTCCGGCAGAGGCTCTATCTCTGTGAAGAAGGGCTCCATCGCCCTGCCTTTGAAGCCGCTGGCGAGGGATTTGTACTTGTAGTCGTTGTGCCTATCCACCTCAAGGCCTTTGCCGCGACGCGTCACGAAGTAGCCGTTCATGCGGGGCTCCTCTCCGTAGAGGAGGACATCGAGAGCGATGCCATACTGTTTGGAGATGCGTGTGAGGCGATAGACGCCAGGGTCGCTCTCGCCACTTTCTATGCGACGATAGTGCTCTACAGTCGTCTCGCACACCTCTGCCATCTTCTCCACAGGAATGTCAAATATCTCCCGCAAGCCTTTGAGGCGTTGCGCTATCTGTTTAATGTCGTTCATATCTGTTTCTGCTTGTATTGCTATGCAGGTGCAAAGGTACGAAAAAAACGGAGAACTAAGGCTAAAGAACAGAGATTTTTTATTGTTGACGCCCATTGCAAGCCTCGAATGTCGCTTCTCGTGCGAATCGCTGATGAAAAGTTTCGCAGGAGAGAGACACAGAAACCTTTACCGAAGGACAGGAAAAATCTTTACAATATTTTGTATGTTAAAGTGTGAGGTTTTGAGGTGCGGCACAGGGTGTTTCCCAACGCCGCCTGCGGAGATTGCCAACGCCGCACGCGGCGTTTGCAATTTCCCCATGCGAAGTTGCCCATCCCCACAGGCGGAATTTTGGCTCAAACCATGCGCCGTTTGACTGTTCGGCATACGACAAATATACTTTCTTTGCTTTGTGTCTCAAAATTTAGCTTTGTAACCGGCTGATTATCAGTATCGACTTGATTTAAGCCCATTTCTTGCGTTTTAGGTAGAAAAGTGCCACAGAACAAAAAACAAGCCCTTAGAACGCGTCTCTCTTGGAAAAATGTTTACAAAATCAACATGGACAAAAGGGCATCAGACTTAGCAAGCCGGACTCTACCCACTTGCAGAAGGCTTTACTTTCGCACTTGTCCGTTTCCGTTGATGAGCCACTTGTAGGTCGTCATCTCTTCAAGAGCCATCGGGCCTCGCGGACCGAGCTTCTGAGTGGAGATGCCTATCTCTGCGCCCAAGCCGAACTGCGCGCCGTCGGTAAAGCTCGTGGGAGCATTGACATAGACGCAAGCGGCATCGACCATCTGCTGGAAGCGAGCAGCAGCCGCCTCGTTCTCCGTGATGATGCACTCGCTGTGGCCGGAGCCGTAACGGGCGATATGTGCCAATGCCTCATCGAGGTTGTCCACAATCTTAAGGGAGAGCTTGTAGTCCATCCACTCCGTACCCATTGCCGCTTCGTCTTCAACTATCTCCACCCGCCCTTTCATCGGAGCAAGCAGAGCAGGGATGTCGCCCACCCTATCACGATGGACGAGCAGGCAGTCGAGGGCATTGCAGACGCTGACGCGACGCATCTTGGCATTCGCGATGATGCGTTGGCCCTTCTCCAGGTCGCCGTCTTTGTCGAAGTAGGCATGCACCACGCCTGCCCCTGTCTCGATAACCGGCACACGAGCATTGTCGCGCACGAAGTCGATGAGTTTCCTGCCGCCTCGGGGAATGCAGAGGTCAACATAACCAACCGCGCCGAGCAGTTCGGCTGTGGCTTCATGAGTGGGCGGCAACAAAAAGACCCCCTCTAACTCCCCCTTAAAGGGGGAGGACTCCCTCCCTAGGGAGGGCTGGGGAGGGTCTGCCTCTCGGAGCACGCCATGAATGAGGGCGACGATAGCTTCGTTGCTGTGCTGGGCACTACGGCTGCCCTTCAGGATGCAGGCATTGCCGCTCTTGAAGCACAAAGAGAAGACATCGAAGCAGACATTCGGCCTTGCCTCGAAGATGACGCCTATCACACCGAACGGCACGCTGATGCGTCGCAGGTAAAGGCCATTGGCAAGCGTCCTTTCCTTACTTATTATACCAAGAGGCGAAGGCAGCTTGGCAACATTCCTGAGGTCTGCAGCAATGCCTTGGATGCGTTCGGGAGTGAGGAGCAAGCGGTCATAAAGAGGGTCGCTCGGCTCAAGCTTCTGCAAGTCGAGGGCATTGGCGGCAAGCAACTTTTCTACCGATGCCTCCGCACGCTCTGCAACGCGCAGGAGCACATCATTGCGCTGCTCGTCGGTCAGAAGCATCAGCGCCCTGCTGGCTTCCTTGGCGTTTTGGAACATTTGCTTCATGATGGCATGAACTCTGTATGGATGGTTTCCGACGGATTCTCTATTAAAGCAGGCAAGATGCCATCCCGATTGCCGTTGGCTATAATGACGCGGATGCCGGCTTTTGCTACGGAAAGGGCAGTATTGAACTTCGACGTCATACCGCCTCGCCCCACATTGCTCTTTGTCGGGAGTATGTAGCGGCTGACATCATCGTTTGGACCTACCCAACGAATCACTTCGCTGCCCGGCTCCGAGGGATCGCCGTTGTAGAGTCCGTCAACACCTGTGAGCAAGACAAGCATCTGGGCTCCTATCATCTTGGCAATGAGGCCCGACAGCTCATCGTTGTCCGTAAACATCAGCTCCTCGATGCTTACCGTATCGTTCTCGTTGACGATAGGCAACACATCGTTCTCGAGCATCACTTCCATGCAAGCCCGTTGGTTCTGATAACTGCGCTCGCTCTGGAAGTTCTCTTTCGTCGTCAGCACTTGCCCGATGTGTATGTTGTATTCGCGGAACAGGTCGTAGTAGAGGTTGATGAGCTTCACCTGCCCCATTGCCGAGAAGAGCTGCCGCTGTTCAACAGAGTCGAGCAGATGGTCAACCTCCAGTTCCTTGCGACCACAAGCCACAGCACCGCTCGACACAAGCACCACATCGTAGCCGCTTTGCCGCAACCATGCAATCTGGTCAACAAGAGCAGACATTCGGGTAATGTCGAGCTTGCCCTTGTCTGTCGTGAGGACATTGCTGCCCACCTTCACCACAATCCTCCTTTTCACCTTTTCTCCTTTTCTCCTTTTTACCTTTTCAACTTTTCACCCTTTCAACTTTTCACTTTTTCACTTCAGTCCTGCCTTGAGGCAGCGTATTACTGCCGAGTTGAAGGCAGCGTGGTCCAGTTCGTTCAGCCCCTTGATGGTGATGCCGCCGGGTGTTGTCACCTTATCGATGGCAGCCTCCGGATGCAGACCTGTCTCGCGAAGGAGGGCAACGGCGCCTTGCATGGTCTGCATGGCAATCGCCTTTGCCTCGTCGGGATAGAAGCCCATCTCGACGCCCCCTTCCATCATGGCTCGGAGGAAACGCATGACATAGGCAATGCCGCAGCCTGCCATCATCATGCCAGCATCCATCAATCTCTGCGGAACGACCTTGCATTGCCCTACCTTTTCGAAGAGCGCAGCGGCTTTGTCTGCCTGCTCGGCTTCCTCGACGAAGGTCATGCTTTCGCCAAACTCGGCTGCGATGTTGGGCATGGCATACACATCGATGCGTTCGTTGCGAACGCCTGCAGCAACTGAGATGACGAGCTTGTCCTTCAGTTCTGGCATTATCTCCGACATAACTTGTTGTACGAGCCAGGGCTTTACAGCAAGCACAACGACATCAGCACCCTCGGCGGCTTTCCTGTTGTCGAGTGTCACACTAATGCCTGGGCAAGCCTCCACAAGACGGTCAAGCGTCTGTTGTGTGTGGGCAGAGGCCGTGATGTCGGCTGCCATACCTGCCTTCGTCCATCCTTTGACGAGGGCGCCGCCCATGTTTCCCGCACCTATAACGGTTATCTTCATAGCACTTTCCTTAGTTTCCCCACAAAACTGTCTGCCTCTGCCTTTGTCAAGCAGAGAGGCGGAAGCAGTCGCAGGACATTAGTTCCAGAGCAGCCTGTGAAGCAATGCTGCTCCTTAACGAGTTTCTGACGCGGTTCCTTGTAAGGAATATCCAGCTCGATGCCTATCATGAGGCCGCGTCCACGAACCTCTGTCACATGAGGCAATTGTGCATCACGCAGGCTTTGCATCAAGTATTCGCCGACCTCGGCGGCATTCTCTACGAGCCTTTCCTGCTCCATTATCTCGAGGACTGCGATGGCTCCGGCACAAGCGAGATGATTCCCTCCGAAGGTCGTGCCGAGCTGCCCATAGACGGGCGTGAACTCGGGACTGACGAGGAGAGCGCTCATCGGGAAGCCGTTGCAGATTCCCTTCGCGACAGTTATCATATCGGGGCGCACGCCGAGATGCTGATGGGCGAAGAATCTTCCGCTTCGTCCGTAGCCGCATTGTATCTCATCGCAAATGAGGACGGCGCCGTTAGCATGGCAAAGCTGCTGAAGCTGCTGCAGGAAGTCGGCTTCGACCAAGCGGATGCCACCCACGCCCTGTATGCATTCCAGGATGCAGGCGCAGACATCTCCCTTCTCCAGTTCTGCCTTCCAAGGCTCTATGTCGTTGAGAGGCAGGTAAGTGACATGCCCGTTCGCATTAATGGGGGCAATAATCTTGGGATTCGCAGTTGCCTCTACCGCCAAAGATGTGCGGCCATGGAAGGCTTTCTCTAAGGAGAGAATGCGCGTCCTGCCGTTGTAGAACGACGCCAGCTTCAGGGCGTTCTCGTTCGCCTCCGCACCGCTGTTGACGAGGAAGAGGCTGTAGTCGTCGTAGCCGCAGGCTTTGCCGAGGCGTCGGGCAAACTCCTTCTGCAAGGGATTCTGCACAGAGTTGCTGTAGAAGCCGAGCGTCTGCAGTTGCTTCGTCATTGCCTCTACATAATGAGGATGGCAGTGACCCACGCTGATGACGGCATGACCGCCATAAAGGTCGAGGTATTCCTGTCCCTCAGAGTCCCAGACGGTGCAACCCTTGCCGCGGGCAATGGTCACATCCATCAAGGGGTAAACATCGAAGAGTTTCATAGATTTATTTTCGTTATTACGTTATAACGTTATTTCGTTATGGCGAGATGATAATATTTCGTCATTGCGACTTAGAAGGCTGATGCCTTGAGCCAGAGGCCCGTCCTCTCGTCGAGGCCGAACATGAGGTTCATGTTCTGCACTGCCTGCCCGACGGCTCCTTTGAGGAGGTTGTCGATGCAGGATATCATGAGCAGCTGGTCTTCGTATTTCTCCACATAGACCAGAGCCTTGTTGGTGTTGACGACCTGCTTCATATCGGGGCTCTTCCGAACGAAGTGGGTAAAGGCAGCGTCCTTGTAATAGGCTTCATAGACCTGTTGAACCTGCTCGATTGGGAGGTCGCACTTGGCGTATGCGGTGACGAAGATGCCCCTGGTGAAGCACCCTCGCTGCGGGATGAAGAGCACGCGCCCTTCGTAGCCAGGACAGAGTTCCTGCACCGTCTGGTTGATTTCCAGCAGGTGCTGGTGGGTGAAGGTCTTATAGACGGAGATGTTGTCGTTGCGCCAGGAGAAATGCGTCGTGGAGCCTGGTTTCTGACCTGCGCCCGTGCTGCCTGTGATGCCGTTCACATGGATGTCTCCACTAATGATGCCTGCCTTCAGAGCGGGCAGCATAGCGAGTTGGATGCAAGTGGCAAAGCAACCGGGATTGGCGAGGTGTTGGCAACCGGCGATAGCCGAACGATGCGTCTCGGGCAGTCCATAGACATAGTCGTGCTCGCCTGCTATACGGAAGTCCTGCGCCAAGTCGATAATCCTGACATTCTGCGGAATCTCATGCTCCATGAGGAACTGCTCACTCTTGCCGTGACCGAAGCAGAAGAAGACGACGTCCACCTGGTCGAAAGGCATTTCTGAGGTGAAACGGAGGTCTGTCTCGCCGATTAACCCTTCGTGGACTTCATACACTTTGTTGCCAGCATTGCTCTCGCTGTTTGCAAAGACAATCTTCGCTTCGGGATGCCCCAGAAGCACTCGTATCAGTTCGCCACCGGTATATCCAGCAGCGCCTAAAATCCCTATTCTTACCATGGTTAAAATATATCTTTAGGGGGGTATGAAAACGCCGCCTGCGGCGATTGCCAACGCCGCACGCGGAAATGCCCATCGCCGCACGCGGGGATTGCCAACGCCGCACGCGGCGTTTAGAGCCTCTCCTCAGGGTGTGCTAAATAGTAGGCGCGAAGGGCTGTTGACGTCACCTTGATGAAGCCCTTGGCATCCTCGCTCGTCCAGGCCTTTGCGGTCTCGCCATATTCGCCCAACTTGTTCTTAACGAGGTCGTTAGGACTGTCCACGCCGACCGTCTGGAAGCAAAGGGGATGCAATTCGAGCGTCACTTCGCCCGTCACATTCCTTTGGCTGCTCAGGAGCATGGCTTCGATGTCGGGCATCACAGGCTCCAGGTATTGGCTTTCGTGCAGGAACATTCCGTACCAATTGGCAACCTGCTCCTTCCAGTATTGCTGCCATTTCGAGAGGGTGAACTTCTCGAGATAGCGATGAGCGCCAATGATGAGCATCGGAGCAGCTGCCTCGAAGCCCACACGGCCCTTGATGCCGATGATGGTGTCGCCCACATGACAGTCGCGCCCTATAGCGTAACGGGCTCCAATCTCCTCGACCTTCTGGATGGCCTTTATCTTGTCGTCGAACTTCTCGCCATTGACCGAGCAAATCTCTCCCTTGTCAAAACCTATCTTGAGGAGCTCCGGCCCTTCCGCCGTGGGGTGCTTCAGGTAGGCACTCTCCGGCAGACCCTGCTTCGAGTCGAGTATCTCGCCGCCACAGATGCTTGTGCCCCACAGGCCTACATTGTAGCTGTATTTGAGTTTGGTGAAGTCGGCGAAGTAGCCGTTCTTGTTGAGGTAATCCACTTCCTCCTGACGGGAGAGATTGCCGTCGCGAGTCAGCGTGATAATCTCCACACCCGGGCACATCACGAGGAACGTCATGTCGAAGCGGATCTGGTCGTTGCCGGCACCGGTCGAGCCGTGCGCAATGGCTGAAGCCCCTATTTCCTTCGCATATCTGGCAATCGCCAAAGCCTGGAAGATGCGCTCGCTACTTACCGAAATCGGGTAGCAGTTGTTGCGGAGCACATTGCCGAAAACCATGTATTTGAGCGACTTCTCGTAGTACTCCTGCGTCACATCGAGGGTGACATACTGCTTTGCGCCAAGCTTGTAGGCATTCTCCTCGTTTGCCTTCAACTGCTCGGGACTGAAGCCGCCGGTGTTGGCGCAAGCCGCATAGACTTCATAACCTTTCTCCTTTGCCAGATACATCACGGTGTAGCTGGTATCCAAACCGCCACTGAAGGCGACAACAACCTTTTTCATTTACAATTTAACTATTTACGATTTACGATTAATTTACTATTTATTTACTATTTATTCCCCCTAAAGGGGGTTAGGGGGTCTATTCGATTCCGCGCAAAACCAATGTCCGCATCACGTCCTTGATGACCTCCAACGAGGTGGGCTCGCCTTTGTGCTTCTCAGGATCCCAAAGCATGCCCGTGCAGACACAGAACTTACGGTTCTTTGCCTCGAGTATGTCGTGATTGATGCAGCCCTGGCATCCGTGCCAGAAAGCATCGTCGTCGGTCAGCTGGTTGAAGCTCACAGGCACATAGCCCAAGGCCGTATTCATCTTCATCACCGCATCACCGCTCGTCAGGCTGAATATCTTGGCATGAGGCCAACGCAGACGAGCCAGCGTGAAAGTGTAGTCCTTGATGCGCTTGGCAACGCCCAAGCCCTGATAATCGGGATGGACGATGAGGCCGGAAGTCGTCACATAGTGCTTGTCGCCCCAAGTCTCGATATAACTGAAGCCGACGAACGTGTCGCCGTCCAACGCAAGCACCGCCTTGCCCTCACGCATCTTCTTTGCAACATATTCATGGGTGCGCTCGGCAATGCCCGTTCCACGCTTGCGAGCCGCTTCGCGAATGGTTTCTATGATGGTATCGACATACTTCTCGTGCTCCGCATCAGCCACAAGCACCCGTATGCCCTTGCCACTCCTCTCCTTCTCCCCAAGGGAGGAGACATTCTTCTCATTCTCCATATATATAAATAATGTATAGTATTCTGCCCCTTCACATCCCCTCCTTCCGGGGGCATGCAGGAGGGAAATCTTTTATACCAGTTTAGGAAAGAGATTGCGGACAACCTCGGCAGCTGCTTCCCTGTCCACATTTTCCGACATTACCACGAGGACAGTATCGTCGCCTGCAACTGTGCCGAGGAAGAAAGGATTGTGGGTATTATCCACATCGTAGGCAACCATACTTGCATGGCCTGGGGGCGTATGCACCACCATAAGGTTTCCTGAGAAATTGAGCCGCCACTTCATCTGATCTAACTCTTCGAGAGTTGGAGCCACATCAAACTGCCCTTCATGAGGCAACGCATAAATACTGAGACCACTGCGCACTCTGACCTTACTGATGCGCAGCAGCTTGAGGTCACGGCTCAAGGTGGTCTGTGTGCTGACAAAGCCTTCCGCCTTGAGCGCCTTAAGCAATTCCTCTTGACTCTCCAGGCTTTTCAAACTGACGATTTTGCGTATAGCCTGCAATCTCTCTTTTCTGTTCTGCCTCTCCATTATTGTATGTTTTTAGGTTTTGTGAGTGCAAAGATACAACATTTTATGCGAAATCGCACAATTTTTCACGCATAATATGCGCTTCCTAGTGCAAATTTCTGCATAAGGGCCACTTTTTGCCTGCATATTCGACATTATTCGTCGATAATGCGAAGCTGAACAAGCTCAATCTTTGTGGTAGTCTTCTTGGTAACTTTGAACTCCCAATGACCGAAACGGACAGGTTCATTAAGCTTGGGGAAGTTCTGGAATTCGTGAAGAATGAGTCCGCCGACGGTCAAGTACTCATCGCTTTCCGGCAAATCAAGGTCGAGGAGTTCGTTGGCCTGGGCAATCTCGAGTCGGCCTGAAAGCAGGTATTCTCCCGGAGCCGTCTCGCGGGCCGTGTAGTTCTTGCTGTCGTGCTCATCCTCTATCTCACCGAATATCTCCTCTACAAGGTCTTCCATCGTGACGATGCCGCTCGTGCCGCCAAACTCGTCAACGATGACTGCGAGCGAACGCTTCTGGCTGATAAAGATGCCGAGCAGCTTTTGGGCATTCATCGTCTCTGGCACAATGGAGACTTCGCGGATGTGCTTCGTCCAGTCTTCGCCTTCAGCCAGACGGAACATCTCGACCGTGTGGATGTAACCGACTATGTCGTCTATGTCTTCCTTATAGACAAGAATCTTACTGTGACCGCTCTCCACGAACTGGGCACGAAGCTCTTGCAAGGAGGTGTCGACAGAGACGGCAGTTATCTCGGTTCGCGGCACGATGCAGTCGCGCACTTTGATAGAGCTGAAGTCAAGTGCATTCTGGAATATCTTCACCTCGTCCTCGATGTCTTCATCATCGGCAGCCTTGTCGATGTTGCTTTGGATGAGATAGTCCAGGTCTTCCCGAGTGAAGGTCTTCTCCGGGTTGGCTTTCTGCACTTTCTTGCCCATCAGCAGAAGCAGAAGCTTTCCGAGCGAGCTTGTGAACTTGCTGATTGGCCACAAGACAATATAGAAGATGTAGGCAGGCAAGGCGAAGATGCGCATCATCCTGTTAGGATTGATGCGGAAGAGTGTCTTTGGAAGGAACTCGCCGGTAACGAGCACGACGAGTGTGGCGAGTATGGTCTGCAGAAACAGGCAGAGTGCTTCGTTCGGGCAATTGCCGTCATCTTGATGGAGGCCTAATGGAATAAGGATGAGAGCCGATACAATCTTGGACATCAAGATGCCGTAAATGACAAGCGCGATGTTGTTGCCAACCAGTAGCGTCGAGATAAAGCTGTTGGGATGGCGATAGAACGTATCTATGAGGCGGGCCGAGAACCCTTGCTCTTCCCTGTCCATCTCGAAGCGGAGCTTGCTGCTCGACACAAAGGCAATCTCCATTCCCGAGAAGAAGCCTGAGAAAAGGAGGATAACTATCGTGGCGATTATGACTGAAGTACTTATCATCTGTTTGTTGGTTCTGTTTCCTGGACGGGGAAGGTGCCTACAGAGTTGCGTACCGAGTAGCGCGTCATCTGCTCATTACTGTAGAAGTGTGTGCCCTCGAGTTCGCGTTCAGGCGTTGTGATATGCATGTACTGATAGTTCCACATCTCGTGCTTGTCAATGTCCCAGAAGAGTTCCTCTGTGCGGAAGACATCGCCGTTGACATTGCGCACCATTACTCTGCCACGCAGCTCCCAGATTTGCTGTTTGTGGAGGTAAGCAGTATCCGACTGCACGAAGAGGTCGGTGTGGAATGTCTCGTCATATCGCTCCATGAGTAAGCCCTTCATGAACTTCCATGTAGGCAATTCGCCGTTTGCTCCGTTGTAGATGTCCCATTCCTCTACGACCAGGTGATAGCGCATCAGGCCACTGTCGCTGATGAAGGTGTTGATACCGCTTGAGTGCATGAAGAGGAGCGTATCCTTCCCCGTGATGGGTTCGGCAATGTGCTCCACCTCGCCCGAACAGCCGAAGGAGAGAAGCAAAAGCGCAAGGAGGAAAGGAAAGAGACGCTTCATTCCTTATTCAATCTTATACCTCACAAACCAGCGCTCGTTGAAGGTCACGCCGAGGTTGATGACGAAGTAGTCTTCCTTTATCATACCTGCGCCACTTGCCGAGCGCCTCAGCCATTGCATGCCGACATTGACGACGGAGCGGTTGTTGAACTTGTTCATTATGGGCAGCCCTGCACCTATGCCCATTCGGCATTCGAAGGGACCATTCATTCCGTTCACCTTGATATAGGGTGTCGAATAGTTCATGCCTGCACGATACTGGATGCGTTTCCAGTAGCGCTTGTCGAAGGGGTCGGGCGTCCATTGGGCGCCGAGGGCAATCTTCGTCCGGTTCATGTAGAAACCCTTCATGGGCACATAGTTGTCGACCGTCTCGACAGGGATTCGGCAATTGCCCCATCGTTCGTGACGCACGTCGGCAGCCACCAGAAGCGTATTCTTGTGTTGCCAGGAAGCGCCGAAGCCAAAGGTATAAGGCAAGTCGAATGGCGAGGGGGCTGTATATTGGGTGCTGTCTCCCTTTGTGGTATAGAGCAGGAGCGTTGCGTCCTGAGCAATCTTATGTCCCAAGCCGACGGTTGCGCCGAGGTTCAGCCAGTCCTGCCGCGTCAGGCGGACAGGGTATTGCACACCGAAGTCCAACTTATAGGTCTTCATAGATGTGTAGTAGCTCTTAATTGTCCTGCTGTAAGCGTCGCTCACCACACCGCCTTCCGAGTATTCCGGCATAAGGGCATGGTCGTACTTGCCCCACATGAAGCTGACATTGGCGCCGACAGAGATGTTGCGATACACCTTCCAGCCCAGGCCGATGTAAGCCTGGTTCAAGCCTCCGCTGCCTGAATAGACATTGGTGTTGGTGATGGTTTGTGTCGTGTTGGCATCTGTAGCAATCGGTGTTTCGGGAGAATAGAACGTGTATCCGATGCTGGAATATGGCATGAGGCCGATGGCGAGGCCGAGCCTCTTGGCGATGTGCATTCCTGCATGGACATAGTCGAGCGACGCATTCTTGACGCCCACTCTTGTCGTGCCCTGGTCCATCTTGCCGAAGGAAGCCCTCATGCCCACATCGAGGATAAGGCTCAGGGAGTCGATGGCAGAGTAGGAAGCGGGGTTGGCCGTATTGATGCGGTTGCCGATGCGGATGCCGATGCCTGCTCCGCCCATAGTCTTGTTGAAGCCATTCGACTGGTCGCTCAGCTCTCCCAAGCCGAAGCGGGAGTAAGTGGAGTTTGTGCCCGACACTTGCGCCCACGCCGAAGGGCTGAGGGGATTGAACATCGAGCAAGTGGCAAGGAGCAAGAGAAAAGCAAGTAACTTATGATTCTTCATTCTTCACTCTTAATTCTTCATTGTAGTCGAGTATCCTGTTGAGTCCTCTGGGGACGATGTATTTGTCCGTGAAGACCAGTTTCCTGATGTCTTCGTCGAAGTTAATGCGGTTGCCGCCAGTCAGGAAGACCTGCAGATGCGGGAACTTGGAGCGCATGGACTTGATGTAGCCCTCTATCTCATACTTCATGCCTCTGAGGACGCCGCTTCGGATGGCAGTCTCGGTGTCGTATCCCATGCCGGGCACTACGCCCTCGGCCTCAACGAGAGGCAGCCGCGCCGTGTACTCATGCAGGGCTCTCAGCCGCATCTGCATGCCCGGGGCAATGTTTCCGCCCCAATAGTTGCCTCGCGCATCGATGACTTCGTATGTGATGCAAGTGCCTGCGTCGATGATGAGGAGGTCTTTGCCGGGCATGAGCGAACTGGCTCCTATGACGGCAGCCAGGCGGTCGCTGCCAAGCGTTTCGGGCGTACGATAACGGTTCGAGATGGGGATAGGCGTGTCGTGAGAGAAGCGGAGGAGCGGGAACTGCAGACGGGCAAGCGCCTCTTCCTCGTTCCGCGTAAGGCCGCGAACGCTGCCCACTATGCCGCTGCGGAAGTTGTGTTTACTTACAAAAGCATCCAGACCAGTGAGGTCTCCATTCTCCGCCCGTATCTCATCTACAGGCTCGTCACCCTGGAAAGCTACCATCTTCACGACAGAGTTTCCTATGTCTATAATCAATTTCACGGGTGCAAAGGTACAAAATAAAATTAAGAATAAAGAATGAAAGAAGAAGAATTACAGCTTTTTATGTTTTTTTGCATTTAACGAAAGTCAAGTCGGCACACAGAATTGCCAAACTCGGCAGCCTTCGTCGCCCAACTTCGCAGGGGGCGTTCATTGATTTATCATGATGCAGCAATTGATTATTCATGATGCAGCAATTGAATTATCATGATGCAGCAATGAACATGACAGGCGGAGTTGAGTCACACCCTATGGAAAAGAGAGTCACTCAAAGTGGGAAAACGGCTCACACGGGGCAACTAAATGATTGCTGTCCGAAGGAATATCAAAGGCACTCCTTGCCCTCTTGATATCACGGGGGCTGCAGGAGCCATTAAGCTGTCTGTTTGCATCTTTAGCCTGAAAGGCTTTACTTTGAGTAACCGATGGGCGAAGCCCTCGGACAGAACATAGAGAGCATCTCCCCGCTCCTGCCTGGAAGGCAGCACATCTGGAATCTCGTCGTACTGCCCTCCAGGCAGTAGGGAGTATTTCATCTGCTGATACCGAGGGCTTCGCCCATCGGTTACTCAGAGTATAGCCTTCCAGGCTTTTGAGGGCCACATTCAATGAGAACTGACTTAAAAGGCCGTTTCCCACAGACAGCAGTATTTAAATATGAAGCTTTGGCTTTCCTTTTGTATTGTGCTCACTTATTCGTACCTTTGAGACTGCGCCCGAAAGTGCTTCCGTTCGACAATTAAAAGAAAAACTTTGGCTTTCCTTTTGTATTGTGCTCACTTATTCGTACCTTTGCGCCCGTGTTAAAAAAATTGACCATATTCTTGCTCCTGCTGCTCCCTGCATTGGCCGACACCCAATGGGCGATGGCTCAGGAGGATAGCATCCGCGTGACACTCCTCACTTGCTCACCCGGACAGGAGGTCTATCAGCTGTACGGACATACGGCAATCCGTTGCCAGCAGCCGAGTCGGGGCTTGGACACCGTCTTCAACTACGGCGTCTTCGATATGTCGAAGCCTCATTTCGCTTGGCATTTCGTGCTCGGACAGACCGACTATATGGTGCAGCCCATTCCCTGGAAATACTTCGTCGTCGACTACGAGAAGCGCGGCTCGAGCATAACCGAGCAGGAGCTGAACCTGACGCAATCCGAGGCACGGAAGCTGACAGCCCTGCTCATCGAGAACTGCCAACCGGAGAACCGCCAATACCGATACAGCTTCTTGTATAAGAACTGCACGACTATGGTGCGCGATTTGGTGGAGCAAGTCATCATGGGGCACATTCAGTATCCCGACACCCTACCCCATCTGACGGCTCGCGAAATCCTTCATCAATACACAGCCGAGCACCCGTGGGCACAGGAAGGCAACGACCTTCTGCTTGGCGCCGAAGTGGATACGATTATGTCGGAGCATGCGGCAATGTTCATTCCCGAGAACATGATGAAGGCATTCGACGGAGCATTCATCCGCAATGGTAAAGGAGATATGCGTCCCTTAGTGAAGGGCAAAGCCATTCTCCTTGCGGCAAAGCCCCAGACCATTGAGCCTGAGTTCCCGCTCTCCCCGCTTCATGCAATGCTCGTCTTCGCAGCAATCTGCCTCGTCATCATGCTAAACGAGATATGGACACAGCGTCTCTTCTGGCTTTGGGATGTGCTTCTGCTGCTGCTCCAAGGCCTTGCAGGCACCTTGCTCCTCTTCATGTTCCTCTTCTCGGAACACCCCGCTGTGGACAGCAACTGGCAGATCTGGCTCCTGAACCCCGCCTTCCTCATAGGCATCCCACTTGTCATAAAAGCTGCCATCAAGCATAAGAAAACACTCTGGTACGCCTTCTATTTTGTCGTTTTGGCATTATTCTTGTTATTTTCTCCGTGGATACCGCAAGTATTTGCGAAAATAACCGTACCTTTGGCATTGTGTTTGCTCACAAGGCCTGTGAGCTACTACCTCGTTAAGGGGAAAAACCCAAAAGGCGAAAAGGTGAAAAAGGGAAAAGGGAAAACAAAAAGATTAAAACGATAAAGAGTAAATAAGTAAAAGGGTAAAAGTTAAATGAGCCAACGCTTCCTATACTCTCTCCTTGTCCTTGCCCAATGGTCAATGGTCAACGGTCAATGGTCAATGGCACAGGATGCGCCAAAAGTGCCCTCGCTGGTTGTGAACATCGTCATCGACCAGTTGAGGAGCGACTATATGGACGCCTTTACTCCCCTCTATGGCGAAGGCGGTTTCCAAAGGCTCAAGGAACAGGGACGCTTCTACTCGCAGGCAGAATACCCCTTCAGCTCTCCCGACCAGGCCTCGGCTATGGCCTGCCTGATGACAGGAACAAGCCCCTATGTCAACGGCATCATCGGCAGTCATTGGCTCGACCGGCAGACGCTCCTGCCCGTCTTCTGCGTTGACGATGAAGGCTACCCTGGCATACTTACCGACGAGAAGTCCTCGCCCAAGCATCTCACCGTCTCTACCATCAGCGACGAACTGAAGGTGTCTTCCGAAGGGAAGAGCCTCGTCTATTCCATCGCCCCGACTCGCGAAGCCGCCGTCCTTGCCGCTGGTCACGCAGGAAACGGCGCCTTCTGGCTCGACGACTGGACAGGCAAATGGGCTTCGACATATTACTACGACACCTATCCCGAATGGGCGAACGAATACGACAAGCAATCTTCGCTCGAAGACCGCATCAACGATATCCGTTGGGAACCCCTCAACGACCAAGTGGCCAACTTCCACTACTTCGTCTCCGACGGCGCAAAAGGCAAGCCCTTCAGCCACAAGTTCAAGAGCAACCGCAAGTTCCGCGAGTTCAAGGCAACGGCCTGCGTCAACGATGAAGTCAATCTCTTCGCAAAACACGCGATTGAAAAGGCAGGGCTCGGCACCGACGCAGTAACCGACCTGCTGACGCTGACCTACTATGCCGGCGCCTACGACCATCAGTCGGCTATGACGTTCGGCATGGAGATGCAGGACACCTACGCCCGCCTCGACCGCCAACTCGAGGACATCCTCGACTTCGTGGACCAGAAGGTAGGCTTGGACAAGACGCTCTTCGTGGTCACAAGCACAGGCTACTTCGACTCGGAAGAGATGATGGACTTGAGCAAGTACCGCATCCCCACAGGCATCTTCTCCATCACGAAGGCAAAGGCCCTGCTCAACATCTACCTCATCGCCGTTTACGGCCCGGGAGATTATGTAGAGACCGCCATCGACAATCAGATATACCTTAACCTCAAGCTCATCGAGAACCGCAACCTCAACCTGACGGAAGTGCTGGACCGTTGCAGCGCTTTCCTCATACAGTTGAGCGGCGTCAAGGATGTCTATACCAGTCAGCGACTCGCTCTGGGTGCAGGAACACAAGGCGTCAGCAAGCTCCGCAATGCCTACAACCCGAAATGCTCAGGCGACATACTCATTCAGGTGTCTCCCGGCTGGCTTCTCAACAACGAAGACACGCATGAACAATCGCTTAGCCGAGAGTCCTACCTGAGCTTCCCGCTCTTCTTCCTTGGGGCAAACATCGTGCCCGAAAAGGTGCGCATCCCCGTCAGCATAGACCATGTGGCCCCCACAATAGCACAGGCTTTGCGCATCCGCGCTCCAAATGCCTGTCCCTTAGCTCCCCTGAATTACTAATAACACAATACATAATTATCAACGCATAACACATTATAATATAATATATGGACATATCCAAGTTTTTGGTAAAGATATTCGGCGACAAGAAAAGCCGCGATTTGAAAGCCTACCGTCCTCTGGTAGAGGCTGTGCTTAAGGTATATCCCGAGATTCAGGCGCTCTCGAACGACGAACTTCGCGAACGCTCTAAGGCAATAAGGCAACGCATACAGGACTCCGTAGCAGACTTGCGTCAGCAGATACAAACCCTGAAGGACAAGATTCCTGCTACAGACATACAAGACCGTGCGCCCATCTTTGCGCAGATCGACAAACTGGAGAAGGATGTGCTCGAGACCTTCGAGAAGGCTCTCGACAAGGAACGCGCTGAGGTCTTCGCTATCGTCAAGCGTACTGCAGAGCTTCTCGCAACAAACGAGACAGTGGAAGTCACGGCAAACGACTTCGACCGCGACCTCGCAGCAAAGCACGACTTTGTGGACATCGAAGGCGACAAGGCCATCTACCACAACCATTGGGTGGCAGGCGGCAACGACCTGAAGTGGGACATGATACACTTCGACGTGCAGCTCTTCGGCGGCACCGTGCTGCATCAGGGCAAGATAGCCGAGATGTTCACAGGTGAAGGTAAGACGCTTACCGCCACACTCCCTGTCTTCCTGAATGCGCTGACAGGCAACGGCGTGCATGTCGTCACCGTCAACGACTATCTGGCAAAGCGCGACTCGGAGTGGATGGGACCTATCTATATGTTCCACGGCCTGAGTGTTGACTGCATCGACAAGCATCAGCCCAATAGCGAGGAACGTCGCAAGGCTTACCTCGCCGACATTACTTTCGGCACAAACAACGAGTTCGGCTTCGACTACCTGCGTGACAACATGGCGCAAGACCCGAAGGATCTCGTGCAACGCTCCCACAACTACGCCATCGTCGACGAGGTGGACTCTGTTCTTATCGATGATGCCCGTACGCCGCTCATCATTTCCGGCCCCGTGCCTAAAGGCGACGACCAGCAGTTCGAGCAGTATCAGCCTCTGGTGGAGCGTCTCGTGGGTGTGCAGAGGCAACTCGCCACACAATATCTTGCAGAAGCAAAGAAGATGATTACGGAAGGCACAGAAGCCAATGACAAGCAGAAGACAGCTGAAGGCTTCCTTGCCCTCTTCCGCAGCCACAAGGCTCTGCCTAAGAACAAGCCCCTCATCAAGTTCCTCTCCGAGCCAGGCATCAAGGCAGGCATGCTCTCCACCGAGGAGATTTACATGGAGAACAACAACCGCCGTATGCACGAAGCCACCGACCCGCTCTACTTCGTGGTCGATGAGAAGATGAACAGCGTAGACCTGACCGATAAGGGTAACGACTGGCTGGCTTCGCAAGTGAACGACCCCGACCTCTTCGTCCTGCCCGACATTGCCACCGTCCTCTCACAGATTGACCACTCTGGCAAGACAGACGAGGAGAAGATTGAGGAGAAGGACCGCATCTTCAATGATTACGCAACAAAGAGCGAACGCGTTCACACCATCCAGCAACTGCTGAAGGCTTACACGATGTTCAACCTCAACGACGAATACGTCATACAAGACGGCGAAGTCAAGATTGTGGATGAGCAGACAGGCCGTATCATGGAAGGTCGCCGTTGGAGCGACGGCCTGCATCAGGCAGTCGAGGCAAAGGAACACGTCCAGGTGCAGGCTGCTACACAGACCTACGCCACCATCACCCTGCAGAACTACTTCCGCATGTACCACAAGCTGGCGGGTATGACGGGTACTGCCGTCACCGAAGCAGGCGAGTTCTGGGACATCTACAAGCTCGATGTGGTAGAGGTGCCGACCAATCGTCCCGTGGTTCGTACCGACATGAACGACCGCGTCTATCGCACGCAACGAGAGAAGTACAAGGCCGTCATCGAGGAAGTCGAGCTGATGCGCACCAGCGGTCGCCCCGTGCTGGTTGGTACGACAAGCGTCGAAATTTCCGAGATGCTCTCCAAGATGCTGCAGATGCGTAAGATACCTCATCAGGTATTGAACGCAAAGCTGCACCAGAAGGAGGCCGACATCGTGGCATTGGCAGGTCAGAGCGCCATGGGAACCGTCTTTGTGGCGACCGACGGACGAGCCTTCAGCGAGAAGAGCACAGCCATAAATTATCAGACACGCATCGAGGCAGAAGCTGCCAAGAAAGAAAAGCGCGAGCCTCGCGAAGCTCTCGAACTCCTAAAGAGCGAAGAGCGTTTGCTTGGCACCGTGACCATCGCCACCAACATGGCAGGTCGTGGTACGGATATCAAGCTCTCGCCAGAGGTGAAGGAAGCAGGCGGCCTTGCCATCGTCGGCACAGAACGCCATGAGAGCCGCCGCGTAGACCGTCAGTTGCGCGGACGTTCCGGTCGTCAAGGCGATCCGGGCAGCAGCGTCTTCTTCGTCAGCATCGAGGACAAGCTGATGCGTCTCTTCGCCAGCGAGCGAATTGCCAAGGTGATGGACAGCCTCGGCTTCAAGGATGGCGAGATGATTGAGCACAGCATGATTACCCGCAGCATCGAGAACGCACAGAAGAAGGTCGAGGAGAACCACTTCGGCATCCGTAAGAACCTGCTGGAGTATGATGATGTAATGAACAAACAGCGCACAGTCATCTACGAGAAGCGTCGTCATGCACTCATCGGTGAGCGCCTAGGCATGGACATCAGCAACATGATATGGGACCGCGTCTGCAACATCCTTGAGAACAACGACTACGAAGGTTGCCGCATGCGCTTCCTCGAAATCATGGCAATGGAAGTGCCCTTTACTGCCGAGCAGTTTGAGAGCATGAAGCTCGACGATGTGGCTGAGCTTGCCTACCAGAAGGTGCTCGAGCGCTTCCAGCAGAAGCAGGAAATCATGATGCACAATGCCAACAAGGTAGTGACGGCCATCTATGAGAGTCCGCAGGGCAGCATGTATGAGAACCTCATGGTACCCATCATCGCAGGCAATCGCCAATACAACATCCCGTCGAACCTGAAGGAAGCCTACGAGAGCCAGTCGCGCTCAGTAGTGACGGCTTTCCACAAGGCCATCATCCTGCACATCATCGACGATGCTTGGAAGGAGAACCTGCGACTCCTTGATGAGTTGAAGCACAGCGTACACAACGCCAGCTATGAGCAGAAAGACCCCTTGCTTATCTTCAAGCTGGAGAGCGCAAAGCTGTTCGACGACATGATCAACCAGATAAACGACCGCACCGTAGGCATCATCATGCGTGCCATGATACCTGAACTGCAGATTCAGAGCGCACCTCAGCAGGAGATGCCTCGCCGCGAGCAACCTCGTCTGCAGGAGTCTCGCGGAGAACTTACCGACGCCGGTATGCAGCAGGCTGCAGCTCGTGACACTCGCGACCGCCAGCCCGTGCAGCCCATCCGTCGCGAGAACTTGCCCGGTCGCAACGACCCATGTCCTTGTGGCAGTGGCAAGAAGTTCAAGCAGTGTCACGGAAAGAACCTCTAAATAATCTATAGGAACTATAGGAACTATAAAAAACCTATCCCATGGAAGCAAGCAAACAGACAATCCAGCAGATTGAGCGCACCCTGCGCAAAGTCATCGCCAAGTTTCCGCCTGAAGCAGAGCCTGTCATGACAGACATCCACCTCTTGGTGAGCAACTACACAGGCGAGATACGCACTTACAACGACGATGACGAAGAGCTTGACCGCTGCGTCGTAGAAGAATGGATAAAGAGTTCCGACGAGGAGTTCTACGAGGACATCGTGCCCATCCTGCGCCGCAGCATCGAGGACCTGCGTCCAAGCATTGAGCAGATGAGCATCATGCAGCCTTTCAGTTTCGTCCTAATTGATGAGGACCACGAAACGCTGCAGGACTTGGTCATCATCGACAGCGAGGAAACAGTGATGCTCGACAGTACATTGCTCGACGGCCTTGAGGACGACCTTGATGCCTTCCTTAAGCAATTATTAGAGGACTAAGTCCCTTATTTACCAGCACTGCTGCAGCGTCTGTGAAGCAAAAACGACACAAGAACGCAGATTTTCTTCATATAATTGGCTGTTATATGAAAAAAAATGCGTACCTTTGTGCGCTTTTTAAGTCAATAATAATAAACAAAACATAAAAAACAAATGGCAACATTACAAAAAATCCGCAACAGAGGCAAGATTCTTATCTTTACAGTCGGCCTTGCTCTGTTTGCCTTCATTGCCGAGGAGTTCGTGCGCTCACTCTCCTACACACAGACTGAGCGTCACCAGCGTGTCGGCAAAATCGACGGAGAGAAGATTAACGTACAGGAGTTCAACGCACAGGTCGAGGAGTACACCGATGTCGTGAAGTTCACGCAGGGTGTCAACACCTTGTCCGACGACCAGCTTTCCATGTTCCGCGACCAGGTATGGCAGACGCTTGTCAACGACAAGATTATGCAGCGCGAGTGCGACAAGCTCGGCATCACTGTTACCGACGCTGAGATGCAAGACATCATCAACAACGGACGCAACCCGATGCTCGCACAGACTCCTTTCCGTACTCAGCAGGGTACATTCGACGTGAATGCCCTCAAGCAGTTCCTCAACCAGTACAATGAGGTTATGACCAATCCTCAGCTCAGCAGCGAAGTAAAGGAGCAGTATGAACAGATGAACAACTACTGGAAGTTCATCGAGAAGACCATTCGTCGCCAGACTCTGAACAACAAGTATCAGTCTCTGCTCAACGGTTTGATGGTCAGCAACCCGGTGTCTGCACAGGCCAGCTTCGACGGCCGCACCAAGGAGAGCGACATCTACATGGCTGCACTGCCCTTTAGCAGCATCAAGGACGACGACGTGAAGATCGAAGACAGCGAGCTCAAGGCTAAGTATGAGGAGCTCAAGGAGATGTTCCGCAGCGACGAGGAAACACGCGACATCAAGTACATCGACATCAACGTCAAAGCCAGCGACGCCGACAAGGCTAACCTCCAGAAGGAGATGGAAGGCTTTGCACAGGCTCTTGCTGAGGGCGCAGACCCTGCCAAGACCGTCCGCGAGGCTGCAAGCCAGGTTCCCTACAGCGTGCTGCCTATCAGCGCCAAGTCCCTGCCTCACGACATTGCCGAGAAGCTCGATTCTTTGAGCGTTGGCGATCAGGTAGGTCCTTTCGTTCATGAGCACGACAACACAATCAACATCGTTCGCCTCATTGAGAAGGTTAATCTGCCCGACTCCATTGAGATTCGTCAGATTGCAGCTCCCGGCAACGATATGGCTGCCATCGAGAAGACGGCAGACAGCATCATGAATGCTCTTGCAGCAGGCGCAAACTTCGACACCATTGCCAAGAAGTACGACCAGCCCGCCACAAAGACATGGATTACGAGCAACCAGTATGAACGTCAGGCCATCGATGAGAACAACCGCAAATTCCTGAGCACCATCAGCACTGCAGCTGTGGGCAGCTACAACAAGATTGTGCTCGACGGACAAGGCGCCATCATCGCTCAGGTTACCGACCGCCGCAACATCATTACCAAGTACAATGTAGCTGTTATCAAGCGTGCCATCGACTTCAGCAAGGACACTTACGGCAAGGCATACAATGACTTCAGCAGCTTCCTGGCAGGCAACCCCAAGGCCGAGGACATCGAGGCTAATGCTGCACAGGCTGGCTATACCCTTCAGACTCGCAACAATGTGAGAAGCACTGAGCACAATGTTGTTAACGTACGCAGCACGCGCGAGGCTCTGCGCTGGATCTTCGACGAGAAGACTAAGGTTGGCGACGTGTCTCCCCTCTATGAGTGCGGCGAGAACGACCATCTGCTTGTCCTCACACTGGCAGGCATCCACAAGAAAGGCTATCTGCCTTGGGATGACGAACAAATCCGCACTTTCCTGACCAGCGAGGTAATGAAGGACAAGAAGGCTGCCATCCTGATGGAGAAGATGAAGAGCGTGAAGAGCGTGGCTGACGTAGCCAAGATGGAAGGCGCAGTCACCGACACCATCAAGCACATCACCTTCACCGGCAATGCCTTCGTATCGAAGATTGGTGCAAGCGAGCCTGCATTGAGCGGTTCCGTAAGCAAGGCCAAGAAGGGCGAGTTCAAGTCTGGCGTAAAGGGCAAGTCTGCCGTCTATGCTTATCAGGTGCTCGAACAGACCAAGACCGACGCCAAGTTCGACAAGAAGGAGGAAGAGCAGAAGCTGCAGCAGACAATTGGTCGCAGCCTCGGCAACTTCAGTGGCGAACTCCTGCAAAAGGCCGACATAACCGACAAGCGTTACATCTTCTTCTAAAAAGAAGCCGACATAAAAGCAATAGCCCCTTGCACCAAACCTGCAAGGGGCTATTCTTTTATATTGCTGTCCGGAAAAAGCACCGGACTCTGCCTGCACCTGCATAAAATATCATGAGGTTATCTCTACTTTAATAAAAAATGTGTAACTTTGCAGGCACATAGACTATGTTCCAAACATTATAACATCATGAAAACAAACAAACCAAAGAAAGTCTGCCTGACGATTCTTTTCCTACTGGCAGCAATCAGCCCTGCTCTGGCCATCAGCGACGATGCCTTCATAGACTGGGACTCGCCTATTGTAGAGGCGGGTCGAACGGGCTGCGTCTATCCCATCAAATACACGAAGACCGCCCCCTCTGCATCGGGCGAATGGCAGCAACTGAGCTTCGACGACAGCAGTTGGAGCGAAGGCTTCGGGCCAATTGCCAATACAGGGTTCGGCGGAACGCTCGGCACGACGTTCGACGACGTGAACGACGGCGAGTACAATGTCTGGTTTCGAAGAACATTTACATTGGACGAGTCCTACTACGACAAGGACGTCTGGCTTGCTTGCGGGCATGACGACGAGGGTGCCATCTACATCGACGGCAAGCTCCTCGTCAGTTGGGGAAACGTGTGGAACGCCACAGAATGCATCAAGCTCACGAAGGAGCAGACGCGCTATCTGACGAAAGGCAAGCATGTCTTCTCTGTTTGGGCGAAGAACAATGTCGGCGGTTTCTACTACGACTGCGGACTCTACGGGAAAGCTACCGTCGATTGGAACGTCCCCTACCTCGTCGGCGCTCGTTCCGGCGTGCAGTATGACATCCTCTACACGCGAACAAAGCCTACGGGCAACGCATGGACCACGCTCGACTTCAACGATTCGAAGTGGAAGACGGGCAAAGGCCCGATTGGCGACATCAGCGGCCCAGAGGGGACGGCACCCGTGGGACTCTTTTGCCAGACGAACGGCGGGACGTACAATGTCTGGTTTCGCAGGCACTTCACCTTGCAGGAAGACATCTCGAACCGCGAGGTATGGCTCTCCTGCGGACATGATGACGAGGGAGCCATCTACATCGACGGCGTGAAGATTACCGGATGGGGCAACGAGTGGGACTACGCTCATTTCCAAAAGCTCACGAACGAGCAGAAGGCTCTCCTCACAGCGGGCGAGCATGTGATGGCTGTCTGGGCAAAGAACAATTCGGGCGGTTACTACTTCGACTGCGGGCTCTACGGCATCGAGGGCGACGAGCCGCTGGACGAACCTGTGGCTGAAGTGTCGGCAGACTTCTCGAAGTGGGAGGAACATCCCCTCGTCAAGAAGTTCGGCGTGTACCAGACGCCATGGGTGAACAGCACAGAGCTCAGTCGCGACCTGCCCAAGCTGTCGCAGCTGGAGGCAAGGGCCATGCGCTACGAAATGTGCTGGGGCAATGACCACGCCTACGGCGAACCTTCCATCAGCGGCACTTCAAACAATTGGAGATACAACTTCCGCAACTACGACAAAATGTTCAAGAGTATGCGGAATAACACCGAGGCTCTCATCGTTTCGCAAGGCTATTGCCCCACCATCATCAACGACGGCGACAACCGCAACGTGCCTGCCGACTGGAATGTGTGGGCTAAGATAAACCGCGACTGGGCGGAACACTGGAAAGAACTGAACCTCGGCAACCAATACATAGAAGTGTGGAACGAGCCTGACTGCGGCACGATGTTCTTCCTCGGCACGAAGGAGGACTACTTCAACATCTACAAATATGCCGCTCCCGCCATCGCAGAGGGCAATCCCGACCTGAAGGTGGGCGGCCCTGTGTCGGCCCTCAACACATGGCACGATGCCTTCGGAGAGTTCGTCACAAAGGAGAACCTGCCCTGGGACTTCGTCTCGTGCCATGCCTACGGCACGCCCGGCTGGCAGTTCAGCACCATTCACAACGTCCTCAACAAGTATGGCCGCAAGGACACCGAGATAATAATGACCGAGTTCGCTCCCTTCAGCACAGGCGCCCCCATCTGGAACGACGGACCCGTAGAGAAGGCTGAGCACGCCATGCGCTTCTTCAACGCCGTGCCTGAGTTCCTCAGCACCGTCGACCTCTCGCATGTCACCTGGGCGCAGTACATCGATGTGGTTGACGGAAACGGCAACACAAGCGTCGGCGGCGACAAGATGGGACTGCTCGACGGCTCGACGGGAAAGCGCAAGGCCATCTTCAATGCCTTCAAGCTCTATGGCTGGATGCCCCTCCAGCGTGCTGCTTTGAAGTCCGAGTCCTGCTTGCAAGGGCTGGCATCGAAGGACGACAACTGCGTCTGCGTCGTATTGTGGAACAACAGCACCCTCACCATGCCTTTCTCCCTTTCGCTCACCGACATACCGTTCAGCAATGGCTACATCGAAGTCTATCGCATCGACGAGCAGCACAACAGTTGGTATGAGACACGACGCGACGACCTGAAGGCCGAGTACACTGCCGACATCGACATCCCCGAGGGAAAGCAGGAGCTGACAGGCATCGTGGGCAAACGCGGCGTTTGGTTCGTCCGAATCATGGCCGACAAAGAGAAGCCGTCCTTCGAGCCTGCCAAGACAGGACACGTCGTGCGCACCCATCATTACTACAACGACGGACGCGACAGCTCTTGCCCCTATGCCTACTTCGATGCAAAGACGTGGACGGCGTCGCTCTCCCTGAACCAAATGGCCAAGGGATGGGCAACGGTCGGCGTCACGGCAGAAAGCCTCCCCGATGCCCTTCATGTCGGCTCCGTCATTTCCGATGGAATGCGTCCCCTCGGACGCAACGCTGCCCTTGCCGTACACATTGAGTACCAGACGACTGAGGGCTACACCAAGCACCTCGTCTATGCCTACAACAGCATCGCATCGACGCGCAGCCAGTCTGCACCCTGGCAGACAAGCCCCATCACAAGCATCACGAAGATGGACGACTTCACCGACTTCGTCATTCCCCTGAAAGCAGAAGCGCCAGAGGGATGGACGGGACGCACCATCATCACCTTCGAGCTTTCGTGCCTCGGGAGCGGCGCAAAGGCAGACATCCAGCTGACGCCGAGCGACGGCGACGACGGGACTGGCATGAAGGCCCTCTCCAACCCTCCCTTAAAGGGAGAGGACGTCTTCGACCTAAGCGGCAGGAAAATCGCAAATCGTAAATTGGCTCGGGGCATCTTCGTCACGGAAGGCAAGAAGATACTGGAAACCTACTGATTGAGGTCCCTTAGTTGTTACCCCACCCCTAGCCCTCTCCTCCTTAAAGAGAGAGGGAGCTCAGAATGCCGATGAACAGGGGCTTTCAGATGGGTGCCTGCGACGCCCCAAAACGCCGCGTGCGGCGATGGCAAATTCCGCGTGCGGCGATGGCAATCCCCGCGTGCGGCGATGACCATTTCCGCAGGCGGCGTTTTCAACCCCTCTCAGCAGCAAGAAAAATGCAACAAAAAAGGCAGCCCGTCACTGAGCTGCCTTTTGGTTTATGACCGTCACTTTACTTGGCGAGAACCTTCTTGCCGTTCTCCACTACGATACCCTTGTAGTCCTTGCCGACCTTCTGGCCATGCAAGTTATAACGGACCGGCAATAATGACTCTCGCGCCCATGGTGCACTGACCGGAAGGGGGTTGTCTCCTTCAACGGGCGAGCAGAGCAGATAAAGCTCCTCGATGAGCTGGTCATTGAGTATGTCGGTGCCATAGATGGCAGTGATGTCATAGTATTTGCCGGATATATTCGAGGGCAGGCTAATCTTGGGCGACTTGATCTGGAACTTGTTCCAAAGACGCACTCTGCGGTCGCCGATAACGGCAAAGACGCCGCCGTCGCGCACCAACTCCACTCCCTTCACCACCACCAGGTCGGCAAATCGGTCCGAAGTGAGTTGCTCGCTGTATATTTCTGTGGGCAGGGCTGCCTCGCCACTGCTGACGGATGGTGTTTCAGCAAACGATGCGCCTTCGACAGGTGTCAACTGAGGTACAAGATTGCCTAATGTCAACTGGCCAAAGATGCCGCCGTTGAGCACGTCGTTCTGGCTGACGTTGAGCCCCGTCCCGCTAAGCATGATGCTTCCCGTTGCATCGCGCAGATAGATGTCGCCCGAATAGGCATAGAGCACCTGTGCGTTGGTGAGTGTGAGAAGGCCTTTGTCTCCCTCATCCATTGCGCGGAAAGAGGCAATGTCGGGAATCACGTTAAGCGGAGTCACAGTCACTGTGCAGGTGGCCGACAGGTTGTTGTCGGATGTTACAGTGATATGGGCAACACCCTCGCTCAAAGCCGTAACCATGCCTTCTGCATCTACGGTAGCCACAGACTCGTTGTCGCTGACATAGCTGAGCTCGCAGATGGCAGACTCCGGCACAAGAGTAGTGGTGAGCTGCAGTTTGGTGTTCACACCGATAATGAAGTTATCGCTGCTGAAGCTGATGGCGGTGAGGATGTTCACATTGTAGGCTTCGAAGGTAATCACACCAGAACTTTCAGTTATCCTGCGCAGACCGAGGAAAGAGGGCTTGCCCGTCCATGTCCTCAGGCTGGGCGTAGTCTCGTTGTTGATATATCTCACCCTCTGTGTGCCGGGGAAAGGATCGCTTGCAGAGGAAGAACCATAGGCCGTGGACTTCAAGCCTCCAGCACGCAGCAACTCATAGTAGGGATGCTTGGGATTGTCGTTCACTGTGTTTTCGTATGTCCAAGCAGCATTGTTGGTGGAGTCCACGCGGAAGATGAGCATGCCATGTCCCGGGAGCGCACTGTCCCATTTGACCTTCTGGCGGTTCTCGATGTAGAAGGACTCTTTTCTCTCCGGCGTGTTCAGCCGATAACCGGTATTGCTCGCATGGAGAGCCTCGAGGCTGAACGAGCCTGGCTCAGTAAGGAGCTGCGGTGTGGCAAAGCCCAGAGCATAACGCTCGAAGAGGGAGAAGCCGCAGGGCGTGCGTCCGTAGTTCAAATCAGCGCCTCCCGCCATTACCGACCACTCATCCGGATTCACACAAGCACCACTGTATTTGTTGTCCGTATCATAGAAATCCGGCAGGCCCAGCACATGGCTGAACTCATGGGTCATAGTGCCGATACCCTCGAGCACACTCCAGCCGGTTGAACCGAACAACTCGTTCGAGCAGGCATAACGTCCCAGCAACACACCGTCCTTGCGTACACTACGCTCGTAGCTGATGTCATACTGGTGGGGCCACAGCAAGCGGCTGTCGTTGCCCTGGATGTAGGAGCCCAGTCCGGAGAAGATGAAATATATCATATCCACCACGCCGTCGCCATCCACATCGTATTGGCTGAAGTCAACATCATTGTCGGCTGCAGTGCAGGCATCGATCATCAGTTGGGTAGCATTTTCCGTGCTGTTGACATAATATTGACTGCGCTTCACCTGCACAGGTCCCACCACGTCGAAAGTCGGAACGAATATGCCATTGGAGTTGTCGCGGTAATAATCGCGGATACTGCCCGTGCAGCGTACATACGAACCGTTGACGTTGAAGTTGGTAAGGTTGGTGCCCGTGTAGTCGTCGGCATTTATCATGTCCTCCATGATAGAAGTGTAGTTGGAGTATCGGAACGGACAGTCGTTGTACTCCACGAGAAGCACCAGTCCGCGGAAACTCGAGTAATCATAGAGGGAAGCACGGCTTTGGCTGAGCGTGCGGGCCCGCTGTGCGCGGTTCTTCCTACGCATCTGATCAGCCTGAGCCGACACCTGAGGTCTCTGCTGCCCTACTTGCTCCAGATAATAGCGCTCAGCCGCTGTACGCTTACCGGCATCATGGGCCAGCAGTGCCGTAGGCTCCAATTGGCCTTCGTCGTCCAACTGAGCATAGACATAGGCGCCATCGTCGCGACGCACCAGCGAATAGCCATCCTCCGTGGTGTTATAGTGGAGATATTCATCGCCCACCAGACGGATGGTTAGGCTGGAGCCGTCGGGCTGAGACACCTGTGTGGTGCCTCGGTAAGCCGGTCGACCATAGAAAATGGCGATGCCATACAGCATCGCCATTATAGTCACAGTGAGTCTTCTCATTTAACAATCATCTTCTTGCCGTCCTTAACGACAATGCCTCTGTAGTTCTTGTCAACAGGCTGACCAGCCACATTGAAGGCATGACGGTTCTTGAGAGGAGTCTTGGCAACGACAGATGTGATACCGTCGGGATCATCAACATCCTGAGTGATAGTAACTGTCAACCTAGCACCTGTTTGGAAGAACACTACCTGAGCTGTACGGTTCTGCACGCCTTCAGGAAGAGCTCCTGTGGTTACTACCAAATCATAGTCAATGCCATTGACAAAGTACTCATATTCCTTACCAGTAGTCTCACTGACTGCGGTAGCCGTGGTGTAATCCTCGTTGGCTACTTCGAAAGTAATCCATTCGGGAACTTCATCCACTTCTTCACCATCTTCCGTTACACTCTCTATATTGAGCAGGTAAGTAGGCTCTTCTGTCTCGTCGTCTATGCCATAATACATGGGGTTGACATGGATGGAAGCCTGACCACCATCTTTATAGAAATTCAGGTTTGTATCATCCTCTGTGTGGAGATAACCATAGGTGGCGTCGAGCAAGCCGACGAACAGCTGAGGCCATGAACCGTATGATTGCAACCGAGAATCGGTATCACCCTCTACTTCATACCATGTTGAAGTAACATCAACGGGATATTCTTCTTGGCTGCCAAGCACACCAGAGAAGGTGCCATTGTTCCAGCCCTCAATGACAACTACAAACTCGTCTTCGATGAACAGGTAATCCACCGTCTCGCTCATACCAAACTCGTCTTCCACATAAAGTTCGGGGAACTCAACAGCAATGAGACCGGATTGATCTACAAACTCATCTTTTACATTCTCTAACGTAGCATCACCCTCTGCAATGACATCACCCAATTTGAGATTGCCGGTCGCGCTGCGCTGACATTTGCATAACTTAATGTGCAGATTGAAGTCTTCATGAGCTTCAAAGGATACCATAGGTAAGATTACACCTGTAAGATAGAGCGGCGTTGAAGGCTTGCCCTGATAGGAGTATATCTTAGTCATATGTGGCACATCAATGTTATTGTTGTCGATGATATCAGGCGTAGCAAAATTGCCATAGTAAGTCAAATCGTCGTCGGGGTTCTGGCGAGTCATCGTAGCATATGTGCCATCCTCACAATCAAAGGAACTGGCACCACCACCGGCATAAAGTGTGAGGGATGTAAAGGTAGGAGTTCCATCAGCTTCTTTAAGTCTTCCGGCTCCCCATTGGTACGGCTCTGAGGCTTCACTCTCATTATAGGCAATGAGCGATAGACCCTCATATTCAGCGCCACACTTGGTATTAAGGGTAAAGTCTCTGTCGTTACCTGTAATAGTTGTCTCCACATCGTCTTCATCAGTTTCCAGAACCGACCATTCGTAGCTTGTGGCAAGATCCATCGTAGCATTACTGAAGGTTGTGGGAACACCTGCACCCATGACAGCAAGGTTATTTGTCCAATACACTCCAGAATAGCTTCGTCCTGCAAACAGAACCAGTTCTTGCGGTTTGAAAGCCACATCTTCTGGTGCTTCTGCAGGAGCATTAGGCAGACGATACTTTGGTCTTTCTATATAAACATAACCGCCATCATAGGCTGCAAAAGTAGGATCGAATTCTTCTGAAGTCCAAACACCGATAAGAATGGCTTCATCAGGAATAGTCTTCAGACCAAACTCATTTTCTATAAGCACAATGCTACCATCTTGGGAAGCAGCGCTAAAGAGCATGATATAATACCTTGTGCCATCTTCTTCTTCATAGCTGGCTATAACCTGAGGTTTCACGGTAATCGTGGTGTCCTCCTGTTCGTATTCAACATCAACGCCATTGGGATAAAGCTCGGCGAGAATCTCAGGTAAAGGAGTCATATCAACCAAGAAGCGAGACTCTTCATCATCCATTGCCGTTATGCCACGCTTCAACACCCAGTCAACAGGTTTAGCGTTAAAGAAATCCGCTCCATGAGCATTGTACTCTTTTTCAATAGTGGTCTCATAACGATAATAGTAGCCCACACCAACCATCAGCTCGTCCAAACCCAAGAAGGCCTCGCCGGCATCTAACTCTTCGTCAAACTCCACATCGGCAAATTCACCAAAACCAATCCAGTTACCATTGGTGATAACAAGCTTACCGTTCTCGCGAATCACCATATGGATGATGCCATCCTCATCGTCGCTGTTGGTAGCGAAGAGGGTGATATAGTTTGTAGTACCATTTTCTTCATCCTCATAGCTTGCAAGGGATTGGGGTGCAATTGTAACAAGACTGTCATCCTCAACCGTATACATTACGGGAACGCCATCGGGATAAAGCTCAGCAAGAAAATCTGGCGTAGGTATTACATCAACGAGCACATTGACTTCTTCCTCACCTTCGTCAGTAGTATATGTTGCCGTAGTGGGAGTCATTGTCCATTGTGTATCCACCTTATTATAATAGTCATATCCTACACCTGTGTAAGTCTCTGCAAGTGACAAAGCCTTGCGGGGAGCCTTGGCCCTTGTCGAGGTCTTGGAGTTCAAGGTCATCGTAGGCTTGAGGTTAACCATTTTGCGATTCTGCGCCTTGCCCTTACCAAGAGCCTTGATTTTGTTCAACTGAGCGGACTGTGTAAGTAATGCACGCTGTCCGCGAGTAACGGGCTTAACTCTGGCAGGGTCGAGGGTCAGAGTGTTGGTAGGAACATACGTCCTTGTTTTCACATCCTGCCGTGCGGGGAGAACTTGGAAAGAACGATGCACCTGTGTCTTGTTCACCACTTTTGATTGGGTCTGTGGGGAGACCGATGACTTTGCATTGAACTGTGCGCTTGCAGAAAGTCCCACAAATGCCATCACTGAAATTAGTAACATCTTTTTCATGACTTGTTAATTTTATGTATTGATTTGTTTGTTATTTCAAAATATAGTCATTCCCTTCGCCCACTGGATGTAGCTCACATCCTGTCGGAAGGAAATAGTCATTGGGGACTATGTTGTATGTACCAGAGAGAGACGCTGCAAACTGGCGCACCAGAGTTTCTATATTGCACTTGCTACTCATATTAGAGAGGTTCTTGTCGGTCTTTTCCCCTTCGGAATACGATATCTTCATCTGTCCAAAAGCAGGGCGGCTGGTAGTCAAAGAGAGACCTGCCGTATTTGTCTTGGACTTGGCAGCATTGGTATAGAATGTAATCACCAAACCTCTTACTGCGCCACTACCCGTAGAGCGTCCAAGACCTACTTGTGACAATGAATAGTTTTTGTTGAACTTCACTAACTCGGCGTTGAGCTGCTCCATCAAACCTTTCTGCTCGTCAGAGAATTTGTCTTGATCGAAGTTCCAGGTTGTATTACGCACATTGACAATGTAGTTGTCCCAAGTTGCTATTACTTGCACACGACCGTCTTCGCTCAAGAGTTCAGAAGCATCATCACTTAACTTAAACTCCTGAAAGAGATGATTGCCAAGCGTGTCAATGCTTTCGTTGCGGAAGCCATCAGGCGTAAAGCAACAAGAGACGGAGTCTACCCTCAAAGGATTCGCCACACGCTCGGAAATACGGTAACGTCCATTGCGCAACCCCACACAATACATGGTGTCAACGCCATCTGTAAGGTAATAGGAATCAATACTGCTATTCGTAATGCGCTCCTTCATCGTCTTGGTGTCATTGATATATGTCTCCCAATCACGATCGGCCTTTACCAAGCGGATCAATGCATCGTAACGCTCTCCACGGCAAATAACCTCATTATTCGTCATTGACTTCACCACAAGATTCTGGTCGCCTTGCATGCCTTCACCGTCCTTCAGCAGATTGTTGGGAGCAGCCCAAAAGGCTACCGGATCAACGAAAGGAGTGAGCACATCATTCCATGTGTTAAAAGCAAGCACCAAGCCATCCTCACGGATCAATTCGTAAAGGCTGGCATGCTCAGTATATTTATTGGCATTACCGTTACGCAGGAAGCGATGGTTACCAGCAAGTGTCACTTGACCACTCTTCTCGAACCTGGCAAACAAATTGAAACCTTCGAAGACTGACACACCACGACCAGTGTAATATTGCATTACCCATCCATGAGGGGCATTCACAAGAATCTCTTGCAACTTCTCGGCATTATGCTCAATGCGAAGGGCTGCGCTTTCTTCAAATAAGTCCTCCTCCTCGAAACGGGAACAGCCGACAAGTGCAATGGTGGCCAGCGCCACTCCCATTGTTATATATCTTAAATGTTTCATCTTCATAATCATTCTTTGAGGTTATTTGAGATCATATATGGTAACATCCTCGAGATACTCATTTATCTTATTCTGACGGTTTACGACCTCACGGCGAAGCGTAAAGGCATAGAGACCCCAATTCTCTGTGTACCACTTTGTGGCAATATCCAGTTTCTTTATCAAAGAGTTGATACCTGTCAGGTCATCCTTGGAAGATATCGTTACCCAAGGAAGGAAGTCGTTCTTGAACGAGGTAAACTTGCGGAACTCCTTATATTTATATTGGGCGACATATGCAGATGCATCCTTGTTGACCACCTGATATGCATCACCCAACAAGCGATGCTCATCGAGCACATAGCGCTCTGTTGACTCGTATTCATCGGTCTGATCGTTGTACTCTGACTCTTCATAAAGCGTGAAGCTGTTCCAATGGCCAGTGGGATCGTCCAAATTGATATCGAGGGAATCGATAAGCTCGAGGATATCCTCCTTGTCACCCTGTCGCACGCCCATAGAGGCGGCATTGATGATGCGGTTCATCCAGCGATGAGGAGTGTCCGTAATGATGCAGGAAAGGGTTTCCACAAAGTCCTCGTATGTAGCAGAAGAGGCATAGTGTGTGACATAACCATTTTGATGCGTCCACACAGAGTCACGATCCTGCCAGTTGATGGGGTCATAGCTGCCGGATGTTACTTGTCCGAATGTTACGGGATAAGACTTCGTCTGATGCAGGATATGGGAGAACTCATGATGCATGGTGTGGAAATACCTTTCATTTAACACACTTACGTCATCACCCGAATATGTAACGCCTTCGCTATAAGGCTTCATCTCATTAACATTGTAAAGTGTAATCTTCACACCACCTGAAGCCGTACCCAACACCTCGGTTCCTGTAGTAGGACTATAGCCCGAAGAACCTATGAAGTGGAAGATGCGAGGACCGTATTTCTTCATGAAGTCATCACCTGCGAACTTGGTATAGACATCATAGAACAAATAGCGGATGAAATGAGCCAAGAGCTGCGAACGATTATAGTCAGCAGGGGTCAGCTGGAAGTTCATGTCGGAGGCCGACAAATCGAAGCGGTACTTCACATCAACATTATATGGAACCACGAAATTGTCGTAGAGCCATTGGTCGAAAGGATAGGTTGCCTTTGTCTCATCCACGGCAGGAACACTGGTATCAAAGATTGAATCAGTGAACTTGTCTCCGCCGCGACATGAGGAGAATGCAGCAACTACTGCTATTATACCTATGATATATAATATCTTTTTCATCTTCTTCGTCATTTAATTTATGTCATCATTCTCCAAGATCTACCACATCAACCACAGGATTTGACTTGAAGTCGCCGTCGTCACTGCCATTAAGCCTTTGTGTACGGTTATTGGAAGGATAACCGGCATCGATTACGTTCTGTGGAATCTGCAAGACACGACGAGGATCGTTCCAATGGAGATAGTCATGATGGATTTCATCTTCCTTCGGATCGCGATAGGCATGATGTACAGTAATGCCATAACGCTTGATGTCGAACCAACGCAAGCCCTCGAACATCGTCTCAATGCGACGGAAGTGGAGAACGCAATGAATTATGCGCTTGGCATCATCCGACAAATCGTCAAATGTCCACTCGGGACTCATATCTGCAGGATGCAAATCACTAATATAGATATTTGAGGTATGGTCGCCCTTATACTTGTTATTGATACCGGCCTGTGTAAGAGGCGAATCCACCATGTGAGAGGCTGTCCAGAAGCCGAGGTCGGCAAGTGCTTTATCTGTCTCTCCCAAATATACCTCTGCCTCAGCACGGCAAAGCAATGTCTCCTCTGCAGTGAAGGGCTGATAGAGGATATGGACAAAGCCGATGCCTGCTATCTTGTCGGTATATTCAAAATACTCATACACACGGAAAAGCCATGAGCCATATTCCGAGCCTGCTCCCCAACGGTAAATCTTTCCGTCGAATGCCTTGAGACGACCTGTCCAGTTTGGACCACCGCCTTCATAGAGGATATCTTTAGTGGCATCGACATTCTCAGCTGAACTGCCGCTGTTGATAGCATAACGACAAGCAGAAAGCATACGGTCGAACAATGAATAGGTAGCCTGCAACATATAATTGCAAGGAGCAGTCTCATCGTTAAAGTCATTTAGGAGAGTGTTGATGGTGTTGGCACTCATTGCTGCCCACTTGCGCAGAGAGGCTGCGGGATTGGAGCCCAGAGCTGCAGTTGCATACTTCACGCACTTCTCATAGTCACGCTTATAGAGGTAAAAACGGGCAGCCAGGGCATTGGCGGCATTGCGGTTGAAGTGGTATGCAGGCACCTTGTACTTGGAGTCGTCAACAAGGTCGATGCCTTCCAGGATGTCCTTTTCAATGAGACGATAAACCTCAGCTACGCTCTTGCGATACTTTGGGTCACTATAGTCAATGGTGACTGTCTTTTCTGCTTCGCTGACATATGGAATGCCAACATCATTGGCGCTCTGTGCTTCGTCCTTATAGGCTTCTGCAAACACATTAACAAGCACAAAATGCAGATAGGCACGCAAGAGGTGAGCCTCGCCCCAAGAATGAGCCAATTCCCTGTCGTGTGCAGGGTCTTCACTCAACTCACGCATAGCTTCGATAGCATGATTGGCTACGGCTATACCCTGATAATATGCTTCCCATACAGTGTAGGGAGTATCGTCTTCACCTGTACTGTAGTTATCAATGTCTTCCCACTTATAAGCCTGTTCGTGGAAGTTGGCATAAGCATCATAGTGGGTAGCAGGAACGACCACATTGTTATCCACAAGATTATCACCGCTGAGTTCGCAGATGACTGCTGGAACGGAAACAGGATAAGCCGATGTGAGCAACTGCTGGACTTTATCTACATTATCGATTTCAGTACGGTTGTCGGGAGCCTCGTCCAGGTCTTTACAAGAGGACAGACCTACAATGCAAAGCATGCAGATGGCAAAGAGGCTATATATATTTCTTTCCATATTCTTCATATTACTTATTTCCTTTCATTAAAAGCCTAAGCGTACAGTTGCAGTAACCTGTTTAGAGATAGGTGCAGCCACACCGCCGGAATTGATGAACTCTGGGTCCTGTCCGTTCAGTTTCTTGTCGGCATAAAGCAGGCAAAGGTTTGTGGCAGCCACCTTCAGAGAGGCGCGGTTGATGAATGTTGTCTTCTTGAGCCACTCATCAGGCAAGATATAGGTGAGGGCGATTTCCTTCAAGCGGATAAAGTCACCGTTTGCAATGCGCTCCGTAGAGTAATTGTAAGCATTGTAGGCTGTACGCAGCGTGTATGAGCCATAACGGTCAACCTGGTTGCGAGAGGCAATCGTAGGAATGGTTGTCACGGACTCGTCGCCAGCCATCATCCAGCGGTTCTTGAATTCACGAGGCAGTGTCGAGAGGTCGCTGTAAGCAGAAGAGAAGACAGGATCAAGACGAACCACATTTCCACCAGCGTATGTGAGGAAGAGGTCGAGCGAGAGAGAGCCCCAATTCTTGCTCTTATAACTCAGAGTATTGTTGAACGAGCCATAGAAAGTCGGATCAGAAGGACCTTCATAGATGAGGAAGTCCGCCAGATTCTCTGTCTCCTGGAAATTCACATCACCTACTGTCTTACGACCATACTCGTTATATACCTGAGGCAGACCTTCATCATTGAGCCCGCCAAACTTATAGCTGAAGATGGAGCGAACGGGATAGCCTTCGATGGCATAACCCTGACCTGTCACGAGGTCGACGGCACGACTTGCCACCTCAAGAGAGGTAATCTTGTTCTTTGCCTTTGAGAAGATAAAGTCGGATGTCCACTTGAAGCCAGCCTTGTCGATGTTGACGGTAGAGAGACCCAGCTCAACGCCATGAGACTCCATGTCGGCCACATTAGCATACTTGGCAATCTCACCGCCGGCACCTTGTGTGTAGGTGCGGCCAATCAGGTCGTAGTTGTTACGCCCATAGATATCGAATGTCACAGCGATGCGCTCCTTCAAGAAACTAAGGTCAACACCGAAGTTCCATTCGTGCTTCTTCTCATAGGTCAGCTCTGAGTTGCCGAGAGAAGAGATGTAAATCTGCGATTCGGCTGCGGAGGTGAAGGGACGCCAAGAGTTCTTGGTCATGAAGATAGCCTCTGCATTCGTTACCCAAGACGGGCCGGTATCAGCAGTCAAAGAATAACTGCCACGAAGCTTCATTTGTGAGAGCCAGGACTTGGTGCCTTCCATGAACTTTTCGTTGGAAACATCCCAAGCGGCTGAAACGTTCCAAGTGGGGAGCCAACGGCTCTGACGGCTCTTTCCGAGACGGTTCGTACCTTCGTAGCGAAGTGTTCCGTTCAGGGTGTAGCGCTGGTCGTAGTTATAGTTTACCTGACCGTAATAAGCCAAAGTGTTGGTCAAAGTATACGACTCACCGAAGTACTCTGTGTTCTCTTCGTTCATCTGCTTGAGCCAGAGATACGGGGTGTAGGTGATGCCGCCATTATCAAACTGGTAGCCCCAGCCTGTCCAGGTGGTTGCTGTGCGACGAACTGTAGAATACTCTGTGCCGACCATTCCATTGAAGGTATGCAAGTCTTTGAACACATTGTTGTAGCTTGTCATGAAGCGGAATGTGTTCGAGCGCATGTTGTCGTCGTACTGATACTTGATACCGCCTTCGGGCAGGATAGACTCGGGCAGAGCCAACTCGTTGTCGGGGTCGGTATAGAGAAGGGTGTTGTTGTCGCGGATAGTGGAGTTGTCGTCTTGCTCATCCACACCGGCGCGATAGGCATTGGCCTGATTGGCTTTGTCCATCACATTGTGCTGACGCTTGGTATGCGAGATACGGGACGATATGAGTCCGTTCAGGCGCCAAGCCTTCGTGGGCTTATATTCCAATTCTCCGCGGAACATGAGTTCCGTCACGTTAATGTCGTTGTAGTTGTAGTCCAACTCATCGAAGATATTGAAGCCCGTGTAGAAGCGGGTGTAGTTGATGTTGGGGTCGAGACAGCGGCTTGTGTTCAAGGCGTAGCTGAAGGGGTTGATGTCGAAGTCGCGCTTCACTTCACCCGTCACAACGTCGGTAGTGCGGTTCAGCGAGCCTGGAGCTTGCTGCTTACGGTAGCTGCCCTGTGCGGCAAGCTTCACGGCAAGCAGCTCTGCGCCCTTTTTGCCTTTCAAAATGTCGTAGGAAGTATTGCCGTTGAACGTGTAGCGGTTCACGCTGCTACGATTGACGAACTGTCCGGGGTCTGTAAGAACGGACATTGAGAAGTAGTTCTGCGAGCGGTCTGTACCACCTGAGATGCTGACAGAATGGTTCATCTGCACCTTGTTGGTGAACAGGAGGTCGAACCAGTCGGTGTTGCGGAACTCGGCAGCCTGCAGGTAGGCGTTGCGGGCAGCTTCTGTGTTCATCAAGCCATAAGTGCCGGTCATAGGGTCATAGGCACGCAACTGCTGGAACATATAGCCATAGACGCCCGTGTTCTGGGCATTGACCATGTTGTCGAGCTGCAGCCAGCCCTTGTCGTACATCTCCTTGTAGACGCCCATCACCTCTTGCGAGTTCATGATGTTGTAGTCGTTGTAGCTGGGCTTAAGGCGAGTGGTGAACTCACCTGTGTAGTTCACACTGGCATGGCCTTTCGTGCCTCTCTTCGTTGTCACAACAATCACACCACCCATAGCGCGGGCACCGTAGATAGAGGTTGCAGAGCCATCCTTCAAGACAGTGAACGACTCGATGTCGTCCGAGTTCAGACCTGCGACGGCTGAAGAGATCAAGGTCTTCGCGTCGCCAGATGCCAAATCGTCGGCACTGACATCCACATTGTCCTCATAGATGACACCATCTACCACCCACAGGGGCTTCGAGTTACCATAGATAGAGGTTGCACCACGCACACGGATCTTCGGCGAAGCACCGAAAGTGCCCGTCACGTTCGTCACCTGCACACCAGCCACACGGCCTTCCAGTGAACGACTCACGTCGGCAAGACCCGAGAGCTTTATCTTCTCGGCATCCACCGTCGTGGCAGCACCCGTGAACAGTCGCTTGTCAATCTGCTGCTGACCGTTCACGATGACCTCGGTCATCTGCACGTCTTCACCCTGCATCATAATGCGCATGCCATTCTTGGCTTTTACCTTCTCGGTGCGCATACCAATCATAGACACTACCAAAACGGCATTCGACTTCACATCCTTCAGCGTGAACTTACCGTCGAGATCCGTAATGGCTCTGTTCTGTGTTCCTTCCACCAGAATGTTAGCACCCATCAATGGTTCGTTGTCATCGGCGGAAAACACTGTGCCAGAAACTGTTGTCTGGGCCATTGCAACGCCTATCGACAGGAACAGCAACGCCACAACAATAATTAATTTCCTATATAAAAACATCTTATAAAAGTTAGTTCTTCTCTTATCCAAATATCGAAATCAGCACCTCCCTATTGCCCCTATATTATATATATATATAATGTGTAGGGACATACAAAAGCGCACAATTCGAGCCGCAAAGGTAAGAATATTTTTTGATTTATTAGCATTTTTCTCTATAGAAAATGTGTTTTTTCTACTATTTTGCGCAAAAAAGAGGCGTTTTGGGAATAAAAAACACATGTTTTCGAGTGATTTTTGTACAAATCCACACTTTTGCCATCTTTGTCTCGAGAGAGGGTGTAAAAAAGGCGGCCAGAGGGGTATGAAAACGCCGCACGCGGCGTTGGCCATCGCCGCACGCGGAAATAGCAAACGCCGCACGCGGAAATTGGCAATTCCGCGTGCGGCGTTTTCACTTATCTCTGGTAAAGATTTAAACCGCTCTATACCAGCATATTATATCTTCTACGCTTCGCGCTCTATCCAGGCAAGCGTGTCGCCACGACGAACATGGGAGGCTTTCTTAGCCGAGATGTCGACAAGACGGCCGCCGATGCCTGCGGGGATGGGAATGAACTCGCCCCATGTGGCTTGCACGTAGCAGAGGATGTCGCCGTCCTTGTACTCCTGTCCGATGGCGGGCTCCAGGCAAGGAATGCCTTCGCCGTCGCCCTTGAACTCGTAGAACACCTGGCCGTCCACGGGGCTGACCACAGCGTCGGCCTTGGCGTGCTTGAAGGCTGCAAGCTCCTCGGGCTTAATGGATTTGCTCATCTTGGCCACCTTGGCTTTCTCGAGGTCGGCAAGGAAATTCTTCTTGGCCTGTCCGCTCTTGAAGTTGCGGTACTGCTCGGGATGCATGGCCAGCTCGAACAGCTCTTCGTCGTCCTGTCCGAAGTCCCAGCCGTTCTCCTTCATCTCCTTGCGGAAGTCGTCGAGCGCATTGGGATAGAGTGTGTGCGGGTCGATGTCGGTGAACTCCTTGCCTTTCTCCTTGGCGAGCTTCACCAGTTCGGGAGCGATCTGTCCGGGCACCTTGCCGCTCTTGCCCAGTATCATACCCCACATGGCATCGTCCATCATCACGAAGCGTCCCTTGCCCTGTTCTATGGTGAGGAGGTTCATGAGGGCGATGTTCTTGGTGTACTGGCTGAAGGGTGTCACCAATGGGGGATAGCCCACCATCGGCCAGACGTGCTCCACCTCGTTGAAGAGGGCGACGAGCATGTCGTCGGTGTTCATTTCGGGTTCGCCCTTCTGCTTGCGCAGGTTGTTGATGACGCTCTGAATGCCGCCGAGGTCGGCCATCATGGAACCCATCATGCCGCCGGGCAAGCCGCTACGAAGCAAGAGGCTCGACATGTGCTTGTTGGCGGGATTGATGAAGTAGCCGAGCCAGTCGTCGATGAACTCCTGCGTGAGCGAACGCGCCTTCATGTAGGCGTTCATATTGATTTCGGGCACGTCGAAGCCTTCGTTCTTCAACATGGACTGAACAGAGATGATGTCGGGATGCACCTTACCCCAGGAGAGGGGCTCGATGGCGGTGTCGATGATGTCGGCGCCGTTGTTGCACACCTCGAGTATGCTGGCCATGGAGAGGCCTGGGCCGCTGTGGCCGTGATACTGTATGATGATGTCGGGGTGCTTCTGCTTTATCATGCCCGTCAGCTTGCCGAGCATAGCAGGCTGGCCGATGCCGGCCATATCCTTCAAGCAGATCTCGGCTGCCCCGGCTGCTATCAGCTGGTCGGCAATGGAGGCGTAGTACTCGGCCGTGTGTATGGGGCTGGTGGTGATGCACAGGGTGGCCTGCGGTATCATGCCGCCTTCCTTGGCCCACTTGATGCTGGGGATGATGTTGCGCACGTCGTTCAGGCCGCAGAAGATGCGGGTGATGTCGGTGCCCTGCTTCTTCTTCACCTTGTACATGAGCTGTCGCACATCGTCGGGCACGGGGTACATGCGAAGGGCATTGAGGCCGCGGTCGAGCATGTGTGTCTTGATGCCCACCTCGTTGAAGGGCTTGCAGAAGGCGCGCACCGCCTCGTTGGGGTTCTCGCCTGCCAGCAGGTTCACCTGCTCGAATGCACCGCCATTGGTCTCCACGCGGTCGAAGCAACCCATCTCGATGATGACGGGCGCAATGCGTGCCAACTGATCCTTGCGCGGCTGGAACTTGCCGCTGCTCTGCCACATGTCTCTATAAACGAGACTGAAACGAACTTTCTTTTTCATTATATATTCTGACGTTTGGTCCTTTGTGGATTGCAAAGGTACGAAGAAAAAGAGAAAAAAGGAAAGAGAAGGGTGAAGAATTTACCTTTTTTGCTCAAATTTGACGCTGACACCGTCACAAAGAACACCGAGAGGGGGATTTTCCTTCTCTATTATTACACTAACCTTAAGGACGGAAGGACACGCTGCGAGGATTGAGGAGCCGATTCTTGCGGCAACATGCTCCAAGAGGTTCGAGGGAACGGCCATTTCCTTGCGGACAATGCCGACGAAGCGGGAGTAGTCGGCTGTGCCGTCGAGTTGGTCGTCCCTCCAAGCCGAGGGCTCCACATCGACAAGAGCATTGACTGTCACATAAAAGTCCGCACCGACAATGCGCTCCTGCTGTGATACGCCATGATAGGCATATACCTTGATGCGGTTGACCGCTATCTCGCATTTACCATTTACCATTTAGCCATTTACCATTTAATAGTCCCCCCTTAGAGCGGGGCATTCTTTGCCTGATGTGCTCCCATTGAAGGAGTTAGATAGGGACTTGGGGGGCTTATTCTGTTTCCTCCTCGTCTGGCGTCTGCTGAGCGTCAGGCAAGTACCTCTTCAGGACTCGAGCCACGCCTGCCGTCCAAGAGTTCATCGTGTCGTTCTCCAACTGAAGGGACGTGATGAGACGGATGACATGGTCGATGGGCATACGATAGCGAAGCACACCGCTGATGAGCTTTGCATAGTCCCAATACTTCGGGTTGAAGCGCTCGCTCAGGCCCTCGATAGTGGTTTTGTAGCCACGCTTGTTGACGAACTGGAAGTCGTAGCGCTTCTGCCCTTCGCGGTCGTAGTGCTTGATGATGAAGCCCTTCGATACGCTCTTTGGGATGGCGATGCCCTCCTCGTCGTCCTGCAAGCCGGTAAAGATCTCGTAGGGGAGGTTGTCGAGCAGGCCGACAAAAGCCACCCACTTCTCTTTCTTGTTCTGGAAGCGCACCACATCGCACTCCAAGACTTCCGGCCTGCGCTCCACAACGGAGGGGATGATGCCTCCAGGGAAGCCTTCTGTCTTCATGAACTTCTGTTGCGAGAGAGTGGAAAGCAGGAACTCGGACATTGCCTCGTTGTCCTTCTTGGTGTAACGGATGTCCGTAAAGACCTGTGCCAATGTCTCCTTCTCGTTTATTTCCACGAAATGCTTGTTTGAGGCCAGCGACTCGCGCCTCTTGTAGCAAGCATCTATGCGCTCTGGAGTAAAGGGATTGTAGGTCTCCTGATGCACTATGGCTTGCAGCGGCAGGCGGTCAGTCTGCCTGGGTTTCTCGGCAGGCCAGCCCACCGTGAGCGTGGCAACAGGGAAGACAAGTTCGGGCAACTCAAGAACAGCAATGATGGCTTGCGGCTGATAAATGGTCGTCCCAAGGAAACAAACGCCGAGACCTTCCTCTTCGGCCAAGCAACAGAAAGTCTGTGTGAAGAGCAGGGCATCGGTGGCAGCATTGAGGAAGCTCAAGGCATTATCGTACCCCGGACTTGCATGTCGCTGCAAGCACCAATCGGTTGTCCTGCGGAAGTCGGCGCAAATGGTCAGCACCACTGGAGCCTGCGTTACCATTGGTTGGAAGAAGTGAGCGGGAGCCAATTGTTCCTTCATATCGGCCGAGCGCGTCACCACAACGCTGTAGAGCTGCAGGTTGCCCATTGTTTGGGTGCGCGACGCTTCCTCTATTAACCGATTCAGCAGCTCGTCGCTGACGGGCTGCTGAGTATACTTGCGGATAGTTCTTCTCTGCTTAATGTTCATAGTGCTTTCCCTATTAGTTTTCCTTCCAGTTCCTCGAGATGATGCTGTAGCTTCTTGTCCACTTTTAGTCGTCCGTCTATCGCTTTGATGCCGTGCAGGACGGTAGCATGGTCGCGGTTGCCCACATAAATGCCTATCTTGCTCGCCGTAAGCTTCGTGTGCTTATGGGCAAGATACATGCTCACCTGACGAACAGTCACGATGTCTGCCTTCCTGCTCTTGCCGAACACCTCTTCCTCTTTGACTTTGAAGTATTCGCAGGTACAGGATATGATTTGGTCGATGGTGATGTTCTTCTTCTCCACCTTGATGCGCCCTGCAAGGATGCGCTGGGCAAAGTCGAGGTCGATGTCCTTTCCATAAACGACAGAATATGCCAGCAGGCTGTGAATGATGCCTTCCAGCTCGCGGACACTGTTGCTGACGTTCGACGAGATGAAGTCCAGCACATCATCGGGGATGCTCAGGCCATCATGCTTCACAATGCTGTGCAAGATGCTGCGACGCAGACCTTCCTCGGGCTTTTCCATCTCTGCCATCAGTCCGCTCTTGAAGCGGGTGATGAGCCTCTCCTCCATGCCTTGCAGGGAGACAGGCGGACGGTCGCAAGTCATGATGATCTGCTTGCCGTTCTGACGGAGGTGGTTGAAGACATGGAAGAAAGCGTTCTGTGTGCCTGCCATACCGATAAGCTCCTGCATGTCGTCCATGATAAGCATGTCGATGCTCTGGTAGAAGTGCATGAAGTCATTGAAGACATTGTTCTTGCGGGCATCGGTGAACTGCACCATGAAGAGATGTGCGCTAAGGTAGAGGACGCGCTTCTCGGGATGCAGCTCCTTGGTGCGCAGGCCAATGGCATTCACAAGATGTGTCTTGCCTACACCGCTCGGACCATAGATGAAGAGGGGATTGAAGGTCATCTGCTCAGGATGCTCTGCTATGGCCTGCCCCACACTTCGCGGCAGCTTGTTGCTTGTTCCTTCGATGAAGTTGCTGAACGTCTGATGCGGATTGAGCTGTGAGTCGAGGTCTTCCGGCAGACCGACAGCCTGAGCAAGAGTGGGCGACTGGTTTGCGGCAAAGCTGCTGGGAGCGGGTTGCTGCATGATGTCGCCATCGCTCTCCTGGTTGACGGTCACATTGTCTGCCACTTCGACCTCATACGAGAGCGTGACATCGCTACCAAAGAAACGACTGATAGTGACATGAATAAGACGACGGAAGTGCTCCTCCAGATACTCGAAGAAGAACTGGGACGGTATGAATACCGCCAGCTCCTTTCGAACAGCGTCGTACGACTTGAGTTTCATCGGCGAGAACCAAGTCTGGAACTGCTGCTCGCTAACATTGCTACGGAACATCTCCAAGCAACGCTGCCACAATATCTGTTCGTTCTCTGTCATCTGTCTTTTCTTACATGCACATAATTATATAAATAATGTATGTGCGAGGCGGACATCCAGTGCCCTTTTTTACTCCTGTTTTTTTGAGGTGAATTCGACTGCAAAGGTACTACAAAATCCACAAACCACCAAACTTTTTTCCTTGACTCGAAAAGAGTTCTGTTGCATAACTTTCTGTATTTCAATTTGCGGCTAGAAAAGGCCTTCTGAGACGCATTCTTGTCCCTTGCATATATACAACGATTTGATTCACAAACTCTTCCCATGTGCCAATACACCCCAACAGACGCAACATACCAAGGCATAACTTTCGTAATTATATAGAGTTAGTTTTTTGGTATCTTACCGAATTTAAAACACGTTTATTTCACGGAAATCTAAATAGGGGCGAATGACAAAATAATTGAAAAAACATTCCGCCTTTCACAATAAAACGCGTTCGGTTTTCGTTTTAAATACAGAAGCAAGTCACACAACTTGTTCGACAACATCAAATCCAACCTCTCAGCTACCGCCTATGGAACAAGCATTACCCCTTCCTCTTTTTCAGCCAAGCACCGCCGTTCTGGCAAAGATTCGTCAGTTTGCCCGCGCCTATCGGCCTCAGCCCTACACAATAGCTCTCGCTTGACATGATTTCCCCTTCATTGCTCGCAGCCAACTTCGCCAATCTCGAATCGGAGATGGAGTGGTTCAACAAGAGCTGCGCCGACTGGCTCCACATCGATGTGATGGACGGCGTGTTCGTCCCCAACATTTCCTTCGGGTTTCCTGTACTGAAGCATGTGGCTCGCATTTGCCAGAAGCCGCTCGACGTGCACCTGATGATTGTGCAACCCGAGAAGTTCGTGAACGAGGTGAAAGCTCTCGGAGCCTATCTGATGAATGTCCACTACGAGGCCTGCACTCATTTGCACCGAGTGGTTTGGCAGATCCACGAAGCCGGCATGAAGGCTGGCGTCACGCTCAATCCTGCCACTCCCGTCTCCGTATTGGAGGACATCGCCGCCGATGTCGACCTCATTCTGCTGATGAGTGTCAACCCGGGCTTCGGGGGACAGAAGTTCATTCCTCGCACCTTGGACAAAGTCAGAGAGTTGCGAGAGTTGCTCGCTCGTACTGGCAGCAAAGCCCTCATTGAGGTTGACGGCGGAGTGAACCTCGAAACAGGTCGCCAGGCGAGGGATGCAGGAGTCGACGTCCTCGTAGCGGGCAGCTATGTCTTCTCGGCACCCGACCCGACAAGGGCTTGCGAAGAACTCGCCGCTCTATAACAACAGGCTGTACGCCTTCCCCGCATTATGATTGTCCAGCACCCGATGCTTTGGTGCGCTGCCTTCCTCATGGCGGGCATTGCCATTGGGCTGTCTTTTCCCCTACCCTATTATCTGCCAGCTCTCGCAGCCGCAGTTATTGCCTGCACCATGCTGCGAAAGACAGAGCATTGGCACGATGTCCTGACCCTGCTCGTATGGTTCTTGCTGGGATGCAGCAGAGCCGCCATTGGCTCGGTCAGCGAGACAGAACCTGCCTGGCAGAGCACCATCAGGCAAGAGGCGAAACAGATTCAGACCTCTATAGTGGCAAGACTTGAGAGGTCGGGCGTCTCGCATAAGACACTGGCCCTGACTTCTGCGCTGACCGTCGGAAAGAAAGAGGGCTTGGAGTATGAGACCAAACAGGCTTACAGGAAGGTCGGAGCGGCTCATCTGCTGGCTTTGAGCGGCACGCATCTCGGCATCATATATGGTTTCATTTATCTCATCTTCGTTCGTTGGGTGCGCCACAATCATTGGCGATGGCACGCGTTGCCCATCATCCTGCTTTGTCTCTGGGGCTACGCCTTAGTGGCAGGTATGCCCGTCTCATTGGTTAGAGCGGCGCTGATGCTTTCTGTCTTCACGGTTATCTCCCTGATGCAATACGACACAGATCCGTTGCATCCGCTTGCATTGAGCGCAGTCGTCATTCTCCTGATTGCCCCATCCGACCTGCTGAGCATCAGTTTCCAGCTCTCTTTCTCTGCCGTTTTCTTCCTTCTGGCGCTTTGGAGACCTGTTTCAGACCTATTTCCGAAGTTGCACTGGACGGTTGAGTTGCTTGCGGTTTCCACCGTTGCCAGCTTGGGGACATTGCCCTTAGTGGCTTATTACTTCCATCATCTACCCTTGCTTGGTCCTTTGCTGAGCGTCATCCTAATACCGCTGACGACTGTCATCATCTATCTGACGCTTGCCACCATGCTGCTTCCCGTAGCGCCGCTGGGATGGTTGCTGAACACCATCGTCTCGTTTCAAGAAAAGGTTCTCGACTTTTCCGGCAGCATCCCATGTTCGATACTGACCGACCTCTACCCCAGCAAAATAGTCGTCGCCCTGATGTACGGCGCGATGCTGATAGCGATTATACGGCTGAGAACAACACCGAACCTACTGGAAACCTGAACGATAACAGCATCGTTTGGCCGGCTCGCACACTGGCTTTTTCACCCCCTTACGCCATGTATGAAAACGCCGCGTGCGGCGATTGCCAACGCCGCACGCGGAAATGGTCATCGCCGCAGCCGGGGATTGCAATCGCCGCACGCGGCGTTTGGAAGGCAAAAGAAAGGGCACCAATCTCACGACTGATGCCCTCCCCAAACTGATACTTTAATTATGAAAAAAAAATTACTTCTGCCTTATTATTAGAGCTCAGCAAAGTACTTGATAGTGCGAACCATCTGGCTGGTGTAGCTGTTCTCGTTGTCGTACCAGCTGACAACCTGTACGAGGCTGTTGCCGTCCTCCATCTTGCTTACCATAGTCTGGTTGGCGTCGAAGAGGCTGCCGAACTTCATGCCGATGATGTCGCTGCTGACGAGCTTCTCCTCGGTGTAGCCGAAGCTCTCGTTGGCTGCTGCCTTCATGGCTGCGTTGATACCCTCAACGGTAACGTCACCCTTGACAACTGCATGCAGGATGGTGGTAGAACCTGTGAAGGTGGGGACACGCTGAGCGGCGCCGATGAGTTTGCCGTTCAGTTCGGGGATAACGAGACCGATAGCCTTGGCAGCACCTGTGCTGTTGGGAACGATGTTGGCAGCACCGGCACGTGCACGCTGCAGGTCACCCTTGCGCTGAGGACCGTCGAGAATCATCTGGTCGCCAGTGTAGGCGTGAACGGTTGTCATGATACCGCTCTGGATGGGAGCGTAGTCGTTCAGAGCCTTTGTCATGGGAGCGAGACAGTTGGTGGTGCAAGAAGCAGCGCTGATAACTGTATCTTCCTTCTTCAGGGTCTTGTGGTTCACATTGTAGACGATGGTGGGGAGGTCGTTGCCAGCAGGAGCAGAGATGACAACCTTCTTG
>JAFRQD010000061.1 GCA_017428785.1 Bacteroidaceae bacterium
TAATTCATAATTCATAATTCATAATTCTTCTTTTTTAACTCTTAATTGCTAATTTTTTCGTAACTTTGCGCCCAAAATGTATTAATATATATGGATAAGAACACAATTACAGGATTTATTCTCATTGCTCTCGTAGTCATAGGCTTCAGCTGGTATAGCCAGCCCAGTAAGGAAGAATTGGAGGCAATGGCACAAAGAGATAGCATTGCCGCCGTAGAAAAGGAAAAGGCCCTCTCTAACTCTCCTTTAAAGGGAGAGGACTCAGGGCAGGAAGTCTCCCCTTTAAGGGGAGATTTAGAGGGGTCTCCCGACAGCACAGCCCTCTTCTTCTCCCAAATCGGAAGCGAAGGGCAGCGTGTTGTCCTTAATAATAATAAGGTAAAGGTAGGCATCAGCAGCAAGGGTGCCGTCGTGGAGGATGCCGAGATAATCGGTTACAAGAGTCGCCGCAGGGATGGCGATGTCATGATTCTCGGCAAGGAAGACGCACAGATGAAGTTCACGCTGCCCCTCAAGCAGGAGAACATCTGCCTGGCCGACCTCTGCTTCAATGTCACAGAACAGACCGACTCGAGCGTCACTTTCGCAGTCGAGCAGGAAGGCAAGCAGTTGCAGGTGAGCTACAGGCTCCGCCCCGAGTCCTATATGCTCGACATGGACATTGCCTGCATGGGCTTGGAGGGATTGGCAATGCCTGGCCAGAGCAACTTGCTCGTCGATTGGAAGGCAAACATCCTTCAACAAGAGAAGGGTAGGGATTTCGAGAATCGCTACAGTTCCATCACCTATAAGCGCCAGGGGAAGGGCGTGAAGAAACTCAGCGAGATGAAGGACGAGAGCAAAGAACCCGAGGAAGCCCTCGAGTGGATTGCCTTCAAGAACCAGTTCTTCAGCGCCGTCCTCATTGGAAGTCAGCCAATGACGCAGGCTTCGCTCTCTACCGAGCAACTTCCCGAAGAGAAAGACTACCTGAAGCATTATGAGGCTTCGCTGCAAGTTCCCTTCGATGCTACAGGTAAGGAGTCCACTCACCTCCAGATGTATCTTGGCCCGAACGACTTCCATGTCCTCAAGGCACACAGCAAGATGACAGCTTACGGCAGCGACGCCGACCTCGACGAACTTGTCTATCTCGGCTGGTGGATATTCCGCTTCATCAACCGCTGGTCGATTCTCTACATCTTCGACTGGCTCAAAGCCTTCGGCCTGCCGATGGGCATTGTCCTGCTGCTCCTGACAATCATCATCAAGGTACTCGTCTTCCCCACTCAGAAGAAGAGCTATCTGAGCAGCGCTAAGATGCGTGTCCTCAAGCCGAAGCTCGACGAACTCTCCAAGCAATACCCCAATCCCGACCAGGCAATGCAGAAGCAGCAGGCCATGATGCAGATGTACAGCCAGTACGGCGTCAGTCCTATGGGCGGCTGCCTGCCGATGCTCATACAGGTGCCTATCTGGATAGCGATGTTCAACTTCATTCCCAATGCCATCGACCTTCGCGGCGAGAGCTTCCTTTGGGCAGACGACCTGAGTGCCTACGACGACCTCATCCGCTGGGGAAAGGACATCTGGCTTATCGGCAACCACATAAGCATCTTCTGCCTCCTCTTTAGCTTGACAAACATCATCAATACACGGATATCGATGAGACAACAACAGAACCAGTTCACAGGCGAGCAGGCACAACAGATGAAGATGATGCAATGGATGATGTACCTGATGCCCTTCATGTTCTTCTTCTGGTTCAATAACTACTCAAGCGGCTTGAGCTACTTCTACTTCATATCCGGCTTGCTCAACATCATCACGATGTGGTACCTCAGATGGAAGACCGACGACAAGCGGCTGCTTGCCGGTCTCGAGGCTTATCGTGAGCAACACAAGAACGACCCCAAGAAAGCGTCTGGCCTTCAGGCACGCCTCGAGGCCCTGCAGAAGATGCAGCAGGAACAGGCAAAGAAAAGGTGAAAGAGTGAACAGTTAAATAATAATAGAAGATGAAAAAGATACTAACGATTATGGCAGCGGCTCTATTGTGTGCAGCTTGCGGCACGCAGAAGGAAGGTGACAAGGTTAACATCGAGAAGCAGACAGTACAGCTCGAAGGCGACCTGATGACGCCCGAAGCTCTTTGGGCAATGAGCCGCATTGGCGGCTATCAGGCATCGCCCGACGGCAAGCACATCGCCTTCCAGATGGGCTACTATAGTGTGAAGGAGAACAAGAGCCATCATGTCCTTTGGATGATGAACGCCGACGGCACGGAACAGAAGCAACTGACCAGTGATGCCGAGAACGAGACCGACGTGCAGTGGCTCGACAACAAGACGATTGCTTTCCTCCGTGGTGGCGAGGTTTGGAAAATGGGCTTGAACGGCAAGAGCCGCAAGCAAATGAGCAAGACCGACGGCAAGGTCGAGGGCTTTCTCTTCGCTCCCGACGGCAAGAAGGCCATCATCCTGAAGAGCATCGATTTCAATGAAATCATCGAGAAGAAGCCCGAGGACCTTCCGAAGACTACAGGCCGCGTGGTGAACGACTTGATGTATCGCCATTGGGACCACTATGTGGAGAGCATCCAGCACCCCTTCCTCTGTTCCGTAAGCGGCGATGCCATCGCCACAGACGGCACCGACATCCTCGAAGGCTACCCTTACGAATGCCCGATGGAACCTTTTGGCGGCATCGAACAGTTGGCATGGAGCCCCGACTCCAAGTCCATTGCCTTTACTTGCCGTTGCCTGACAGGTATCAATTACAGCATATCGACCGACTCCGACATCTTCCTTTATGACGCAGAGAACGGCGACATGAACAAGACGAAGAACCTTTGCAAGAACTGCAGCGAGTTCGATGTGGTGCCCGATGGAGGCTTTGTTGACAGTCCGGACCACATCTGCAATCCCACAAAGACACTCAAGAACCAGTTCATCAACACGAACTTGAAAGACAGCAACGTGGGCTACGACCTCAATCCGAAGTTCTCGCCCGACGGACGCTATGTGGCTTGGCTCTCGATGGAGCGCGACGGCTACGAGAGCGACCGCCAGCGCCTCTGCATCTACGACCTGAAGGAGAACACCAAGACCTATGTCACAGAGTCGCTCGACTCCAGCGTCGATGACTATTGCTGGGCGCCTGACTCGCGTACATTATATTTTATAGCGGTTTGGCATGCACAAGAGAATCTCTACAAGACGAACCTCAAGGGCGAGGTGAAGCAACTCAGCAACGACTGGGCCGACTTTGGTTCTTTGCAGATGCTTAATGAAAAGGAACTTGTTGCAGAGCGTCACAGTTTCACGGCTCCTGCTGACCTCTATGCCGTGACGCCTGGCGACACGATTACCGACACGCAGATAAAGCAGATAACCGAGGTGAACAAAGACATCCTCGACCAGCTTGCAAAGCCCAGCATCGAACAGCGTTGGGTGAAGACCACCGACGGCCAGCACATGCTTTACTGGGTTATTCTGCCTCCTCACTTTGATGCCACGAAGAAATATCCCACGCTGCTCTTCTGTGAGGGTGGTCCTCAGAGTGCCGTCTCGCAGTTCTGGAGCTACCGTTGGAACTTTATGATCATGGCATCGCAGGGCTACGTGGTGATAGCTCCGAACCGTCGCGGTGTGCCTGGCTTCGGGCAGGAGTGGCTTGAGGAAATCAGTGGCGACTGGACAGGGCAGTGCATGAAGGATCTTCTCACAGCGATTGACGATGCTGCAGAGAACCTGCCATACGTCGATAAGGACCGCCTCGGTGCCGTCGGAGCCTCGTTCGGTGGCTTCTCGGTTTACTATCTGGCCGGCCACCACGAAGGCCGCTTCAAGTGTTTCATTGCGCACGACGGCTCCTTTAACCTCGAGGCAATGTACACCGAGACAGAGGAGAACTGGTTCTCCAACTGGGAGTACGACGATGCATACTGGAACAAGGACCAGACAGAACGCGCCCGCAAGACCTACGAGAACTCGCCTCACCGCTTTGTCGACAAGTGGGATACGCCCATCCTCTGCATTCATGGAGAGAAGGATTACCGCATCTGTGCCACACAAGGTATGAGCGCCTTCAATGCAGCCCGCCTGCGAGGCATCGAGGCACAGCTCCTCATCTTCCCCGACGAGAATCATTGGGTGCTCAAACCGCAGAACGGCATCCTCTGGCAGCGGACATACTTCGCTTGGCTCGACCGCTGGCTGAAATAATCCCTCGTAATAACGATATAACGATATAACGCAATAACGACAAACTATGACTCAAGCAATTCAAAAAACTCTCCGCGACAGCGCCGGCATGCGCTGGACGGCTCTCCTGCTCTTGGCTCTCGCCATGTTCTGCAGCTACATCTTCATGGACATCCTGTCTCCCATCAAGGACCTGATGCAAGAGACACGCGGATGGGACTCCACAGCCTTCGGAACGATGCAAGGTTCCGAGGTGTTCCTCAACGTCTTTGCTTTCTTCCTCATCTTCGCAGGCATCATTCTCGACAAGATGGGCGTGCGCTTCACGATGGTTCTTTCTGCCATTGTGATGCTCATCGGCGCCTGCATCAAGTGGTATGCTGTGGACGAGGCTTTCATGGGCACAGGCTTGGAGGCATGGTTCACCAACCATCTGAACTATATTCCTGTGTTCGAGGAACTGGGCGTCTCGCCCTTCTATGCTGGGATGCCAGCCTCTGCTAAGTTTGCCGCCTGCGGTTTCATGATATTCGGCTGTGGTGTGGAGATGGCCGGCATTACCGTCAGTCGCGGTATTGTCAAGTGGTTCAAGGGAAGAGAGATGGCTCTGGCAATGGGCAGCGAGATGGCTCTTGCCCGTCTCGGCGTAGCCACTTGCATGATTTTCTCGCCCTTCTTTGCCCGTCTCGGCAGTCAGGTAAGCGTCAGCCGCTCAGTCGCTTTCGGCGTAGTGCTGATGTGCATTGCCCTCATCATGAGTATCGTTTACTTCTTTATGGACAGGAAGCTCGACGCACAGACTGGCGAGGCCGAGGAGAAGGACGACCCCTTCAAGATCAGCGACTTGGGCCAAATCCTCACTTCCAGCGGTTTCTGGCTTGTGGCCCTGCTTTGCGTGCTCTACTACAGCGCCATCTTCCCCTTCCAGAAGTATGCTGTGAACATGCTGCAATGCAACCTCACGCTCGTGGCTCCTGATGCCAATTCGTTCTGGGCTAAGCCGGACGTCACCATCGTTCAGTACATCATCATGCTTTTCGTAGCGGCAACCGGTTTCGCAAGCAACTTCCAGAAGAAGTCCGGCGCTAAGTACGGCTTGCTTTGCCTCAGCATTATCGCCCTCGTGACCTATTGCTACATGGGTTACATGCGACAGAGTGCCGAGAGCATCTTCGCGGTGTTCCCGCTCCTGGCTGTGCTCATCACACCCATCTTGGGAAGCTATGTCGACCACAAGGGCAAGGCAGCCACGATGCTGATACTGGGCTCGTTGCTGCTCATCTTCTGCCATCTGACCTTTGCCTTCGTGCTGCCTCTGTTCAAGGGCTCAGCCATCGGAGGCATCGCGATAGCCTACATCACCATTCTTGTGCTGGGTTCAAGCTTCTCTTTGGTGCCTGCCTCGTTGTGGCCAAGCGTGCCTAAACTGGTGGATGCCAAGGTTATAGGCTCTGCTTATGCGCTCATCTTCTGGATTCAGAACATAGGTCTCTGGCTCTTCCCACTGCTCATCGGCAAGGTCCTGGACAAGACAAATCCCGGTGTCGACGACCCGACGAAGTTCGATTACACAGCTCCGCTTGTCATGTTGGCTGGTCTGGGCGTAGCAGCACTCCTGCTTGGCTTCGTCCTGAAGGTCGTTGACAAGAAGAAAGGATTGGGGCTCGAGGAGCCGAACATCAAGTGAGGAAGGGAGGCTCGTTAAGTCTTTGATTCCCAATTGACGTTAGAACCTTGTCAAATCCTCGTGTGAACTTGATGAAATCCACACGAGGATTTGGCGAAATTCACGTGTGGATTTGCCCAAGTTCACACGTGAATTTTTTTGTTTGCCTGTGTCGTGTTTGAATAAAAAGCACGGGCTTCCTTCAAATTTTCCATAGGAAAAGTTTGTTGTTACGATTTTCTTCGTATCTTTGTCGCAGGAATAATCATGTAACAACCTAAAATATAAAGTATATGAAGACAAGATTCTTTACCCTTTTAATGACACTTTTTGTATTCGTTTGGAGTGTGAAGGCCGATGAAATACAGGGCTTCACGATAACGATGAGCCGTAATGGCGGTGAGTTCGAAAACGTGTCATTCTCTGCCGAAGGCGAGTCGGACATAGATTTCTCCGAGGACCCAACCACATCTTTGATAATCAAGAAAATTGAGGCTCATGCCGATGGAACAGTAAGCAACGTGGTCTTTAGTGCCACGATGTACAAGACGGCGAATGGCTTGAGGCCTGATGACGGCTGGCGTTCCTTCGACTTGGTGGACAGGCACGGAGGCAAGTGGGTGCTCGACCTTGGTGACGGTGTCGACCTCATCGACGAAGAGATGGGCGGTTCGCCCAGGACTTTCCAGTTTTATCTCAAGGGGCAAGACGGCTCGGGCAATGATATCTATTGCAACAATGGCGGACAGGACTACAAGATTCTCTTTTCGAAAAGCGGGACTTCGCTGCCAATAAAGAACCTGATATTGACCGTTAGGCTCAACGGAGGCGAGGCTTTTACGCAGGAAATCCCTGCCGAAGGCTTCCCCGTGGTTGATTTGACTGACGAACAAACCACTTCCCTGATTATCGAAAAGATAGAAGTTCAGGCCATCGAATCTGTTTCCGATGTCTCTTTCTTAGGGACGATGTACTCGACAAATAGTGGCTCTTCTGGTGATGAATGGCGCGAATACAATATGGAATACAAGAGTAATGGCCGATGGATGCTCTATTTCGGAGAAGGCGTGGAACTCGTCGAAGAGGATTGGATTGGGCAGAACAAGACGAAGACCTTCGAGTTCTATGTGAAGGCAAAGGACTACTTCGGCAATGATACCTTCTATAACAACGGCGGCGAGGACTATAAGGTGACGTTCACGACTGGCGAAGGTGGTGGCCAAAAGATTCAGTTCGTCAAGGGAAGAGTCGCCGAGTTGACTCTTAGGTTCAATGATGCTTTGTATGGTTACGCTTTCAACGATGATGGAAGTCGCGATCCAATCGATCAGCCAGGACAGCTTACCTCGCTTGCCATCGACCAATTTGCACTTTGGTTCTATGTCGCTGACGGCGTGAACGTTAATGACGTGAGCCTTCAGTACAGAGTCTATGAAGAGGGACAAGAGCCGGAAGGCGGCTGGAGCCGAATAGATGCTACTCATCTCGACAAAGATGGAGGCAACAAGATGTTCTGCTATGCCGAGAATGTGGATATTAACGTGACAAGCGGACTGGAACCAAACAGAGTCTATATTCTTGAGGTGAATTATCAGGTTGTAGTTGGCGAGGAATACTTCTTCTTGGGTAAGAATAAAGAAAGCAGCAAGTTCAGGTTCACCCTCACGGAAAACGTGGTTCAGGATGAGATATACAGCGTGATATTGACGCTCAAACACAACGGCGGCGAGCCTTATGAAGTGTATTTCGAACACGAGAACATGCCGACGCTGAACCTCGAAGGACAGACAACCTCCCTGAAGATAATGAAGGCAGAGGTCTGGACCTCAGAAGGTGTGCAAAGCGTGAACGTAGTCGGCACGATGTACAACACGGAGAATGGCGGTCCGACTGGTGGCGATGAATGGCGTTCAATGCCTTTAACTCAATCGGACAACGGGTATTGGCTGCTCGATTTCGATAAAGAAGGATACGAGATTGTAGAGGATGAATGGATCAATAACGACAAGTCAAAGACCTTCCAGTTCTATGTCACGGCAGTGGACAGGCAAGAGAACGGTATTATTTACGATAATGAAGGACAGGATTATAAGGTTAGCTTTACGACTGGCAGCGGCAGTGGTGGCGACGGCATCCTCAGCATGACGCTCACTGTAAGCTGCGATGGCGAGGTCTTCACCGAGTCGTTCCCATCCGAGGGCTGGGAGATTCATGCTATCGAGGGACTGGTTTCCTCCATTAAAGTCATGCGAGTCGAGGTCGAAACGAGTGAATCGTTGACTTACGTGGGCTTCTGTTCGACCATTTATGACACGGCTGATGGATGGCAGCACGACGATACGGCATGGGATTGGATTCCCATGGACAACCAAGGCGGCGGGCATTGGGTGCTCGATTGGGGTGAAGGAAGAGAGTGCGTCGCGAGCGAATGGCTCGATCAGAACGTGACAAAGACCCTCGAGTTCTTTGCCGACGGAGGCGACGCGAATGGCAACAAATACAAATATGCCAATGGTACTAGCGACTATGGCTATGACAACAACTACAAGGTGACGTTCACTCCTGGCGTAGATCCCGATGGCATCAGCCTCGTTTCTGCTTCGAAGGAGAATGGTGCGACCTATAACCTCGCTGGCCAACGCGTGAGAAAAGACTACAAGGGCATCGTTATCACTAATGGAAGAAAAGTATTGATAAAGTAAAACTTGGTAGATAATGAGATTGTACTCCTCCCTCTGTGGGTTCTTGCTCTGTGCTTTGTCGGTTAATGCGACAAGCCAACCCGACTTGGTTCGCTATGTAAATACGCTGCAAGGCACGCTTTCGAACTTCGGTCTCTCTCACGGCAACACCTTCCCCGCCACTGCCATGCCCTATGCCCAGCACATGTGGACACCGCAGACGGGCAAGAACGGCGACGGCTTCAAGTACCTCTACGATGCTGACCAAATCAGGGGATTCGGCCAGAGCCATCAACCCTCGCCCTGGGTTAGCGACTATGCCGTCTATACTTTCTTCCCGGAGACAGGCACATTGGAGCTCGACCCTGACAAGCGTGGCGCACGCTTCTGCCATTGCCGGGAAGTAGGGCAGCCGCATTATTATCGCGTGACCTTCGACAACGGCATCACGACCGAGATGGCGCCTACCGAGCGCGGCGTCCATCTCCGCTTCTCGTATCCCAAGAAACAGGACGCCTACCTCATCATCGACGGCTACACCGCCCAGTCGGAACTCCGCGTGAATCCGGAGAAACGGCAGGTGACGGGCTGGGTCAACAACCAGCGCTTTGTCAATCATAGCGAGAACTTCCGCTGCTTCTTTGTCGTTCAGTTCGACCAGCCAATACTTGATTACGGCACATGGGAAGGGGAGAAGAAGCAGACTTTCCCGCATGAAAGGGACGGCCAAGGCAAGCGTTTCGGCTGTTATCTCAAGTTCAAGTCGGGCAGTAAGGTGCAGGCGAGGGCTGCTTCAAGCTACATTTCCGAGGAACAGGCCTGGCAGAACTGGCGGTCGGAACTGGGTTCGGACAAAACTCTCGAACAGACAAAGAAGCGAGGTTTCGAGACCTGGAACGCCCTGCTCAACCGCATCCGAGTGGAAGGCGGCACCGACGAGCAGCTGCGCACCTTCTATAGTTGCCTCTTCAGGGCGAATCTGTTCTCCCGTCACTTCTACGAAATCAAGCCGGACGGCACACCTTATTATTATAGTCCCTACGACGGGAAGATCTACGACGGCTATATGCTGACCGACAACGGCTTTTGGGACACCTTCCGAAGCCAGTTCCCGCTGACCAACATCCTGCATCCCACGCAGCAGGGCCGCTACATGCAAGCCCTTCTCGACGCGCAGAAGCAGTTCGGATGGCTGCCTGCCTGGTCGTGTCCGGGCGAGACCGGCGGCATGTGCGGCAACCATAGCATCTCGCTTCTGGCAGACGCGTGGGCAAAGGGCATACGCTCTTTCAACCCCGACTCTGCGCTGACTGCATACGCCCACGAGGCGATGAACAAAGGCCCTCTCGGCGGTGCCAACGGTCGCGCCGGCTGGAAAGAGTACTGGCAGCTGGGCTATGTCACCTTCCCCGAGTCGCACGGCAGCGTCACCCAAACGCTGGAGTATGCTTACGACGACTGGTGTGCATGGACGCTGGCTCGCAGCTGTGGCAATTCTTTCTACGAAAAGATATTCGCGAGAGTGCTGCGCAACTACCTGAACCTTTGGGATCCAGAGACTAGGTTCTTCCGCGGCAGGGGACTCGACGGCCGGTGGCTGGAGCCTTTCGACCCGCTGGTATGGGGCGGACCATACACCGAAGGCAATGCCTGGCACTACATCTGGAGCGTCTTCCACGATGTGCAAGGTCTCATCGAACTCTTCGGCTCCGATGATGCCTTTGTGGAGAAGATGGACAGCGTCTTCTCGCAACCCAATACCGTCAAGCCCGGTTGGTATGGCGGCAAGATACATGAGATGACAGAGATGGAGATAGCAGGCATGGGACAATATGCTCATGGCAATCAGCCTATTCAGCACATGCCATATCTCTACAGTTATGCCGGTCAGCCCTGGAAGACGCAATACTGGGTTCGGCAGATAATGGAGCGGCTCTACAACAGCACGCCCGACGGCTTCCCGGGCGACGAGGACCAAGGCGGCATGTCGTCGTGGTATGTCCTCTCTGCTCTCGGACTCTATGCCGTTACGCCCGGCACCGACCAGTACGTGCTCGGCAGCCCCATCTTCCGCAAGGCAACCATCACGATGGAGGACGGCAAGCAGTTCGTCATCGAGGCAAAAGACAACTCGAAGCAGAATGTCTATGTCGATAGCCGCAGCCTGAACGGCCAGCCCCTCACTCGAAACTATATAACCTACAGCGAGCTGACCTCCGGCGGCACACTCCAACTGCAGATGTCTGCAACGCCGAACAAGCAGTTGGGCACAGAGAAGTCCGCCGCTCCCTACAGCCTGACGACAGAGATAAGGAAAGGAAACTAACGATTAAACAACTATTATAAGATGAAGAGAATGCGTATAATGCTTATGCCCTTTGTGCTTTGTTTTGCACTTGGCATGATGGCTGCCAACACACAGACTACAATAACGAAGGTTATGTCGGCAGTCACGATAACGAAGAATGTGGATTATTGTATCACAAGCGCTGAGCCGTTCGGCGAAGAAGGAGTGGTGAACATTGCAAACACCGAGCATGCCGTCGTAATATTGAATAGGGTAAAGCCCTCCGTGGCCATCAAAAGCTGGCTTTCCCATGTGCAGATTGATGGTGCGGCGGCTGTGAACGGAAGAAACTGTCAGGTTAAAATCTACGACCACGGATGCATCATCCTGCCTTACGGAACCAGCTCGAAGCCTCTGACCGTCTTTAGTGAGCAGAGGTATCAGGGAGAGAGTAGCAACAACTTTGGCCTCGAGAACGACGGCGGCTTCATGAACACGCTGACCGCCGCAAAGCTGAACAATCGCATCCGCTCTTTCAAACTGAAGCGCGGCTATATGGTGACCTTCTCGACCAGAGCGAAAGGCCGAGGCTACAGCCGCTGTTTCATTGCGGCGGACGCTGACCTCGAGGTGCCCACGTTGCCTGCCGTGCTCGACCAGAAGATAACTTCCTATCGCATCTTCCGGTGGTATGACACGGGAAAGCCGCAGTTGGCTGCTGCCGGAGGCAATAGCGCTGCCTGCTCAGCCCTCAACGTCACCAGCACCTACACATGGGGAACAACCTCGAACATGTCGCCCGATGTGGAGAACGTTCCCCATCACATCTACGAGAACTATCCTAATCCGGCTGAGCTGGGGAAGTGCAACACGTCGCCTCACATGAAGACAAACAACGAGCCGATGAATCCTGCCGATGACCCTAAGAACAAGACGGAAGACGTGGATGCCGTGCTTGCCAACTGGGAGGACCTTATGGCTACGGGCATGCGGCTTTGCTCTCCTTCGTCGTGGGACGGCAGCGACTACACAAACGGGACGGGCTACATCAAGCGCTTCATCGACAGCATCGATGCCCGTGGCTGGCGCTGCGACATTATCGACCTGCATTGCTACTGGCCGGAAGGCAATTTCGGCACTATCCAGAACTGGACGACCTCCACGGGCCGACCTGTTTGGATCTCTGAATGGGTGTGGGGCGCTTCGTGGAATAAAAACGGCGCCTTTGCCAGCGGCGTCACCGAGCGCCAGAATGCCGAAGCCTTGAAGCGCATCTGCCCTGTGCTCAACGACAACGATTGCATCGAACGCTACTACTATTGGAACGGGGAGAAGGACCCGTCGAAGCTCTTCAAGAACGACACGCTTACTTTGGCCGGCAAGTACTACGCCAGTATCAACTCGGGCGTGGGATACAACGGCAAGTACGACTTCGTGCCCACCACGCCTCCCCAGTACGGCCCCTCTAAGTTCAAGAAAGTGCTCTCCTCGGGCAAAATCAAACTCACGTGGGACGACTCCAATGGCGAATACAACCGACTGATGGAGGTGCAGATGAAGGATGCCCAAGGCCGATGGGTGGTGCTTGATACCATCCCGCAGAAGGAAACCCCATCCAGCTATTCTTATCAAGTGGATTCTGACGATGAGAGCGTCCTCTACCGCTTGCATCTCATCGACCTCAACGGCAGGGAGTACTACACGAACGATGATGTCTGTGTAGGCGACGCCTTCGAGGTTGGCGAAGAGCTTTACTATGCAGGAGGCAACCTCTTGCCCAACGGCGATTTCGACCTTGGCTTCACTGGCTATACCAACGGGAGGGGGAAGGCACTCACGGAGCCTCAGTTCGAGGTCGTAGGCGATGGCGGATATAGAGGCGGGCCTTACCTGCAGTCACATAGCAATGGCACTGCCTCCACAGTTAACTCTGTGAAGACGGTTGTTGAGCTGGAGCCGGGACAGAACTATGTCTTCTGCATTGCCACCTGCAATAGCGGAAGCAATGTGAAGTTCTCTCTCTCGGATGATGGCAGAACCCTCAAGCAAGAAGTGGCCCAAGCGAAGAATGGAACCGAGTGGAAAGCCGAGTCCTTCGTCTTCAACGCCGATGCCTATCCCAAAGGCATCCTGGCCTTATACTCCTTGGGTGGGAAGGCTCGGATTGACGCCATGGGACTGAGAAAACTCTTTCCGACTCGAGAAGAGGCCATAGCCGACGGCGTGGAAAAGGCCCGACTCAGGGCTGAAGCCCAGATGGCCTACAACACCGAATATCCCTTCCTGAACGATGACCTGCAGGCTCGCATGGATGCCATCACCGGCACCGACCAAGCCGCACTCCAGCAGACAGAGGAAGTTTTGTCGGACCATCTGTCGGCTTTCCGAAAGATGAAAGAGGTCAAGGTGATGGACGCTACCCTGAAAGCCGTCGCCCTGAAGCCCTGTCCCGACTACGATGTGATGCTCTCCTTGCTGAGTGAAGCCCAAAATGCGACGACGGCACAAGTGCTGCTTTCCAAGACGGCGGATTTGAAGGCACTCATGGACGAGAACCTTGCCTTCACCCGTTCTTCAAAACAACCCAAGCTGCCATCCTTTGCCGGCGAGAGGTACACGGGCTGGACGGTGAAGGCGGGAACTTATACAGGCGGCGACCAGAAGGCGACCACAAAGTTCGGAAAGACCTGCTGGAATGCCTGGTGGAGCACCACAGACCAGAATGCCACGATGGAGATATGCCAGACCGTCACAGGCCTGACCGAAGGCTATTACATCATGGAGTGCAAGGCGACGACCGAACACTTCTGCATCTCCGACCAGCACTGTTATCTGAGGAGCGGCGGCGTGGAGGCCGTCTCCCCTGTGATGAGCAGGGCCTACTACGATATGCCTGTCGAGAATCATTGGGACACGCTCACCACGACTCCCATCTATGTGGAGCCAAATGGCTCGCTCACCCTCGGCTTTGTCGGTTCAAAGAACGGTGCCAAGACGGGCTACTGGCACGAATTCGGCAAAGCCTCGGCAACGAACGACAATCGCGAAGGCTGGTGGTGCGCCACCGACTTCGTGCTCAAGTTCCATGCCATCGACCAACAGACGGCCATCTCCTTGCCAAAGGCAGACGGCGGCGCTTTCCCCGAAGGCATCTACACTTTGGATGGCCGCAGACTGCAGCAGCCGTCTCCTCTCCCACGCGGCATATATATTAGGGTAGAGGATGGGCGTCCGAAGAAATTTGCGATTAAATAGAAGATGATTGCCGCCTGCTATAAAGTTCTTAGCAGGCAGCAATTTTTGTTTCGCCCTTCTGTCTTTTATATTGCCCTGTGCGGCGTTCTTCATACGCAGCCTGCGTTTCTACAGACACAGCCTGCAACTCTGCATCCGCAGCCTGCGTTTGGAGGGACGCAGCCTGCGCATGAAGAATCCTGCACAGCGAAAGAATGAAGCGGGAATGCGGAAACAGGAAATAGAAAAGCCGGAAGTGGAAAAGCCGGCGCAGTGCTCTCCGCCCCTTTAAGGGGAGGAGTGGCCGAAGGCCGAGGTGGGGTGTTCAATACTCCCTTCCCAACCCCACCCCTCGCTTCGCTCTACCCCTCCCCTTCGTGGAATGGGAGGGGAGTTTTCCCCCGTCCCTGCGCTTCAATTGCGCCCTCAATATAAAAGAATATTGCTGTCCGGTTAATCCGGCCTGAAAGGCCATTAAGATGTCAGCCCAGGGCAGCGCCCTGGGTTTATGACGCAGAAGTAGATTTCGCCCTAAAGGGGCAAAAGATTTGTGTTTAGTGCTTTTGCTCTTACAGAGCGTCATTTGCCGTGGCATTTCAATACCCAGGGCGCTGCCCTGGGCTGACATCTTTCTGCCCCTTTGGGGCGTCCCAAGCCCCTGCCAATCACATGTTGCTCTAAATGCCGATGGTTAGGAGGGTGCAGGTAATGATGAAAATTTTTTACCGGACAGCAATAATAATAGAAGACTCCCGCCGGAGTTGTAAAACTCTGACGGGAGTCCCCTTATGTTTCTTGTGAGTGCCTATGAGAGGCCGTTACCTTCTCTGGCGACGGGCGCTGACGCGGGCTGAAGTGTTGGCCGGAGCTTCCTTCTCTTTCTTTGTTGCGGCGTCGTTGTTCTTGGCACTTGTGGAGCTGCTCTTCTCCTTGGCGCTCTTGCGACCGAACAGCAGGCCCTTGGAGGATTTCTTCTCTTCCTTTGCTGCCATCTCGGCGTCGAGGCTGTCCTTCTTGGTTGTGTCGGCCAGGAAACCGTCGCCCCAGACATTCTTCTCGAAGTCGCTTATCTGCTTCTCGATGCGCTTCTGCTCAGCCACCATGTCGCTGTCGGTCTCGCAGTAGTTGTGCAGCATCTTGCCCTGCATGTTGTTGGTCTTGTATATCTTGCCGTCGTAGCGGTTCATGGCGAAGAAGTCGTCGGCCGTCATGTTGGTGACGTTGTTGAGGTCGCTGGGCATCATTGGGAGTTTGGCAAGCCAGGGAGCGATGTCGTCGTACTTCACCCAGAAGAGCGGATAGGGCGTGGCATCGCTGCTGAACTCGTCGGCACCTCGCATGAGTACGGGGCAGAGGGCAGTCACCTTGGTTGAGAAGGTGCCTGTGCGCTGGTCCATGTAGATGCTCTCCTTGAGGTAGTAGCGGGTTGCTTCGGCACTGGGCACGTCGCTGTCGGCAACGGTCATCTTGCCTCCGTTCTCCTCGTAGTAGATGCCGTAGCGCTCTAGCAAGTCCTTGACTGCGAGCTTGTCCTTCTCGTCGAACGATTCATTGCCGTCGAGCTTGTAGGTGTAGGCATTGACGCGACCGGTGAGGATGAGGCGGAAGAGGTAGGTGAAGAGGTTCACCTGCTTGCCCATGGGCTCCACGGGATAGTACATCGGAGCGTTCTTGTCCTTCGTCAGGTCGAGCTGGCGATAGATGTCGCGCTTCCACACCACGTCGTCCGGCATGGCTGCCGTGGTTGGGAACATTAGCGATGCACGGTCTGTGGCAGCGGGTTTGCCTGCCTGCTCGGTTGCTCTGGATGTGGCGGCAGCACGACTCCTTGTCGGCTGTGCTGTTGCGGCACTTGCCACGAGTAATGTGACCGTTATGAATGAAAGTATGCGCTTCATATCTTAATCAATTCTGTGTTTCGTTATTGCGTTATTTCGTTGTTGCGTTATGACGAGGAGGGTGCTTTATTTGATGATGACCTCCATGGCGCCGACCAGTGTACGCTCTATGCCGTCGGGACCTGTGGCGTGGATGTCTGTAACATAGAACCGTTTGTTGCGGGCCAGACCACGCATCTGCGCCTTCTGCTGGTCGGAGAAGTTCGCGCCGTTGCTCTTGTAGGGAACAGCATTGCCCATCGCATCGTAGAAGACCGTCTGGAAGCTGTTCACGCGGAAGGCAATGTTCAGCAGACCGTCGTCGATAGAGGCGCCGATGCCGTCAGTGCCCATCAATATCTGCTTCGAGATGCCGCCGCCACGGAAGTGGTCTTCGCCACCGCCCTCAGCAGCATAGGCAATGTAGGCCGTCGGGTCGGGCAACTTGCGCACGCGGAAGGTGAACTTGCCCATCTCCTGCATTCTGCCCTCGCTCTCAGCAGCAACCGTGATGACGGCCTCTGTGCCGGGAGTCGTCGGGCGTGCATTGTACTTGCCTTCGCCCTTCTGCTCGAAGCTGCCGCCAGTCATGCTGACACGAAGCTTGCTGCTGGGGATGCCAGGCACGGAGACGCTCATCGGGTTGTCATAGCCGGCATAGAGTACATTCATGATGTCTGCGCTGACGGTAGCGCTGGGAGCGACTACGCTGTACTTCTGCGTGAAGTCGCGGCGCACCTTTTCGCCAGAGCCGTTCAGCATCTCGATGTAACCGCTGAAGGTGAAGTCGCCCGTCTTGCTGCACACCGTCTCGTAGTATCCCTTGTCGCTCTTTATCTGCTGTCCGCCAATGTAGATGGTCGGCCTGCGCGTCGTATCGACAGCTGCCATGATGATCTGTGCACTGAAGCGTCCGCCCTGCACTACCGTCTGCGCATTGGGTATGACATAGGCATTCAGCTGGTTCACGCGGATGTCCTTGACGTCGATGTTGCTCACCAGATTGTGGAGCACCTCGCCCTCGGCGTAGCGCACATCGTTCTGCAGTTTGGTGAGGAGCGTCACGGCAGCCGCCGTAGGCATGTTCTCGAAGGAGTACTCCTGCCAGTTCTTGCCGAGGATCTTGGCCTTCGTAGGCACCTCGGTGTCGAGGTTGCTGGTGATGATGGCCTTCTTCTCCTTGTCCGTCACCATGCGCACGATGCGTTCACGATAACGATTGATGGCGTCGTAGAGTTCTTTGCCGCGCCCTGTGCCAGGAGCAAGCATCACCTGTGTGCTGGCCTCCAGGTCCTCGCGGTTCTTTATGTTGTTGATGTCGGCATCCTTGCCGTCGCTCTTGCGTACGATAGCCTCCTTGAGCTCCTCTGCCAGATTGAAGAGAGAGTCGCTCATGCCGCGCACATACTGTGCCTTCTCGTACCATTCCTTCACCTTCGCAGGGTTGTTCTTCATCTGCTGGTCGAAGGTGCTGTAGATGCCGCTGTTGACCTTGGTGGCATTCTCGGTACTCTTCTTCAACCCGTCTGCCACAAGAGAGAAACCTTCAAGTACGTCCGTTGACACATTGAGTGCCAGCATGGCCAAGAGGACCAGGTACATCAGGTTGATCATCTTCTGACGTGGGGATATCCTTTTCTTCTGTATAGGCATTGCTTTCTGAATAATCGGATTATTCTGAATACTCTGAATACAAGCTCAGAGCCCTTTATTTCTCGCTTTCCTCTGTGCCGGGCACAGCCTTCATGTTGACCGTCAGAGCCTTTATCATGCGGGCATAGACATTGTTGAGCTCCTCGATCTGCTGTGCCATGCGGCGCGTCTGCTCATCAATCTGCTCGATGGTGCTGACTTGCTTGCTGATGTTGCGCAACTGCAGCTCATAGACTGTGGCAATGCCTGTGATGGAACGGTTGAGGTTCTCCATCTCCTCGCTGTCTGTTGACATGCGCTCTGCCTGCTTCTTCACGCGGCCGAATACCTCGGTGAGTTCCTGAAGCACTTCGGCATAGTTCGTGATGGCTTCCTCGACGGCAGCGGGATCTGTGGCCTTGATTTGGTTGGCATCGATGGCGGGGCCGCCGTTCTGTATCTGCTCGAGGGCAAGCTGTGCCTGAGCTGCTGCCTGGCCTGCTGCGGCAAGGTTGGCTGCTGCAGCGCTTAAGCCTGTGCCTGCTGCCAGCGCATCCGGGTCGATAGGACCACCAACTGCGGCCACTCCACCGCCGCCAATCACGGCAGGACCTCCGCCAATGACAGCAGGACCTCCGCCGATGACAGCAGAACCGCCGCCGCCGCCGATGACGATGGGGCCTTCAGGCACTTCTGCTCCTTCGGGCAGAGGAGAGCCTCCTGCCACAACGATAGCCTGTCCGCCGACGGCTGCTGCGTCGCCTTCCGCACGAGGCACCTTTTCATAAGTCTTCTCGAAGCCTGAGATGAAGAAGACCAGCACCTCGGTAATCATACTGATGAACAGTATCTCGTTTGCCCCCGGGATGTGTGTCAGTTTGAACAGTGCACCTAAGACCACGACTGCAGCACCCCAGCTGTAGGCGTAGTTCATGAATACTTGACCGGATGGCGAGTCCATCCATTTCTGCAATTTAGCTATAGGATTCATATCTTTGTATCTTTTCTTGTGGTTTGTTTGCTGATGTTGTTTAGTATTAGCGGCGTGTCTTGCGTGTGCTGAGTGTAGGTCCTGCCGATGAGGACTTCATGCCTTTGCTGTTGCCTTTGGCCGAGCTGCCGCTTGCCTTGTTGCTGCCGGACTTGTCGTTCACCATGGTGCGGACGCAGCGGAAGCCTATGAAGCATCTCGGCTGGTTTTGGTATTCATAGGAGCGCCATGCGCTTCGTATCATGCTTTCAGGGTCTTTCCATGAGCCGCCGCGCACTGACTTCTTCTTCAGGCGGTACGGGTCTTCCTTGGCGGCATTGTAGGAGAGCTCGGGGTTCATGTCGGCCATGCTCTCTACGCCTGCTTCCGTATAGACGGTGCTTGTCCATTCTGCCACGTTGCCTGCCATGTCATAGAGGCCGTTGCTGTTGGCGGAGAAGATGCCGCATTTGCTTGTGATGAGCGAGCCGTCCTGTGTGTAGTTGCCGCGGTCGGGCTTGAAGTTGGCGTAGAAGCATCCCTTGTCGCTCTTGACTTCTTTGCTTTCCCAGGGGAAGGGGTTACCTTCCTTGCCGCGGGCTGCATATTCCCATTCCACTTCGCTCGGCAGGCGGTAGCGCTGTATCTGCTTTGCATAGCCGCCCAGGCCTTTCATGAGGAAGTTGGTGCGCCATGCGCAGAAGGCATTTGCCTGTTCCCAGGAGACGCCGACCACGGGATAGTCGTCGAAGGCTGGGTTCGAGAAGTAGAGTTTCATGTATCGCTCGTTGTCGGCATTCTGGAAGTCGTTGACCCAGCAGGTGGTGTCGGGATATATATTAACAATGTATGTGTTGAGGAAATCCCATGGTCCTGAGAGGGGTCGTGTGATGGTCTGGCGGACTATCTTGCCGTCGTCGTCGATCCATGCGGTGTCTTTGCTGATGATGACTTGTTCGTTGCTGACGGCGTGGTCGGTATTGAGGTCGCGCTCTTCGGGGTTGAGGCGGTACTTGCGCTGTGCAGCTGCCACATAGTCATAGACTTCGTAGCGGTAGTTCATCTGGCTTGCGTCGAGCATCTTAGTGCCGTCGATGGGGTGGATGACATAGACGCTTTGGATGGCTCGGTCCTCGTCCTCGTTGGCTTTGCGCCAGGGGATGTTCTTGCTCCAGTCGAGGTGAGGCGTGATGGGGTTGCCTTCCTTGTCTTCCTCAATCTTGTATGTCTCGTCGCCACCGAAGGCGGGGTCGGCCAGCCGTTCGCGGATGATGCTGTCGCGCACCCAGTTGACGAACTGACGATACTTCGCGTTGCTTACTTCGTGCTGGTCCATCCAGAATCCGTCCACGCTTATGTCGCGCAGCGGGAACTCTGTGCCCCACAGTGTGTCGTTCTTCTCGAGGCCGATTTTAAGGGAGCCTTTGTGGACGGGAACCATTCCGAAGGGCGTTGGTTCCGAGAAGGATGAGCCTTTGGCACCTGTCACCTCGCCTCCTGTGGCGTTTGCCGAGGAGTTTGAGCCGAAGCAGGAGGCCAAGGCCATGCAGCCGATGGCCGCACCTACTAATAGCAGACTTTTTGTCTTCATATTGTTTTATTAAATGGGTCTTATGGGGTTAATGGGTTAAAAGGACTTTATGGTTTTTTTATGATTGAGTCGTTTTAGAGTAGTCGGACGCTCTTGTGGAGGTTCTTTCCTTTCTTGAAGACGTCCAGGTCGTGCTGGTATCCGATGAGTATTTCGTGTGTGCCGTTGAGGGCTCCGACGCCGCCTGTATAGACTTCGTAGGAGTAGCCGATGTTGATGCCGTGGAAGTCGAAGCCCAGCAGCAGGCCGACGCTGATGGTTGGGCTGTACATGAGGCCTCCGTAGAGCTTGTGCTTGTTGCCGTCGTACATGAGTCGGGCGTTGATGTCGCCGCGCCAGAACTTGAGGTCGGTGCGCACCATCGCGTCCATCGCCAGCTTGTAGCGTGGCTGACGGAAGGAGAGGTTGTAGCCGCCTTGCACCATCATGAGGGGGTCGATGCTCACTTCGTGTGTCTTGTCGTCGCCCAGCTTGACGGTCGGGCCGAGCAGGTGGACGGCGCTCACGCCGGCGTACCAGAGCTTCTTGTAGGTGTAGCGGAGTCCGACGTCGAGGTCGAAGGCATTGCCTTTGATGTCGTTCTGTGCAAAGGCAGGGTCGCTGGGGTCTGCCAGGTCGAGTTCCGAGCCGTTGAAGCCCACCATGAGCAGGGCCGGACGTATGCCGATGCTTGCCTTGCCGCCGAGGAACTTATGGTGGTAGGCATACTGCAGTTGTATCTTCTTGTTCGAGAAGGCACCGATGGCGTCGTTGAGGAAGGCGGCTCCTACGCCGTGCTTCGGTCCGATGAAGAACAGAGGCATATCGGCATTGATGACCATCGTCTTGGGTGCTCCCTCGTAGCCCACCATCTGCATGCTGTACATTCCAATGACATTCAATTTGCTGTCAAGCCCCGCCGCTGCAGGGTTATAGTAGGACTGCAACGCCCAGGTGTTGGTAAACGCCGCGTCGAATTGTGCCCTTACACTGATGGACACGATGAGCATACCTATCCAGAGCAGTCTTTTCATCCTGTCTTTAATAACGAGAGACAATGTGAGTTTATTGTGTATAATAATGTATAATTTTCTGCTTGGGTGCAATTTTTTACTCTTGGGCTTGCCGTAGGGACTTCTTTCTTTGTGCGGAAAGTGTAAAGATTTTTTGCGAGGTCTGGAGGTGCTTGCAGGGGTGTCTGAAAACGCAGGCTGCGGCGTTGGTCATCGCCGCACGCGGAAATTGGCATCGCCGCACGCGGAATTGCCCATCGCCGCACGCGGAATTTGGCATCGCCGCACGCGACGTTTCCTGACATAGCCAGTGGTAATCGTAAACGCCTGATAATGAAAGCCTTGTTGAAACGGCCGGAAAGTCTGTCCTCCCTGAGTCCATTATAAAAACGAAGCCTTCGGGCTGTTTTTCCGAAGGCTTGTATGTGTAAAGATTTTTGCACGCAGGTTTATGGTGTTCTGAAGTCTTCCCAACCCTCTATTTCTTCGAGGAATGTTCCTTCGTGCTGAGGTGCCACTGCCTGATACTCGTCTTTGGAGACTTTGACCATTGCGGTATCGCCCTTCAGCATGTACTCGATGCCGTCGGACACCATTGCTCCGTTCTTTATGGAGAACTTCTCGCGAACGGCTCCGGAAGCCACTATCTGGCCCTTCTCCAGGCGGATGAACTCGGAGAAGGTGGAGCCCTTTTGCCCCATGACATTCCTGATGATGGCTCCGTCCTGCGTGATGGCCAGACCCATTTCCGGATGGTCGGCGAAGGTGATGAGCTGCAGGGTGTCCTTCACCATGGTGTAGATGGCGGCGTAGGGCGGGTCGCTGCGCAACAGGATTTCCGGAGTGCCGTCATCATCCAGGTCGGTCGAGAAGACGAGGGTGGGGGTATGTGTCTTGTAGTCAAGCGTTTTCTTCCGTTGCAGCTCGACGGAGCCAATCTGCTTCCATGCGGTGTAGAGCAAATCCTTTTCGCAGGGAAGCGGCACCTTCTTGAGCTCCGTGTACTCGATGTCGTCATCGGTCATAAACGTTTGCTCAGCCTCGGGCTCACCTTCCTTGTTATCCTTTTTCTCGGACGAGCCGCAGCCCGTCATCAGCATGACCGAGGTGGCCAGAACTATCGTAAAAAGAGTCTTTCTCATATAGGTTTTGTAGTATTATCACTCCAACGAAAGACAAAATTACAATAACTTTTGTTTCCGACCAAGAAAAGTGGGGATTTTTTTGCAACTTAGTCTCATTATATAATAAAATGTGTGCTTTTTGCACCTACTTTCGCCAAAATTAGCTATCTTTGCAGCCAAAATTATGTCTATAAATAAATAAGGTAAGAAAATGGCACAGCAAGAAGATGTTTTTAAGAAGATAGTGTCGCACTGCAAGGAGTACGGCTTCGTCTTTCCTTCAAGTGATATCTATGATGGCTTGGGCGCTGTCTATGACTACGGACAGAACGGCGTAGAGCTGAAGAACAACATAAAGCAGTATTGGTGGCAGAGTATGGTGCTCCTCCACGAGAACATCGTGGGCATCGACGCAGCCATCTTCATGCACCCCACCACTTGGAAGGCAAGCGGACACGTGGATGCCTTCAACGATCCCCTCATCGACAACCGCGATTCGAAGAAGCGCTATCGTGCAGATGTGCTCATAGAAGAGCAGATGGCAAAGTACGAGGACAAGATCCAGAAAGAGATAGAAAAGGCTCAGAAGCGCTTTGGCGACAGCTTCGACGAGGCAAAGTTCCGTGCCACGAACGAGCGCGTTCTCGAGAATCAGAAGAAGTATGACGATCTGCACCATCGTTTCCAGGAGGTCATGAATGCCGAAGGCGGCATCGACCTCGACGGACTCAAGCAGATTATCCTCGATGAGGGCATCGTCTGCCCCATCAGCGGAACACGCAACTGGACGGACGTCCGCCAGTTCAACCTCATGTTCAAGACCGAGATGGGCAGCACCGCCGACGGCGCAAGCACCATCTATCTGCGTCCCGAAACAGCGCAGGGCATCTTCGTCAACTACCTCAACGTGCAGAAGACCGGCCGCATGAAGCTCCCCTTCGGCATCGCACAGATAGGCAAGGCTTTCCGCAACGAGATCGTCGCACGCCAGTTCATCTTCCGCATGCGCGAGTTCGAGCAGATGGAGATGCAGTTCTTCATCCAGCCCGGCACCGAGCTCGACTGGTTCCAGAAGTGGAAGGCATATCGCATGAAGTGGCATCAGAACCTCGGCTTCGGCGCAGAGAACTACCGCTTCCACGACCACGACAAGCTCGCCCACTATGCCAATGCCGCAACGGACATCGAGTTCCGCATGCCCTTCGGCTTCAAGGAAGTTGAGGGCATCCACAGCCGCACGAACTTCGACCTGTCGCAGCACGCCAAGTATAGCGGAAAGAAGATAGAGTACTTCGACCCGGATACCAACGAGAGCTACACGCCTTATGTCATCGAGACATCAATCGGCGTGGACCGCATGTTCCTTTCCATCATGTGCCACAGCTACGAAGAACAGCTCCTGCCCGACGGCCAGACACGCACTGTGCTGCATCTCCCCGCAGCTCTCGCCCCGGTAAAGCTCGCCGTGTTCCCCCTCACCAAGAAGGACGGCATGCCCGAGAAGGCACAGGAAATCATCAACGACCTCCGCTTCCACTTCAACTGCAAGTACGAAGAGAAAGACCAGATCGGCAAGCGCTACCGCCGCATGGACGCCATCGGCTGTCCGTATTGCGTCACCGTCGATCAGCAAACACTCGAGGACAATACCGTCACTCTGCGAGACCGCGACACGATGGAACAGAAGAGGGTTGCCATCAGCGACCTTCGTGGCATCATAGAAGACAAGGTAAGCATCACCTCGCTCCTCAAGAAACTGCTCTAAGACACGATGAAGAAGCTTCTCCTCCTTTTGCCCCTGCTGCTGCTTGCTTCCTGCAAGGACAGCGAAGAGGCCAGCGATAAGCATTACAACTGGAAAGAACGTAATGCGCAATGGTTCGCCGAGGTGTATGACGCAGCTCAGGCAGAAATCGCTTCTGCCAAGGCACAATATGGTAATGAATGGGGAGAGCATTGCAATTGGCGCATCTATAAAACGCTCCTGAAAAGCCAGGACGTGCAAGGCCCCTCTACCGACTATATCGTCTGCAAGATAAACGAGCGTGGCGATGGCGACTGGAGCCCTGCCTATACCGACAGTGTCCGCCTCCATTATCGCGGCTGGATTATGGATGAGAACTATCCGGCAAGCAAGGACAACCGCACCGTCTTCAGCCAAACCTACTTCGGAGACTTCGATGCGAAGACTGCCGCACCGATGGCAATGCCTGTCACAGCCACCGTGGAAGGCTTCATGACTGCTATACAGTACATGGTAAAAGGCGATGATTGGGATGTCTATATCCCAGAGCAGCTGGCTTATGGCGAGGCCGCTTCAGATGCCGTTCCTGCATATAGCACCCTGCTCTACCGCCTCCGCATAGAGCTTGTCCATAAGAGCGGAGCCGGAATGCCAGGCTGGAGATGACAAATCAGCGGATGTTGTTGCGTATCTTTGTCAAGTAGGCGTTGAGCGCTTCCTCGTCCCGATTGTCGATAATCTGTATCAACTCTTTGAGTTCGGAGCGTATGCCTTCGACATGTGCCTTGGTTCGCGGGTTGAAGAGAATCTCGCGAAGCAGGGTGTCGTCTTCGCTCAAGACGCCTCTCGCAATCTTGAGGTGCCGCTTGAACGTCGTGCCAGGCGCGTCCTGATGCTTCATCACGGCAGAGAACACGAAAGTGCTCACGAAAGGCACCGACAGGCTGTAGGCCATCGCTTCGTCATGCTCGTCGAAACTGTATTCATGGACGTTCAGCCCAAGTCTTCTGTACAGGTCGAGAAAGAAGATTCGCCCCATATAATCGCCTTCGTTGATGACGATGGCGTTCTCCGTAGAGAGGGCGCCCAGATTGGCAAAGGTGGGGCCGAACATGGGATGGGTCGAGACATAACGCATGCCGGTTCCTTCATAGAACTCCTTCAGTCCGGTCTTCACCGACGCGATGTCCGAGATGATGCAGTCCTTGGGGAGACAGGGAATAACCTGCTGGAAGACATCGACTGTGTACTTCAGCGTGACGGCATTTATCACAAGTTCGGGTTGGAAATCCCGTATCTCGTCGAGCGTCGTGAAGCGCCTTGTATTATAGAGGAACCGCATCCGTCTGGCATCAACCTCATAGACGGCACACTCATGATCGAATGAAAGGACGTCGGTAAAGAAGCTGCCCATCTTTCCGGCGCCAAGGATAAGTATTCTCATGGCCTATTTGCTGATGATTTCCATTTGCTGTCGGATGCTCTCTTCGTGTATTTGCTCAAAGATCTTCTTGATGCAGAGTGTGTCGATGCCAAGCAGAGAACCCTGCGCGCCGCGTTTGTCGAGTATCTCGCTGTAGCGTCGTGTCTGCAGGATTGTCATGCCGCTCTCCTTCTTATATTCGCCGATGTTGCGGCACACCTTCATGCGCTTGGCAAGCAAGTCGATGAGGTCGTTGTCGATTTCGTCAATCTCTTTGCGCAAGTCCTTGAGTCGGTCGGTATGTTCGCTTGTGTCGCGGAAGATGAGGCGGGACACGATGAAGTCCAACACCTCTGGCGTCACTTGCTGAGATGCATCGCTCCATGCCTTGTCGGGATCGCAGTGGCTTTCGACCATAAGGCCGTCGAAGCCCAAGTCCATCGCTTGTTGGCAGAGCGGGGCAATCAGGTCGCGGCGTCCGCTGATGTGGCTCGGGTCGCAAATGACCGGCAGTTGTGGGAAGCGACGCTTCAGCTCGATGGGAATCTGCCACATCGGTTCGTTGCGATACAGCTTCTTCTCATAACTGCTGAAACCTCTGTGGATGGCTCCCAGCTTCTGTATGCCGGCGCCGTTTATGCGCATTAGTGCGCCGATCCAAAGCTCCAGGTCGGGATTGACGGGATTCTTGATGAGGACGGGAACATCGACGCCTTTGAGTGCGTCGGCAAGTTCCTGAACTGCGAAGGGATTGGCTGTGGTACGGGCACCTATCCAAAGGATGTCGATGCCGAACTTGAGCGCCAGTTCCACATGCTTAGGCGTGGCCACTTCTGTAGCGACGAGCATGCCTGTTTCCTCTTTTACCCTTGCCATCCAAGGGAGTGCCGGTTCACCGTGTCCCTCGAAGCCGCCGGGCTTTGTGCGTGGCTTCCAGACACCGGCACGGAAGAGGTGGCAGCCTTTTCCGGCAAGCTGCTTGGCCGTAGTCATCACTTGTTCTTCTGTCTCAGCACTGCAAGGACCGGCGATGATGAAGGCGCGTTCCTGGTCGCTTGGCAGGTTCAGAGGTTGTAGATTGAGTTCCATAATGTATAATGTAGTTTTCCGTTATTTCATATATTGTTTGTAGGAATGGTCTGTGACGAGAGTGCTGTCGCCTATGCACAGGTTCCAAAGGATGCCGTTGCCGCCTTCCTGGGCTGCATCGAGGATGACGTTCTCCTCGACTGCATTGTGGCGATACATTCCGGCATTCATGGCGACGACGCTCGCGTTGAAGCGGCCGGTGCTCTTGAACACGGTGTGTCGCTTTTGCTTGTTGTTGTACCAATAGGCGAAGCAATGGTCGTAGAAGCTGCGTCCGCCGTGGCTGAGGAAACCGACGGCAAACTGGTCGCTGTAGCAGAAGTTGTACCAGTTGTTCTCCTGCTCGTCGATGAAGCCGCAACTGCTTTCGTACTGTTCGTCCGAGTTGTAGTAGAGCGGGTGGATATTGCGGAGGCTGTTGCCTGCGGAGCGAAGCAGGACGCCCACATGCACACCGCCGATGCGCATGTTTGTCAGGGTGTTGTCGAAGCCTTCTACAAGCACGCCGATGCAGTCGGGCTTTCTGTTGCCTGTGATGTTCGTGTCGGAGATGTCGCTGTCGGACGAGCCGTTGTTTGCTCCGTGCTTGATGTGAATGCCGATTGTCGTGTTCTTGATGGACGTCTGGCGAATGGCAGTCTCGCGTCCGCTGTCGATGGAGATGCCTTTTGCTATGCCTCTGCCGTCGATGACGCCGCCCTTCAGGTAGTAGTTGCTGCCGGGTGTGGAGATCTTGTTGGCAGGGTCTTTGCCCCCGAGGCGTATCATGGCCTCCTCGCTGGCCCAGTCTTCGGCGGCCCGTATGATGGCGAAGTTCGAGAGTTCGAGGGCGACGCTCTTCTGCGGGTCGGCAGGAGTGAGGATGGGTTTGCTGATGATGTAGATGCCGTCCGGAAAGTAGATGGTGCGGTTGGGGTGAGTGTCGATGACGCGCTGGATGTCATCGCTGACATCTTTCCCTGTTCCCGCTTTTATGTAATCGGTGACGACGACATAGCCTCTCTCGGAGGTCTTACGGGCGAGCAATGTTGCAGGCATTGCCAGGAGCAGGGCGAGGAGGAACAGTAACTTGTGGTTCATGGCTTTATGTTGATTGCTTTGATGCGCTCCAACGCCTCTTCGAACTTTTCGTCCTTGGCGCAGAGGCTGATGCGGATGTAGCGTTTGCCGTTGCTTCCGAAGATGAAGCCGGGCGTGATGAACACTCTTGCTTCATGGAGAACACGCTCCGTGAGTTCCTCCACATCGTTATATTTGTCGGGGATGCGTCCCCAGAGGAACATGCCGGTCTGCTCTGGGTCGAACTGACAGCCGAGAACTTGCATGATTTCCTCGGCATAGCGGCGGCGACGGGCGTATGTCTCGACGTTTGCCTGCTGGTGCCAGAGGTCGGAGTTCTCGTAGGCTTTGGCGGCGGCCAGTTGTATGGCACGGAACGTTCCGCTGTCCACATTGCTTTTCACCTTGAGAATCCATTGGATGAACTGTGCGTTGGTGGCCAACATGCCTACGCGCCAGCCCGGCATATTATGGCTCTTCGACATCGAATTGAACTCGATGCAGCATTCCTTGGCACGCGGCACTTGCAGAATCGACAGGAGACCCTCCCCCATCCCCTCCCTTAAAGGGAGGGGTGCAGCTGCCTTTTCTACAGCAGAGCTGTCTGTTTCCCTCCCTTTAAGGGAGGGGTTGGGGGTGGGTCTTATGAAGCTGTAGGGATTGTCGTTGACCACAATGATGTTATGACGCAGGGCAAAATCGACAAGCCGCTCGTAGGTCTCGCGTCTCGCCCTTGCCCCCGTCGGCATGTTCGGGTAGTTTGTCCAAAGGAGTTTCACGCGGCTGAGGTCCATCTTCTCCAGCTGCTCGAAGTCGGGCTGCCAGTCGTTCTCGGGCAGAAGGTCATAGTTGACTATCTTCGCGCCAAGCAGTTTCGAGAGACTTGTATAGGTGGGATAGCCGGGATTGGGCACGAGGACTTCATCCCCGACGTTGACAAACGCCAGAGTGACATGCAGGATGCCCTCCTTGCTGCCTATGAGAGGCTGAATCTCGCCGTTCGGATCGAGTTCGACACCATACCAGCGTTTGTAGAAAGAGGCCATTGCCCGACGCAACTCGGGGATGCCTATCGTGGGCTGATACCCGTGGGCCGTTGGCTTTCGGGCTTCCTCGCAGAGCGTTTCGACAGTCTCCGGCGACGGAGGCATATCGGGGCTGCCTATTGCGAGGCTGATGACGTCTTTTCCTTCGGCGTTCATCGCCGCCACTTCCTTCAGCTTGCGGCTGAAGTAATACTCTGTTACGTCGGCCAGTCTGTCAGCCGGACGGATGTTAAATGGTTTGCTTTCCATCTTCGTATATGCCAAGTTGTTTGAGTTCGCGGGTAAGCGGAGTAATTGCGTTGAGCGCCTGTCTGTAGCGTTTCTCCTCGCCGAAAGAGAGGTCGATGTAGAACATGTATTGCCACTCTTGCCCGATAATCGGCAGACTCTGTATCTTTGTGAGGTTGAGTTTATAGAAGGAGAGGACCGACAGGATGGCGCTCAGGCTGCCTTCCTCGTGGGGAAGCGTGAAGACGAGGCTCGCCTTGTTGATAGTCCTGGCGCTGCGGATGGCCGTAGCCTTCTGGGGATGAGCGAGGACGAGGAAGCGAGTGAAATTGTGTTTGTTGGTCTCGATGCCTTCCCTCAGCACTTTCATATTGTAGATTCTGGCGGCGTCGCGATGGCAGATGGCAGCGTGTCCCAGCCTGTGGTCCCTGCTGATGTCGGCAGCGGCTCCTGCTGTGTCGGCCACCTCGACCACCTTGAAGTCCGGATGTCGCGTGAGGAACTGGCGGCATTGCATGAGTGCGACGGGATGGGAGTTGACCTCCTTGATGTCCTCCCAACTCTCCTCGGGCAGACACATGATGCTGTGACTGATGCGGAGCTTGTGTTCGCCCACAATCGTCATACCGCTGTCGCGCAGCAATTCGTAGTTGTGGAGCAGGCTGCCGGCTATTGTGTTTTCTATCGCCATGAGTCCCAGCAGGTCTTCCTCTGCCTTGAGCCGGGCAAACATCTCCTCGAAAGTGTCGCAGCATACCAGCTCCACCTCCTCGTTCTCGAAGAAGTGATGAGCGGCTATGTCGTGGAAACTGCCCTTGATGCCCTGTATTGCTATCCGTTTCATCGTTCTAATCAAGCCCCCTCCCCGTTCCCCCTCTGGGGAAGTGCCCTGTCGCTCCGAAGCACTCCCCAAAAGGGGGAGCGGGGAGGGGACTATTAAATTAAAAGTCCCGCTTCACGATGTGAGCGGGACTTTCTTGTTTATCTTGTCTTTTTCCTATACCTTATTTATATATATACGGCGGCCCGCTTCACCTTATTTGCTAAAGTAAAAGTAATAATAGAAGCCCCAAAAAGAGTTGCCGACGTTTTTCATTTGTTTTTTCGTTTGCGAGTGCAAATTTACGTCAAATCTTTCTTTTTGCCAAGAGAAAAGCCGAATTTTTTTACAAAATACTGCAAAATAAGTACCATCGCTTGGAAAAAGCTATGCCAGACAGCCTGCGCCGGTCGTCTCGACAGCCTTCGTTGCAAAACATCACAGGCGGCGTTCGTTGATTTATCATGATGCAGCAATTGATTTATCATGATGCAGCAATTGAATTATCATGATGCAGCAACGAACTTGACTGGCGAGGTTGAGTAGGATGGTGTGTCAGGAAGTGTGATTCCGGGTGTTGAGGCGATAGAGCTGCCAGGCGTTGAAGAGGTTGTGCCAAATGGTATAGAAGCCACCAGCCACGGAGGTGAGGGGGTCGAGGAACGTGTAGCCCACCCAGATGGCCAGCACCGTGTTCTTCTGTCCGCAGGCTTGTCCGGCAGTCACGCTCTCGTCATAATGTCTGCCCACAAGCCTGCCCGTCGCAAACTGCGCGATGCAAGCCACGAGGGAGCCTACGAGAATCAGCAGGCAAACTGGCAGCGATGCCTCGGTATGCACGAGAATCCGTGTGGTGACGGCTATTGCAAGCGAGAGCGAGACGAGCCAAAGGTAGAAAGGCAGGTCGGGAATCGAGGTCAGCCGGCGCAGCAGAGTGGGGGAGATGCGGCGGATGATGAGGGCGAGAAACAGGGGGAAGATGAGCAGGGGGAACACCTTCCGGATAATCATCCAGAAGGAAAGCCAGAAACTCAGGCCGCCAGTCGGGTTCACGAGAGGCACGAAAGCCGAGATGAGGACTGCGGATGTGAGGTTGATGAGCAGGGTGTAAGCCGTCAGCGAGCCGACATTGCCGCCCAGTTTGGCCGTCACCACAGCCGCTGCCGTCGCGGTAGGGCAGAGGAAACAGAGCATCGTGCTTTGCAGGCAGACTCGTGTTGGCAGGTCCTCCGTCGTTTGATGAAACAGACAGAGCAAGGCCGCGACACTTGCCTGGAAAGCCAGCAGCCACCATTGCCAGCCGCGAAGCCGCATGTCCTTGAGCCGGATGCGGCAGAACGTCAGCGTCAACATCAGGAAAATGAGCGTGGGCTGCACATAGCCGATGCCTTCCAGGACCGCCTCCCTGACTGCTGTCGGGAGCTCAAGGCTCCTGCCAAGAAAGTAGGCAGAGGCACCCGTCATCATGCTCAGGGGCAGCGACCAATCCCGTATGAATCTTCTGAAGTTCATCGTTTCCCGTTTTGGGGGAGTTAAAGAAGTTAAGGGAGTTATCGCTCGCTTTGCTCGCCTGGAAGTTATAGGACATTACTTGTGGATGCTCACATCGTGATGCGAAAGCTATCGTCCTTTAACTTCTTTAACTTCCTCTAACTTCTTTAACTTCCTTTCTCTATTCCTTTTTGCCGCACAAAATTAGTCAAAATCTTCCGCATAGCAGGTTTTTATTGCAAGAATATTTCGTTATGTGAGGTCTTTTGACTATCTTTGCAGCGCGATAGTATATTATATTATGGAAGCTGTTACAAGAAGAACAAGAACAGTAATAAGACCAAAGAAGCAATTGTCAAGAACGATGAAATGGGCTTTGGCACACAAATGGAGCATAGAAGTGCTTGACCCTGAGTTGCAGGCGCAATGCAAGAGCTACAAAGACGGGCAGAAAATAGTCAGAGCCAATGAGGCTGATGCTTGACACCTGCGTGGTTATCGACCTGCTGACCGACCCTGAGAATATGAGTCAGGGTGCTCGTGACTTGCTTGGCGACCCGGAGAATACGCTTTTTGCCAGTTGCGAGACAATGCGAGAACTGGTAGTGCACTTCAACAACAAGCAGCTGCTTAACAAGCGTTGGAAGTCAGCAGAGGAGTTGTTACAAGCAGTAGAATATGACCTTAACATCGAGTTCTTGTCCATCCGGCGTAATGTGGTTTATACTTATAGTCGTTTGCTCCTCAATGAAGCACAAGGACATAATGACCCCAGCGACCACATAATAATTTCTCATGCAATTGCAGAACACATGGCTCTCATGTCGAGCGACAGGAAATTCCCTTTCTATCGTAATCAAGGGCTTGAGCTTATTGAATATTAAGAACAGTAAATAGTAAATCATTAAACAGTAAATCATCTGATGAACCTTTATATCAGATACTTCGACGAGGAGGTACTCGTCTATAGCGTTGAGGAGGCTTTGGAATTCCTTGCTTCTCTGGAGGACGTTGAAATCAACGATTACATCCGCCTCGAGCTGGAGAAATTCATGTCGGGCAGCGCTATGTTCCCCAAACACATCAAGGTCAATCAGCGCTCCTTCTTCATCGCCATCAAGACGACGGCAACCACGATGGAGGAGTTCAAGGCAAAGGGAGCCAACCAGGCCAAGCCTGAGAAGGTGGGGCAGAAGGAGGCTTTGGCCAGTTACACCAAGCCCCAGTCCGGATGGTATGCGGCAAAGATAACCTTCAAGCGCGTCATCGTGTCGGCCGAAACACAGAAGTGCCAATATGTCGATACGCCCTTCGTCTGCAAGGTAAAGGCCGAGAGCGCCCAGGACTGCTATGACAAGGTGATAGCTCACCTTCGCAACCGGCAGGATATCGACCCTCGCAGCCAATACCCCAGCATCAAGAATCAGAACTTCGAGTTTAGTTTTTTAGGGTGACCCCTTAGCCCTTTTCCCGCGACACAAAAGATAATTGTAAATGGCAAGCGGCCAAAAAGCAACTTTCTGTCTTCCCGTCAGAGGAAGACGGATGTTCTTTTCTCCACCGAAAGGCGGATGGTGGGTTCTGTTGCTGTGCTTCGTGTTGACGACCACCATGCTTGCCGACAAGAAAAAGGGTAAGCAGATAGTGCAGATATATGTCCTTCCGGAGCCGGATGCCCTGCCGAAAGCTCCGCTGCCGGAGCGCTCGGCGCCTCGTGTGGAAGAGCTTCGCGCCATCATTCGCCATACGGTGGCAGGCGGACAGGGCATCGATGTCTCGCACTATCAAGGCCGCATCGACTGGGAAGAGGTGGCAACCGATAAGACAATCAGCTTCGTCTATATCAAGGCGACAGAAGGCGCCAACCTGGTGGACGAGTTCTATCTGCGCAACCTCTATGGGGCAAAGCGCGTCGGCATACCAGCCGGAGCCTATCATTTCTTCAGTCCTTCGGTCAGCGCACTTGTCCAGCTGGAGAACTTCCGCTCTGTCGTTGACCCTCGTCAGCAGGACCTCATCCCCGTAGTCGATGTGGAGAAGCGAGGCAAAGCATCTCTCGTGCAGTTCCAGAGAAGCCTGAAGGCGTTCCTCGATGGTGTGGAGCACATGTTCGGCGTCAAGCCCATCATCTATACAGGCGTGAACTTCTATGCAAAATACCTCGAAGGGAAGTTCACCGGCTACAAGTTCATGGTGGCTCGCTATGCGGATGAGTTCCCCGGATTGAGCGAGGATGTGCCCATCGTCCTGTGGCAATACACCCAGACCGGCTATGCAGACGGAATAGGTGGACATGTTGACAAGAGCGTCTTCCTCGACCGCTATGGCTTAGCCGACATAATGCTTCCTTCCTCTGTCCGTGGAAAGAAGTAAAGCAAAAAAAGTAAGAAAAGGTTTTGCAGTAAGCAGAAAAAAGCGTATCTTTGTGGAGTCATACCTCAAAGAATGCACATAGTTATCGCCGGAAACATAGGCAGCGGCAAGACTACGCTGACCGAAATGCTCGCCCAGCACTACCATTGGGAGCCGATGTACGAGCAGGTGATGTTCAATCCCTACTTGGAGGATTACTACAAGGACATCCAGCGTTGGTCGTTCCCCATGGAAGTCTTCTTCCTCAAGGAGCGTTTCCGCGACCTCATGGAGATGCAGAAGAGCGGGAAAGACACGATACAGGACCGCTCCATCTATGAGGGAGTGTATGTCTTCGCTACCAACAACAAGCGGATGGGCAATCTGAGCGACCGCGACTTCGACACCTTCATGGAGCTCTTCGGACACATGACGAACATCATCCACTACCCGGACCTCATGATATATCTGCGAGCCAGCATCCCCCACCTTGTCCATAATATCCAGAAACGCGGGCGAGACTGTGAGCAGACCATGCAGTTGGAGTACCTCAAAGGCTTGAACGACCTCTACGAAGACTTCATATATAATAAGTATAAGGGCAAGGTGCTGACCATCGAGGTTGACGAAATCGACTACCAGCACAACCCGAAAGACTTCAAAGCTATAACAGACAAGATCGACGGACTGCTCTACGGCATGTTCCCACTATAAAAGGTGAAAAGGTGAAAAATTGAAAAGGCTTCGCGCTGTCTTTCACTTCTTCATCTTTTTACCTTCCACCCATAAACAGTTTTACCTTTTCACCTTTTCACCTTTTATATTATGCATATAGCAGTAGCCGGAAACATAGGGTGCGGCAAGACCACCCTCACTAAATTGCTCGTCAAGCGCTATGGCTGGACACCTCGCTACGAGCCTGTCGAGACGAACCCGTACCTTGACGACTTCTATCAGGACATGAGTCGCTGGAGCTTTAACCTGCAGGTTTACTTCCTCAACAAGCGTTTCCGCGATGTCGTCGAGATATCGAAGAGCACGGACACCATCATCCAGGACCGCACCATCTTCGAGGACGCACGCATCTTCGCCCCGAATCTTCATGCACAAGGCTACATGAGCGACCGCGACTTCAAGAACTACAGCGACCTCTTCGACCTGATGATGTCGCTGGTGGGACTGCCTGACTTGCTCATCTACATACGCAGCTCCATCCCCAACCTCATCGCTCAGATTGCCAAACGGGGCAGAGAGTACGAGCAGAGCATACGCATCGATTACCTCAACGGCCTGAATGAACGCTATGAAGCATGGATTAAAGACTATCCCGGCAAACTCCTCATCGTGGATGGCGACGTGCTGAAGTTCGAGGCGAATGTTGCCGACTTCCAGCGCATCACAGAGCAAATCGACGCCAAGCTCTACGGCCTTTTCCCGGAAGAGTAAAAGGAAAAGCCCTCTGCTTCAGTTTAGGCAGAGGGCTTTATTGTGTTATGTTGTGACCTTAGAACTTGAAGCCAAGCGTGCAGGTGATGGTCTGACGCGTGAGGTCAACGCCAACAGGGTCAATTGTCTTGTCTGCGAGGGCAGGATTGTCGAGCACGAATTGCGGAATGAGCTCTTGGTTTGTGTTGGTGTAGCTTGTGTCGAAGGCATAGAAGTCAGCCTTCTGATGACGAACCTTGTAAGCGAGATCCACATAGAAGCTCTTTGAATGGTAGCCCATGCCGAGCGTCAGGATGTTGGTGTTGCCGGGACGCATGTAGCTGGTGCTTGTGGCATAGTCCATCGCAGCACTGTTGAGGTTGTACTGGTCGAAGCCGATGTTCTTCTTGTAGGCAGATGTGCTGAGGTTGTAGCCCAGTCGGAATGCCAGGTTCTTCGTGGCGTTGGCTTCGACGCCGAGACGCAGAGTGTGTGTGCCGCGCATGTTGTCGCGGGTGAACTGGTTCATTGCCTTGTCCTTCACATTGCCTGAGGTTGAGCCGTCGGCGTACTCATCTCTGGGATAGCCCATGCTTGTGCCGGCGAATGCGGCATATTCATAGTCCACGTCCCAAGCGAATGTAGAGCCGATAGTGCTGCCGATGCTGGTGCGCACCTTCCAGGGAGAGCGTACGTTGAACTTGAGTTTGCTTTCCCAGGGCTCTATTCTGCTGCCTAATGTGTTCGGCTCTCGGGCAAGGTCGAACAGCGTGCTGTTCTTGAGGCGGTACCATGTGGGAGTCTCCACGACAACGCCGAAGCGGAAGGGACTGCTTTCGATGGGGCGGATGATGGTGCCGAGCTTGACGTTCACGCCTGTGCCTGAGACGCGGATGTCGTTGTTGAGGTCATATCTTGCAACGCCTCCGAGGTCGTATTCCCTGTAGTATGTCCATCCACGATAGCGCATGTTGTCCACGCCGATGGTCAGGCCGATGAAGGCCCTGTCGTTGATGTTGGTGCTTGCATTGAAGTCGAACGATTGCAGGGAGCCTTCGCTGTGGTGTGTGTATTCGTTGCTTGAGGTCGATGTCTCGTTGTAGCGATAGATGTTTCCGCTGGCGTTCTTCTTTACCGAGAAGTAGCCATTCTCCAGAGCCATGCCGGCAAGGTTGTTCTGCCAGCCCTCGTCCCAGTCCGTCAGCTCTGCCACCTGGTCCAACTGGCTCAGCTCGTGCGTGTCGGGATTGTCTGCGTAGAAGTTATGGTTGAAGTTTATCTTCTTCTGGAAGTTGAAGGCGAAGTTGACGTAGGGGCAGGTCTCGCCGCCGGTCTTCATGTTGAGGACGAAGCCAGCCTGGTCGAAAGTGAACTTGCCGCGATTCTCTTCGCTGATGCTCGACTTGCCCCAGAGGCCGCCCATCGTCAGGGCGATGTCGTTCTTGCGATACAGTCCGATGCCTGCCGGGTTCCAGCTGATGACGCTCATGTCTGCGCCAAGTGCACCGAGAGCACCGCCCATGCCGACGTAGCGGGATGTGCCGATGACGTCGCTGGATCCGTTCGTGATGCGTTCGTTCATGTAGCTGTCCTGTGCATGGGCTGCGAAAGCGATAGCAAGGAGGGAAAGAAAGATATAGCGTTTCATTGTTTAATAACTGTTTAATCGTTTACCGTTTACCTTTTTAGTTCGGGCGGATTTGTAGTCCGACCGTTTGGGATATAGGGATTTGTAGTCCTGTTATTCTTGCTTTTAGTGCATTGCAAATGCTTATATTCTATGCTGTCGGATTGCAAATCCGCCAGAACGAAAGGTCTTTATCTGCGACCTCCGCCGCCGCGTGAGCCTCCGCCACCGCCTCCGCCGCGAGAGCCTCCGCCGCCGAAGCTGCCTCCACCGCCGCCGCTGAAGCCGCCGCCTCCGCTGTAGCTGCCGCGTGAGCTGCCTCCACTATAGGTGCTGGTGCTGCTGCCTCTTGATGAGCCGCTGCTGTAGGTGCTGCTGCCTCTCGATGAGCCGCTGCTGTAGGTGCTGCTGCCTCTTGATGAGCCGCTGCTGTAGGTGCTGGTGCCTCTTGAGGTAGAGGTGCTTGTGGAGGTTGTGCCTCTTGAGGAGCCGTTGTTATAGGTACCGCGTGAGGAGCTTGTGCCGTTGCCTCGCGAGCTTATCGTGCCGCGTGTGGTTCCGGTATTGGCGTTGCCTCTCGACGAGCCTTGGTAGGTGCCGCGTGAGCCTTCGCCTATCTGCCTGCTTGTCCCTTCAGACCTTGTGGCTCCGCGAGAGCCGTAGGAAGTGGCCGAGCGGGATGCTCCGATGCGTCCGTTGCCAGACCTGCCGCCGCTTGCTCTGCCGCTGTAGGTGGCAGAACGCTGTCCGAGGTTGCGTGCTGCGGTTGTCTGCTGACGGGGATGATGCCAGCCGTAGTCGCCGTGATAATAGCCTCCGTAGTGTCCGCCATAGTACCAGGGGTCGTACCATCCGTAGTTGTGCCAGCCCCAGCCCCAGTCGTACCAGCTATAGTAGCCGTAGCGATAGTAGGGTGCATACCAGCCGTACCAGGGATCGTACCACGGGTCGTACCATCCGTAGCAGTAGTCCCAGATGTAGGGGTCGTAGAAGCGGAAGCCACGATAGCGGTAGAGGCGGGACGTCAGACAGAAGTCTCCGTCGTTGAGGCCGTCGTTGTATCCGGCATAATAGCCTGCGTCGTAGCCCGACATCTCATTCTGTTCGGGATTGGTCGAAACGAGAAGCGTGTCGCCTTTCAGTTGATAGGAAGGAGAGCCTGACTGCTGGGCCGAGCCGCGACGGTTGTACTCATCCACATCGCGAAGCTGACCGGTATGGTAGTCGGCGTTAGGATCGCCTTCGTCGTCGATGGAAGCTTGTGAACTTACCTGTGCGGATGAAGTCGTGTTCTGCTGGTTCTTCTTCTTGGAAGAGAAGGAGTACATGTCGTCGTCCTGTGCTGATGCGCTGAAGCATACAGCCAAGAGCATCATGAGGGTAATAACATTTGCTTTCATAGTATGTTCCTTGTTAATAATTGTCGCTTTATACCTTTTCAATTTCTCGGTTTTTCAACTTTCTTGATGCAAAGTTAAGGAGTTTTGCGTAATATGCAAAGGGGAAACGCCTATTTTGTGGAGGAAATTTCCCCAACTGGGGAAAAAGAGCTACATTTGCAGAGGAAATGAACAACTCTCCACGGACGGATGCCCTGCACGACATGCGGCCTTGCAAAACTTGGCGTGCTGTGTTTGTTGCTGCATCATGACAAATCAATTGCTGCATCATGAATAATCAATTGCTGCATCATGATAAATCAACGAACGCCGCCTGCGGGGTTTGGCGACGACCTGTGCCGAGCGGACCGAAGCCGCGTGGGGAGAAGGGTGACTATACATTATTATATATATTATGAAGTACTTCGAAGTGACTTGCAAGATACGGCCTTTCAGCGAGGATGCTGCGGATCTGCTGTCCGCATCGCTCTCCGAGATTGGCTTCGAGGCCTTTTCCCAGACAGAGGACGGCCTGCTGGCTTATATTCAGCAAAAGGATTGGAGTGAGGACAGGATGCGTGAGGCGGTGCAGGACTTCTGCCTGCCTGGCGTCAGCATCAGTTATTCGACGGCCGAAGCGCCCGACGAAGATTGGAACCAGGTCTGGGAGGAAGAGGGGTTCCAGCCGGTGAGCCTCCCCCTTGCCCCCTCCCAAGGAGGGGGTGTGATAGTGGTTCACGACGTCAAGCACACAGATGTGCCGCCTGCCAAATACGACATCCTCATCACGCCCCGCCTAGCGTTCGGCACCGGCAGCCACGAGACGACGCGTCTCATCCTGCGCACTCTCGCCTCTCTCGACCTGGAGGGGAAGCACATAATCGACGCCGGAACGGGCACAGGCATCTTGGCTATCATGGCCATCAAGCGAGGAGCGACAAGCGTCTTCGCCTACGACATCGACGAGTGGAGCGTGGAAAACACCAAGGACAACCTGCTGCTGAACCACATCCCAACTGTCCTGCCTCCTTTCGGAGGCGAGGAGCAGGGGGCGAGGAGCGAGGAGCAAGAGAATAGAAATCAGAGTCAGGATGGTAGCGAAGGCACAAATCTCTTGCCCCTTGCCCCTTGCCCCCTGCCCCCCTCGGGCTGTGTAGCAGTTGTATGCGGCGATAGCTCTCTGCTCGAAGACCAGCCGAAGGCCGACCTTCTCATTGCCAACATCAACCGAAACATCCTGCTTCAGGACCTGCCGCGATTCGCCGCGTCAATAAAGCCAGGCGGCCAAATGATACTGAGCGGCTTCTATCTCTCGGACATCCCTGCTTTGACAGAAGCCACCGTGCAGCACGGCTTCAGCCTGCTGCAAACGGAAAACGAGGGGGAATGGGCAATGCTCCTATTCGAAGCGGATGCTCTTGGCGGGCGTGATGTTTGACACCACAAGGCTTGGCACTATCATGGCCAAACCGCAGAGGACAAGCGTGCCGAGGTCGATGGCAAGCACCCACCACCAGTTCACCAGCACAGGAACCGCCTCCACATAGTAGACCTCGGGGTCCAGCTTGACCAGTCCCGTGAATTTCTGCAGGTAGATAAGGGCGAAGGCCAGCAGGTTGCCGAGCACGATGCCACGCAGAATGATCAGCATCGCGTAGTTGAGGAAGAGATGGCGGACTTGCATGTTGCGCGCTCCTAAAGCCTTCATGATGCCAATGAAGTTGGTGCGTTCCAGGATGATGATGAGCAAACCGCTCACCGCAGTAAAGATAGAGACACAAATCATCAGGATAAGAATGACCACGATGTCCATGTCGAGGAGATTGAGCCAAGCGAATATCTGCGGATGCTCCATGCGGATGCTCATGCTGGAATAGTACTCGCCGTAGGCATCCTGCTTGTGGTTCACTTCGTTCACCACATCGAGCCAAGTCTCATCAAGCTTGTCGAAGTCCTTCAGCCTGATTTCCGCCCCGCCGTACTGCTGGCTGTCCCATCCCAAGAGGCGATGGATGGTGTAGAGGTCGGTGTAGGCAAAGTTCTTGTCGAAGTCGGTAAGGTTCGTGCGATAGATGCCTGCAACGGAGAACTTCCTTGCCCGAACCGTCTGCTCAAAGAAGTAGGCATAGATGGTTTCGCCTACATCGACCTGCATCTCGCGAGCCATCGCCTGCGAGATGACCAGCTTTCCTGAGCCCGCAGAGTCTGTGAACTCAGGTATCTCGCCCTTTACCAAGTGATTGCTTATGAAGCTTTGGTCGTAGTCTTGTCCTACGCCTTGAATCGCGATGCCCCGGAAGTTGGCGTCGGTCTTCAGCATGCCCGGCTTCGTGCAAAAGCGTGCGACGGATGCCACATTGGGGATGGCCGAGAGTCGCGAAGTGATGGAATCGTCGATGACAATCGGGCTATACTCTTGCTGGCCGAGGCTCCTGTAGTTCATCACCTTGATGTGTGCTCCGAAGCCCAGCACTTTGTCCTGCACTTCTTTCTGGAAGCCCAGCACGATAGCCACGCTGACCAGCATCACGGCCAAGCCGATAGCAACGCCCACGGTAGCAATGCCCGTGGCGAGACGCGAGGCGCGTCCGCTGCTTCCGCCTTCTGCAAAGAGCCGCTTAGCTACAAACCAAGAGAAATAGTCCATAGTCCATAGTTATGAGTCCATAGTCCCTTTTTGCTCTCTGGAAGTCTTAACAATTGAAGTAAGCATTCTGATAAGCTCTTGACAATCTTCTAGCAAGGACTCTGCGACATTTGTCTGTAGATATTCAGTCTTTTCTAATAACTCTATCCAGTATTCGCATTCACTCGCTTCTTTTAGCGAGATATTCATTTTAGCAGTAAAGTCCGGAACGCTTTGACCTCTTAACGCTTCCTTTACATTGGCTCCAATGCTTGTTCCACAGCGAAGTAATTGTTTGGAGAGGATGTATTCGTGTCTTTCTTCGGCAAGAAACTTGTAGCATCGCACTATGCGAATGGCAAAGTTCATGCTCTTCCCTTTAACAAGGCTCTCTTTCATAACTATGGACTATGAACTATGGACTATGGACTATGATACTCTTCCCGGATACGCCTCGAGCGCCTTCCTCAGCACGAACAGCGCGCGAACCAGGTCCTCTTTCTTCAGCACATAGGCCAGTCTGACTTCGTTCTTGCCGATGCCAGGCGTGGTGTAGAAGCCGGCGGCGGGAGCCAGCATGACCGTCTCGCCCTCGTAGTTGAAGTCGCTCAGGCACCAGGCACAGAACTTCTCGGCATCATCGACGGGCAACTTCGCTACGGTATAGAATGCTCCCATCGGGATGGGACTATAGACGCCGGGTATCCTGTTCAGTCCGTCGATGAGGCATTTGCGTCGTTCTACGTACTCATCATAGACCTCGCGGCCGTACTCCTCGGGTTCATCGAGACTTGCCTCGGCCGCAATCTGCCCGATGAGTGGGGGACTGAGGCGTGCCTGGCAGAACTTCATGACAGCCTTGCGAACCTCTTTGTTCTTGGTGATGAGGGCGCCGATGCGTATGCCGCACTCGCTGTAACGCTTGCTCACGCTGTCGATGAGCACCACATTGTTCTCGATGCCCTCAAGGTGGCAGGCGCTGATGTAAGGGCTGCCCGTATAGATGAACTCGCGATATACCTCGTCGCTGAAGAGGTAAAGGTCGTACTTCTTGACGAGGTCGCGTATCTGATTCATTTCGCGACGCGTATAGAGGTAGCCCGTCGGATTGTTCGGATTACAGATGAGGATGGCACGCGTCTTCTCGTTGATGAGCTCCTCGAACTTCTCGACCTTCGGCAGGGAGAAGCCCTCCTCAATGGTCGTCGTGATGGTGCGGATGACGGCACCAGCCGAGATGGCAAACGCCATGTAGTTAGCGTACGCAGGCTCCGGCACGATTATCTCGTCGCCAGGATTGAGGCAAGCCAGGAAGGAGAACAGCACCGCCTCGCTACCCCCGCTCGTGATGATGATATCCTCAGGTGTGAGGTTGATGTTGTACTTCGCATAGTAGCCTACCAGCTTCTTGCGATAGCTGAGATAACCTTGGCTGGGGCTGTACTCGAGGATGGTGCGGTCGATGTTCTTTATGGCATCAATCGCCGCTTGGGGTGTGGGAAGGTCGGGCTGACCGATGTTCAGGTGGTAAACATGTATTCCTCTGTCTTTTGCGGCGTATGCCAAGGGAGCCAACTTGCGGATAGGCGACTCCGGCATCTCCACGCCTCGTACGGAAATCTGTGGCATAGGTTTTGTTTGTTATATAGTCCTTTTGGGGTGCAAAGGTACGAATAAATTAAGAATTAAGAAAGAAGAATTAAGAATTAAAGTATGTTTTGCTTGTGTATGTGCTTGCTTTTCCGTATTTTTGCGACGCAGTAAAGATTAAAAGGCATCATGCAACAACAGATTCTGCACTTGCTTTGCACAGCCGGCACATGCCGTCTCCACTTCTCCGGGCGCGAGCATCAGCTCGTGGCGGGCTGTTGCATGATAGCGATGGCAAGCCATGTCGGGCAACTTCAACCCTCTCCGGATTGCCAGTTTTATCAGATTCTTCTGCCTGCCGAACAACAGGCCAGCCTGATGCCTCACAGCAGTTACGGGACATGTGGATGGCTGCATCTCTTCATGCATCCCATCTTCCCGTTGGAGGGAGACGTGCTTTCCGTTGTAGAACACGACTTCAAGGAAGTTGCTTTCCGCAGGGAACATACACCGGAAGCCTACCGTGAGGAGGCCGTCCTGCAAAGCATGCGAGCCCTCTACCTCGACATTATGAACGCTCATGCCGCGCTCTTCGAACGAGAAGAAGCAAGCCTGAGGGCAGCCGACATCATGTCGCGTTTCATCCGCATGCTGGAGTCGGGTACCTACAGAATGCACAGAGACGTCGCCTATTATGCCGGTGAACTCTGTGTCTCGCCAAAGCACTTGCACAAGATATCGACTCAAGTGAGCGGACGCACCCCAAGTTATTGGATCAGGCAGTTCACCGTGATGGAAATCAAACACCTGATGATGCATGGAAAACTAACGGCGAAAGAGGTGGCGGGGAAGCTTAACTTCGACAGCGCCTCGCATTTCAGCCGCTATCTCAGCCATTAAGGGAAAATCGGCAACACGTTGCGAAATCTGGGTTTGGCTGCGTGCATACATTGTTAATACCTTTGCACCCAGAATTATAAGGTATTAACTTTGTTACATTAAAACACCACGCTATGCAAGTCCGCACATTATTATTATTAGGCACCTGTGCTGCAAGCATCTCCTTGCAGGCAGAAACGCAAAACGAAGGCATTCAGGATACGACAAGGATGAGCGAGGTGGTCGTCACCGGAACACGTGACGCCACCGACCAACGCCATCTGCCTTTCACCGTTACAAGTATTAGCAACGAGAAGCTCAACGAGAACTACCGCTCTTCTGTCATTCCGACAGTCGTGGAACAGACGCCAGGCCTCTTCTCTACCAGCAGAGGCGTGCTGGGTTATGGCGTGAGCACCGGCGCAGCAGGCAGCATGATGGTTCGTGGTGTGGGCAGTGGTGCTCGGCTTTTGGTGCTGATAGACGGTCAGCCACAATATGCCGGCCTCATGGGCCACCCTATTCCCGATGTCTATCAGACCTTGATGACAGAGAAGGTAGAAGTGCTTCGCGGCCCTGCATCGCTGCTCTACGGAAGCAACGCGATGGGCGGCGTGGTGAATATCGTCACGCGACAGATGAACGAGGACGGCTGCAAGACGAACATCTCCCTGCAGGGCGGCAGCTACGGAACCTTCCAAGCCGATGCCGTGAACCGCTTCCGCATGGGTAAGCTCAGCACCATTGTCGGCGCTCAATACAAGCGAACTGACGGCCATAGGTCTAACAGTGCGTTCGAGCAGTTCGGCGGGTATGCCAAGATTGGCTACGACTTCTCCGACCACTGGAAAGCCGTGGCCGACGCTAACGTTACGCACTTCAATGCCAGCAACCCAGGCCCCGACTATGCTCCGCTGCTCGACAACGACTCCAAGATTACCCGCGGCCTTGCGAGCGTCAGCCTGAGCAATAGCTTCGAGCGAACCAACGGTACGCTTCGTCTGTATTGCGACTGGGGACATCACAACATAGACGACGGCTATGAAGTAGGCGGAACGCCCAGGCCATCGCTCTACAAACACGATGACTACATCGCTGGCATCTCTTGGTACCAGAGCGCGCACTTCTTCGCAGGCAACACCGTGACCGTCGGCCTTGACTGGCAACACTTCGGAGGCAGCGCTTGGAATGCCAGCAAGCAGACTGGTGTCAAGACATATCTCGTGAAGGATAAGGACGGCAATCTCGTGGAGAACCAGCACGCAGACGAGGTGGGAACCTACATCGACTTCCGTCAGGACATCTGCAAGTGGCTGACCGTGGATGCAGGCTTGCGTGTCGATTGGCATTCTGTCATTGGCACAGAGCTTGTGCCTCAAGGCGGTCTGGCCTTCCATCCTACACGCAACGCCGACATCAAGGCGCTGGTGAGCAAAGGCTTCCGCAACCCCATCATCAAGGACATGTATATGTTTCCGCCTGCCACAACCGACTTGAAGCCGGAAAGCATGATGAACTACGAGCTTGCCTACACGCAACGCATCGGCCGAAAGGCACGCATCGGGGCCAACATCTTCTACATCAAGGGCAAGAACCTTATCAACACTGTCAGGATAGACGGGCGTCCTCGCAATGTCAACACGGGCGACTTCGAGAACTGGGGGCTTGAGCTTTCTGGCGACTATCGCATCAATAGGCATTGGAGCGTGGACGGCAACTACTCGTACTTACGAATGGAAACGCCCATCATTGGTGCTCCCGAGGGCAAGCTTTACTTAGGCGGCAAGTACCACAACGACAAGTGGACTGCTACGGCTGGTGTGCAGAACATCAGCGGACTCTACATTGCTGCCGACCAAAAGGAGAACTACACCCTGCTGAACGCCACAGTAAGCTACAAGGTGCTGCCTTGGATGGCTCTTTTTGCCAAGGGCGAGAACTTGCTGGCTGAGCAATACCAGACCTACGACGGCTTCTACATGCCGAAGGCTACCTTCATGGGCGGCGTGACGCTCGACTTCTAAGAAAGCAATACGATAAAAGATGGGCATCCCGAAACGATTTGGGATGCCCATCATCTTTTAAGACTATTTGTCAAACATGATGGTTATCTCTGCCCAGGACGACTCGCCAGGCACAAAGGTGCTGAATGCTTTGCCGTCGAATCCCTTGTAGAGAATATTGTTAATCTTCATAGTGCTGGCTTCTTCCGATGCATTGAACACCTTCTCGTCGGAGGAGTTGAACGTGCACGGCACATTGAGCAATTCCACATCAAGGCTCTGGCTTCCGTGGCTGCTGTAGCTGACACGGCTGATGACTGGACTGCCCGTGTTCGGGTTGGTCATGTCGATTGTGATGTTGTCGGTCATGCCGCCATTGCTTCTCTTCGCCGTAATGGTGAAGCCGTTGGATGTCTTTATTGTTGTGATGCCTTGCGAGAAGTAAGTGCCGAAGGCAGCATTACGCGTTTCGCCCTGATTCCCTACGAGGAACGATGAGTCGAAGTCGATGCTCTTGACTGCAAGACCTTCTTTCTTTAACCTTAACTCAGGCGTGATTGCGCTCATGTGCATACTCTTGTTCCCCTTGTTTGTGATGAGGGTAAAGACATTCAGGTGTGCCTTCTCTTCTTTCATGAAGCTCAAATCGAGGACTATCGAGTCGCCGCCAGAGAAGGTGCCGTCCAACCAATGGATATCCCTGGGGTTGGTGTAATAGAATACATGGGCCTGCACGTCCTTACCGCGTTGCTTGAGCACGAATTCCTTTTTGTCGAGGTCGGCGATGTTTATATTGATTTCGTATCGCTGCAATTTGCAACCATAAGCTGAACACGGTTCCTGATGTTCCGGGTATTTCCCATCCTCGGAGATTTTGAACGTGTTCTTGACCAGTTGGAAGGGGTAGATGTCGGGCAGCACCTCGCCCTTCAAGAGGCTGATGAAGTAGGCGTCGAGGTTGTTGCCGTCGAACATGTTGTTGCCGTGCTTGGTTGCCCAGGCCTTCAGGGTGGCGAAGGCACTTTTGTCGGTAGCGTCGCGCCATAGCTCAAAGAGTTCTATGGTGCTGTCCAGTTTCATCTTCTTTGTCATGTATTCCAGCAAGGGTGCCACTCCATATCCATGGTTCTGATACATGGTATGGTTTGTTGCACTTTCTGCATCGCCGTCGTAGCCACTGCCTATATCTATTAGTCCTGCTGCCAAGGACTGCGGCAGATAGTCCATAATGAAACTGACGTTAAGTTGTCCTTTATTCATGAATTTCTCTGCCCATACGGCGCCCGCCTCTTTAAGTATGGCATCTTCGCCGTTCTCGCCGGCCTTGTACCATGAGAGGCGCGTGTCGTAATCGGCTTGGAAGTAGTGCATCAACTCGTGGATGAGGGTCTGCTTCATGGTGATGGTATCATCGCTTGCCACCAACTTCTCGAGGCCAATGGTTATGGTGCTCATCTCGTCGGTTATCCTGCTCTGGCTGAAGAATCCATATTCATCCACGCAGCCTGTCAAGATGATAGGAATGTCGCGGTCGGTCTTCACCTTATAGCCCAGCTTCTGTATCTGGCTTATTGCTTCGCCGACGGAGCGCTTCAGGATGGGGTACTTCTTTTGGAGCCTTGCCTTCTGTGTGCTGTTCATCCAGAGCAGTCCGAAGTTCTTGAAGTTGGGATAGGGGATGGCGCCAAACCATTCGGTCTTGGGACCGTAGTTGATGTCTGTGTGCCATTTCACTTCTCCGCCCTTGTCGGCATCGGCACGCGAGCTGGGGTCGTCGCCTTCCAGGCGCTGCACGTGAGCCAGGCCGATGGCAAAGTTGACGGTGTTCTTGCCGTTTTCCATTGCCGGCAGAGTCATTGTGTACTTGCCATTGGCGTAGGTGCCTTCCACGCTGTATGCGCTTACTATATATTTGTCGTACGACAGACTGTGGCCCAGGCTGCGTTCCACGAAGTAGATGTCGTCGGCGTGTTCTCTGCTTTTGATTGTTATCTTCACCGGCGCCTTTGTTGTAGAAGGCATAGTGATTTCGTAGAACTTCGACACTTCGTGTTCTCCGCCCACCTCGCCTGCGCTTAGCTCGGTGACTGCCACCTTGGAGTCGGTCAGGAAGGTGCCGGCGGGGAAGGCCAGCATGATGTCGCCCTTCGTGATGGTGCCGCCTGATGCAGGCACATTATGCCAGTCGCCGCTGCCGGCTGCCGGAGTCGAATTGCCGGGTTTGGTGTCTGCGGGGTCGTCCCCGGAGCATGAAACGAAGAGAAGTGCCGCTGCTGTCAGCATGAACAGCATGAACAACATGTGCGACTTGCGCAAGAAACTGATAACTTTCATGGTGTTTTATGTGATTAGAGTGAGTATATAGCGTGTTATCTTCGGCAAATATATGACTTTTTTTGAGAACTCCAATGCAAAGTCGCACGAAAAAAGAGTTTTTCTGCATGCATGTTTTGACGCCTCAACTTATGCTTGTTGGCTTCGCATGCCGGATTTGCTGGGTTTATGTGGTTTATTTCTTTGAATGTCTGCGAGATAGGAGGCTTCCGAGTGCCTCGAAAAAATCTCCCCAAGGGGCATCGCAAAACGCCGCCTGCGGCGATGCCCAACGCCGCACGCGGAAATGCCCATCGCCGCACGCGGGGATTGCCAACGCCGCACGCGGCGTTTTTGGGGCCTGCCAGCGGCATCCGAAACCGAGCCGTCGGCATCCGTGAATTGAGGCGCCAAGACTCTGTTATTCAAACAGTTCGTCGTCCAATGGCTTTACCTTGAGACTCCGAAGATGGGTGATGTCGTTCGATGGTACGCAATCGTGGTGGAAGAGCCACCAGCGACCTTCATAACGAACGATGCTGTGGTGAGTAGTCCAGCCCACTACCGGCTGCAGCAGTTCGCACTTGAAGCGGAACGGGCCGTAGGGATTGTCACCAACGGCCAGGCAAAGCAGATGGCTGTCGCCCGTCGAGTAGGAGAAGTAGTAGCGGCCACCGGCCTTGTGCATCCACGAAGCCTCGAAGAAGCGATGCGGGTCGCCCGCCTTGAGGGGCTGACCGTCGGCGTCGAGGATGACGACGGGGTGCGGTGCCTCGGCAAACTGCAGGACATCGTCGCTCATGCGTACCACGAACGACGGCAGGGCAGGCGCGTCAGGCGGGCAGAAGAGCTGCGTCTTCTTGTCGCCGGCAGGGCCGAGGTCAACGCTTTTGCCATTGACCATTGACCATTGACCATTGACCATTTTTTCTCCCCCTAGAGGGGGAGTTAGAGAGGGTCTTGGAGTCGGGGACGGGCTGTACCACTGCAGCTGTCCTCCCCACAGGCCACCGAAGTAGCAGTATATCTCGCCATCATCGTCCTTGAAGACACAAGGGTCGATGCTGAACGAGCCTCGAATGGGATGCTCCTGAGGAATGAAAGGACCCTCGGGGCGCTCGCTGACAGCCACGCCCAGATGGAAGACGCCATTGTAGTCCTTGGCCGAGAAGATGAGGTAGTAGCGGCCGTTCTTCTCAACCACATCGTTGTCCCACATCTGCTTCTCCGCCCAGGGCACTTGGTCAACATCGAGGATGACACCGTGGTCGGTGACGGGGGCTTCCAGCGGATTGCCTGAAAGCGAAAGCACATGGTAGTCGCGCATCTGGAAGTGTCCGCCGTCGTCGTCGAAGGCAGCTCCCGTCTCGATGTCGTGCGAAGGGTAGATATACAGGCGGTCGCCAAACACATGGACCGAAGGGTCGGCCATATAGTCATTGGGAAATAGGTAACGTTCCATGGAATATGATTGATAATTGATGATTGATGATTGAAAATTGAAAAAGGGTAATTGAGAATGGATAGGCAGGGCTTCCTTTAGCTCTCTCTCCTCTCTTCGATCTCTTTGTTGATGTGGTCGATGACTTCGTCGGTCAGTTCATAGCGTGAGATGATGAACATGGCAAGCACGAGGAGCAGGGCAGGGATGACGCAAACGAGCCAGCGGATGCCTTCCTGAGTCAACGGTGTGAGCAGCTCCATGTCGTTCATGAAGTAAGCACCGGCGGCGTTGCCCACAGACATCATGGCGAAGGCTGTGATGAAGAACAGGGCAATGATGCGCAAAGGACGGTTGCGCATGAACTCTGTCCAGAGGTCGCTCACCTTCACGTTCTTGGTCTCGCTCTCGTTCATCACCACGCGCTCCTTCGTCTGCGAGAAGCAGAAGATGAGCAGGGCCAGTCCGACGAGAGAGAAGATGAGCATCGTCATGAACCAGGCATGCGAGTCCTTGGGCAGGTTGCTTGCCTCGGCAACAGGCTTGTAGCTGACCAGCCAGAGTACGAAGCCAGGCACCACGCCTCCTAAAGCCATGCCTGCCTTGAAGAAGATGCCTGTCAGGGCGTTCACAATGCCTGAGATGCGACGGCCTGTCGTGTACTCGCCGTAAGAGATGACCTCGGGAATGAGTGCCCACATGTACCCCGTCGCCACGATGACGCCCGTCGACTTGATGAACTGGGCGATATAGACCAGGATGATGTTCTCCTTGACCGTGCCGATGTGGCTGATGACATAGAGCATCGCCATGCCGAGGATGGCAATGGAAAGGAAGATGTAGAACATGTTCTTCTTGCCCACCTTGCGCTTGATGGCTGGCACCAAAGGCATGAAGATGAACGAAGGCAGCGAACCAAGCCCCATGAACAAGGCCATCTGGATGGGCAGACTCTCGGAACCTGCGAACAGGGCGACAATGATGGGTACGCCTGCCGATACGCAGAGGCCGCCCACATTTGCCATGAACATACGGACAGAGGTGAGGATTGTTATCTCGTCTGTGTCACGCGTCAACGAAGAGTTCAATGCTCCGTAAGGCACATTGATCAAGGTGTACAGCATGGACATGCCGACATACGTGATGTAGGCATATAGGATGGAAGGCTTGAAGCCGTCCCAGAAGCAGAGAATGGCAAGGATTGTCAACGGGATGCCGCCCATGATGAGGTACGAGCGGTACTTCCCCCAGCGGGGATTGTGTTTATCCACAAAGGTGCCGACCAGAGGGTCCCAAAGCACATCCACCAGCCGCACGACGAGGAACATCGTCCCTGCCAGTCCTGCAGACTTGGCCGCGTCGCCCCCAAGCACATAGACATCTGTGTAGAAGAACAAAAGATACATGCAAATGGTCTGGTAGATGAGGTTCTGTGCCAGATCTCCTGCCCCGAAGCCAATGCGTTGCAACCATGAAAGGTGATAGAAGCCTGCTTTTTCTGTTATTTCCATCTTCACGTGAGTTTTTGTTGTTTACTGCTCTTGCAAAGATAGCAAAAACGCAGCAAAGTTGTACGGAAACTTGAGAGAAAGAGACTATAAATGCGCGAAATGTAGTGTAATGTATGATAAATTGCTATCTTTGCAGAGGAAACAAACTAAAAAATGGATACAACTATGACACGCAAGCACTTCACCATCCTCTTCTTTTCGATGTTAACCTTGTTGGCCTGCTCTACGAAGGGCGAAAAGGCCGTCACCTTCCAGAACGAGGGCAATCCCCTCATCCGTTCATGCTACACGGCCGACCCGGCTCCCGTGGTGTTCGACGGACGCTTGTACCTCTACACAGGACACGATGAATGCTTCGAGGACAGCGCGGGCTACGAGGGGCTTTATGGCTTCAATATCACCAACTGGCTCTGCTTCTCGACCGAGGATATGCAGACATGGACGGAGCATGGCGTAGTCCTCAGTCCAGCCGACTTCAGTTGGGCATCGGGCGAGGCTTGGGCAGCACAGGTTGTGGAGAAGGACGGCAAGTACTGGTACTTTGTCAGCACGCAATGTGCCGACCCTAACTGCAAGTCGATAGGTGTGGCCGTTGCCGACAGTCCCACCGGTCCCTTCCAGGATGCCATCGGAGAGCCGCTCATTGTGGACAGCATGACGCCCAACGCCCATCCTCTTGGCTGGTGGAACGACTTCGACCCGACGGTCTTCATTGATGACGACGGCACGCCTTGGCTCAGCTGGGGCAACGGAACATGCTTCCTTGCCCGCCTGAAGCAGAACATGACAGAGCTGGACAGCGAGATCATGTCCTTGCCGATGGAGAACTACGTGGAGGGGCCTTGGCTCTACAAGCGTCGTTCGGAAGAGGGCAAGGACTGGTGGTACATCGTCTATGCCTCGGGGGGACATGGCGGCGAGACTATCTCATACGCTATGGCTCCGGAGGTAACGGGTCCTTGGACCTTCAAGGGTGAGATAACAGGTCGCGCCAAAGACAGCTTCACCATACATCCGGGCATTGTTGATTTCAAGGGGCACACTTATCTGTTCTACCACAACAGCACCCTTTCCCTTCACGGCTACGGCCCTGCTACAGGCCGCCGCAGCGTTTGTGTGGATGAGATGTTCTACAATCCCGACGGCACGATTCGCCCCGTCACTCAGACCTACGGCAAGCCTGCTTCGGCAAAGGCAGAGACGGGGAAGTGATGCAATAGGCGAAGAGGGAAGGCCTTGTCACTTGTCCGCGTTGAGTTCCCGAGGCTGTATCTCGTTGTGCTCGCCGATAGTGAAATGGGGATTCTCGGGCGCAAGTCGGATATGTTTCAGCCGGTTGCAGTTCTTGAATATATCCTTCCCGATTCTGTGCAACGACTTGGGCAGGCTAATGGAGTAGAGGTGGTCGCAATATGAGAAAGCATAGTTGCCCAGAGTCTCCATTCCTTCGGGCAGGACAACGCTGAGCAGGGCCTCGCACGAGGTAAAGGCATTGTAGCCGATGTAGGTCGTGGTGCCGGGCAGCTGTATGTCAAGCAGATTGACGCAACCGCTGAAAGCCGCGTTCCCTATTGCTTTCAGGCCTGGCTGGAAGACAATGCGGTTGAGGTTACGGCATCGGCCGAATGTGTGCTGGCCTGTTCGCTGCAATGTGCCGGGTGCCACGAAGTGTGACAGGTATGTGCACTCGTAGAATGCCGAGTCGGGCAGTTCCTTCAGGTTCACCTCCTTCATGTCTATGGTTCGAAGCAACCCTTCACGCAGCATTTTCCGCAGGGTGGAGAAGTCGCGTCCGTCCATCTGGCCGCACAGTTTTATGTGTCGTGTGGTCAGCAGCTCGTGCTGGCCGAGTTGTGTATCAAGCGTTCCCGGCTCGTCCAGGGTAATCTCCTTCACCGTGCCGAGGTAGGTGCTGTCGGCCACGTCTGTAAGCAGCCATTGTTGCTGACTGTATCCAGCCAGGTCGTCCAAGTCGTAATAGCCGTCTTTGTTTCCTGCCCAACCCATGTTCACATGCACTTTCTGCTTCTTGCAACCGTCGATGATGAAGAGATGTCCGCCTTCCTTTTCGCTATAACCGCGATAGAACACGGGTCTGCCTGCTTTCAGTTCTGTGAAGATTAGCTGGCGGAACATACTGTCGCGTTGGGGAGTGTCGAACGCGGCCCGTTCATATATGGCCATGTGGTTGCTGTAGTTGAAAAGTCGTTTCAGGGCGCCCATCATTCTTGAGATGGATGTACTGCTTCCGTCGTCGCCATACTCGGTGAAGGACGACACGCCGCAGTCGCTTATGAGCTTGGCAACGGCCACCATCTCCTCTTTCTGCAGTACGATTGTCAGGTGGGGATACATCAGGTCCCATTCGTACTCGTATGTTTTATCGGGGCTCATGGACGGATACCGGTGGTAGTTCACCATCTGCGCCATTGCCACAGGGCCGCAGCCTGCCAGCATGTGAGCCGTTTCCCCCTTCGTGTCCTTTGTCTTCGGGCAGAGCAGGTTGAAGGGATGGCCCTGTCCCCATTGTGTCAGGATGAGCGGCTTTATGTTTTCGGGAAAGACATAGCCGTCCTGTGCCAGCGCCATGTGGCATATCGCAAGCAAGATGGTGACCAGTCCTGACTTTAGCTTCATGAGTTCTTTGTTTGTGGAGGTTGGGATGCTTCCTTATCGAGGGCAAAGGTACGACTTATTTTTTAATTTCACTCCTGATGCGGGAAAAAAACACGGCGGCAGGGGAAATCTTGCGTCCGCCACATTTGATGCTTCATACGCAGGCTGCGTCTCGTTGTCCGCAACTTGCAAATATATGTACGCAGGTTGCGTTTCTACAGACGCAGCCTGCGTATGAAGAATGTGGCTTTCCCAGAGGATGATGCCCCCGTGCTGGCTGATGTTTTTCCGAGTGCTACATCGTCTTTTCTGCCAGCACCTTCATCCGATGGCCGCCGACGACGATGCGTGTCTCGAAGCCGGTTGTGGCATTGTCCTCGGTGCCGGCCTTGATTATTTGACGGCTGCGAACTGCGGTCGGTAGATGCCGCCTTCGCCCATGGGAGCCACGGAGGCGTCGAAGGTGGTCCAGGGGATGGTGAAGATGCGGTGGAGCCGCTCGCAGTAATAGGAGAGCGTGATGCTCTCGCCTTTGCCGTTGGCAGCCACGGTAAGTGGGAAGAAGATGAGTCCTTCCTCCACAGTGGGTGCCGTGAGGCCGCGCACCTCATTGCCGATGGTGGCGCAGAGGAGGTCTTGCGTCGTCACATAGGGCTCCAGCTCGCGCTGCATCAGCAGCGATACGCTCATGGTCTGCTCGAAGGAGGTGTATTGCGGAGCCTGCCAGGCAGGACGCGCATCATTGCCCGAAGCTATCGTCTGCGGTGTGGGCGAATGGGGATCGTTTTCGTCTGAGCCAGAGCAGGACAGAAAGACGAGCGGAAGGAGAAGGCAGAGCCATCGGCCTATCTTGATGATTCGTTTCATATCTCTTGCTTTACTTGTCGTTAGTTACCTTACCGTTGTGAATGTAGAGGCCCGGACGCTTTGGCTTGCCAGGCAGGCGCATGCCATCCAGCGTGTACCAGTGTCCGTCGGAGTAGTCGTAGGTGGCAGATGTGAAGCTGATGTCGGTAGGCTGTTCGGGACTTCCTATCACAGCATCTGCGGTATAGCAGTGGTCGCTGCCGGTGATGCTTACCACCTGACCGTCACGCTCCAGGCAGAAGGTCAGACGATGAGGCTCATCGTCGGGCTGTGCTACGTTGAGGTAGAACAAGCCGTCCTCGCCAGTCTCGGCCACACCTACACGGCTGGTTCCATTGAAGGCAACCAGCTGGTCGCCAGCCTGCAGCTCCACGCCACTGACACTCGCAACGATATTCATCGAGGTCGCGCCGTTGTTCTCGAAGAGCGCCGTCCGGCGAGGAGCCATCCTGGCTCCGGAGTATCGAGACTCGGAATAGTAGCAGGGGTAGTAGAACGTGGCATCGGTCTTTGCTGTCCGCTTGAGCATATAGCCTTTGCCGGCTTCCAGGTAGCGCAGCGTCCCCTTCCATACGAGGTTCCCAGAGGCGTCACGGCTGAGGATGGCAAAGTCGTCCTGCGACTTCAGCACATCGCCCTCGCTGGCCTCGGCACTATAGACCGACATGGCCTGTGAGATGGGCAGGTTCAGCTGCGGGAGGTAGGCGATGCGGTTCCAGCCCTGCCGCACGACGATGTCTTCGTCTACAGTCTCACCACCGATGTGGACTACCTTCTTGCTGCTTGCATAGATGCGGAACATGCGTGTGGGGTCAATCTTCACGGATTGGCGTTCGTTGTCCCACTTGTAGCCTCGATCCGTGAACTGCGATTGGCGACAGAAATAGGTGGCGGCGAGCTGGTCGGTGATGACCTCGATGGCATCGCCGGGCTCCCAGTTAGAAGCACCATAGAGCAGGCCGCCAATGGTAACGGGGCCATTAGGCAATACATTCAGCGATACCCAATTCCAGCCCTTGCGCAGTTGCAGAGTCTCCACTTCGCTGTCGTTGTTCTCCAACAGCAAGGGGGCCGTGCTGCTACCCACGATGGCATCAGGCTTGAAGCTTACACGCTGTCCGTCGCGCGTCTCCAGTTTATATATCTGCCCAGAGGATGCGTCGTAGAGACGGAACTCCAGCTCGGGTGTCTTGTTCGGCTTGCCATAGACGGTCAGGAAGGTCAGCACCTCGTTGGCGTTGGCTGTCTGGTCGGCATCGATGTTTGCCACGCCCATCACTTCCTGGTTCGGACCGAATACGGCCAGGATGTCGTTGGCATCTGCGGCCACCATGCCGTCAATGTAGGCACGTGCCACTATGTGCATCATCTGGTTCCCAGCCTTCAGGTCGTCGCTGACGGCCCATTGGGGCTGCTCACCTGTTACCTTCACATTGAGATATAGCGGTTCGGTCATGCCGTCGTCGCCCACCAGTGAGATAAGCTCGTTGTAGGTGCCGATGTTGGTGTAGGGCGAGATGCTGAAGGTGATGGTTTGTTCGTCCAAGGCTTCGATGCGGCCTTGTGTCTGCGAGGCGCTGAGCCAGTAGGGCAGGTCGCGCAACTCGAAGTTCTGCCTCTGCCCGCTTAGGTTGTGAATGGTGGCCTCGAAGGCAAGCTCTTCACCATAATTGGTTTCCAAGTCCGTGTGCTTGATGCTCCAGCGGAGCGGGTTGCGATAGACATAGAAGTCCATCGTCAGCGGACTTGCCATGAAGTTGCCGTTGAGGTCGGGCACCTCCTTGACGGTCACATAGACATTGCTCTTCTCAATCTGGAAGTCGGGTACGTCAAGGTTTACCAGCAGCTGGTTGCCGTTGGCCACATAGCTGAAGTTTATGTTGTCCAATTTATTGGTGCTTGTCATGGGAGCATATACATCGCGGGCAGCATGTGCGTCGATGACGCTTTGCTCCACCAGCGTGTCACGCCGTGCGACCACATTGCCGCGTGCGTCCTTGTAACGCTTGAGGCTGATGCCGGTGGGCATGAGGCGCTGCGTGTTGTCATCCTGCAGCTCGCTTCGCCCAAAGTCCAGATAAGCCATCAGGGCTGCCTCTGTTCCAGTCGGCATCTTGTTGACATAGTTATGAAGCATGTTGACGGGCAGCACGCTGCTGAACATAGCCACCTCGTCGATGTACCCCTTCATCACCTGCTTGCAGTTATGGGCATCGGTGTATGTGGCACCCAATGCCAGATTGTTTCCCATGATGCCGCCCAGACTATCAACGCTGAAACTCTCGACAAGCTTCTTGTCCATATAGATGTTGCCCACATTGCGGGAACGGGAGACGGTCATGGCAAAATGATGCCATTGGCCGTCGCTGCAAGCGGCATCGGTTGGGAACTCATGGCCTCCGGAGCGTACTACGAGGCGTCCGTCCTTGATGCCCACATTGATGTGGTTGCGGGCATCGGCCTCTGCCTGTGCCTCTCCGTTGGCAAGGAGCGTAGCCTCTTGGTCAGAGGTGTTGAACCAGAACATCAGCGTGTAGTCCTGAGCATCGGTGCGCACAAAGCGGTCGGGCTGCAGACGGATGCCGTCCGTGCCGTCGAGACGCATAGACAGGCCTTGCGGGCGCTTCCAGTTTGTACTGCTGAGTGCCAGGTCGATGCCACTGCCAGCATGGTCGTAGCTGTACACACCCTCACCCTCATTCAGTCCATAGTAGCAGAGCAAGCCATGCTCATAGCCGGTAAGGGTCTTTTGGCCATACTCTGCCAGCTCTGCTGCAGAAAGCGCACGGTTCCAGAGGCGGAACTCCAGCATGTCACCTTTGTACCAGTTGAGTTCGCCGAGCTGTGCGTCTTCTGGAACATCGTAGTCAAAGCCCAGGCGCAGTTCACTGTTGCCGCGATAAACGCCTTCCACTGTCTGCTCACCGATGAGGCTGTTGCCATCATAGAAGCGTATGGTCATGTCGTCGCTGCCCTGCTCTAAGGTGTAGGCTATCTGTCTGAGACCATTGAAGGGTATGGATGTGTTAGAGGTTACCTGCTTACCGTCCACGAAAGCTGTCATGCGGCGGTCGGCAGTGAGACCAAGTTTCAGGCCTAACTCCTCACCGCCATGTGAGAATACCGTCATAGCCTTCTGCTCATTGGCAGGGTTCAGCATCACATCGACGGTAAAGCTCTTGCCTGTCAGGTTCAACGGAGCAGCTGAAAGGACTGCACTGCTGCCGTCGAAGGAGAGACAGGTGCTGGTGCTTATGTCCCCACTGCGCGGAGTGCCCAAGACCTCGAAGTTGTTAATCTTGCTCAGGTAGTTGCCTGCGATGTCCTCACTGAAACGGATGCTGATGTCCTCGCCGATGCCCAGGATGCCATTGACAGGTGTCGGCGTACCGAAAGGTACAGGACGTCGTGTGTCTTTCACGCCAGTGAGAATAGGAGACGCTGCTGTCAAATAGCCACCTGCATAGCGGCAGTAAACTACGGCACGCAGGTCATAATACTGCTCAATGGGATCCGTCTCTCCGAAGAAGCGCGTCTGAATGGCTCCATCGGCGGGGATGCTGTCCACCACACCGCTGGCCTGCGCCATCAGATCGGGATCATTATAGAAGGAGCAAACATTCACCCAGTCCTTGTCGCCTTGTGTGGAGAGCTTGTACTGCAGCTCGATATGGTCGAAGCCTCGGTAGTTCACGTCGAAGCCCTCGATACGTACAGGAAGATAGTAGCCCCGCTGCTTGTAGTCGTACGGGCTCTCGGTGTTCACTACCCATTTGTTGCCGGGAGTGGTCACTTTCACCATGCCTGCCGAAGGTACGAAGTGTGCGGAAAGTGAGAGCGGCGTATCGCGTTCGATGTCTTCCTCGTCATAAAGGCTGATGACGATGTTCTCGTAGTCGAATTCGGCTGCAGGATAAATCTCAATGACTTTTGTGACGACCTCCCCAGGCGGCAGATAAATGGTGTGGCCGGTTCCTGTGAGTCCTGCGCCATCCACCATCACCTTGGCACCCTTCGCATTGTCCGGGTCGCTCAGGCACAGCGAGAAGTACTTGCCGGCCAGTGCGGGCAGGTCTGTGTCGTTGCACATGTGAATAGTGAAGCGTGCGGGCTGGTCGAATGGGACATTGCTCACTGCAGCTTGGTCGGCCCAGATGCGGAGCTTGTCGATTTCCATCGTCTTTGCGTCCAACACAGTCCCAGGGTTGTAGAATTTTGTGACACGCTCGTCCTCGTATGGCTTGTGGGTGGCACCGCCACGTGTGCGGAATACAAGGCCTGAATATACGGGGACAGAAAAGAGGTCTTTGAGATACGTATACATCGCAAGTGGGAATCCAGTCTTAGTACCGATTCGGACAGCGTTAAGCATTTCCACAGTCAGGCGGTTGAACGATGTAGCCGTCGTGTCAAGATCCATGTAGTTGCGAGCCGTCCTGAACACATCCACATTGAGATGTGAATTCTCGGCAGCACCAAGGGAGAAGCCAATCTTTTTGGTCCAAGACTCGCTTTTGCCGTTTTCATCAGAGAAGTTGACAGAGAAAATAGGTTTATAATCAAACGCGATTTTGGACCCTCCTATATGGAATTCTACTTGGTTTTCTATGCCTTGGATTGGATTCTCAACATTTTGGTTTTGATTATTGCTGGCGCCAGAATATAACTTCATCAGAGAATGCAGCATTTTGTACATTCCCTCGAAGGCAAACCCTCCGATATCAAAACCGAGGAGTGGAAAGCGAAGGTAGCGTGTGTCATCGGCACTTATTGCGAACTCTTCACTGTAGTCGATGGATGTCGGGCCGTCGAAGTCATAGTTTTTGGCCAGTGTGGTGGCATGCACTTTTTCTAATTCATTCATATAGAGGAAGCGCAGCCAATATACAGCCTCCTCGTTGATTGCCGCAATGCTGTCGCGCAGTGCGCCTTTGCTGCCCGTGGGGTTATATTGTTTGTAGGTTTTCTTACCATTTGCGTCGATGAGGCAGAAGGTTTCGTCGTCTTCATCCACCAAGCTGATGTAGGCAGGGAAGCCCTGCTTGTCCGCCAGCGACTTTGCATAGGTCGAATCGGTGCCAACAGGCAACATCAGGGAATTACGCACACGAATCAAGCCCGGCAGTAACTCATTCTCTATATGATGCTGTGTGTAGGCGAAAGAGGAACGAACCTTTGTGGAAACGCCCAGCACTTCGTCGCGGATGAGATAGATGGAGTCGCCGGAAGCATCCACACCGCGTGCCAGCACCTTCATGGTGCCTGTCTGAACGTTAATGTTGCCGCTGGTGCCAGCCTGTCGGGGTGTGAGCCGCTGGTACATCTCGGAAGGTACGGCACGCACGGCTACTGCGTCTTGCAGTATCAGGTTGTCCGTCATGCCGATAAAAACGTCAGCTTTCGCACCAACCCATTTCGGATCGGACGAAGTTTCAATCGTCTCTGTGGTGCTGATTTTATAGTCGTAAGTCCAACCCCAACCAAAACTGGTCCCCAGGTTAAAAGTAAGGAAATCCGACTTTTCCACCTTGTTGATGGCACCCGTATCTGTGCCTGGTGTAGCCAGATTGGGAACGACTACGACTCCTTGATAGAAGTCAGCCCCTGTTGCTCTTTCCCACTCAAGGTCGAATCCTGCCTGGCAATCAATATTGGCAGTATATGAATAGCTCATTTCTGCACCGGACTCCAGATAAGAATGGCTCTCGCCGCCTGGCGGGTCACGCAAAATGTCAAACAAGTGCGGACGTCCCGCCGCCACGATGCGACGCCCCTCGTTCTTCGCCGTAGCTGCCATGACATAAGCCTTCAAGGTGGCGACGTCGTAATAGGTGCCGTCGTAAAGCAGTGTAACGCTCATGCTACGCAGTGCATCTTCATCTGTGAGCAGCAGAGTGACGTTCTCCGGGGAAAAGATATAGCTGCCTCCTCCCTCTTCGTCGAGCGTCACCTTGTCGACTTTGGAAGTGCTGACAAGCCCATTGTTGAAGGTCACTTCGCCGCCTTTCAGGTTCACGATATCTGCACTTTGCTTTTGGTCATTATTATAATAATAGCGTTCACAGGCAGTAAGCATGAAGCCGTAGGGCGAGCCTGCCATGAACACGGGGTGGCCAAGGGCATAGCCTTTCTGCTCATTCCATAGTTCAATGGTAGCCTTATTGCCTATGTTGTCCTGAGCTGTGTAGTTTCGTACACCGAAGTATCTCAACTGGTCGGGATTGAACTGCCTGATGTCGAGCGAAGGCACGGCATGATAGATGCGGTTGAAGGTGGCGGTATCGGCATTTGCCACAGATGTCAGATCCAGTGTCTTTGCCACTTCGCCTTGTTGGAAGAGTGTGCTGTAGCCTGTGGCTGAAATCTCAGTCACCTTGTACTTGACGGGATAGACCAGTACCTCGTACTCGCCTGTCTTGTTGTCGGGATGGATGGTGATGGAACGGCGCGTGCTGTGCATCAGTGTTGTGTCCTGACGTCCGTGCAGGAATGTAGCGTCGCGTTCCTTGATAGTCTCGTCGTGCTGGTCGCGGACAATCCACGAAGTGTTGTCGCCTTCAAGCTGCATCACTATCTTGATGCTGTCGCCAAGGTTGTTGCGCGAGAGAGACTGTCCGAGAGGCAATTGTCCTTGAACGTTTCCACCAACGACTCGTCCGTGCAGCACTACCTTTGTCTGGTCCCACAAGCGCACGGTGCTGACGTCTGCCGTCCAGTTCCAGTCGCGCTGGTCGCCTGTCTGCGAGTCTGGGTTCAGCAGATAGCCATCGTTCTTCATCACATGACCATCCTTAATGGCTTGTATGCGATGGGTTCCTTTCGGTATGCTAAGCGAAAAGGCTCCTTGATTGTCGGTTGTGATGGGTCGCTGGTTGCCATCTACCATCAGCACACCGTCGCGCAGGAACTTTACGCCTGGCACGGGGATGCTGGAACCTTCATAATAGACATTGCCACTATATATATAATATGTATTGATGGTAAAGATGAAATTACTCTTCAGGTTCACGTCTTCGTCGAAGCTGACTACTTGTGGCTCGAAGCTGCCGGCATCGCCCATCGAGGCCACGCTGATGCGATAGCTGCCTGCAAGCTGATAAACGAGTCCGCCTATCTCGAAGTAACCGGTGGAATCTGTGACTGCAGCCTTCACTTCTGCTCCCGTGATGTCGCCAATAGGCTCGGCTGTCACGGTGAGGCCTCCCAGTCCTGTGCCATCGGCCAGCCGCACATAGCCACGCACCATGCCCGTTGAAGCGCACTGCCCGGTGACGGTCTGTCCGTTCACCTTCATGCCTTCGCATTGGAAGACGCTTTCCACTCGATAGTCATAGACGTGCTGCGGTCTGGGCTTTTTGTCAATATAGTAGAATTGTTTGAGGCCTGTAGCCAGCGTGTCCCACGGCTCGCTGTCGGCACTGCCATGCTCGCGGCGCATTACCCGGTAGAAGTCGCTGTCGCCGCCCGTGTTCTGCCATGTCAGCTCCACTGTACTCTGTTGCTGCTTGGCAGCGAGGTTCGTGATGCTGTCCGTGCTCATGAACTTATAGCTGACGGCATCGCCTGTTTCCATCTTCTTCACCGCGCATTCCAAACTGTCGGCATCGGTGTCCTGGAAATGAAGGGGCGATGCGCCGCGTCTGACAACCATGCGGAAGTCGTAATCCACGCACTTGCGTGTCAACTCCAGTGTATAGCGGCCATTGCTGATGGCGTCTTGGTTTCCTGACAAATCGAGCAGCTCAGTTGCCACTACTTGACCAGCCTCGTTCTTCATGTCGATGTATAGCAGAAGCTTTGCCCGCGGGTCCCAGTAATGGTTGGATGGGATGCGTATTGCCATGTCGCGCCCGTACAAATTAGTGACATATGAGTAGTAATATCTGGAGCGAAAGTCGTAGTGTGTCCCTCTCATTATGAAAAATCTTAGCGTCGAGTCGGAACCCAAATAGAACAATCTGTCCGGCAATCCCTCGAAGCTGCTGTTGTCGGCGCGCGGCGTGGTCAGTAGTTGCTGCAGGTTCCTCAATATTACAGGGTCGTACTCCCCGGGAAAGAAGTCATCGGTATAGACCTTCTCTTCGTTGTTGGCAATGAGAATCCTGTTCCAGTAGCGGAAAAAGGGTTGAGTGCGCATAAAGCCGGCGGGAACATCATTGCCGTCGAAGTATGGCCTTGGGTCGAAGTATGTCGAAACGGGCATCAGGGAGTTGGTGTCTTTCAGTACCACATAGTACGGTTCTTTCGCGCACAGCATGCCCCATGTGCCGCCACCTTGGGCGTCGGCCTCGCTACGGGTGGCGTAGGTCTTGCCATCCATAGCCACAACCGCGCCGATATTAGTGCTAGCCATAGATGTCTCGTCGAATGTGCCATGACTCCATTGCAGCTCCACCGCATGGCGTCCGTTCACATCCCAATCTGCGGCTTTCCGCACATTGGCGAAGGAGAGATAGCGCAGGTAGGGCTGTTCGCTCACGGTGTACAGCAGTCGTCCTGACTGCTCGTTCCATCCCCAGACGGAGGTTCCCATGCGGCGCACTCGGTAGCTGACGGCATTGCCGCGGTAGCTGTTAAGGAAGTCCTCGTCGGTATATGTGAAGAGCGAGTCCTGTCCGAAGGCAATCTGTCCGATGGTCATCCACTGGCTGTCTTCATCGCTGGTGCTGCCGTTCAGGTTGCGCTGAATCTCCCAGAAGTCACCGTCGATGATGTCGCTGTAGAGGGGATAGTCCACTGTCCAGCTTAGAAGTATATTGGCATCGCCAGTAAACTGTGCCTTGAAGTCCTTTGGCTGGTGCAACAACGCCACTTCCACCACGTCGCTGGTGACCTCCACTTTGTTTCCTTCTTGGTCAGTTACGTTGCATATTGCCTTCACGCCCGTCATGGGCAGGTCTGCCGGCAGATAGAAAAAGCCAGATGTTGAAGGCTTATCCACCGTCATTTCCTCCGTACGGTTCGTGGCGCGGTTTGTGTATGTCACCTTCATGCTGTTCACCTTGCTGGCTTGAATGGCGTAGGGAACCATCGTCTTGCCGATGTGTTCCTTGTCGAAGGCCAGCATGGGTGTCATGAGCATGACACTGACAGAGGGCGGATCAGCGATGGAGAACTTGCCGAGCGAAAAGTCCATCGCCTTGCCCTTCGTGGTTCCCTCGCTCCACACCACGTGTGCCAGCAACTCTATTGTCTTGCCTTGCCATTCGTAAGGCACTTTCCAGCGCACCTTCATCGTCTTGTGGTAGCTGTCATCACGGTCGGGGCCGAGCATGAACTCCAGCCAATCGGTCCGCGTGGGGAGCACTACCTGGTTGCTGTAACCTATGCCGTACTGTTCGCAGAGGATTGTGAAGTTCTCGCCCTTCCAGCACATGGCAGCCGATTTATCTGTCCAGTCGTTGCCGAGGTTCTTCCAGGCAAAGATTGATGTTGTGTCCCCGTCGATGACGACCTTGATGCGGCTGTCTTCCGACTGATAGACATTCTTGCCGATGCGGTAATAGTCGAACGTGGGAAGCGAGAGGTCGATGGTGTTCTTGCCGGATGACATTGCCGTGTAGCTGGCTGCATCTTTCATGTATGATGCCGCTCCCACCATCTGCGGGACGAGCCAGACGAGAAGCATCCATACACGGATAAGGTGTCTTTGATTCATAATAGTCATCGTATTGTTTTGGTTGCAAATTTATACATTTTTTGCTGAAATACTATGTTTTTGCTTGTAAATCCATAAAAACTTTGCGGAAAAAGTCCCTATTCTTTCTCTTTTTACACAAAAAACAGGTCGTTTCCCAGAGGAAGTGACCTGTTTGGGTAGTAAGCATTATCAGTCTCAAGTTCCGCAAGCAATGTAAGACCTGTGTTTATCCTCGTGTGGATTCGCTGAAATCCTCGTGTGAATTTGCTAAAATCCTCGTGTGGATTTGATGAAATCCTCGTGTGGATTTGCCAAGCTTCTCGTGTGTCGTGACATAGTTTGATGCGAAAGAGACAGTTTATTGCGTGGGGGTGATAAATAATTCGGAATATAGTTGTATCTTTGCAAAGGATTTGATTAGATGTCTATGAAACGATTTATCCTGATTCTTGTAGTGTCAGCGACAGCTTTTTCTGCTGCTTTCCCTGCGGGGGGCGGCGCTTTCTCGGGTGTGGCTGACGTGAAGCTTCACGGCTATGTAGGTCGCCGCATCGACCAGTGCATTGAGCAGCGCGTCATGGGGCAGAATGCCGATGAACTGATAGCACCCTTCCGCGCTCAGCAAGAGACGCAGGGACGCTGGGCAAGCGAGTTCTGGGGCAAGTGGGTGCAGGGAGCCATGTCGGCATATCGCTACAACCGCGACCCTGCTCTCCTTGCCAAGATTCGTGATGCCCAACAAAAGCTCAGGGCTTGCCAGCTGCCGGGCGGCTTCATCGGCGACTATACGCCCGAGAAGGAGACTACGGGATGGGACATCTGGGGCAGGAAATACACCCTGCTGGGTCTCGTGAAATGGTATCGTCTCACGGGCGACAAAGCTGCATTGAAAGCCGCATGCCGCCTGCTGGACTACACGCTCACTCAGGTGGGACCACACGGAAAACCCATCTACGAGTGCGGCTATTATAAAGGTATGCCGCCCATGAGTATTCTGGAACCCGTCGTGTTCATGTACCAAGAGACGAAAAACGAACGTTACCTTGACTTTGCCAAATACATAGCGGAGGCAAGCGAGAGTCCCAACGGCCCACAGCTCATCAGGAAGGCCGATGTACCTGTGGCTTTCCGCTTCCCCTTGCAGCCGGGCGACACATGGTGGAGCATCGAGAACGGGCAGAAGGGCTACGAAATGATGTCATGCTACGTCGGACTGTTGGAACTGTACAAGATGACAGGCGAAACGGCTTACATGCAGGCCGCCGAGAAGACGTGGCAGCACATCGTGGAAGAGGAAATCAATGTGGCAGGCGGTGCGTGCAGTCTGGAATGCTGGTACGAGGGGCGCAAGCTTCAGACGCATCCAGCCCTGCACACGATGGAGACCTGTGTCACGTTTACATGGATGCAGTTCTGCGAGCGTCTGTTGGAGATGACAGGGAACCCGAAATATGCCGACCAGATAGAACTGACGATGTACAACGCACTGATGGCTGCCATGAAGTGGGACGGCAGTCAGATTGTGAAGTACGTACCCTTGGAGGGATTCCGTCGCGAGGGTGAGCATCAGTGCGATGTCCGCATCAACTGCTGCAACGCCAACGGGCCTCGTGCCTTCGCCATGATTCCTCGCGTGGCCTATCGTACACCTTCCGTCGCGCGTCTCGACATCAACCTCTTCATCCCTTCGGAAGCCACCATCAAGCTGGGCAAGCGGAACATCGTGCTCAGGCAAGAGACCTCATATCCCGAGGAAGGCGTTGTCAGCATCCGTGTTAATCCCGACAAACCTGTGCAGGCCGACATAGCCCTGCGCATCCCTGCTTGGAGCAAGCATACCGATGTCGCCGTGAACGGAGAGAAAATAGAGGCGAAGAGCGGCACGTATTGCGTCATCAGCCGCGAATGGAAGGCGGGCGACGAGATACGTCTCACGTTAGACATGACCGCCCGTATGGTTACGCAGGACCATCAGGCTGCCATTGTTCGAGGCCCCGTGGTGCTGGCTCGCGACACACGCTTCCGGGATGGATTTGTTGATGAGTGCATGATTCTTCCGAACAAGGATGGGGTAGTGGAGCTGACGCGCGTACAGTCACCCGAAAAGATGTGGATGGCCTTCACAATGCCGGTGGTTCACGGATATTATTACGACCAGGCACAAGACCGGGCTGTCGTTCATCTTTGCGACTTTGCCTCTGCGGGCAACACTTGGGACGAAAGTGAGCGCTATCGCACTTGGATTCCGCTTTTATATATTCCTCAATAACCAATTACATCTGTTCGTCGTCTATGCAAAGAAAGATATTGTCCATGTTGCTCTTGGTGGTCTGCGTTACGCTGCAGGCAGGCCGCAGTCTGACTGTAGGCATCGCCGAGGTGAGAAGCACAGGGAGTGCAAGTGTCGGTCGCTCGTATGTCCAAGCCGTCCTAATGGGCGGTCATGTGCCTGTGATTATTCCCGACATGGACGACCCTGCACGCTTGCGTAAAGCATTGAAGAAAATAGACATCCTCTTGTTGCCGGGCGGCGTGGATGTGGCTCCGGAGCGATACGGCGAGGCGCGCTCACCGCAGTTGGGAGAGGTGAATATGGAGCGCGATGCCTTTGAATACCGCATACTGGCTGAGGCCGTTCGTCTGCGAAAACCCGTTCTGGGCATCTGTCGCGGCGTTCAGGTGCTTAATGTGTTTCTCGGCGGCTCGCTCTATCAGGACTTGCCCAGCGAATACCCCGACACAACAGTTGCTCACATGGGCGCATCGCACGTCATCAACATAGAGCATGACTCCCGACTTTATGGAATACTGGGAAAGGAAAGGGCCGAGGTGAACAGCTTCCACCATCAGGCCGTGAAGCGACTGGCTCCCGGACTGCGAGTCAGCGCACGTTCGTCGGACGGCAGCGTCGAGGCCGTGGAGTGCGACAGCCTGCCAATCGTCGGCGTACAGTTCCATCCCGAGCTGCTTGCCATAAAAGGCGACACGCTTTTCCTGAATCTCTTCCGAAACATGAAGAAGTTCTGCAAACGCTGAAAACACCAACAGAAAAAACTTGGGGAATTAGAGAAGTTCAGAAAGATTTTTTGTATCTTTGCAAAGAAAATCACAAAAGCCGCAGCCACCAATAGCCACGGCTACTGCAAGGAAGTATTCACTAAATAGAAACAAAAGAAAATGAACATCAGACACATTTTAGGCGTAGCCCTGCTTGCCGTCAGCTCTTTTATCTGTGCACAGAGTTTAAGCCCCAGTACAAAGTGGCATTGGGAAAAGGGAACCATCGTTGTGGAGACACCTGCCCGTCCTGCTGGGCAATCGTCGGCCCTTCGGCTGACCACGCCCAAGTTGGAGACCGTCAGAATAGGATTCGCAGGTCTTGGCAGTCGCGGGTCTTGGGCTGTGAAGCGCTATTGCCACATCCCCGGAGTACAGATTGTCGCTCTCTGTGATTATGAAGAGGAGCGTGCAAAGGATGCCCAGAAGTATTTGAGAGAGGTTGGTCTGCCTCCTGCTGACATCTATAGTGGAGAAACGGGATATGTCGACATGTGCAAGCGCAAGGACATCGACCTGATATACGTGGCTACAGACTGGGACCATCATTTCCCCGTGGCCAAGTGCGCTTTGGAGAACGGCAAGCATGCAGCCATCGAAGTGCCCAGCGTCATGAACCTTGAGCAATGTTGGGAACTCATCGACCTGAGCGAAAAGAATCGCCTGCATTGCATGTTGCTGGAGAATTGTTGCTATGATTATTATGAGATGTGTGCCCTGAACATGGCTCAGCAGGGTCTCTTTGGCGAGATAATCCGTGCCGAGGGTGCTTACATCCATACGCTGAACGAGGCAAACATCTGGACGGGATATTGGCAGAACCCCGACGGCTCAGACCCCGAGAACCTGCATTGGCGCCTTAAATATAATAAGGAAAACCGAGGCGACATCTATCCTACTCACGGACTTGGCCCCATAGCTCAGGCCTTGAACATCCATCGTGGCGACCGCATCAAGACGCTTATCGCTATGGACACCGAGAGCTTCTGCGGACGCGAAGGGTACAAGGAGGTGACGGGTAAGGAGTGTGATTACTTCCGCAATGGCGACCACACCACCACACTCATGCGAACAGAGAAGGGCAAGGTCTTGGAGATTCAGCACAATGTGATGAGTCCGCAGCCCTATAACCGCATGTATAAGCTGACGGGCATGACGGGCTTCTGCACCAAATATCCCGACCCTAAGATATATATCAGCAAGAAGAGTGCCAACAATATGGGACTTGCTGAGATGGCTGGCAAGATATCAGGACACAACTTCCTGCCAAAGGAAGAGTATGATGCCCTGATGAAACAATACTACCATCCCATTCTGAAGAAGTTCGGCGACTTGGGCCGCGAGTTCGGACATGGCGGCATGGACTATACGATGGATGCCCGTCTGGTGTATTGTCTGCAGAACGGTTTGCCTCTCGACATTGATGTCTATGACTTGGCGGAATGGTGTGCCTTGGCTGAGCTTGGTGCCTTGAGCATGGATAACGGCTGTGCTGCTGTGTCTTTCCCTGATTTCACCCGTGGAGGATGGAACGAACAGCAAGGTTTCCGCCATGCCTATGCCTCTCCAGAGGATGAGGCAGCAGCCGATAAGGCAGCACGCGAAAGCACTGCAAGGCAGAAGGAGTTGGCGGCGAAGAAGAAACTTTGGGAGAAGTACGACAAAGCCCAGTCCTCGAAGCCTCGCAAGTAGAATCGCACCCCTGCTTTCCCTTGCCCGCCGAGAAGCATTCTCAAATCAGCATTCTCGTCCGTTTCCGATACTCATCATAGCCGGGCTTGTTTTGTCTCTGCCGCCTTTCCATCATTGGGATGCTTACGAAGAGAAAAAGAGCTGTCATTGCGATGGCTCCCGAAATGCGCCAATCGACTGCTCCCTGCGACGCGTACATCACCCATACGCCCCACCACATCAGTATCTCGCCGAAATAGTTCGGATGCCTGCCCTTTCGCCATAATCCCATGTTGCAATATTGTCCGGGATGCGCCTTGCGGAAACGATGAATCTGTGTGTCGGCAACCAGTTGTATGGTGGCAGCGGCGAGACACATGGAAAAGCCTGCCCAAAGCCAAATTCTGGCGGGGGCGGCGCTTCCGTAGAGTCCAAAGCCTGGCAGCATGGCAACGAACACCAGCACGGTCGGCATCATGTTCAACCCGAGGAAGTTGGTCAGGTGGAAGGCCACGGGATGCAGCGTCTTACGATACTGCGTGTATCGCCAATCCTCGTGGGCCATTCCCCGGAAGGTGTAAGCCCAGTTGCATGTCAGACGTATTCCCCAGTACCATGTCGCAATCAGAAGCAGCAGAACGGGCAGCGTGAACGTCCCTTTGTAGAAGGCCCATGCCGTGTATGCCACGGGCGGCCAGACGCTCCAGTAGGGGTCGTACACCGAAACGTTTCTGAAAAGGATGCCGAATGCCCAGACTATGATGGTGGCGGCGATGTCGGCCATGAGCAAAGCCCACAGCTCCGGCATTGCAGGCTTCAGTCCTGAGAATATAAGACACCCTGCAACGCCTGCCAGTAAATAAATGACGGTTATGATGGCAAAGCTTGCGCGTCTTGATGCCAATATGGGCTGTTTCATAGTTATGTTTATATGAAAAGTGAAGAATCAGAGTTACCAATCAACGGACAATAGTAACTTTGATTCTTCACTTTTCACTTTCTTATGGCTTATTTCATCTTGTCGGCCAGGACTTTCATCCAATAGCCGCCGATGACGGAACGGGCCTTGAAGCCTGTCATGCGGCCGGTCTTCGTGTCGTGCCAATCGGAGATGGGCACGCGGCTCGGGGTCTCGTTGATGTACTTGTAGAGCGGACCTACGAAGGCTTGGAAGTCCTTGTCGTTGTCGGCCATGGCAGCGCTCCACATGATCCAGTCGCTCTTGGTGTAGTCTTTGCGGACATCGAGCGGCAGGCCGTACTTGTTCTGCTTCTTCAGGTAGTACTTCACCTCGGTCTGCATGGCATTGTTGGGGATGATGTTGGTCTTCCAGAGCTTGTCCCAAACCATGTTGTACTTCTGGCTCCAGGTGTCGGCACCAGCGCCGTAAGCGAGTTCGTAGTGGTCCTTCACCTTTGTCTCCTTCTCCCAAGCGGCAGCCATCTCCTTGGCCTTGGCATTGTAGCGGCTGTAGATGTCGTCCTTGCCCATCAACTTGGCAATCTCAGCATAGCCGGCAACGCCCATGATGGCCTTGATGGCGAGGTTGCAGTTGCCTGCCCAGTGACCTGCGAAGTCGTCGGTGCAGAGCTGGTTGGCGGGATGGAGGCCGTTCTCCACAAGGTAGTCAGCCCAGGTGGTCATGATGTCGAAGTACTTGTCGACGTACGATGTGTTGCCGTCCAGCATGCAGATGGTTGCAGCGAGGGTAATCATGTTGCCGGCTTCCTCGAGCGGCATGTCGCCGCCATAAACCTGTCCGTTGGCACGGGGATACTGTCCGAGGTCGTGTGCGGCGAAGGGCTTGGTCCAACGGCCCGAGAGGCTGTAGTCAAAGATGGATGTCATCATCGCCTTCTGCAGTTCGGGGTTGTAGGCCAGGAAGATAGGTGCTTCGGGATAAGTGAGGTCGACGGTGTTGACGCAGCCGTTGGAGTTGTTCTCCTTCGAGAACCAGAGCAGGTTGCCGTCCTTGTCTTCGAAGAGCTTGTGGGCACCCATCATGTGACGGTAGGAACCTGAGAGAATCTCGGCGTACTCTTTGCCGCCGGACTTCATGCCGTCGTCGTAGATCATCTTGTCGAACTGGCGGCAACGGTTCATGATGCCTGCGTAGCGGCTCTGCATGGTCTTGAAGGCCTGGAAGATTGTGACGCGTCCGCCGTGTGCCCAGTAGCCTTTGTAGCGGTTGTAGAAGTACTCGATGTCCTCTATCTCGTCGTAGCCCATCATCATGTAGCTGGTGGCAGTCTCGACGGAACCGAAGTTGTGGGTGTAGGCGAGCACAGGCATGTCGGCTGCCTTGCGAGCCGTGATGCCACGGAACCAGTTCATGCCGCCGCGTCCGCCCTGGCCGCGTCCGCCCTGACCGCGTTGCGGCATGATGTTGCCTCGTTGCGTAAACGCATCTTCAATCTCAGAAGGCGTTCCCATCATGACCTGTCCGTTGATGGCGGGAATATAGAAGTAGCCCCAGTCGATGCAGATGCCGTCGCCCGTCTTGGCGAGGATGGGCTGCTCGATAGTGCCGGTGCGGACGTAGCGCACGCCTTCCTCGTTGCCCATCGTGGTGATGGTTGCCTGTGTGTCCTTATTGACGGCCAGCAGGGGAGAGGCGCCGAAGAAGATCTGCACGTCGTGCTTCTTCTGGTCGGTTGCCCTTACCTGATAAGAGATGTAGTTGATGGGCATGGAGATGAGGTCATAGTCGTCGATGAGCATGGGTGCTGTGAAGACGAGGTCGAGCTCAACAGGGCCGCACGAGAAGGTGTAGTAGGTGTTGGTGGCAAGCACGTCGATGCTCTTCTGCTCGGCAACCTTGATGTCCTGGCCTTTGGGCTTGATGTTCTTGAAGAGGCCAAAGTCGGCGTAGGCACCGCCTGTCGTGTTGTGGCAGTGAGCGGCAATCGTGTTGCTGCCGCTATGGAAGAGCTTCTTGATGTCGCCGTCGGCATGGAGCACGACGCCGTTCACCCATGTCTCGCCTGTATCGGCCACCTTGGTGCCGTTCACATAGAGTTCGAACACATCGTCGTGGCTGTACTTCAGGTAGAGGTCTTCCTGGAGGTCGGCATCGCTGAGCTTGACGTCGCGGCGGATGTAGATGTCGGTGCCTCCCTGACGTCCCCAGCGGCTGCGGATGTTCTCGCCTTCGCTGCCCCAAGCGGCCTTTTCGGTCTGCCAACCGCTGTCGTTGAACGAGGGCTTAGTCCAGCCTTCGCCGCTTTGCTTGTCGCGGCTGACTTTGCCTTCCCATGCCTCTTCATCTGACATCGGGGCGATAGAGGAGAGGATGTAGTCCTGGTAGGCGCCCATGAAGCGGTAGGCTGTTCCGTCCACGCGGAGCAGACCGAGGATGGGCTTCTCGTCGTTTGTCCAGTGGCGCGTCGTGCCATCGGTGAGCTTGTCGTACGGGCTCCAGATGGAGAAGTAAGGGTCATTGACAATCAGCGGTACAGAGGGCAGCCGCAGGTCTGTCGCCTTGTAGGGTTTGAAGAACTCGGCTGTCTGGGCGCATGCTGTGGCAGCTACTGCCAAGAGCGCGGAGAGGAATAGTTTTCTCATAAAGTTTATAATTATAGAATGATGTTAAGTAATCAGTAGTTAAGTTGTTGTGTCCTTCTTGCTCTATGTGTTGTTGTCTGCAAATGTTGCCCTGAAAGGGCTGTGAGATGTCAGCCCAGGGCAACGCCCTGGGTATGGTGATGCACGGTGCATCTTTCGCCCTGAAAGGGCAAAAGATCTGTATGAACTAATCCGATAGCACATATCGCTCATCATAATTAATCTTGTATAATTGTAGGAATTGTAAATACTCATCACGGAACGATTGCTTCTTATGGTGTTCGGTCTGATTCTCAATATATGCAATCACAGTATCAATTTGTGATTGGCTAACTGAAAGTGCCGCATAACCTCCTTGCCATGCAAATCCTTCGTATGCCGAAGAAATCGTTTTAAGCCATCGGCTGCTGTTGCGTTTCATCTCTTCCACCAAATGTGCCACAGTTTCAGTATTGTTCAACATTACGAGGCTATGCACATGGTCTCCTGTTCCGCCCACACAGATGACGTCGCATCCAGATACTTTTATCAGTTGACCAATGTATTGGTGCAAGCGTTTCAGATGTTCTTCCTTTATCATAGGGCTTGTTGTCTTGGTATGGAAGATGATGTGCAGGTGTATTTTGCATAACGATTGTGGCATTGATATATATCTTTTGCCCCGTTGGGGCGTTAGAGTTAGTTTGTGTCCTCATGTCCCAGGGCGTTGCCCTGGGCTGACATCTATATGCCCCTTCAGGGCATTAATTAGCCGTGCAGAGTTCGTTCCATTGCAGCATTTGTGTTGACATCGATATGTCATTAATTAGCTGGGCAGTGTTCTTTCTCTTCAATCGGCGGGAAGGCGCTGATGCGGAGCCTTGCGGCGCCCATGGGGATGAGGGTGATGTCTTCCGTGTTGCCGCGGGGTGCGTCGGCGTCGGGCAGTATCTGGCAGAGGCCGGTGGTGTCCTGTCCCCAACCTTCTACGCGGGCGCCTTTGGCCTTGATGCTGAGGGGCGTGCCGTCGTGGCTCCAGGGATAGTTGTCCTCGGGCCATGCCTTTAGCTCGACCTGCATGCCGTCGAGGTTGCTGCACAGGGCGTAGTTCCAGGGCGAGTCGGCATAGATTTCGTAGGTCGGCCACTTGCTCGGGTCGGCTGTTGCCTGCCAGTGCGAGTCGCCGATGGCGGTCTTGCGGCTGTCCTTCTCTTCGTAGCGTTCCTTTATCTTGAGGCTCATGGTGAGCGGTCCGTAGTTGATGGAGACGGAGTTCTTGTTGAGCGCCCAGACACGTTTGGTGAGGCGCATGGGGAAGTGCAGGCACACCTCGTCGCCGTTCTGCCATTCGCGGTTGATGCGGAGCAGGCCGCTGCGCACCTTGCAGTCAACGCTTTTTCCGTTGACAGTGATGTGTGCGCCCTCGGTCCATGTCGGTATGCGGAGGTAGAGGGGGAAGGTCGCCGTCTGCTTCTTCTTGAGGCCGGAGACGACGACCTTGATGTCTTCGCTGAAGGGATAGCGTGTCTGCTCGTCGAGCACGATGTCCTGTCCGTCGGCCACCTTGAGCTTTGCTGTGCAGTCGCCGTAGATGAGCAGGGCCGCACCGCCGTCGGCACTGGCCAGCACGAGGTTCTCGGCGTAGTAGGGCCAGCCCATCGAGTGGTTGTGCTGGCAGCAACGCGAGCTGAAGGGGTTCATGCAGAAGAACGGACCGCCGTTGTCCACGCCCGGATTGTGGTTGTTGGAGTCTGCCTGCACCTGGTTGGGGCAGGTGAGGTAGCGCAATGCCCTCAGGTCTTCTGTCATAGAGGCAGGGTAGTCGTTGAAGGCCACGTCCTCGAGGTTCTCCATCCAGAGGAGGTCGCCCGTCTGCGCCATGAGTATCTCGTCGGAGAGCATCTGCTCCACGAAGCCGCATGTCTCGGTGCCCTGACGCGGGTCGATGTAGCCGTGGCGGCAGTTCTCGTCGCTTCCGAACATGCCGCCGGGCACCTGTCCGTAGATGCGGCGGATGAGCCAGTAGTCATTGTAAGTTGCCTTCAAAGCCTTTGGGTCGCCGCTCACCAAGTACCAGGTGGCAGGCTCGCGGAAGCACTCTGCCACATTGACGTTGTGCCAGTTGGGCAGACCGCTTTCCTGCATCCAGTTGGCTGTGCAGCGGTGTATCTTCTTGCAGAGTTCGAGCAGGAACGGCTCGCCGGTGCGGTTGTAGAGCCAGATGACGGAGAGCAGGTTGTCGCCGCCGCGGCTGTTCTCCCAGTAGTCGCGCAGGAACTTCTCGTCGGGATACTGGAGTTGCCATTTATAGTAGGCCGTGAGGACGGGCAGGACGCGCTTGTCGCCGCACCACTCGTAGTAGTCCTGCAGGATTTGCAGGGCGAGCATGTTGGCCCAAAGCTCCCTTCTCGTATCTTGCTCCTTCCCACTTGCTCCCTTATGTTCGTTGATGGGGCCGAGGAAACCGTCGGGCTGGGTGCTGCGCAGGATGCCCTCTATCCAGAACTTCGTCTCGTCGAGCAACGCCTTGTCGTTCAGGATGTAAGCGAGGTTGGCATAGCCTCGTAGCCAGTACGGCACTTCCTCCCAGCCGTGACTGCCGCCGGGTTCGAGCCACGCGTTGCCCTTCTTGTCGAGCCAGTCGCTGATTTCTCCGAGTTGTCCGCTCAGTCCGTTTTTCTGCCTCAGGAGCATCTCGCCTATCCATCCGCGGGGTGTGACGGCGGCGGGAGCCAGTTTGATGAAGGGGTTGGCGGGTAGCGGAGCACGGTTGTTGACATAGAGTGTACTTGTAGGCTTGATGTCGCCGGGTGTCACCATGTGCGATTCCTGTGCCTGCAGCGGCAAATGGAGCAGCAAAACTGCCAGAAAGAGGGTGTTTTTAGCGTTCATTGTGATGATAAGTCATATTTCGCGTGTAAAGGTACGACTTTTTTTGCCAAGTTGCAAGCCTGAGGGATATTTTATTGTTACAGCCCGCTAAAAACACGGCCCGTTCTGGTAAAACAGGGAGTTAGAGCTCGGCGCCCCAACTCCCCTCCCATTCCTTGAAGGGGAGGGGCAAGGGTGGGGTTGGGAATATGCAGGCCGAAATCCCCTCTGACGGCACCGATTTTTACTGCCTTAAGGGGGGATAAAAAACGCCGCGTGCGGGGATGGCCAACGCCGCACGCGGAAATGCCCAACGCCGCACGCGGGGATTGCCATCGCCGCACGCGGCGTTTGGAGGCACAAAAAAGCGGGTCTGACAAAATCGCCAGACCCGCCTATTGATGGGGGATGCAAGGTTTTTTACTTCCTTGTTCCTACTTTATTCTCACTTAACCGCAACCTTGACTTTGTCGAGGTTGCTTTCGCTCGATAAAGTATAAATCTCTACTTTATTCTCACTTAACCGCAACCTTTTTGCCGTTGATGATGTTCACACCCTTCTGGAGCTTGCTCATCTTCTGGCCGAGCATGTTGTAAATGCCCTTCTCGGTCGTGGTGTTGTGCTTGATCTCGTCGGATTCGATGCCGATGATGCCGTCGGGATCCTGAACGTTAGTGCCATAGTACTTCAGGCGCCAGTTGTCCATTACGCACCAGTCACCGCCTTCTCTGTTCTCGTCAAAGTCCTTGACGATACCGATGGTGGCAGAACCGCTGTCTTCTTCGGAGATGGTAAATGCAAGATAGTTCTTGTAGAGACCGCAGGGGAAGTATTCCTGACCGGCCTGGTCGGTGGCGTTCAAAGGCTGGCCGCCATAAGTGCCGGGCATACGCAAGCCCTGGTCAGCCCCGTAGCCGATGCCGGGAACCATGTTGGCCTCGATGTGGATAGGTGCGAGCTGCTGCATCCTGCATTTGCTGCTGATACCGCTGATGCTCTGAGCTATGTTCAACTCGTCATCGGTAAGCAGTGGGCCGGCAAAGATGAGGGCGCGCTGTGCTATGGGCTTATTGGCAAGAACCTTTTCAACATGTGCCCCCTCGATGCCGTCGCGATAGTAGCCCTGTACTTCAACTACATATGTGCCTGCAGGCAAAGCTTGACCTTTCTCTTTGGGCTTTATTTTCTGTGCCATCATGAAGGTGTCTTCGTCGTATGCCTCGAAGACAAAGTTCTGGTGGTTGTCGCCACGGCCAAAGACTTTGCCGCTGCTGAATGCCCAGTCGGCGATGCTGAGGCGCTGGTCGAAGCCTGGGTTCTGGATGAGGAAGGAGACATCAACAGGATTCTCCTCGCTTGCATTGGCAATGAAGCCGAGCAACTCCTCGCGAGTGATGAACATCCACTGGTTGGTCTCCAGTTCGGAAGAGTGCATGTCGGTATCTACCACATAGTAGGAAGGAGCGTAACGGTTGTCGCCGTTGCGCAGACCGAGATACCTCCTGCAGCCTGGCTCGTAGGTGACGCCGGCATAGGTGGTCTCTGCTTCTGTGGATGCTGTGCCGTACTGGGCAATGTTATAGACATTCTCCTTGCCCTCAACAGGGATGAGCTCCCACTTAGAGCGTTCGCCAGTGTCAATAAAGCCACCCCAGTTCATGAAGTCCATCTCGCCCATCTGGCCATTCGGACGGAAGGTCTCGATGATGACTACAGGATTTGCATTTTCTTCTGGGGTTGCCTCCTCTCCTAAGTCTGCCTGGATGACCATCATCGGATTGGATATGTATTCGATAGCGAGGTGAGTGCCCCATGATTCGCCGCCGCCAAGGAAGCCCTTTGCGCCTACATTATATAAATAATAGGTGGGGTTGTCGTACGTCGGTATATAATCCTCTTCATCATCATCCCATTCCATGTGTTGGGGATGTCCAATCTCTTCCTGGCCTACTATCTGAGGCACACAGCCTACATAATTCTCGGTGTGGCGCTCCATAGCGGTAGCCTTGCGGGCATCGCGCAGAGGATTAAGATACTTGTTGATGTCGCTTGCTGTGGCGCAAGTGTCGAGAGCAGCAGTGGCAGCGTCGAGAGCGGTGCCCCACCAGCCTTTGTCCTCCATCTTGCGGCAGATTTCCCAAGTGTCCCTAAGAGTCTTGACCGAGCTGCTGTAGCCTACAATGACGTCGACCGCAGCCTTCATCTCCCTTGCATAGTTCCTCAGTTCTGCAGCGTCCTTGTTGGTGGCGAGCTCATGCTTGGCCTCGTCGATGATGGCCTGTATGTCTGCCTTCATCCTGTTGGTCAGGATAGCGTCAACATTCTCGGCGTAAGCGATGGCGTCCTTCACCAGCTGGGCGCACTCTTCGAAGTTAACCTCTATGACGTTGATGCCGCAGTCGTAGAACTTGCCGCCCCAGTTCTGCTGGATGTAGGTGGCAATGACGTTCTTGCCGACATTGAGGTACTTGGCGGGAATGTGAACCTGCACAGGGGTCTTGCCGTTGGTCCAACCCACATTCTTCTGCAGCAGATGGCCGTTGACGTATGTCTCGTAAACGTCATCGTGGCAAACATTCAGCTCGTAAGACAGACGTTCGTTAATCTTGTCAAGCTCGAAGTTACGACGAATCCAGTAATTGGTATTGTGAACGCCCGGCCAGAAACTCTGCTGCTCATCCATGTATTTATTCTTGCCGTCCTCAGTGGCTCCGACGGGCATCATTTGGTCGTCCCACATGCTGTCATCAAAGTCAGCCTGTGTCCAGGCCAAGGTCTCAACGCGGCCTTCAATCTCGGGAGCATCGGCTTCCGCGTAAGTAATTTCTATATCGCCATATTCAATGGCCTCAGCAATCTCCTCTTCAGTCCTTGCTTCTCTGTAGTCGCCTTCGCCGTCATTGAGAGTCTCGTCAAAATAGAAGTACTTCACGTCGCGCTTGTTCATCGAGATGAAGTTGAAGTAGTGTGTGCCTACCCACAGCTCCACGGCGTCTTCTTCATTGTCACCCTCTGTGATGTCGAGCAGGGACATCTCCTTGATGCTGACTGTAGCACCATCCTCGCCGCCTGCGAAGTCGAAGGCAACCTTGAAGTTGTTTACCTCTTCCCCGGTGAACTCCAGGCTAATGAGTGTTCCTTCGTAATCTTCTCCCTCAGTAGGAGCGGGAACCACCACCTCGTTGTATGCCAGCTCGATGTCGTCATCGTCGTTGTCGCCAAGTCTCACTGTAACCAAATTGAATTTCTTGTCGCTCTCCAGTCTGGCCTGGAATCTGTAGCTGTTGCCATCGACAATCTTGATGGGAGTCTTGAACTGGAGCACCTCCAAACCTTCCCAGTCGCTGTCCTCAAGATCGCTGTGGCCAGGCATCGTGAAGGTATAGACATCGCCAGGCTGAGCTTCATAGAGTGCAGACCAGGGGTGCTTGGGATTGTTGCTGGGAGACTGGAGGTCTTCGTTATAACCGCCAGTGTTGTTGAAGAGCACCTTGCCCTCCCATGGAGTGGTGTAACCCATGTCGATGCCGCCCTCTGCTTTGGTGTAGAGACCGCAGTCGGCAAGAGCACCGCCCCAGTTCTGGTGAACATGGAAGGCAATCAGGTTCTCCTCGCCGCCAAGCTTGATAAGTGCCTTCTGCTCGTCGGTCAGCTGGATGAACTCGCCATTGTTCCAACCGTCTGTTGCCTCAAATACAAGCTCGCCGTTGATGTAGTACTGAGCAGGAGCATCGTCGTGTCCGCAAGCCAGATAGACAGGGCCGGAGAGCAGCTGGTCTGTCGTGAAGGTGCGGCGGACATAGATGTCGGCCATGACGCTGTTGGTAGTCCATCGATAGGAAGGACGGCCTTTGAATGTGGCATCAGTGCTGTAGGGAGCCGTCTGCATTTCCCAAAGGATTGGGAGATAGTTTCCTTCGTCGTCGAACTGGTCGGAGTTCACATCAAACTCCTTCGGCCCCATGTCGAAGTCCGGCTCATACCAGAGCCTGCCTTCTGCATCTTCTGCGGGTTCGCCGGTAATGTAGTTGTAACGGGAGTTGTCGATGTTATCACCCTCACCGTTGTCGCCATAGGTTATCCCTGAGTTGTAAACCCAAGTCCAAGCCGACCATTCAATGTCGCCGTCCCAATAGCTGGAAGGCAACACGATGATGTTGGCACCGACAGCTGTTAGGCCGTCACCTGCGCTGGCTATCAAAGAGAATAGCGCAGCTGCACAAAAAAGTAATGCTTTTTTCATCTTGTGTGTTATTAAGTTAATACTAAAATGATAAATCTGCGTACAAATTTAGTGCTTTTTCCTTAATACTCAAAACAAAATCGTAAAAAGTTTGTGTTGTGTGACATTATTTTGTAAATTTGCATGGAAAATATAACAAAAAAGGATGAAATTCATATCACTTGGCTCGGGAAGCAGCGGCAATTGCTATCTTTTGCAGTCGGGCGGGACATCCATTTTGCTTGATGCAGGCATCAGCACCCGCACCTTGAAGAAGCATCTCAAGGATTTGGGTATGAGTCTGGAGGACGATGTGTCGGCGGTGTTTGTCACGCACGACCATGCAGACCACATCAAGGCCGTGGGGAATATCGCCTGCGAGTGTGGCAAGACCATCTATGCCACGCGTCTTGTGCATGAGGGCATTGCCTGCAACCGTTGCCTGAAGATCGATGTGCCGAATAACCGTATGGCTTTCGTCGAGAAGGGAGTCACTTTGGAATACGGCAACTTCCGCATTACGCCGTTCGATGTGCCGCATGACAGCCGCGACTGCGTGGGCTATGTCGTGGAGGCTGACGGCGTGCGTTTCTGCCTTATCACAGACATCGGACATGTTACAGAAACCATTCAGGAACAGGTCGGTCTTGCCAATTACTTGGTGCTGGAGGCAAACCACGACGTCAACATGTTGCTTATGGGAAAGTACTCGGCTTTCCTCAAAGAGCGCATCAGTAGCGACAAAGGCCATCTGAGCAATGAGCAGGCAGCAAGGCTGCTTGCCGAGTATGCAACCCCGCAGCTCCGTCATGTGTGGCTTTGTCACCTGAGCGAGGAGAACAACCATCCCGTGCTGGCACGCAAGACTGCAGAGGCTGTGCTTCGGCAGCACGGAATCATTCCGGGTGTGGACTTCGAGCTTGATGTGCTGAAGAGGAAATCCCCCTCGGAGTTCTATACTTTGAGTTAAAAAGTGAATGAGTTGAAGGGTTAAGAAAAGAGAAATCTGCCAGAACAGAAAAAAAAGTGGCAAAACATTTGGTGGATTAGAAAAAAGTTCATACCTTTGCAGCCGCAAACAAGAAAAGCGATGCGTCCTTAGCTCAGTTGGTAGAGCAATTGACTCTTAATCAATGGGTCCAGGGTTCGAGCCCCTGAGGGCGTACAAGGTGAAAGGGATGAACTGGATGACAGTTCATCCCTATTTCATACCCCCTAACCCCCTTTAGGGAGGATAAAGTATAATATGAATGGTAAAGGGTCTCCCCCTGAAGGGGGTCGGGGGGTCTAATATATATAATAATGTATAGGACTAAAACATGTGGCGAGTTGCGTCTCGCCAACGTAGGAGAGAAAGTCACCCTGGCAGGATGGGTGCAGAGCATCCACAATCTGGGCGCACTCACATTCGTAGATCTGCGCGACCGCTACGGCATCACACAGCTGGCTTTCAACGAAGATGCTCCGGAAGCACTTCGTCAGCAGGCAGGCCGCTTGGGACGTGAGTTCGTCGTCCAGGCAAAGGGTGAAGTGGCCGAGCGCTATTCCAAGAACAAGAACATTCCGACGGGCGACATCGAGATACTTGTCACCGAGCTGAACATACTGAACGAGAGCCTGACGCCTCCCTTCACGATAGAGGAGGAGAGCGACGGCGGCGACGACCTCAGGATGAAGTATCGCTACCTCGACTTGCGCCGGCCCAATGTGCGCAAGAATCTTGAGTTGCGCCACAAGTTTGCCTTCGAAGTGCGCCGTTACCTCGACCAGCACGGCTTCCTCGAGATTGAGACGCCTGTACTGGTGAACAGCACGCCTGAGGGTGCTCGCGACTTCGTTGTGCCCAGCCGCATGAATCCCGGCCAGTTCTATGCCTTGCCGCAGAGCCCGCAGACCTTGAAGCAGCTGCTGATGGTGAGCGGCATGGACCGCTACTTCCAGATTGTCAAGTGCTTCCGCGACGAGGACCTTCGTGCTGACCGTCAGCCGGAGTTCACGCAGATAGACTGCGAGATGTCGTTCGTGGAGCAGGAAGACATCCTGCAGATGTTCGAGGGCATGAGTCGTCACCTCTTCAAGGCACTTAAGGGCATCGACATTCCCGAACTGCCTCGTATGACTTGGGCCGACGCGATGAAGTACTACGGCAGCGACAAGCCCGACACGCGCTTCGGCATGAAGTTCGTGGAGCTGAAGAACAACCAGCCCGACAACGCATCCCGCGAGACGGTGGAGAGCATCTTCCCTGCAGGCTTCCAGGTGTTCGACGACGCAGCCTACATAGGCGCCATCTGCTGCGAAGGTCAGGCTGTCTATAGCCGCAAGCAGCTCGACGAGCTGACCGACTTTGTGAAGCGCCCCCAGATCGGCGCCAAGGGACTGGTTTATGCCCGCGTCCAGGAGGATGGCAGCGTGAAGAGCTCGGTCGATAAGTTCTACTCTGCCGACGTGCTCGAGCTTCTCCGAGAGAAGATGAACGCAAAGGCAGGCGACCTCATCCTCATCCTCTGCGGTCCCGACGCCATGAAGGTCCGCAAACAGCTCAGCGAGCTTCGCCTGGAAATGGGCAGCCGCATGGGTCTCAGGGACAAGAGCAAGTATTCGTGCCTTTGGGTGATCGACTTTCCGATGTACGAGTGGAGCGACGAGGAGCAGCGCCTCATGGCCATGCACCATCCGTTCACCTCGCCCAAACCCGAGGACATTCCTCTGCTCGATACAGACCCCGCCAGCGTTCGTGCCAATGCCTACGACATGGTGGTGAACGGCGTGGAGGTCGGCGGCGGCAGCATCCGTATCCACGACGCCAAGCTGCAGCAGAAGATATTCGAGATACTGGGCTTCACGCCCGAACAGGCTCAGCAGAAGTTCGGCTTCCTGATGAATGCCTTCAAGTACGGAGCACCACCTCACGGCGGACTGGCCTATGGTTTGGACCGCTTCGTGAGCCTCTTCGCAGAGCTCGACAGCATCCGCGACTGCATAGCCTTCCCGAAGAACAACAGCGGCCGCGATGTGATGCTCGATGCACCTGGCCCAATCGACCAAAAGCAGATGGATGAACTCTGCATCAGACTGAAGTAATATTTTTCGCCAAAAGAATACGCAAATCCCCACTGCGGACAGCCAGTCTGCAGTGGGGATTTTTGTTTCTGTTGTTCTCCCCAATCGCTCTGCCACTAACGGGCAAATGCCTTTTAATGCGAGGGGAGTTGGCGTCATCGAAAAGGCCGATGAACAGGGCTCTGAAGGGGGGCGAAAAACGCCGCCTGCGGAAATGCCCAACGCCGCACGCGGGGATTGCCATCGCCGCACGCGGAATTTGCCATCGCCGCACGCGGCGTTTTTAATGCCCCTGTGAGGGGGTGTTTCATCCCCTATTTTTGAGGTTTTGAGAATGCCTTCAGCCAGCTGTCTCCACGGAAGCGGATGAGGAAGATGATGCCGCGGAAACAGAGCTCCGTTGCCATCGCAATCCAGACACCTTGCAGTCCCATTCGGGAAACGAGCATGTAGGCAAGTACGATGCGCACGAACCAAATGCTTGCCAGGTTCATCGTGCAGGGAATCAGCGTGTCTTTCGCTCCGACGAAGATGCCGTAGCAGACAATGCTTGCGGCGAACATCGGCTCGGCAAACGCTTCGATGCGAAGAATCTGTACCGTCAGCCTCTGTACGTCGAGGTCGGGTGTCATGACACTCATGAGGGCTGGCGAGCAACAGTACATCACCACAGCCATTATGGTCATGAAGGCTATGCCCATCGAGAGCGTGATGCGTCCGAAACTCCTTGCCAGGAAGCGGCGGCCTGCTCCGAGGCTCTGTCCGACGAGCGTGGTGGCTGCGTCGGAAATGCCATAGCCGGGCATGTAGCAGAGGGCTTCTACGGTGATGCCGAAGCTGTTGGCAGCAATGGCAATCGTGCCGAGCGGCGCCACAATTATCGTGCTCACTATCTGGGCGCCGCACAGGATGACGTGCTCCACAGCTATCGGCGCACTGATGTGGAAACTCTCGCGCAATGTCTTGAGTTGCGGAATGAATGTGCCTGTATCCTGACGAAGCGAGAGTTCCTTGCTCCGCACAACCGTGAAATAGCACATCAGCAAGGAGCAGATGACGAAGGCAAGGGCTGTGCCCAGGACGGCACCTGCCACACCAAGGCCTGCGCCGGGAATATCCATTGAATATTGAATATTGAATATTGAACCTTCGTAGGTGCGGGAAGGGAAGATGAGGAGCCAGTTGAATAGGACATCGAGCAGACAAAGCCCGATGTTCAGGATGCTGGGGATGTGCATGTTGCCGCTGCATCGGAGCATGCCGGCACAGAGCGAGTTCAGCATCGAGAAGGGTAGGCACATGGAGAAGAACATGAAGTAGAGGCTTGCGTCGCGGCAGATGTCCTCGCCTCCGCCAAGCCAGTGCGGCAGATAGCTGCTGATGCCCACTCCGATGACGCTGAGCGCCAAGGCAAAGAGGATGCAGGAAATGAAGCTCTGCCTAAGCACCTGTCGCGCTCCGGCAAAGTCGTTGGCACCTATCTTGTGCGCCACCTGAACATAGAAGCCGACGCTTATCGCATGGCAGAGACTGCCGAAAAGCCATATCGTGGTGCTCACCAGTCCGATGCTCGCGCTGGCCTGTGCCCCGAGGCTGCCCACCATGCTGGCATCGATGTACTGCATCATGATGTGCACCAGCTGCGCCAACATGCTGGGTAAACTGAGCAAGGCGGTAAGCTTGACCTGTGCCTTCCAGTCGAGCTTGCCGCCTTCTCGTATGAGCGAGAGCAACTTGTCTTTACTCTGCGTGTATTTCATGAAATGAAAAATCGGGAGTTAAAGTGGGAGTTAAGCCTGCAAGCAGGCTGGAAGTTAAGCACTTCGTGCTGGACGATAGAGATGGAAGCTGAATGTGAGTTTGGTATTGTCCTTTTTAACTTCCATGAGCGTAGCGAATTAACTTCCATTTTTAACTTCCTCTTTTAACTTCCAACAGCAGAATCTTTGATAGTGCAGTCGGCCGGTGCCTTCTGGTTCTCGTCGATGATGAGCTCTCCGATGTGTCCCTCAACGCTGATGCTGCCGCTGGTCGGGTTCTTGATGCTGTGGACGTCGCCCTTGATGGTGGCACGGACGGTGCTGTACTCGAGCATGAGATTGGCATCGGCCCCGAAGGTGCAGTCCACCAAAGTCAGGTTCTCGCAGTAGCACAAAGGCTGTTCGCCTGTGATGTGGCAGCGGATGAGCGTCAGGCCACGGCTGTACCAGCCAAGGTACTCGCCGTTGATCTCGCAGTCGGTTATGGTGACATTCTCTGTGTCCCAAAGCGCGTCCTTGCTGTTCAGGAGCGAGTTCTTTATCTCTACATTCTTGCTGTACTGGAAGGCATAGTTGCCCTCGAGGTGCAGGTTGTCGATGCGGATGTTGTCGGTACGCATACAGAGGTAGTCGGCATTCTCTATCAGGCAGTCCTTTATGCTGAGTCGGTCGCAGTCCCAGAGCATCTCCTGCCCATCAGTGAAATGGCAGTCCTGCAGCTCTATGCCCTGCATCCTTCGGAACATCTTCGGGGCATCCACGAGGCAACGGACGAGCTTGCCGTTCTCGCTGTACCAGAGGGAAGAGCGTGCCGATGTCTCAAAGTGGCAGTCTTGGGCAAGGAACTTGCGGCACTCCCAAAAGACATACTTGCCCTGGAAGGTGCAATCGTAGGCTTCGATGTTGCCGCTTTCTTTGATGCTCGACTCCCCGAGGTGTATCGTCACACGCTCCAGTCGCGCATCGTGAAGTTTATAAAGCGGACGCTCGCCGCCGTATTCCTTATCCTTAATCTCTATCATATTCATCTTCAGACCCTCTCCCCCGGGAGAGGGTCTTCTATTTATTCCATCAGTTTCCTATACCTTATCCTCTTTGGTTCCTCCAGTCCGAGGCGCTTGAGCTTGTTGGCCTCGTAGTCTGTGTAGCTGCCTTCGAAGTAGAAGACGTTGCCGTCGCCCTCGTAGGCAAGGATGTGCGTGCAGATGCGGTCGAGGAACCAGCGGTCGTGGCTGATGACGACAGCACAGCCGGCGAAGTTCTCGAGGCCTTCCTCAAGGGCACGCAGGGTGTTGACGTCGATGTCGTTCGTCGGCTCGTCGAGCAACAGCACATTGCCCTCCTGCTTCAAGGCCATGGCGAGGTGCAGACGGTTGCGCTCACCGCCCGACAGCACGCCGCACTTCTTCTCCTGGTCCGCGCCGCTGAAGTTGAAGCGGCTCAGGTAAGCGCGGCAGTTGATGTCGCGTCCGCCCAAACGCATCAGCTCGTTGCCCTGGCTGATGACCTGATAGACGGAGAGCTCAGGCTTGATGTCCGCGTGGCTCTGGTCCACATAGGATATCTTGACGGTCTCGCCTACCTCGAAGGTGCCTGCGTCGGGCTTCTCCAGTCCCATTATCATGCGGAAGAGCGTCGTCTTGCCAGCTCCGTTCGGTCCGATGACGCCCACGATGCCGCCCGGCGGCAGCATGAAGTCGAGATCCTTGATGAGCTGCTTTTCGCCGAAAGACTTGCAGACGCCGTGTGCCTCGATGACTTTGTTGCCCAGGCGCGGGCCGTTGGGGATGAATATCTCGAGCTTCTCCTCGCGCTCCTTCTGCTCTTCATTGAGGAGCTTGTCGTAGCTGTTCAGCCTTGCCTTGCCTTTTGCTTGGCGAGCCTTGGGCGACATGCGAACCCATTCCAACTCGCGTTCCAGCGTCTTGCGGCGCTTGCTTGCCACCTTCTCCTCCTGCTCCATGCGTTTTGTCTTCTGCTCGAGCCAGGAGGAATAGTTGCCTTGCCAGGGAATGCCTTCGCCGCGGTCGAGCTCCAGAATCCAGCCTGCCACATCGTCGAGGAAGTAGCGGTCGTGCGTCACGGCGATGACCGTGCCCTCGTACTGCGTGAGGTGCTGTTCGAGCCAGTCGATGCTCTCGGCGTCCAAGTGGTTGGTGGGCTCATCGAGCAACAGCACGTCGGGCTTCTGCAGGAGCAGGCGGCAGAGTGCTACGCGACGACGTTCGCCGCCACTCAAGGTCTTTATCGGCTGGTCGGCAGGCGGGCAGCGAAGCGCGTCCATGGCACGCTCCAGCTTGCTGTCGAGGTTCCAGGCGTCGGTGCTGTCGATGATGTCCTGCAACTCGCCTTGACGGGCAAAGAGCTGATTCATCTTGTCCTCGTCCTCGTAGTACTCGGGCAGACCGAACTTCTGGTTTATCTCTTCGTATTCCTGCAAGGCATCCACGATGTGCTGCACGCCTTCCTTCACCACCTCGATGACCGTCTTGTCGTCATCAAGCTTGGGCTCCTGCTCGAGATAGCCTACGCTGTAGCCCGGGCTCCACACCACATTGCCTTGATATTGCTGCTCAATGCCAGCAATTATCTTCATGAGCGTGGACTTACCTGCGCCGTTCATGCCCACGATGCCTATCTTGGCGCCGTAGAAGAAGGAGAGGTAGATGTTCTTGAGGACTTGCTTTTGGTTCTGCTGGATGACCTTGCTTACGCCGACCATCGAGAAGATGACCTTCTTGTCGTCTGTCGTTGCCATAGCTTTTATTCCAGTTTGTCGTCGCTGAGTTTCATTGCCTTGTATGCCTGCTGAGCCGTGAGTACTGTCTTGAACTTTGCGTACCATTTGCGGTTCAGGGCGGGCTCCTTGTCTTCTTGCTTCTGCTTTGCCTCAAAGAGCTGGTCGCACTGTGCTGCAGTAAGCTTGTTTGCATCGATGGCGTCCTGCAGGTCGTCTTTCAGCTTCTTGTAAGGGTCTTTCAGGTCGGAGAGTTCCTTGAGATAAGCATCGAGCAGGGGCTTGAACTTCTCCTGCACGTCGGACTTGAGTCTGAGGTTCTTCAGGACGTATGCCACACGAGCATCTCTTTTCTTGCCTGCAAGGGCAGATGTGGGAATGACTACAGCCATGCTGATGAATATGGCTGCAATGAGCATGAAATGTTTCATAGATAATAGTAGATAATAGTGTTTTGAGAGTTAATGAAGTTGCAAAAGTGTGCTTATTTGCCTACAAAGTGACTATAGATGACTTGCATCTTGATCGGGTTAGCTTCTGTGCCGCGCACTAGCTTGGTGCTGCACAGACTCAGGTCTTGGTTGACCGAAACCTGCGAGACATTGCTGTAGCTGTCGGTGGTAGTAGCAACGGTGACAGGTACAATTACCACATGATTCCAGTCGGGATGGGCTGCTTCCCAGGCTTCTTCTGTCATGTTGAGTGCTTTCATGCCTGCGACCTTCTCGTTATAACAATAAGAAAGGAGCCGGCTGATATTGTCGAAGCGATAGCAATTGTAGGTGCTGAGGAAATAGGTGGTAAAGGACTGTTGTGAGTCACTCACCTGATGCTGTTCGAAGAACTTGTTCAGGTTGTGTTTGCGGACGAGCAGCAGGTTGTTGGGCAGGTTAAAGGCATAGTCGTCATCCTGTGCATCTTCGTCTTGGTTGTTAACTCGGAGAAGCGTTAAGGATGCACGGCTGATGCTGTCGTTCTCGTGTCCCTTGTAGATTTCGTTGACGGGCAGGATGAGCTCCGTGCAGATGCCGGCCGGCGTCTTGAGCATCGTGTAGCTCTCGTTGCCTATGAGCTTGTCGAGGTTGCTGCTCTCGAACTGCGTGCATTGTATGACTTCCGGTGTGGCAGCGAAGCGGCAAGTTGCGGACATAATGGAGTCGGGGTAGGCTTCGCTTTTATAGCGGAAGCTAAGGTTCATCGTGGTGACCTCAAGGTTGAGCATCGTGCCTGTGCCGCCCACTGTGCGGAACAGGAAGCCTGCGCATACCTTACGGATGAAGGAATAAGAGTCGCGGAAGGCGTTGGGGTTGCTGTAGAACGTTTCCATGATGCTCTCGCCGTATTCTCTGGGGAGCACTATGCGCACATTGCTTGAATAGCCTTTCCTGGCTCGTTCTGCATCGCTCAGGATGTAGTCGGTGGCGGTGAAGACTTTTGTGGCGATGGGTTCTTGCCCTTCGTCCACGAATTGCTGCAGATCGGTGTTGGTGTAGAGGGTTGTCGTTTCTTTGAGCAGTTTGTCTTCGTTCATGCTGAGAGGCAATATCTCAGCCTTCATGGGGTTGTTCTTGTCGCCGAAGGTGCTTTTGATGAAGAGGCGTATGTCGACGGAGTCGCAGAGGAAGCCGTCGTCAGTGCGGATGATGTTTTCCTTTGCAGGGAACGTGTAGCCTTCGAAGGAATGGAACTGTGCGGCGAAGGTGGCGGTGATGGCTTCGTCTGTCTCGGGGTCGATGACTTTGCCCAGGTAGCAGGTGGTGCTGTTGGCTGGCACGACGGCATTGAGCAGGTCGTTTGAGAGGACATTGAAGGATGCCGTTGAGGAGATGATGGCATCCTGCTCGGGGAAGACGCCCAAGGAGCCTGTGTTTTCGTCGCAGCTTATAAGGAGGAAGGCTATGGTCAGAATGATGGCGGACCATGCCCGAGAGGTATGTTTCATGTATCTTTGATATGCGTTAAGGGAATGTGGCCGGTTAGTTCGCTTCATCTTCTTCCACACGGCCGATGTTCCATATATCATCGTAGAAGGCTGGGTAGTAGATGCCGTATTCTTCAACGCTGACGGGTTGCAAACAGGGTTTGCCGAGTCCTGCTGCGTAGTTCGAGAGTTCTTCGTTTTCTGCAAGTAAGCCGATGCCGTCGGCAAATTTAGTGCCCAGCTTGTTGAGCATGGGCACGAGCTTCTTCTCGCCCAGTCCTCTGGTGGCGGAGATGGTGGCATTCCGGAAGGCGATGATGCCGTCCATGTTTGCCGGGATGGGAGAGGTGAGTATCTGTGTTGAGGGAGTGAAGATGACCTTGCAGTCGCGGAAGGATGGCTCCTCGGCATAGGCCGTCTTGATGTAGAGCGGCAGGAAGCTGCTCATCCAGCCCAGACAATGTATGATGTCGGGCGACCACTTCAGCTTCTTGATGGTCTCCAGCACGCCACGGGCATAGAAGGCTGCGCGTTCGGCGTTGTCCTCATATTCCTTGCCTTCTGCATCTACCGCCATGCTGCGGCGCATGAAGAAGTCGTCGTTGTCGATGAAGTAGATCTGCATTCGGGCTGCCGGAATGCTTGCCACTTTGATGACAAGCGGGTGGTCTGTGTCATCGACTACGATGTTGATACCGCTCAGCCTGATGACTTCGTGCAATTGGTTGCGACGCTCGTTGATGGTGCCCCATTTGGGCATGAAGGAGCGTATTTCCCGACTCTTTTCCTGAACTGCTTGAGGCAGGTATCTGCCCATCTGAGCCATGTCGGTCTCTGGCACAAAAGGCAGCATCTCTTGTGTGACGAAGAGTATCTTCTTGGCTTTGGTCATCTTTTTTAGACTATAGTACCAGTGCAAAGATACGATTATTTGCGCACATGACAATGAAATTCTGCGTCTTTTCACACTTTTTAGAATAAAAATGAGGCAAAAGCTTTCACAATTCATAAAAACTATGTTACTTTGCATGATTTAATGTCTATGGCATGAAGGTAATAAACACTATCAATCAGCTCCGCGAGTGTTTGGCTAAGTATCGTGAGGAGGGGCGTACCATCGGCCTTGTGCCGACCATGGGTGCCTTGCACGAAGGACATGCCTCGCTTGTTCGCAGGAGTGTTGAGGAGAACGACATTACGGTTGTCAGCATCTTCCTCAATCCCACACAGTTCAATGACCCTAAAGACTTGGAGCGCTATCCTCGTACGCTCGACGCTGATTGCCGGCTGCTTGAGGCTTGCAAGGCTGACATTGCCTTTGCTCCGAGTGTGAAGGAAATATACCCCGAGCCGGATACAAGGCAGTTCAGTTATCCTCCCACCGACAGTGTGATGGAGGGGGCGATGCGTCCCGGCCACTTCAACGGCGTATGCCAGATTGTGAGCAAGCTCTTCATGTATGTCGAGCCCGACCGTGCCTATTTCGGCGAGAAAGACTATCAGCAGATTGCCGTCATCCGGCGAATGGTGGACGACCTTGGCTTCAAGCTCGAGATTGTGCCTTGCCCTGTTGTCCGCCAGAGCGACGGGCTTGCTTTGAGCAGTCGCAATGCACTTCTTTCCGACGAGGAGAGAATCACGGCCGCCAACATCTTCCGCGTCATGAACGAGAGCCGTTCGCTTGGCCTTACGGTGCAGCAGACGCGCGACTATGTCGTGGATAGAGTCAACAGCATCCCGGGCCTCAAAGTGCAGTACTTCAGCATCGTGGATGGCGACAGCCTGGCCGACGTCTCCTCATGGAGCGATGCGCCGAGCATTGTGGGGTGCATCACTGTCTTCTGCGGACCGAAGCCAATCCGACTGATAGACCATATCAGATATAAGTAAAGGACCTTTCCCTCTTCCTTCCCCCCTGTGGGACGGGACTCGGGCTGGGACATAAAAGTTTTATATACTAAATTCGAAGAATGTTCTCCCCTTTTGGGGAGTTAGAGAGAGGCGATTATGATGATCGAAATTCTGAAATCAAAGTTGCACTGCGTCACCGTTACCGAGGCAAACCTCAACTACATGGGCAGCATCACTATCGATGAGGATCTGATGGATGCTGCGGGACTCATCGCCGGCGAAAAGGTGCAGGTTATGGACAATAACAATGGCGAGCGTTTCGAGACGTATGTCATTCGCGGCGAACGCGGCTCGGGCTGTATCTGCCTGAATGGTGCTGCGGCACGCAAGGTGCTTGTGGGCGACACCATTATCATCATTTCTTATGCCCTTATGGATTTCGAAGAGGCTCGCACCTTCAAACCCAAAGTCGTCTTCCCAAGAGACAATCGTCTCTAAATAAGGAGCTTACATATGTCGCTTGCGGCGGATTTTTTCCCTGCAGGCGAGGACGAAAAACGCCGCACGCGGGGATTGCAATTTCCGCGTGCGGCGTTGGTCATTTCCGCGTGCGGCGATTGCAATCCCCGCACGCGGCGTTTGAAACCTCTTTTTGGGGCTATTCTTCTCCCATCAGAATTTTCATCATTTCAACGGCAGAGTAGGGGACAGGAGTGCCCGGACCGAAGATGCATGCCACACCTGCCTTGTAGAGGAAGTCGTAGTCCTGAGCAGGGATGACGCCGCCGGCGGTGACCATGATGTCCTCGCGGCCCAGCTTCTTCAGCTCTTCGATGAGCTGAGGAATGAGGGTCTTGTGACCTGCTGCCAGAGAGCTGGCTCCTACGATATCTACGTCGTTCTCCACTGCCTGACGAGCTGCCTCGGCCGGTGTCTGGAACAGGGGACCCATATCCACGTCGAAGCCGCAGTCGGCATAACCTGTAGCGACAACCTTCGCGCCGCGGTCGTGGCCGTCCTGACCCATCTTGGCAACCATGATGCGGGGACGGCGACCGTTCTTCTTGGCGAATTCGTCGGTCATTTCGCAAGCCTTGTCGAAGAGCTTGTCGTTCTTGCTTTCACTTCTATACACGCCTGAAATAGTTCTGATTACTGCTTTGTAACGGCCCACGATGGCTTCGCAGGCATCACTTATCTCACCCAAAGTGGCCCTGTGGCCAGCGGCACGGACGGCCAGGTCGAGCAGGTTGTCCTTGCTCTTCTTGCCCTCGTTGAACTCGCGGACGCACTCAGTGATGGCCTCCAGGTCCTTCTTGACCTGAGCCTCGTCGCGCTTTGCCTTGAGCTGCTTCAGGGACTCTTCCTGCTGCAGACGCACTGCGGTGTTGTCAATCTCGAGGATGTCGATGGGATCCTCGTGCTCGAGGCGGTACTTGTTCACGCCGACAATGGTCTGAACGCCGCTGTCGATGCGGGCCTGAGTGCGTGCCGAAGCCTCCTCAATGCGCATCTTCGGCAGGCCGGTCTCGATGGCCTTCGCCATGCCGCCCAGCTTCTCAATCTCCTGGATGTGCTCCCATGCCTTGTGATACAGCTCGTAGGTGAGCTTCTCCACATAGTAAGAGCCGGCCCACGGGTCGATGTGCTTGCACACTTGCGTCTCGTTCTGGATGTAGATCTGCGTGTTACGTGCGATACGAGCGCTGAAGTCTGTGGGCAGAGCGATGGCCTCGTCGAGGGCGTTCGTATGGAGGCTCTGGGTGTGGCCAAGCACGGCAGCCATAGCCTCGATGCAGGTACGGCCCACATTGTTGAAGGGATCTTGCTCTGTCAGCGACCAACCGGACGTCTGAGAGTGGGTACGCAATGCCATCGACTTCGGGTTCTTCGCACCGAAGCTCTTTACAATCTTGGCCCACAACAGGCGGCCTGCACGCATCTTGGCTATCTCCATGAAATGGTTCACGCCGATGGCCCAGAAGAACGAGAGGCGAGGTGCGAAGGCATCTACCTCGATGCCTGCGTTGATACCTGCACGCAGGTAGTCCATACCGTCGGCCAGCGTGTAAGCCAGCTCGATGTCGGCCGTTGCACCTGCTTCCTGCATGTGATAGCCCGAGATGGAAATGCTGTTGAATTTCGGCATCTTCTGAGAGGTGTACTCAAAGATGTCGGCTATAATCTTCATGGAGAATGCTGGCGGGTAGATGTATGTGTTGCGCACCATGAACTCCTTGAGGATGTCATTCTGTATGGTGCCTGCCATCTCCTCGAGCTGTGCACCTTGCTCCAGGCCTGCATTGATGTAGAAGGCCAGGATGGGCAGCACGGCGCCGTTCATCGTCATCGAGACGGACATCTTGTTCAAGGGGATGCCGTCGAAGAGGACCTTCATGTTCTCCAGAGAGCAGATGCTCACACCTGCCTTACCTACGTCGCCTACAACGCGCTGGTTGTCAGGGTCGTAGCCGCGGTGTGTGGGAAGGTCGAACGCTACGGACAGACCTTTCTGGCCGGAAGCGAGGTTGCGGCGATAGAATGCATTACTCTCCTCTGCCGTAGAGAAGCCAGCGTACTGACGAATGGTCCACGGGCGGAAGGGATACATCATGCTGTACGGGCCGCGGAGGAAGGGAGGAATGCCTGCAGCGAAGTTCAAGTGCTCCATGCCCTCGAGGTCTTCCTTCGTGTAAACGGGTTGAATGTCAATCTGCTCGGCTGTCTTCCAGTTGGCAGTGATACCATTCTCCTTTTGCCAGGCCTGGCCGTTCTTGGCCTCGATGCCTGCAAAGATGTCTATGTTGTTGAATTGTTTGCGTGCCATAATCAGATTCCGAGTTTAGCGTTGTACTCCTTCAGAGTCTCAAGCTGGTTAGACCTTACGTGGATAAAGTTCTCGATGCCTGCTGCCTTGAGGTCTTCCGTGCAAGCCGGTGCGCCTGCCACAACGTAGAGGGCGCGGCCGTTCAGATACTTGAAGGCAGGGATGGCGTACTCTGCATACTCGTCGTCGCTTGAGCAGATGACAACGATGTCAGCGCCAGCGGCAAGGGCTGCGTCAACGCCTTCCTCTACGGTCTTGAAGCCGAGGTTGTCTATGACTTGATAGCCTGCAGCGGCCAAGAAGTTGCAGCTGAACTGAGCGCGAGCCTGACGCATGGCGAGGTTGCCGATGGTCAGCATGAATGCTACGGGCACCTTCTTTGCCTTCTCTGTCGTGAGGCGAAGCGCCTCGAAGTCGCTGGCAAGACGGGAGGTCTTGATGGCCGGGATGGTGCTCTCGCAGCCACAGGTTCCGTCTGTTGCGTTGGCAACGCAACATACAGGACGGGGCTCCTTGCCTTCGCTCTTCTCTGTGAAGTTGGGGAACTGGTTGGTGCCGAGCAGGAACTCTTTGCGCTTGTCGGCATTGGCGTGGCGCGTCTTGTTTGTCTCGTTGATGGTGTTCTGAACAGAGCCTGCTTTTGCTGCTGCCAGGAAGCCGCCTTCTTCCTCAACTGCGAGGAAGAGCTTCCAAGCCTGAGTTGCCAAAGCCGAGGTCAGCTCTTCGATGAAGTAAGAGCCGCCGGCAACATCCACCATACGGTCGAAGTGGCACTCGTCCTTGAGCAGCAGCTGCTGGTTGCGGGCGATGCGCTCTGCGAACTCTGTCGGCACTTCGTAGGGCTCGTCGAAGGGTGTTACGACGATGCTCTCCACACCTCCAAGGGCTGCCGACATGGTCTCTGTCTGCGAGCGGAGCATGTTGACATAGCTGTCGAAGAGCGTCTGGTTGTAGGTCGTCGTGAAGGCGCATACATGCATCTTGGCGCTCTCCTTGCAAGCGGTGTACTGGCTGACGATCTGTGCCCAAAGCATGCGTGCGGCACGCAGTTTGGCTATCTCCATGAAGTAGACGCCGTTGATGCCGAGGTTGAACTTGATGCTCTGTGCTGCGAGCTCGGGAGCCACGCCTGCCTCGGTCAGCTCTGCCAGGTACTCGTTGCCCCATGCGAGGGCATAGCCGAGGTCTTGGTAGCTGTAAGCGCCTGCATTGGTGAGCTTGTAGGCATTCACAGCGATGGGGCGGAACTTGGGATAGGCGGCGAAGGTCTCGACGAGGGCCTTTGCGTTCTTCAGGGCTTCGGTGGTGTCCTTGCCCTTCATGAGCATCTTCTCCAATGGGTCGAAGCTGAGGCTGCCCTCAACCTTTTGTGCGTCGGCGCCCTTCTTTTCGAAGTAAGCCACGAGGATTTGAGCGAGCTCGAGCGCCTTGCATTGGCAAGTGCAGAAGTTCAGCTCGACGCAATCCATATAGATGCCTTCCAGCAAAGTCTCGATGTACTCTGCGCTTACCTTCTCCGAGGGAATGCAGAAACCGAGGCTCGTCACACCCTTGTTCAGGATGTCGAGTGCCTTGGCATTGGCCTCCTTGGGGCATTCACACTTGATGTCCTGACGGACATACCATTCATTGTCTGCGGCCTTGTTGCCGCGAACATAGGGGAACTCGCCGGGGAGCGCATTGACAAGCGGCAGCTTATCCACATCCTCCTTCAGGTAGAAGGGCTCCATGCTGAAGCCTTCATTGGTTCTCCACACCATTTTCTTCTGATAGTCCGCGCCTTTGAGGTCAACCTCAATCTTATCCCGCCATTCCTGACGACTGGGCGCAGTAAAATCAGAAAAGAGTTTTTCTTTACTATCTGCCATAAGTTGTTAAATAAAATATGTTGTTTGTGGTCTTTACACTTAAAAGCGTACAAAGGTACGCATTATTATGCAAACGACAAAACTTTTATCCGTAAATCGCACAATTCTTTTGCTTAAAAGCAAGTTTTGACTTCTCTGCGTTGCAACGAACGACATTATTTCGTACCTTTGTGCCGCGAATGAAGTGACAAATCGTAAAAAGTAAATTGTCGAATCACATATTTCATAATGGACTGGTTGCAACCCCTCTTCTTTTCGACTGATAGCGTAGCCCACATCGTTTTGCTCTATGCTATGGTCATCTCAGTAGGCATCGGGCTTGGACGCATCAAGTTTGGCGGCATCTCCCTCGGAGTCACCTTTGTGCTCTTTGCAGGCATCTTGGCCGGACACTTTGGCTTTACAGGTACAGGCGGCGTTTTGAACTTCATCCAGGACTTCGGCCTTATCCTTTTTGTATATTGTATAGGCCTGCAAGTCGGTCCGGGCTTCTTCGAGAGTTTCAAGAAGGGAGGAGTGCAGTTGAATGTTATGGCAATGAGCATTGTCGCGCTCAATGTCCTCTGTTGTATAGCCCTTTACTTCCTCGTCTTCTATGAGAGCGGAGCCTCTTCTGCGGCCAACTCCGGCAATCTTGCCATGATGGTGGGTGTGCTTTGCGGAGCCATCACCAATACGCCCGGACTTGGTGCGGCTACCGAGGCCAGCTATCAGGTGTTCGGAGCGAACGCCCCAGCCATCGCCAACGGTTATGCCTGTGCCTATCCGCTTGGCGTCCTGGGCATAATAGGAGCCACACTTGCCATCCGTTTCCTTTGCCGCATCCGATTGAAGGACGAGCAGAAGCAGATAGAGGAAGAGCAGGCAGCCAATCCCCATGCCACTCCGCATCGCATGACGCTTGTCGTGAAGAACGCCTACCTCGCAGGCCGCACGATATTGCAGGTACGGCAGTTCCTCGGACGCGATTTCGTCTGCAGTCGTATCTTGCAGAATGGCCACGTCAGCATACCCAACAGAGACACCGTCATTGCCGAGGGCGACAAGATGTTCATCACCTGTGCACAGGACGACGCTGAGGCAATACGTGTCTTCATCGGACCGGAAGAGACCGTCGAATGGCAAGAACAGGATGTCCCGATGGTCAGCAAGAACATCCTCGTCACACAGCCTTCCATGAACGGAAAGACCTTCGGACAGATGCACTTCAGCTCCGTATATGGCGTCAACGTGACGCGTATTCGCCGAGGCGACATGGACCTCTTTGCCGAGCGCAACCTCAGGATGCAGCTGGGCGACCGCATCGTCGTAGTCGGGCCTGAGGATGCCGTCGACCGCGTGGCACACAAGATGGGAAACAGCGTCAAGAGCCTCAATCATCCCAACCTTGCAGCCATCTTCATCGGCATCTTCGTCGGCATCATCTTCGGAGCCATTCCTTTCGCCATCCCCGGCGTACCCACACCCGTCAAGCTCGGCCTGGCAGGCGGACCCCTCATCGTCGCCATCCTCATAGGACGCTTTGGCTACAAGGCAAAACTCGTAGCCTATACCACCACCAGCGCCAACCTCATGCTCCGAGAGATAGGCCTCGCCCTCTTCCTCGCCAGTGTGGGCATCAAGGCAGGAGCAAGCTTCGTCAATACCGTTGTCGAAGGCGACGGCCTGACCTATGTCTGGTGCGGCTTCCTCATCACCGTCCTGCCCATCCTCATCGTAGGAATCGTGGCACGTCTCTGCTACAAGATAAACTATTTCACCCTGATGGGAATGATAGCCGGCAGCACCACCGACCCGCCAGCACTCGCCTTTGCCAACCAGACAGCGGGTAACGATGCACCAGCCGTCGCTTACAGCACAGTCTATCCCCTCACCATGTTCCTCCGCATCCTGACGGCTCAACTTATCATCCTGTTACTCTGCGTGTTATAACGCCGGCAGCAACACCCCCAAACGCCGCCTGCGGCGATGGCAAATTCCGCGTGCGGCGATGACCAACCCCGCGTGCGGCGATTGCAATCCCCGCAGGCGGCGTTTTTTGTCCCCCCTAAAGGGGTTTCAGAAGAGCGCTCGAGACCTCCCCGTTTACCTCCCCTGATATCGAGTCTTGCGCTTTTTCACAAGGAAATACCCTCGCGCGCGCATTATTATATATAATGTATAATGAAGAAAAAATAAGCGGAAAGAGAAAAAAAACTCGAAATGTTTTGTCAGTTTCAATAATTGCCGTACCTTTGCAACCGCAAATGAGGCTTATCCGTTCCTCAGGGACGGGTAGGGTTTTGATGCGCTCCGCTCGCGGAGAACGATCTTTGAGAAATTTACATAGACAGAAATTGTAGTACAAGAAGAAAAGCGAACCGTCAATATCCGACAAGGATAAAGAAAAGAAGTACAGGTTCCGACTCTTTACAATCAGACAAGTGTTTGCGTTTATTCGTTTCCATTACTATCAAATGGTAAATGGTAAATGTTTAAATGGTAAATGCAAAGATATTTGACGATGAAGAGTTTGA